>NZ_JNIS01000001.1:0-653750 GCF_000702625.1 Exiguobacterium oxidotolerans JCM 12280 | reverse complement strand
CGTCTCGTCAAGAAACTCGCACCGCAATTGACGGTCATCGCGGATACATGTCTCTGTGAATATACATCGACAGGACATTGCGGCATCGTCGCGGACGGTACAGTCGATAATGACGCCTCACTCCCACTGCACGTTCAGACGGCCGTCTCACAAGCACGTGCCGGTGCAGACATTATTGCACCATCATCGATGATGGACGGTTTTGTCGCTGCAATCCGTCAAGGGCTTGATGAGAATGGGTTCAGCCATATTCCAGTCATGAGTTATGGCGTTAAGTACGCTTCTGCCTATTACGGGCCATTCCGAGATGCTGCCAATTCAGCACCGGGTGAAGGCGATCGTAAAGGATATCAAATGGATCCGGCGAACCGCCGCGAAGCATTCCGGGAAGCAACGTCTGACGTAGAACAAGGGGCAGACTTCATGATTGTTAAACCAGCGCTTGCCTTCATGGACATCATTCGGGACGTGCGCGAGCGGATTGATTTACCAATCGTCGCCTACAACGTCTCAGGGGAATATGCCATGGTCAAAGCAGCGGCACTCAACGGTTGGATTGATGAAGAACGAATCGTCATGGAGACGATGCTTGGCTTTAAACGGGCTGGAGCAGATTTAATCATCACCTATTTCGCGAAAGACATCTGTCGTTACTTGGAGGGATCGAAATGAGCTTAACCAATCAGAACTCAAAATCAAAAGCTGCCTTTGAACGAGCATTACCACTCATGCCGGGTGGCGTGAACAGTCCAGTCCGTGCCTATAAATCAGTTGGTATGACACCAATCTTTGCCGAACGGGCAAGTGGTTCAAAATTATACGATATCGATGGGAAAGAATACATCGATTACGTTTTATCGTGGGGACCGATGATTTTAGGTCACGCCGATCCGATCGTCACGGCGGCGATTCAAGAACAGGCAACACGCGGTTGGAGTTACGGGACACCAACTGAAATCGAGTCGGCGATGGCAGAACTCGTCATCAGTCGTGTCCCGTCGGTCGAAGTCGTCCGGATGGTCAACTCGGGGACGGAAGCAACGATGGCGGCATTACGTCTCGCGCGTGGGTTTACAGGCAAAACGAAAATCTTGAAATTTGAAGGCTGTTACCACGGACACGGGGATTCCTTGCTGATTAAAGCCGGTTCAGGCGTTGCGACGCTTGGTCTTCCCGATTCACCGGGAGTGCCGGCACAAATCGCCAGTATGACGCTGACGGTTCCTTATAACGACATGGATGCTGTCCGGACGGCCTTTGAAAAACATGGCGACGATATCGCGGGTGTCATCGTTGAACCGGCAGCAGGGAACATGGGCTTCGTCCCACCAGCAGCTGGATTCCTCGAAGGACTTCGTGAAATCACGGAAGCACACGGCACGTTGCTGATCTTCGACGAAGTCATGACGGGGTTCCGCGTCGGTTTCAACTGTGCCCAAGGATACTTCGGTGTCACACCGGACATCACCTGTCTCGGTAAAGTCATCGGTGGTGGTATGCCCGTCGGTGCTTACGGTGGACGCCGTGACATCATGGAGCAAATCGCGCCGCAAGGTCCAATCTACCAAGCGGGTACGTTGTCCGGAAATCCGCTCGCGATGGCGGCAGGCCTCGCGACATTAACGCAGTTAAAACCGGAACACTATGAAGAATTTGACCGAAAAGCGAACCGTCTCGCGGAAGGCTATTTACAGGCTGCTGCGAAATACAACATTCCGTTGACGACGAACCGCGCCGGCGCGATGTTCGGTGTCTTCTTCACGGATCAACCCGTGACGAATTTCGAACAAGCGAAAACATCGAACCTCGAGATGTTCCGTTCGTACTATCAAAAGATGGCGGCGCGCGGAATCTTCCTTCCACCGTCACAATTCGAAGGACTCTTCTTGTCGACCGTCCACTCGGAAGACGATATCGAACGGACGATCGAAGCGGTCGAGCTGACGTTTAAAGAACTACAAGTCGAATTTAACCGTTAAGGAGTTCTTGACGGGCGATGGACGTCTCGGATAAAATAAGGGAAGAATAATTTGGAAACAGCGTTGACGGGAAGAGTAGTCAGACAACAGACTGTAAGAGAGAACACATCCACCGGCTGAGAGATGTGACAGTCTGTCCTGACGAAGGTCACCCCACGAGCTGGTATCGTAAGCGCGAGCGAGCGATATCCGGATTCCGCACGTTACGCGGGCTAGAGGGCACTTTGTATTTGAAGTGAACTAAGGTGGTACCGCGGAAGAGCAACGGCTTCTTTCGTCCTTAGATGAGGACGAGAGTAGCCGTTTTTATTATGGATAAAAGGAGCGATTTAGATGCAGGAATTATCAATGCCGACGAAATATGATCCGCAGGCGACGGAAGAAAAATGGTACGACTTTTGGCTAGAAGGGGAATATTTCAAAGCCGATCAAGATCCAGAGAAAGCACCGTACACAATCGTCATCCCGCCACCGAACGTGACAGGGAAACTTCACCTCGGTCATGCTTGGGATACGACACTGCAAGATATGCTGACACGGATGAAACGGATGCAAGGGTTCGACGTCTTGTACTTACCGGGGATGGACCACGCGGGAATCGCGACGCAAGCGAAAGTCGAACAAAAATTGCGGGCAGAAGGACAATCGCGCTTAGAAATGGGACGTGAGAAATTCCTCGAACAATCTTGGGCATGGAAAGAAGAATATGCGTCGACGATTCGTGCGCAATGGGCGAAACTCGGACTTGGTCTGGATTATTCACGCGAGCGCTTTACGCTCGACGAAGGGTTGTCTGAAGCCGTCCAGGAAGTTTTCGTTAAACTGTATGAAAAAGGTTTGATTTATCGTGGCGAATACATCGTCAACTGGGACCCGGCGACAAAAACTGCGATTTCCGATATCGAAGTCATCTATAAAGATATCGAAGGAGCGTTCTACCACCTCAGCTATCCGTTGACGGACGGAACAGGTCACGTCGAACTCGCGACGACGCGCCCGGAGACGATGCTTGGAGATACGGCAATCGCCGTCAATCCGAAAGATGAGCGGTACGCCCATCTCGTCGGTAAAACGATCACGCTCCCGATCGTCGAACGAGAAATCCCGATCGTCGCTGACGAATATGTCGATATGGAGTTCGGAACGGGTGTCGTTAAAATCACACCAGCCCATGACCCGAATGACTTTGAAGTCGGGAACCGTCATGACTTACCACGTGTCCTCGTCATGAACGAAGACGGGACGATGAACGAAAATGCCGGCAAATATGAAGGCATGGACCGCTTCGACTGCCGTAAACAAATCGTCGAAGATTTGAAAGCCTCGGGCGTCTTGATTAAAGTTGAACCCCACTTGCACTCGGTCGGTCACTCGGAACGGTCAGATGCAGTCGTTGAACCGTACTTGTCGCTGCAATGGTTCGTCAAGATGGAGCCACTCGCTGAAAAAGCACTTGCTGAACAACAAGGCGACGATAAAATCAACTTCGTCCCACAACGGTTCGAAAACACCTATGTCCGCTGGATGGAGAACATCCGTGATTGGTGTGTCAGCCGTCAACTCTGGTGGGGACACCGTATTCCAGCCTGGTACCATAAAGAAACAGGTGAAGTGTTCGTTGGGAAAGAAGCACCAGCCGACATCGAAAACTGGGAGCAGGACAACGATGTCCTCGATACGTGGTTCTCGTCAGCGCTCTGGCCGTTCTCGACGATGGGTTGGCCGAATACGGATGCTGCGGACTACCAAAAATACTTCCCGACGTCGACACTCGTTACGGGGTACGACATCATCGCCTTCTGGGTATCGCGAATGATTTTCCAATCGTATGAATTTACAGGCGAACGCCCGTTCAACGATGTGTTGATTCACGGTCTGATTCGTGACTCGGACGGACGGAAGATGTCGAAATCACTCGGGAACGGAATCGATCCAATGGACGTCATCGAAAAATATGGTGCCGATTCACTCCGTTGGTTCTTAACGACAGGTTCGACGCCAGGAAATGACTTACGTTTCTACTGGGAAAAAATCGAAGCGACATGGAACTTCTCGAACAAATTGTGGAACGCAAGCCGTTTCGCACTGATGAACATGGATGGTCTGACGTATGAAGAAATCGATCTGACGGGCGAAAAATCATTAGCCGATCAGTGGACCTTGACACGTCTGAACACGACGATTGACGACGTAACGCGCTTATCCGATAAGTATGAGTTCGGTGAAGCCGGTCGAATCCTCTACCACTTCATCTGGGAAGATTTCTGTAACTGGTACATCGAGATGGCGAAGTTACCGCTGAACGGTGAAGATGAGGCCGCTAAATTGACGACGCGTTCGATTCTTGCGTACACGCTCGACCAAATCATGCGTCTGATGCACCCGTTCATGCCGTTCATCACGGAAGAGATTTGGCAGCACTTGCCGCATCAAGGGGAAACGATCACGCGTGCCGCTTGGCCGACACGTAATGAGACACTTGATTTCCCGCAAGCAGTCCCTGCGTTTGAAGCTGTCCAAAACGTCATCCGGTCGGTCCGGAACATCCGTGCTGAAGTGAACGCACCGATGTCAAAACAAATTCAGTTAATGATTTCGACAAGTGACGATCAAGTACAACATGACTTAGAGACGAACATCTCATACTTGAAGAAGTTCACGAATGCTTCCGAATTACTTGTCGAACGCAGCATGGCGGCACCGGAAAAAGCGCTCAGTGCCATCGTGACCGGCGCAGAATTGTTCATTCCGTTGGCTGATTTAATCAACATCGAAGAAGAAATCGCCCGCTTGAATAAAGAACTCGTCAAGTATACGAAAGAAGTCGAACGGGTCGAGAAAAAACTCAACAACCCAGGCTTCGTCGGAAAAGCACCGGCACATGTCATCGAAGAAGAACAAGCAAAAGCACAAGATTATAACGAAAAACGTGCAGCAGTCGAAGCGCGGATCAACGAACTATCTCAATAATTTCAACAGTGGCTCAAGTTTCCTTGAGCCACTTTTTTTAAAGGAGCGGGGACAGAGTGGAGACGAGAGAAGACGTATTAGAATGGTTGTCACGGTTACTGGCATTCGGCATCAAACCGGGACTAAGTCGGATGGAAGCATTGCTGGCCGCATTGCAGATTGATCCGGACGCCGTCCCGACGATCCATGTCGCGGGGACGAACGGGAAAGGGTCGACCGTCGCCTTCTTACGGGAGATGGGAATGGCGGAAGGGTTACAAATTGGAACATTTACATCCCCGTACATCATTCAGTTTGAGGAACGGATCATGCTGAACGGAGTGCCGATTGCTGAAGCGGATCTCGTTAAGGCAGCTACTGCAGTGAAGCAAGCAATGACCGAGCTTGAGCCGACGATTGGTACAGTCACGGAATTTGAAGCGTTGACGGCACTTGCTTTCTATCATTTTTATCAAGTTCGTCCAGACTTCGTCATTTACGAGGTCGGACTCGGAGGGCTTTATGACTCGACAAACGTACTGAAGCAACCGAAAGCAGCCATCATCACCTCAATTGGTCACGATCATCAAGCGATTCTCGGAGATACGCTCCAAGAGATCGCCCTTCAAAAGTTCGGCATCATCAAACGGGGAACATCGGTCATTGCCGGGAAACTGCAAGAGGAATTGACGGTTCCATTGATGGCCTATTGTGGCGACCGGGCGGCGACGTTGAAGTGGAGTCAGGAAGCCATCGTCTCGTACCGACTGAATGCGACCGGAACATGGGCGACGTATGAAGGAATTCCGGAAACACGACTTGGACTTGAAGGCCATCATCAAGTCGAAAATGCAGCGAACGCCGTCATCTGCGCAAAGAAGCTCGGTTGGTCAAAGACGGCGATTCGTCGGGGTCTCCGCAACGCCAAACATCCGGGACGGTTTGAAATCATCTCGCGCAAACCACGGATCATTCTCGATGGTGCACACAACCCGGAAGGAATCACGGCTCTCGTTGAGCGATTAAAGGAAGAATCAAAACCGGTTACATTGCTCTGTTCGATTTTGCGTGATAAAGACCGGACCGCGATGCTTGCACAGTTACACAACATCACACCGGATATTTATGAGACGACATTTGATTTTCCGCGAGCGCGGACGATAGAGGAGTTGCAGCAGGACGGAGCCAACGTAACGACGGTCGAAGCGTTCTTCGATCAATTAGATATTAACCGAACATATGTCGTGACGGGATCACTCTATTTCATCAGTGAAGTACGTCATCAATACACTTCGATTTTTACAAAATAGGGAAAATCCTGATTCTCTCGTTATAATGAAATGGGGGAGTATTGTCCCATATTTTAATGACACGATGAGGAGACGATAAATGATGAAACAGTGGGTCCGTCTAGCCTTAGCCATCTTACTGATTTTTTCAAGTTTTACGTATATACATGAGCCACATTCAAAAGCGGCAACCGGTGAAAAATTTAAAATTTTAGAGATTCGTGATGACTGGTCGACGACGAACCGGATTGATCCGGGAACTAAAATTACGTCGTTATTGACAGGGCTTGATCCAGCACGCTTTGAAATCAAGATGATGACGGTCAAGGAGTTGAATGCGTCTCGTTTTCCATTAGATGGCGCCTTTGATGCCATTGTCTTTGATCCGTCTGTATTTACGGGAGAAGATCGGTATTCAGTGAAAGTATCCGACACCTCAAAAATGCATAATACAAGTAAAATCGAGAATGATATCACGAAATTAAAAGCAAACGAGATTCTGACGAACTATATCCAAAAAAAATTACCAGTATTTTTCCATTCTGATGTATTTACACATGCTACGAGTAATTTCACTTCGATTTTTGAACCGAGCATTATATCTGATGGTGCAATTAAATATACGGATATAAAACAGGCAGTCCTTCAACTGCAGGCAGAAAAAGTTAAGCGACCTCGATTAAGCAAAGTGGCGGTTTCCCAGGCTGGTCTTGCATTAACATCGGTAGATAAAGCGGCACCCGCTTCACCAGACAAATCAATTGATTTTAATTTTACACTTGATCAAACAGCAGCTAATACAATTGTATATTTGTACATTGACTTTGACAGTAATGATCAATTTGATGAGTCAGAGAAAGTCGACAAGACGGTAGCAACGGATTCGGGCTCATTATCGTATCGTTTTAGTGCACCTAGTTATACGGGACCACGGAATTGGATGATTCGAGTAATTAATGAAGAAGGAAAAAGATTGACAGACTATAAGACTGGAAGCTTTCTGATGCAGGACCAAGAAGCAAAAGCAAAAATTTTGCAAGTTACACGCTCAGGCTCAACCGGCTCCATCAATGGATTCATGTCAGGCTCATTGTTAAAACAAGATGGATTATACGATTTTAATGTTGAAGTTTTGTCAGCAACGGATTTTAATCTTACGTATGCCAATAAGAACTTAAATACGAATTATGACATGTTGATTTTCGGATTCCAAGATTCCTATGGTGCGGCTGCTTTAACGGACGGCGCATCCAATGCTATCTTAAATTTCACGAATACGGGTCAAGGACTAATGTTGACACACGACACGATCTTTAGACCGGCTCAATCTAGTAAGCCAGAACTATTCTGGGAAACGAAGTTCGCAGATCTCGCTGGTCAAAAGAACTTTACGAATATGGGGTATTCGGCCCCTCGAACATCTGGTCAAGCAGTCAAACAGAATTCTGGTGTTATGACTTCCTATCCATTTGCATTGGCCGATACTGTCGCCATCGCAACGACACACAATCAATACTTTGGTTTGGATCTCGAGCAACCAGATTTGATTCCATGGTATAACATCCGTGAAAATAACCTCGGTAGTTCGAATCAGGCAGCAGGTCGAACGATTGGCGATGCACGCAATCATTACTATATGTATACAAAAGGAAACGTTACGTATTCAGGAGCAGGGCATACTTCGAGCTTCAATCAACAACAAGAAAAAGAATTATTCTCGAACACGATGTACCGTGCTTTCATCGGTGCGAACCATAAGCCTTTAATCAAGAACATCTTACCGACGGATAAATCAAGTTATCTTGAAAACGAACCGTTGACGATCTCGTATCAAGTCAACGACTATGATCTACAAGATCGTGAGCTGAAGACACGCATCTATATTGATGATGAGAAAGTCTTTGAAAACAATAAATTGAAAAACAACTCGTTCGTCAGTCAATCTTTCGAATCAAAGCTCAAAGGAAAAACGAGCGTGACGATTCGAATTGAAGCAGAAGATCAACGGGGGGCCAAAACAATTGAGACACGGACGGTTCAAGTCGTTCGTCCAGCTGCATCTACACCATTCGTCTTGTCACGCTCGATTGATCCAGCGACGATTCCAAAAGGAGAAACAGCAGATATTACGTATACGGTTAAAACTTCGCCAATGATGCAAAAAGATGCCATCGGTAATAATGGATACATCATGGGACAATTCTCAGTGACGATGGAAAATATCCTATTTAACGAGCAATTCCCAAGCAACCTTGAAATCCTCTCGGCGACGGGTTTGACTGGAGCGAATATTACTGGACAGACCATCAAAGGGAAACTCTCGGATATCGAATATGACGAAGCGATTGAAGGCGTTCATAAAGGTGAATGGATTGCGAATCAATCGGAAGTGACATTCACTGTCAAAGTACGTGCGAAAGATGCAGCGGGAGTCCATATACTTGATAAAAAAGATAATACGCTGACATCGACGAAAAACGTCTGGGATAAAAAGAATGGAAAAGATAAATCAACAACTGTAGCAAATGATCCACAAGCTTTTCCGACGATTGGTTACGCACTGACCCCATCCTTTGCGACAAGTGCGAAGATTCCATCTGTCAAAATGGATATTACGACACCATCGTATAAAGTGTTACCAGAAATCAACCCTTCAGGCAGTCAATACGGCACATTGAAGTGGTCGATCGTAGATTCAGAAATTGCATCGATTGATGAAGCAGGTGTCATTAAACCGAAAAAAGTCGGAACGACACAGATTAAACTAGTCGTACCGGTCGGAAACGGTAAAGAATTAACGGCTACTTCTGAGCTAGTCATCAATGATGTGTTCGGAGGACTAATCGTCCGAAATGTACCAGATACGTTGTATGTTGGTGAAACAAAGTCAATGACGGGAATTGCTTCGATGGTATCGGGAAGCAACACGCCGATTCAGTGGATCATTACGAATGATTCGCGTGTTACGACAAGTGGATTAACTAAAAATACGTTAGAGTTGACGGGGAAAACGCCAGGGACAATCACTGTTAAAACGGTCGTACCTGCGACAGTCGGAAGCTCGACTTATCTTGCCCAGTCAACGACGTATACGATTCAAGTCAAGTTACCGGAACTATCCGTCTCACCAAATAACCTGGAGTTATGGGTCGGGTCGAATCAAGACGTGACGGCGACATTCAATCCGAATTATCCGTTACCATTTACGACTTCGACTGTAAGTGACGCTATCGAGTTAAAACAGACGGCATCGGGCTATACGATCACGGGTAAATCCGGGACACCAAACGGACCAGTAGAGGCGTCACTCACATTAAAAGATTTCCCAGACACAATCGCGAAGACACTTGTGCGTGTTCGAGAGAATCCACTCAATCTGACTGCTGATGATATCGCAATGACGATGAAAGATGATAAGAAATCACCGATTCTGCGCTGGTTCCCAGTGACGACGACAGAACGCTTCTATCGTTTAGAAGTCCTCCAAGGGAAAGAATACGTCAAGATTGATCCGACAGGACAAGCATTGCAACCATTACGTCCAGGTGTGGCACGTATCAAGGTAACGGCATTAAAAGAGAATAAAGATGTGCTCGAAGTCATGAAAGAGAATCAAAAAACACCACTAACGACGACATTCAAGGTGACGATTGGTTCTGAATCAGGAACGTCAGACTTGGATGAAGATGTTTATTAAGAAGTGGGGACGCCATCTATGAAACGCAAACGAATCATTACCGTTCTCTTGATTTTAATCATCATTGGAATCGGGGGAACGATGTACGTCATAAAAGCGAATCAACAAGCAGCACTCGAGCAAGGATTACGTTCAGAAAAACCAGAACAGCTCGCAAGTGCACTAAAAGAGACATCGTTGTCGACAAAAGAGAAAAATCGTTATATTCGTCGCTTTCAAGAAGCACCCGCCTTTGATAAGGCGAAACTTCTTCTTGATGAACAGACCGTCAAAAATAAAGGGAACTGGTTTTATGCAGCGCAATTTGCGCCACTGAGCACAGTTTCTGAATGGTTGACGA
This sequence comes from Exiguobacterium oxidotolerans JCM 12280, assembly GCF_000702625.1. Classification (NCBI taxonomy): domain Bacteria; kingdom Bacillati; phylum Bacillota; class Bacilli; order Caryophanales; genus Exiguobacterium; species Exiguobacterium oxidotolerans. Next base: position 643,496 of record NZ_JNIS01000001.1, on the reverse strand, counting down.
AAGGTGCAAAGATCAGTCAACTGAATGCACAAGGTCAGTCGGTTCTTCATGTTGCGACGAGTGTGAATCGATCGATTGATGTCTATGCTCTCTTAATAAAAGAAGCGTCTAAAAAAGAGCTCAATCGTATTGACGACTTTGGTCATACACCACTCTTTTATGCCACACTGGATCAAAATGAGGCGGCAATCGAACTGTTATTGAATGCGGGCGCCGATCCTAATCAGGGAAAAGAAGTGCCTGTTTATGAAACGGTCAAACAAAACCGTAAAGATTTATATATGATGTTGCAACAAAACGGCGCAGAAGTTCAAAATAAAAAAGTGAAACAGCTTGCGAAGCAGTACCGAGCAACAAAATTCTAATCAAAAAAGAGTCATTCGTCGTTGGCGAATGACTCTTTTTATGCGTGTTACGGTTGAACGCGCTTCGGTGTTTCAACATACAATTGGACTGCTCGATTGAGCGGAAGTAGTGCTGTCGGGTTTTTCAATACTGTCGCATCATACGCCATGCGTAGACGGGAGGCTTCAATGTCAGATGATTTGTTAGCGACCATCAGTTTTTCGAGCTCCGTTACATTTGCAGGGAACGCATTTTCAGGTAAATCCAGTTTCCCGCGATAGGCGTTGACTTCTAGATTACCCTTCGTAAAAATGCCACCGCGTACATTCATAGTCGAACCTACAGCATAAATCGTATTGAGTGGAAAATTATCATCAGTAGTTGGTTGATTGTAATCGCTGTATAGAAAAGCATTCAAATCCGGTATATCTGTTTGAGGTGTCGAAAATTTATTGACACGGTTAATGACGAGCTTTCCTTTACTGAGCAGAATCAATGTATTTTGTTTTGAAGTGGAAACAAGACCTTGAATATTGGCATCGTCTAGACTACTCGTTCCGGTTGCATAAATCGTCGTTGCAAATCCAACATTTCCTCGAATCAGTAAGTTGCCAAGAACGACGAGAGGTCGCTTGATTTCAAGAGGTTGTGATATCGGATTTAAGGAAGAAATCGTTAAATTACCATCAATGATTAAAGGTGCGAGTGTTTCTTGAACAAGATCATCTGTCAATGTCACGGTATTGTCTGTATTTAATGCTGGACTGATCATTTGTCGCTTCGTATCAAGTTCTGTCAGAAAAGGACCATCCAATGTGAATTGCGGAATGGAAGAGTCTTTTAAAGAAGAGACAATTTGATCAGATGGTGTATTGGTTGGTAGCTTCAGGAAATCGTTCAAAGCATATTCAAAATCGAATGGTACGAGTGTTTCTTTTGTCGCTACTAATTCTGTCTCACCTTTAGGATCAAAAATCGTTTTATCACATACGAGATAATCGCCACATTGCAATAATGGTTGATTTTTCTCTTGAAAGACACGTACTTGACCTGCTACGTAGGGTAACGCTTTTGTATTCGTATATTTTCCGTCTACATTGTTGTATTTAAAAATTGGTGTTGCGGTTGCTTGAAGTGCTTTTCGAGAGAAGATGTTGCCTTCAATCAACGGAGCACCGTTTAAGATGACCTTATTATCAGAGCCAAGCGTATAGTACAAAAAACTAGGAATTGCGGACAGATAAACACGTTGACGATAACTTTTTTTGATTGCTGGTTGATTACCTTTTTGTTTCGTGACGACTGCTGTTAAATCGAGTGCTGTCACACGGACATTGGAGGCCGCTTTGTTGGGTGTGACTGTTACATTCGGCACAATCGATTTTAGCGGTAAGATGACGGTACTGTTAAGATTCTTGAAAATTTCCTGAGATGAAGTTGTTGGAGAATCTCCTGTTGTCTTGGAAACTATTTTTTGCAAAGCAGCGACTGCTAAGTCTAGGTCATTTTGTGTCGTCGTCTCGACATCGATATCAGTTTCACGAATTTCGGTCAGACGAGTCGACTGTAAACTGATACCAATCGTCGCAACAGCGAGAACGGACAGGACAGTTAAGGTGACAAGAACAAAAAGTAATGTATAGCCTTGCTCAGATTTACGCATACCGTATTCCTTTCTAGGTTAAAATCCAATCGTACTTTTGAAGGTCTGGACTTCTTCTTGATCCGTTGATTGAATCTTAGTCGTGATGGTTAAAATACCGTGGGTGATGTAGCGACTGCTGTTATTACCTGATTTGATTGTTTGATACTCTGGACTTGATAATGTGAATGTCTGAAATAATTCAGTTTGGTCGTCGATGGGTTGTGGAGCGGATTCATATATCAGTTCGGTTCCATCTACGCGCTGTTCTGCAAATGTATAACGAATCGGCGTGTCATTCGTATTTGAAGAGGTAGCCTCTTCTGTAGCATTAAATGGTTGAAAACCTGATGCGCGCTCGAGTAATCCAGTATCAGGATTCAAAGTAGGAAGTGTTTTTTTGTAGAATGATAACTGCTCCGCTTCATCGACCCGGATCGCATCAAATCCACTGATTTCGTTTAACATGATACCAACTCGACTATCAGCTTCACTACGCAGTTCACTGATGATTCCTGTCGCTTGAAAACTTTTTGTCCCCGAGATGAAGACCGTCAAGATGACAGCACTGAAAATCGAAGCAATGACGATGGCGACGAGTAGTTCGACGAGCGAGAAGCCGTCATTTTGTTGTCGGAAAACTTTGATTGAGCGTCGCATTCGTAATCGATCCTTTCAATGATGTAATCGGTTCAGTTGTTCCTTCTATGTAGACGAATACATGGAGGTCCAGGAGATTCGGATTAACGACTCCTTCGAGTTTCCGAGGTGTCACACTGTATTTGACATCAAAGGCAATATTATTGATTTCAGGATTAGTAAAGATTGATGAGCAAATAGCCGATAGTTCACAAGAAGGAGACGTGGGCTCAGGGATGACATAGTTTCCATTCAGATAAGTGGCTTTGTTTGCCTCTGTAGATAGAGAGCTAAAGGCGAATGGTTCATCACTTGTCGCTTCTAATGCTTCTCGTTTGATATAAGATGTTGCATTCTTCGCCAGATAATTAGCGAACGTCAACTCCGTGCTCTTGCGGGAAGCGGATAAGGACTGTGAAAAAATACTGATGAGTGATACGGAAATGATCGAAAGAATCGTGATGCTGACTAATACTTCGATTAAGGAAAAGCCTTGTTGCTCGTCTTGCATGGATGCACCTCTTATCCGGTTCAATATGAGTTATCAGTTCAAAAATGAGAAACGGTATGTATTTACGTAGGATGAAAGTTATTGTCAGCTAGGACTTATGTTTCATCATAATATTCATTATAATGGAAATACTAGACACCTGAAATGGTTATTTCAAACGGAAAGGAAACAGATGATGATAAATCTTAAGCGTTTTGCAGTACATACTCTTCTTTTAGTCCTATTGATTGTCTTAATCTATGTTCCTTCATTCGCGCTCATCTCCTTTACGGGCCAAGCGAGCGTCAGCGAAAAGTTCTCTGACAGTGCACGGATTGCATCCGTCCCGGTCGGCGGGATGACGCGTGACGAAGCGAAACCGAAAGTACAAAAAGCGATTACGACCTGGTCCAACATGACGCCTTTAACGATGGGAACAGGCGAAGAGACGACTCCGATCCCGACGACGCTTGTGACGTTTAAAACGGATCAGGCGATTGAAGCAGCCTCGTTAAAAAAAGGGGGCAAGTTATCAGTAAGTATGGATGACGCCGCAATCGAGGACTATTTGTCGACGCAACCGGTCGCCTATACGGCGGAACAGACGACACAGTTCAAGACGTGGCTGACGACCATGAGCCAAGAATTAAAAGAAGGAAACTATGATCCGACTACGATGACCGTAGCAACGGGAACGGATGAAGTCGTTTCATCGATTTCCTTTACGACACGATCAGCAGCAGAAGAACAAATGGTCGAAGCCATGACCCAGGTAGAACTAAAGGCCGGACAATTGATGAACACAAAAACGTACGGAATGGATCCTGTAGCTGCTTCATATATTGGAAGTAAATTGTATGAGTTATTCGCCAAAACACCGTTTGAAATCGTCGAGCGGATGCCACACGATCAATTACCGGACGATATCACACTCGGCTACGATGTCCGAATTGATGAAAAGACAGATTTTGCAGTGCGCAACACACAAGCGAGTAGCTATCAACTCATTGCGACGAAGACGGGCAGTGACGTGACGCTTGAACTACGGGGAATGCCGTTCAAAGAAACAGTCACAGCAGTGCTTGAAGGTGAAAAATCAATTCCGTATCGGACGATCACTCGTTATTCAGCGACGCTATCTGCTGGAACGACAAGTGATACACAATCCGGATCGGAAGGAACATCGATTGAACTGTACCGCATCATCAAGTCGAACAAAGGCGAACAAAAAATCCTGATTGCACTTGATTTTTATGCAGCAACACCGGCAATCGTCACGAAGAGCAGTCAAGCGGAGCAAGCCCCGGTCGTCACACCACCTGCTGAAGAGAACCAAAACGAGACGGATCCGACTGATGCTGAATCTGATACGACGGATCAAACCGACCCAGAGTCGGATGTGACAGGTCCAGATGCACCGACATCACCGGATACACCGACGTCACCCGATACACCAGATACTCCAACAGACGGAGACCCTGCTTCTCCCGTCGAAGGTGATACAGCGGAACCGGCAGTCGGTTAATTCAGATTAGAAAAGAGGGGATTGTATGAACTGGACAGATTTATTGGTTGAACTCGGAATCATCGTCGGACTAGCGACGATTATCTGTGGCTTGATGTTTGCCGTTCAAATTCCATTTATCGCGACGACACGGGCGAAGGTTATTCTTTCGGTCACGGCACTTGTGCTCGTCGTCGCACTATATCTGCTCGTCAAATTCGATTGGATGATGAATCCGTTTGTCATCGCAGGATATGTCGTCACCCTTTTGGTGGCGACTGCGGTGACGAGTACGATGGATGAAAAACAACAACAACGACCGACAGCACTTGATGAAGAAGAAACATGGCACGCGGAAGGGTGACGAATTAAATGGCGATGAAACGGAAACGTCTCGGGGAGATGTTACTTGAAGAAAGCCTCGTGACAGAATCACAGATTGATGAAGCACTGACGGTCAAACGGTCGACAGAAAAATTAGGCGATGCCCTGTTACGTCTCGGTCATTTGACGGAACAACAATTACTCGAAGCACTTCACCACCAGTTAAAGATTCCGATCATTCAGTTGTATAACTACCCGGTCGATGTCGCGGTCACGAAGCTGATTTCAAAAGAGCTTGCCCAGCGGCACACACTCGTCCCAGTCTACCGGGAAGGCAATCGTCTGTTTATCGCGATGGCAGATCCGCTCGACTTGATTGCGATTGATGACCTGCGTCTGCAGACCGGGTTGATGATTGAAGTCGGGATTGCGACCCGTGACGAAATTCGCCGGACGATTTTAAAGTATTATGATATCGATTCGTCACTGCGTGAGTTACTTGAATCCGATGAAATGATGGAGACGGACGCAACCCGGGATGTCGTGACGCGCGAAGATGCACCGATTATTCGCCTCGTCAATCAAATTCTTGAGAACGGAATTTCCCAACGTGCGTCCGATATCCACATGGACCCGCAAGAAACGTCATTATCGGTCCGGATTCGGATTGACGGGGAGCTGCGGACAGAGAACAACTACCCGAAACAAATTCAGAACATCTTGACGACCCGAATCAAGGTTATGAGTGAACTTGACATTACGGAATCACGCTTGCCGCAAGATGGACGGATCAAGTACATCTATAATGGTCTCGCCTACGATTTCCGTGTCTCGACACTTCCGACCGTTTATGGTGAGAAAGTCGTCATCCGGATTCTCGACAGCTCGAACTCGAATATCTCGATTTCGAAAATCGGATTTAGTGAACGTAATGAATCCCAGTTCCGGGAGATGCTGAAACGACCGAACGGCATCATCTTGATTACTGGACCGACAGGGTCTGGTAAGTCCTCGACATTGTATGCGGCCTTGAATGAATTGAACGATGAGAGCCGTAACATCATTACGGTCGAAGATCCGGTTGAGTATCAAGTCGACGGCATCAATCAAGTTCAAGTGAACAGTAAGATCGGCTTGACGTTCGCGAGTGGGTTACGCTCGATCTTACGACAAGATCCGAACGTCGTCATGGTCGGGGAGATCCGTGATATTGAAACGGCGGAAATTTCGATCCGTGCCTCATTGACGGGACACCTTGTCCTGTCGACGTTGCACACGAACTCGGCCATCAGTTCAATCACCCGTCTGATTGACATGGGTGTTGAACCATTCCTTGTCGCGGCGTCCGTTACCGGATTGATTGCGCAGCGTCTCGTCCGTCGGGTCTGTCGCGATTGCGGGGAAGTTCAACCACTCTCAAAACGCGAACAAGAGTTGTTTGCCCAAGAAGGAATCGAAGCGACGACCGTCATGCGGGGACGGGGCTGTTCATCTTGTAACATGACGGGGTACCGGGGGCGACTCGCGATCCAGGAAGTCGTCATGATTGATGAAGTATTGCGACGGATGATTATGAACCAATCGACGGAAAGCGAAATCACGATGTACGTCAAGTCGCAAGGTCAACGGTTCTTGTTAGCGGATGGACTGACGAAAGTCGCCCAAGGAATTACGACGACGGAAGAAATCTTACGGACGGTGATATCAGAATGAGTACGATGGAACGCGCACAAATCGAAGACATTCTCAGATCGTCAAAAGAAAAAGGGGCTTCTGACGTCCATTTGACGGCAGGATCTCCCCCCGTCTTTCGCGTCAATGGAACATTGATTGCTTACGGGACGGATAAACTCAAGCCGGTCATCATCGACGGGTTCGTTCAGTCGTTGATTACCGAGGAAATGTACCTGCAGCTTAAACAAGATCGTGACATCGACTTTTCCTTTGGTGTGACGGGTGTCGCCCGTTACCGCGTCAATTGTTTTTATCAACGTGGTGCACTCTCAATGGCTTTTCGAACGATTCCGACTGAAGTGCCGACACTCGAACAATTATCGTTACCTCCTGTCATCAAACGGTTTTTAACGAAACCGCATGGCTTGATTCTCGTCACAGGACCGACCGGGTCAGGGAAGTCGACGACACTTGCTGCGATGATCAACGAAATCAATCAGACGATGTATAAACGGATCATTACGCTTGAGGACCCGATTGAATACTTACATAGTCATCATAAAAGTTTAATTGACCAACGTGAAATCGGCATTGATGCCCCACGATTCGCGAGTGGCTTACGTTCTGCGCTCCGTCAGGATCCGGACGTCATCTTGCTCGGGGAGATGCGCGACTTGGAGACGATTTCGACGGCAGTCACAGCTGCAGAGACGGGACATCTCGTCTTCGCGACCGTCCATACGTCGACCGCTGCCTCGACAGTCAGTCGGATCATCGATGTTTTTCCATCGGAGCAACAGGATCAAATTCGCGCCCAGTTGGCAAATGTCCTGGCGGGTGTCGTCTCGCAACGCTTGATGCCCCGGTCCGATGGTACAGGCAGAGTCGCGGCGCTTGAAATCATGGTCGAGACACCAGCCGTCTCAAACTTGATTCGCACAGGTAAGGAATATCAGATTCAATCCGTTTTGCAGACCGGAAAACAGTATGGGATGCAGACGATGCAAATGGCCTTACAAGACTTAGTTAGTCGGGGACTGATTCCAGCATCAGCCGCGACACCTTACATATCGGGGTGAGCAGATGGCAGTATTTATCTATGAAGGTCGGACGATGGCCGGAAAACGGAAAAAAGGTAAGATTACAGCATTAACGAAACGGGAGGCGGCAGAACGTCTCCGGACAGAACAAATCGCCGTCACGTCACTTGAGAAACAAGAATCGAAAGGCTTAAATACCGAGATCACATTTTTAACGGCAAAACCGAAAATCGAACACTTAGTCATGTACGCACGTCAATTTGCGACGCTCGTCCGGTCCGGTGTCTCAATCGTTAAAGCGACCGAAATTTTACGGAAACAGACAGAGTCGAAGCCGCTCGAGCGGGCACTCGTCGAAGTCGAAGATGATTTACGGAGCGGGATTCAATTTTCGCAAGCAATTGAAAAGCATCCGCGCGTCTTTGATACATTCTTCGTCAGCATGGCGATGGCGGGCGAGGCGAGTGGGAATTTAGAAGAAGCCCTTGATAACATCGTCACCCAGCTTCAAAAACAGTACGAGATTAAACGGAAAGTCATTTCGGCATTGATTTATCCGGCCGTCGTTTCAATCGTCGCGATTGGTGTCGTCGTCTTCCTGATGTTGAACGTCGTCCCGACGTTCGCGTCGATCTTCGATCAACTCGGAAGTGAACTTCCGTTAATCACGAAACTTGTTGTTGCCGTATCAGACTTTTTTGTCGCTTATTGGTGGGTTTTGTTGCTTGTCGCCTTCGGGTTGCTCGGTCTGTTGTATTTTAATTTTAAAAATGAACGACAACGGGTCATCTTCGACAGCTTACTGTTGATGTTGCCGGTCTTCGGACCATTGATTCAAAAGTCACAGATTGCTTTGATGACGCGGGGACTCGCTGTGTTACTGAATGCGTCGGTCCCAATTCTTGCTTCGCTCGACATTACGGAACGGATCGTCACGAACCGGATCATCCGTAAAGGAATCGCTGCCGCAAACGAAGCGATGTCACGCGGGATTCCGATGCACGAGCCGCTCGAGAAAAATAAATATTTTCCGCCGCTTGTGACGCAGATGATTGCGATCGGTGAGGAGTCAGGGCGCCTCGATTCAATGCTGACAGAAGTCGCGGACTTTTATGAAACGGAAGTCGAAACGACGACGGATCGCTTGAAATCGATCATCGAACCGCTCCTGATCGTCGTACTCGCAGCAATCGTCGGTGTCATCGTCATCGCCGTCGTCGTTCCGATGTTTAAGATTTATTCCGACATCCAAGGCGAATAAGAACTGTAAAAACATTTACCTGCTGTATAAAAAAGACATTATTCACAAAAAATATGGTGCTACTATAATAGTAATCATCTGGATAGTATTACCTATACATCACACTTAAAAAGCACTAGGGAGGAATACTAAAATGTTAGAACGGTTAAAAGAAATCTGGTTAGATGCAAAACAAATGCGCGATGAGCGTGGCTTGACGTTGATCGAGTTACTCGTCGTCGTCGTTATCCTCGGAATTATTGCCGCAATCGCGGTAGTAGCGATTGGCGGATTGATTGAGAACTCACGTAAGGATGCGCAAGTAGCAAATGCGAAACAATTAGTTTCAGCTGCGAAATTATATGTTTCGAGCAACCCGATCGAGTCTGGTAAATTATCATATGAATCTACCGAGACAAACGATAAAAAAGTTTTGGAGAAGTACATCGATTCTCTGAAGGATCCAATGAATAGTGATGCTGAGTACAAAGAGGCATATGTTAACGTTTCAAAAGATCCTGACACTGGGAAGTATATTTATAAAGTTACTATGGAGAAAAAAGGATCTGGTACAGCTAAAGTTTACTTTAATGATACTGTTTCTCTAAATAAAGACTCGCTTTAAGTCCTCGCCCCCACATCGGGGGTTTTTTTCTGAAGTTTTTTAAGAAAGGAGCCCGGTCATGACAATCGTTTTTACGGTCTATTTTTTCATTATTGGCATGCTAATTACGTCGTTCACGAACGTCGTCGGTCTGCGGATTCCGCTTGGGGAATCGATCGTCCGTCCCCGGTCGCATTGTCCGAACTGTGGACATGTCCTTGGTGCGCTCGAACTGACGCCTGTCCTCGGCTATCTCGCCTTACGCGGAAAATGCCGCGACTGCCAACTGCCGATTTCCGCGAAGTATCCGGCGCTTGAACTGCTTGGTGGCGTGCTTTACGCCTATGCGTTCTACCAATTCGGATGGTCGATGCAATTTGTGTTGACGCTTATCTTGACGAGTCTGTTGTTCATCCTTGTCATGTCGGATCTTGCCTACATGCTCGTCCCGAATAAAATATTACTGTTCTTTTTACCGATTAGTCTGATAGTTCGCTACCTTTCTCCATACGAGAACTGGTATAATCCAATTATTGGCGGAATCGTCGGTTTTAGTTTGTTGTTTGCAATCTTTCTCGCATCTCGTCAAGGGATGGGCGCAGGGGACGTCAAACTGTTTGGTTTACTCGGGATTTTCCTCGGACCACTTGACGTCGTGATTGCCTTATTCGTCTCGGCATTTGTCGGTTCCATCATTGGACTGACACTGCTCGGATTGAAGCGCGTCGAACGCAAGCAACCGATTCCCTTCGTCCCGTCGATTGCGATCGGGACATTACTCACTTATTATTTCGCGGACGATTGGGTGACGTTATACCTCGATCTGTTCTTATGAGAAAGGACGAACCTACATATGGCGCAAGCTAGGCGTAGAGGTACATATATTTATTTCAACTTCACGGATGTCGCCGTCTTCGGCGCCGTCGTCAAGAACGGTGTCATCAAACGACGCGCTGTTGCGTCGCTGCCTGCCGGGACACTCCAAGGTGGATGGTTACAACCGGAAGCGTCACTTGATTTGATTTTTGACAGCCTGTTGACGAAATTGAAGGTTCCGCGTGGTTCGCAAGCCGTTCTTGCGCTTGACGGATCCCTTGTTTTAGCACGGAAACTTGAAATTCCGGAGTCGGTCGAGACGAACCAAATCCGTGGCTACTTGTTCATGGAACTCGGGCACAGCATCGTCCTGCCGTTTGAAGAACCGTACTTCGATTACACACTGCTCGAAGAAGACGGCAAACGCGAAATCATGCTGTATGCGGCACCGAACGAAGCGATTCAACAATACATGCAATTGTTTAAGCAAAAGCACCTGCGGCTTGTCGCAGCTGAACCGCAACCGCTCGCTACGTTTTTCGGAATCGAGTCGCTCTATGAAGTCGAAGACAGTAGCAGCGTCTTGATTTGGAACGTCAATGCGACGAATCATCAACTGATCATCATCGAAGACAAAGTGCCGCGCTTAATCCGTTCCGTCGATACGTTCAGTTCGAATGCCTGGGAAGTTGAGGTGATGGAGGATCGTCTCCATTACCGGTATCGCTTAGATGACGCACAAGTCGAGATGACACTTGACGAAATGCTGCTCGAATTTTCACGTGTGCTCGATTTCTACCGGTTTTCGCTCGCGCGTGACCAACGGGAAATCAGCCGTGTCATTCTAGCAGGAGATTTCCCGTTCCAGGAGGAGCTCGTCAAACGGTTCGAAGCGAATTTTGATCTCCGACTCGAACAGCTTCCGGAACAGCTCGAAGTCGCGTCACAACCGATTCCGCGTGCGTATTTACCGCTGATTGGACTCGCGATTCCACAAAAAACTCGAATCAATCTGTTACCAGAGAACGACGTCATGCCGAAGTTTCCGCTCGTCGCGTCGCTCGTCCTGTTGTTATTTGGCGGAATGATTGGCGGCTACTTGTTCTGGCAAACGGACCAGTTCGCGGACCGGATCGAGACAGCAAACAATCAAGTACAAATCGTTCGTGCCCTTCAGGCGGAATCGGCACAATCAGCGAAACAAGAAATTGCCCAATTGAAGCAGACCGTCGACGGATTAGAGGAGACGCCGCGCCCGGCAGTCCCGACGCTTGAACGGATTACCCGCTACTTACCGGAACGCGGCTACATCTTACAGTTCGCCTATGGTGCCGATCATCTCGTGACGATGAATGCGCAATTCGAAACACTGGAAGAATTGAACGGTTTTTATCGTCAACTCTTGACGGATGACGTCTTTACAGGAGTTTCATTGACAGGTATCACGACAAAGACAATGAACGAAGAGGCAGATGTCGTCACGTCGACAACGATCGATCCGGCGACAGGGGAAGAAATTCCGACGACGACGATTACACCATCGGCTGATGAAAAAACGGAAGAACCACGTTACATCGGTCAATTCACGTTGTCAGTCTTACCGGCGGAGGTCGTCAAAGGTGAAACGAATGAAGCGAATCCGGATGTACCAAAAGAAGATGGCGAGACGGAGTCGGCGACGCCAGACGGTGAAGTGACACCAGAAGACGGAACAGGCGAAGTCGTCTCGACCGAAATTGAGGAGGTGGAGGATAATTGAAGCGTTATAGTAGTTACCTTCTCCTCGGATTGACGCTCCTGCTCGTAATTGGAGGAGTCGCCTATTTCGGTTATACGACCTATACGACGTACCAAGAATTGAATGAAACGGAAGCGACGCTTGATCGGGAACAGATGGCCCTCGAAATCGCAAAAGCGAATGAACAAAAAGTCGATGTCGCTGAATCAAGCTTCTTACAGAAAAAAGTACCTGTCCTCCCGGCGAATGATGACGTCATCGACGCCATCAATGCCTCGAGTCAAATTGCAGGAGTCAAAGTTCAGTCGATTACGTTCAGCCAAACGGATGTTGCACCTGCACCGGTTGTCGAGTCAACACCGGTCGTCGACGGAGCGATGGCGACAGAGTCTGACATCGATGCGGATGGAGCAGAAGCACCTGTCGCGACGACGGCCGCGACACCGCTTCCGGCATCGTTATCTGTCGAAGCACCGTCATACCTTGAACTGATGGCATTCCTCAAACAAATCGAACGGACGGATCGGATTACGATCTTGCGTCAGATTCAATTGACGGGACCGGATGAACCAGGTGCCGGAAGTGAGACGATTCTTCTTGACGATGAGATGATGGCGTTTACGATTGAAATCGAGACGTATTATCGACCTGATCTAACACAACTCGTTCCAGATAAGAAGACACCACTCAAGGAGACGACCCCGAAATCAGATCCCTTTGTCGATGTCACAGGAAATTAGTTTGGAAACAAGTGCTTCTCTTCACGGGAGAGGCACTTGTTTTTCGTTATACTACTCCTTGAGTGAATTAAGCTAGTTCGAAATCTATCAGAAAGAGCGTGATACTAATGGTAACGCAACCACCCTTGATTCTTGCTTCGGCGTCTCCGCGCCGGACACAGCTTTTGGACCAAATCGGAATACAGCATGAGGTTCGTCCTGCTGACGTCGTCGAAGAAGCGCCCTATCCGATGGCGCCTGCCGAATACGTCGCCTACTTATCCGACAAAAAAGCCCGTGCTGTTGCACAAACGGATGAAATCATTCTAGCGGCTGATACCGTCGTGTCGATTGACGGTTTGATTTTGGAAAAACCGCTCAATCGTTTAGCCGCAAAGCAGATGTTGCTTCAATTATCTGGTCGGACCCATCATGTCTTGACGGGCGTGACGATTGTGATGAATGATCACGTCGAAACGTTTACCGTGACGACAGAAGTCCGGTTTGCCAAATTGTCGCAGGACTGGATTATGCGCTACACGGAGACGGATGAGCCGTATGATAAAGCCGGTGGATACGGCATCCAGGCGGTCGGAGGATTATTCGTCGAAGCGATTGCAGGCGATTATTATAATGTCGTCGGATTACCGATTCATCCGATTGCGAAACGACTCGAAGCATTCGGAATCAAGCCGGAATTTGCGTAACGCCTACTAAAGAGAGGTCGGATGCAGTGATTGAATTGCCGAAGGATATGATTCAACTAAAGGGGCTGACCCATGCGACGACAGTCGAATTACTAGCATGTCTCGTCCGAAGTGGAACGAGAAATCAATCGCCGCTTGAAATCGCGGAAGAATTACTTGATCGTCACCCCTCGTTGATTGAGCTTGAGGCAGCGGGAGTCGGAGGACTGGAGAAGTCACCCGGCGTCGGCAAGGCGAAGGCGCTCCAAATCATGGCGGGACTCGAGCTCGGCCGCCGGCTCGTCACAGAACCGAAGTGGGTCCGACCGGTCGTTCGTTCACCGGAGGATGCAGCGGAGCTGTTGTTAGAAGAGATGCGCCTCTACCAGCAAGAGCACTTTATCTGTCTGTATTTGAATACGAAAAATGAGGTCATTTCGAAAAAGACGCTCTTCATCGGAGGGTTGAACACGTCAATCGTCCATCCACGTGACATTTTCCGGGAAGCGATTCGTTGTTCGGCAGCAAGCTTCATCGCCGTCCATAATCATCCGTCTGGCGATCCGACGCCGAGCCGGGAAGATATCGAGGTGTCGGAACGGATGGTCGAGGCGGGCAGATTGATTGGAATCAGTTGTATCGATCACCTCGTCATCGGTCACGGACAATTTATTAGTATGAAACAACGCGGATTTATGTAAGAATAACGTCTGAGGGGGAAGTGGACTTCCTGACCTCAGGCGTTTTTGTGTTTTGAAAAATAGGTGAACTGTAAACAAGCTGTAACGTTTTAGCGCTTTTCTAAGAGTGCTTTTCCGTTATAATTAGTGGAGTTGTATTTTCAGAGAGGGGTTTTTTGAATAATGTTTGGATCATTTAGCCGTGAAATCGGCATTGACTTAGGTACGGCAAACACGCTCGTTTATGTGAAGGGGCAAGGAATCGTTGTACGCGAACCTTCTGTTGTCGCTTTCCGTACCGATACAGGTAAGATTGAGGCAGTCGGGAACGCAGCGAAAAACATGATTGGACGGACACCGGGCAACGTGACGGCACGACGGCCGATGAAAGACGGCGTAATTGCTGATTATGAAACAACTGCGACGATGATCAAGTATTTCATGGATCAAGCGTCGAAGAAAAAAGGATTGTTCTCATCGAAAACGAACGTCATGATTTGTGTGCCAAGCGGCATCACGTCAGTCGAAAAACGTGCCGTTGAAGATGCGGCAAAACTTGCTGGCGCGCGTGAAGCCTACACGATCGAAGAACCATTTGCAGCAGCAATCGGTGCCGGTCTTCCAGTATCTGAACCAACAGGATCAATGGTCGTCGATATCGGTGGCGGAACGACGGAAGTCGCAGTCATCTCGCTTGGCGGCATCGTAACGAGTCAATCGATTCGTGTCGGTGGAGATGAAATGGATGAGTCAATCATTCGTTACATCAAATCGAAGTACAACTTGATGATTGGTGAACGGACGGCCGAGACACTCAAGATGACGATCGGTTACGCACGAATCGATGAAGAGTCAGAAAACGAAACGATGGAAATTCGTGGTCGCGACCTCGTCACAGGTCTTCCGAAACAAATCGAAGTAACGAGTGCAGAAATTTGCGACGCGTTATCCGATACGGTCGATGCGATTTTAGCAGGTGTCAAGCACACGCTTGAACAAACACCGCCGGAACTTTCGGCTGATGTCATGGACCGCGGAATCGTCTTGACAGGTGGCGGTGCGCTCCTTAAAAACCTTGATTCTGTCATCGAAGACGAAACACGCATCTTGACGCTTGTTGCTGAAAACGCACTCGATTGTGTCGCAATCGGTACAGGAAAATCACTTGAGATGATGAATGTCCTTCGTTCGAAATCAGGCATCTCACAAAAAAGATAAGGACGGGATGAGCGATGAAGCGATTTTTAAATAATCGAAAACTGCTCATCACACTCCTTAGTTTTCTCCTTTTGGTGATATTGATCGGTATTTCGTTGCAAGGGCGTAACCAATCCCACTGGTATCAAAGTTTTGTCCGTGATACCGTCGGGGTCGGTCAACGTCTTTTCGCGACACCGATTGGCTGGATTGATGATACGGTCACTTCGATTACAGAAGTGCGTGACGTGTATAAGGAAAATGAGTATTTAAAATCACGTTTAAATGACTATGCGGAAACTTCCGTCAAAGTCCGTGATTTAGAACGTGAGAACAAAGAGTTAAAAGATATGCTCGACCTGGGTGGCTCGATTCGCGACTACACGTTACTTCCAGCTGAAATGATTGGTCGAACACCGTCCGAGTGGCAACGTTTCGTGACCGTGAACATCGGCGAACAAAAAGGGGTCAAGTCCAATATGGCCGTCGTGACGGCAGATGGATTGATTGGACGTGTCATTCAGACGAGTGCCTACACTTCGCTCGTTCAGTTGTTATCTGACACGAGTCGTACGAACAATGTTTCAGCTGTTGCGGACGATACGAAAGGCAAGGGTGTTTTCGGAACGATTGAAGGATTCGATGAGGAAACGAACTTGTTGAAATTCACGAAAATTCCGAATGACGCGAAGTTAAAAAAAGGGCAGATTGTCGCGACATCCGGTCTCGGAGGAAAATATCCAAGCGGTGTTGTCATCGGCAAAATCGAGGAAGTGAAGTCGGATAAATACGGTGCTTCGAAAATCGCATACGTCAAACCGGCAGCAGACTTCGAACAGTTTGGTCACGTCTTCGTGATTGAACGAGAGGCGGAGGAACCTTTCGCTGAGACCGATAAGGGAGGGGACACTCGTGAATAACGTCAAGTTGTTTTTCGCCGTGTTCCTTCTTTTTATCTTGGAAGGAACGATTTTTGCAGGTCCGCTCGGTGACGGGTCGCCGTATGCGGTCCACCTGACTTTGATTGCCTTAATGTTTCTCGGACGCTACGGCAAAATCGAACAGGCACTTGGTTTCGGCTTAGTATTCGGTCTGTTGTATGACTTCGTCTATTCCGATATCATCGGTATTTACTTATTTGCGTTATCTGCCATTCCGCTTTTTAGTAGCTTCGTGCTAAAATATGTAAAGGAGAACGTATTGACGATTATCGTCACCTTTACGTTCAGTGCCTTATTATTCGAATTTGATATTTATTTCTTTACGGCTTCGGTCTTAGGTGTCGATGTTCCGTTTACAGAACTGGCGACACAAATCATTCCGAAGAGTCTCATTGCACAGCTGATCGGGATTATCATTCTGTATTATCCGATGACCCGACTCGTGCAATCCACACTTGACGAGAAAAGAGGATGAGTCATGATTGAACGTAAGCGTTATGTAACGATGAAAGGTCATCGTGGTGGCCTTGCCGTTTATGTAAACGAACGGTGCAGTGTGGATGAATTTCTTGACGACTTAGAATTGACGCTTGCCGATAAATCCGTCGAGAACGGACGCGCCGTACCGATTACGTTCTTCTTTGGGCGACGTTACGTCGACGAAGGTGTCGTGACAGCGGTCGAATCGATTGTCGGACGACATGATTCTTTTTCATTCAACGGGTATGACAGTGAGTGCCTGACGAAAGATGAAGCAAAAGCATTATATGGGGAACGGACCTTCCACTATTTTGGTGGAACTGCTAGGAGTGGTCATGTCCTTGATATTGAAGGGTCAATCGTCGTCATCGGTGACATCAACCCTGGTGCTGTCGTCCATGCGACTGGAAGTATCTATTGTCTCGGAGCATTAAGAGGGACGGTTCACGCCGGTAAAGGTGGCAATGATGAAGCGGTCGTCGCCGCAAGTGTGCTACAACCGAAGTGGATTTCGATTTCTGACCTCGTCCATGATGAACCGGATGATGCACCGGTACCGGCCTTAGAAATGGGTTGTGCGTTTATAGGAGAAGCGGGAATTGAATTTTCTCGACTCCAAACCGTTCCGCTTGCGCGGATGGATCAGTTTGCGATCGATAGTGAAAGAGGGTGACAGACATGGAACAAGTGAAAGAACAGGTACATAGAGATGCCAAAACGAACGTCGGGCGGGCGATTGTCGTCACGTCTGGTAAAGGTGGCGTCGGGAAAACGACGACGACTGCGAACATCGGAACTGCGCTCGCATTGATGGGCCACTCGGTTTGTCTCGTCGATACGGATATTGGATTACGTAATCTCGATATCGTACTTGGTCTCGATAATCGGAGTATCTATAACATCGTCGACGTCGTGACGGGGCAATGTAAGTTGCACCAAGCACTCGTGCGTGATAAACGTTTTGAAGAGATGTATCTGTTGCCTGCTGCCCAGTCTAAGGACAAATCGTCCGTCACGCCGGAACAGGTGAAAGCGATCATTGACACGTTGAAACTTGAATATGAGTTCGTTTTAATCGATTGCCCTGCTGGAATCGAGCAAGGATTCATGAACGCGATTGCCGGAGCGGATGAAGCCGTCATCGTCACGACACCGGAAAAAGCCGCGGTTCAGGATGCAGACCGAATCATCGGCATGCTCGAACGGTCGGAGCGTGAAATCGTCCCGCGTCTCGTCATCAACCGTGTCCGTTCACACATGATGGCATCAGGGGACATGCTCGACATCGATGAAATCATGCGTATCTTGTCGATCGACCTGCTCGGCTTGATCGTCGACGACGAAGAAGTCATCGCGGCCTCGCACCGTGGCGTCCCGGTGACGATGAATCCGGATAATCGGGCCGGACTCGGTTACCGGAACATCACGCGGCGGATTCTAGGAGAGTCAGTTCCATTACTCGACTTAAACGAACAACCGCAAAAAGGGTTCTTCGTGAAATTGAAAAAAATGCTTGGTATGAAATAAGTTAGGGAAAATAGACGAGAAGAGCTATGTTGCTTCTGGTCTATTTTTTTTGGAGGAATTCGTATGAAATGGATTAGTGAACAAACCCCGTCGCTTGAGCGTGTTGCGTTAGTTGAAGGCGGTCGAGTCGTCGAGTACCATGAGCGGATGCGGGATGAGATTCGTGTCGGTACGCTGCTCTACGCGAAAGTCGATCGGCTGCATCCGACGCTTGAGGCTGCCTTTTTGATTGCGACCGATGGAACACCGCTTTACTTACCGATCAACGAAACATTGGAAACGTTACGCCGTTACCCGGATGTCCCGACAATCGGTCAGGCTGTCCAAGTCGGTCAGACCATTCTCGTTCAGGTCGTCAAGGAAGGCACGGCACCGAAACAGCATAAAGTGACGCAAAACATCACCTATGGCGGACGCTATCTCGTCTATTTCCCGTATGGTCGGCGTGTCCGCTTTAGCCGGAAACTCGATCTCGTCACGCAGCAACAATTAGCCGAGCTGATTCAGACAAGTGAGATGGAAGGCATCTTGTACCGAACGGAAGCATCGCAAGCAGAAGTCGGTATACTCGAGAAAGAGCTGTTTCAGTTACGGGCCCGTCATGAACAAATGCTAAAGCAGGATAACTTAGAACAGGATGAATCATTGATTGTCCAGGAAGCGAAACGGCTCCCGTTCATCGAAGAAGCCTGTGTATCGAATCGAATGGAAAAAGAACGATTGGAGCAACTCGGATTACGCGTCGATCGTCCTGTATTGAAAGGACGGCTCCCGGAGATGGAACATGTCGACCAAGTCATCGAGAAAGCGCTCGAAAAAATCGTTTGGCTCGATGGCGGCGCCTATTTATTGATTGAAGAAGTCGAGACGATGACAGTGATTGACGTCAATAGTGGGAAGATGATTTCCGTCAAAGAGCAAAAACGGACGTTTGACCAAATCAATGAAGCGGCAGCCGGTGAAATCATGCGCCAATTACGTTTGCGCAACATCAGTGGCATGATTGCCGTCGATTTCCTGCGGGGCTCAAGTAAAGGGCAGACGCGTGTGACGCAATTGCTAAAGGAACGCGCCGCCCAAGAAACGAAGCAAATCGAAGTCTACGGTTTTACGAAGATGGGTCTTTGCGAATTGACGCGGCAACGGCATGGAAAATCGTTACTCGAACGGTCTGTTGCACAAGGGAAGCCGTCACGGATTGCGATTCACCGGCAACTCGAACCGAAGTTGATTGAAATTGCGACCTATGCGGAAGCAGCCGTCGTCCGCGTGCCGACTGGCGACTTAAGTCCGTTGTTGCTACAAGACGCACCGGTCGAGCTGTTAATTGTCGAAGGCGAAACCGGTATCTTATTTACGGGAACGAAGCAGGAATGTGAAGAATTTATCGGTCGTCAGCAAAAACAATAAGAACGTTATTGACAATAGTCAACTTCATTTGGTATTCTGAATAACGTTAGTTCGTTTGGAAGCACCAAATGACTACAACCGCACAGACCGGGTTTTAAAGCATCCGCTGCCCGTGATGGCGAGTCTGAGTTCCTAAGAGGAGGTGCACGTAATGTACGCAATTATTAAAACTGGTGGTAAACAAGTTAAAGTCGAAGCTGGCCAAGAGATCTACGTTGAGAAATTAAACGCAGACGTCGACAGCACAGTAGAATTCGGCGAAGTCTTGATCCTTGGTGGTGACGATGTTAAAGTCGGCGCTCCACTCGTAGAAGGTGCGAAGGTCGTAGCAACGGTCATCAAACACGCTCGCGCGAAAAAGATCACAGTCTTCAAAATGAAAGCTAAAAAGAACTACCGTCGTAAGCAAGGTCACCGTCAACCTTACACGAAGGTCCGCATCGAGAAAATCGAAGCGTAAGCCATGATACGTGTTAAGATTCGACGAGATGAAGCGGATTTGATTCGTTCCATCGAAGTGACAGGACATGCCGAGTTTGCTGAGCCTGGTCTAGATTTAGTCTGTGCCGGCACTTCAAGCGTGATTTTCGGAGCATACAATGCAATCGAGTCACTACTCGGGCAGGTCCTGCTCCTTGAAATGGCAGAACAACAAGAGGGTGGCTACTTTTATGTAGAGCCGTACGCTGACTTAGCACCGGATGTCAGTGAACGCACCCAATTGTTACTGGAAGCGACCTTGGTCCAACTCGGAACCATCGCTGAAAGTTACGGTGAGTATATCCAACTTGAACAAATATAGGAGGTGGATTCCACATGTTGAAACTTAATCTTCAGTTCTTCGCATCGAAAAAAGGGGTAGGTTCGACAAAGAACGGTCGTGACTCGCAATCGAAACGCCTTGGGGCGAAACGTGCAGACGGTCAAACTGTTTCTGCTGGTTCAATCCTCTACCGCCAACGCGGTACGAAGATTCACCCAGGTATGAACGTCGGACGTGGTGGCGATGATACACTTTTCGCAACTGCAACTGGTGTCGTTCGTTTCGAACGTCTTGGACGCGACAAAAAACAAGTCAGCGTTTACCCAGCATAAGTGATCGATGAAGCAGACTCTAGCCACTTTCGGGGGTTAGGGTCTGTTTTTTTAGGAGGGAACGACCGATGAAGGATGAGCAGGTACTTGATCTTTTAAAGACACTTCGTCACGAATGGTTGAATCGATTACAACTCGTTCGTTCGTATAGCGCGATGGGTGACGAGGCGGCGGTTGAATCGATTTGTTCAGTCTATCGCGAGCAAGCGTCACGAGAAGGACGCCTGACGTTGATTGAACTACCGAAAACAGCGCTCACACTTCAACGAGCGGATTGGACAGGCTTGACTGTCGAATATGATGTGATCGAGAAACCGAAGCAGATTGATGACGTACGGCTAGCGAAAATCATCGAGGCTGCGATTGATATGATTGAAGTGGGAGATGGAGAAGTATCCGTGACCTTCCATGAGGGCGTGACCATCGAGGTCTATCGGGATCTACTAGATATGTCGCGCCTTAAGAATCTAGTGACGCCGATGGAAATCGAGTCACAGACAGCCAATGAGTGTGTGATCGAAATTGAAAGTCTTCCTGTAGGGGAAGAGAAGTAATAGGAGGGATCTGACATGTTCGTCGATCAGGTAAATATTTATGTAAAAGCAGGAGATGGTGGACGCGGGCAAGTTGCGTTCCGTCGCGAAAAATATGTTCCAGACGGTGGTCCGGCCGGAGGAGATGGTGGGCACGGTGCTCACGTCGTTCTTGAAGTGGATGAAGGACTTCGTACGTTGATGGACTTCCGTTACAAACGCCATTTTAAAGCCGTTCAAGGTGAAAATGGAATGTCGAAGGGGATGCACGGACGTAAGTCGGAGCACCTCGTCGTTAAAGTACCACCAGGCACGGTCGTCTACGATGATGATACGGATGCAGTCATTGCCGATCTCGTTCATCACGGGCAACAAGCCGTCGTCGCTAAAGGTGGACGTGGTGGACGCGGAAACTCGCGTTTCGCGACACCTGCGAACCCGGCTCCGGAACATGCGGAAAACGGGGAGCCCGGCGAAGAGAAGTACTTGAAACTTGAACTCAAGATGCTTGCTGATGTTGGACTTGTCGGATTCCCGAGTGTCGGGAAATCAACGATGTTATCAATCGTCTCAGCAGCACGTCCGAAAATCGGAGCATACCACTTCACGACAATCACACCAAACATCGGTGTCGTCGAAACGGAAGACAGCCGTAGCTTCATCATGGCCGACTTACCGGGACTCATCGAAGGAGCAAGTGAAGGTGTCGGACTCGGTCACCAATTCCTTCGTCACGTCGAGCGGACGAAAGTCATCGTCCACGTCATCGACATGAGTGGAATGGAAGGACGCGACCCGGTTGAGGATTACAACATCATCAACAAAGAACTGGCAGACTATAACTTACGTCTGACGGATCGTCCGCAAGTCGTCGTCGCAAACAAGATGGATATGCCGGATGCAGAAGCGAACCTCGAAGCGTTCAAAGAAGCGTTCCCGGACCTCGAAGTCTTTGCGATTTCTGCAGCGACGCGTCAAGGATTACGTGACCTCTTGTTCCGGATCGCCGATCTCGTCGATGCGACACCAGAATTTGGTCTTGAAGAGCTTGAAGAAAAAGCCGCGACACCACGTGTTGTCTATGGTTACGAAGCACCAGAAGCTGGCTTTACGATTTCGAAAGATGAAGATGATTGCTTCGTCATCCAAGGACCACGGATCGAGAAACTCTTCACGATGACGAACTTCATGCGGGAAGAGTCGATTAAACGATTCGCTCGGACATTACGTCAAATGGGCGTCGATGATGAGCTTCGTAAGTTAGGTGCGATTGATGGGGACGTCGTTCGGATCCGTGACTTCGAATTCGAATTCATCGAGTCTTCGTTCTAAAAATCACGTAAATCATTCATTTAGGAAATGGAGTGTGAAATCATCGTGGACCCACTTCCCGCGATTCCGTTCATCTGGCTGCTCGTGTTATTGGTCATCTCAGCGTTCTTCTCTTCTTCTGAAACTGCTTTATCGAGCGCAAACCGCTTACGGATTTTGCATCAATCTGAAGAAGGCGACCGTCGTGCCTCACGAGCACTGCGCTTGTTCCAACGCTATGAAGAAACGCTGACCGCAATTTTGATTGGCAATACGATTTCGAACCTCGGTGTTGCGATGATTGGGGGATGGCTTGCGATGACGATGTCATCGGAGCCGTTACCACGCGTCGGCATCGTTTTCGGAACGTTCTTACTGATTTTGTTATTCGGTGAATTGATTCCGAAATCGTACGCACGGGAACATGCTGAAAAGTACGTCCTCTGGATTAGTAGTCCACTGCGCATGTGTCTGAGTCTCTTCAAACCAGTCGTCTTTCTATTCTTAAAGTTACGTCATGTTGCACTTGTCCTGATTGGTGCTGATCCAAAAGGACCGCTCGTGACGGAACAAGAGCTGTTGGCACTCGTCGACATCAGTGAGGAAGAAGGCGTCATGGATGAAGCAGGGGCTGAGCTTGTCCACCGTGCCGTCGATTTTAAGAACATTACTGTCGAAGAAGCGTTGACACCACGAACAGATATTCAAGCGATTGATATCGATGACAGCTTCGAAGAAATTTTACGTGAGGTACAAAAAGGCGGTTTTTCCCGTCTGCCGGTTTATAAGGACTCGATTGACCATATCATCGGTGTTCTATCCGAACGTGATTTCTTACGCGAGTTCGTCAAAAATGGAACCGTCGACATCCGTGAGTGGATTCGACCGGTATCCTTCGTCGTCCCGCAAACCCATTTGATGGATTTGTTACCTGAACTGAAAGTGAAACAGTCACATATGGCTGTCGTACTTGATGAGTTTGGTGGAACGGCCGGATTAATTACGCTTGAAGATATCTTAGAAGAATTAGTCGGTGAAATTTGGGATGAGCATGATGAATCACTTGAATATACGAAACAGATTGGTGTAAACCGTTTCGAATGTCTCGCAGAGTATGACATTGAAGATTTTTGTGACCAATTCGAATTGACGATGCCGGAAACAGAAGCCCAGTCGCTGGGCGGCTGGATTATGGAACGTGTCGGTCAAATTCCTGAAGTGGGCACAACGATGACATATGAGCGTGTCACGTTCACGGTACTTCATGTTGAAAACCGCCGTGTCCGAAAAATATTAGCAACATTCGTGTCTGAAGTTGCTGAAACGGTCGAAGAACGATCTTGATCGACTTGGAAGAGGTCTGAATACAACACGTTGATTAAAAGCCGATGATAAAAAAGAAGGGATTGCCATCTATCATGGATGTGCAATCCCTTCTTTCAGCGTGTAGACAAAGTGATATCTGAAAATAAAAGTGTCTTTTTTCGTTGCTTTCCTCGGGCGAGGCAGGACAGGGAAGCGCGAACTGTTGCTTCTCGATATCACATTTTACGTTTCATAAGAGTTTGTCTACAGTCTAAAAGTCGAAGAGGCATATGCAATCATCGCTTAAAAATCAAACGTAATGAAAGACGGTTCCGCCCTGTGCGCAAGAAACGCCGATGTTCCCGCTGTTATGCGGAGTCATCGGCGTTTTCTATACATATTTTTCTCGTTCATGACGGTCAGATGTATGCATTTTGGTTAGACGTCCAACTCAGAAACTAGGATGCCGAGATGATCTAACTTTTCGATTGCTGCTTCAAGCGCCTCATCGCTGTCAGCTTCTAACGTATGGATGTGGACACCGTCCGTCAGACTCGATAATGGAGTCGCCTGTGTTTCTTCAAGGCGTTCTATTAAAACGCGGACGTCACGCCGACTTTTCAGCATCAACTCGCCCGTGATGAAACCGTAGACTGGATGTTCGACGATGACGTCGAGAACGGTGACGCCTTCATCGACGATGGCATCACATTCTTCTTTAAGCTGATCGTATCCATGACGGCAGACGATTTTTCGCCGTTTTCGTGAAGAATCGTTTTCTAGTTCGTTGAGTAAATACCCGCGAGCCGTAGCTACGACTGGATGACCTTTGGCTTTTAATAACGATAAATCCTGAACGATGACTTGTCGGCTTACACCCGCCTGTTTCGCAAGTGCCGTACCAGTGATCGGATGATTACTATCCTCGATAATCTGTAGGAGTAAGTTTCGACGTTCTTCTCCAGATTGTCTTCTTCCCATTGCCACTCCTGCCCTTCTTCAAAAAATCATGTATCAAGTGTACATAAGAAATCGATACACCGCTCGACTTCCTCTTTTGTCGTATGAAGTCCAAAACTAAGACGAATCAGGCCGTGTGCTGCCGTTTCATCATACTGGATGGCACGAAGCGTAGAATTCGGTCCATTTTCGCCTGCCCGGCAAGCGCTTCCGGCTGAAACAGCGATTCCAGCCCGGTTCAGGGCGAGTAAAACGAATTGTCCATCCATCTTTTTCGTATGAATGGCACAAATCGAAGCCAGTTGATTGGGTGACTCGACGACATGATAACTCGCATGAGGAAGTCTTTTTTGTAGCATACCACGAAATTTCTGACTTGCGGCTTGGAAGCGAGGATTTTCAGATTGATAGTGTTCACAAGCGGTCAAGAAAGCGACGATTCCCGGGACATCGACCGTTCCGGGGCGAATTCCAAGCTCGTGGTGGGCAGCGTAGTAAGGGCTAAAGAGCGGACGGCGTAAATAGACGGCGCCAAGTCCTTTTGGTCCATAGACTTTATGACTGCTGCACGTATAGGCATCAAACGAGTCAATCGAGAGGGGATGTTTGAGAAATCCTTGCACACCGTCACAGTGAAATAAGATGCCTCTCGCCTGACAAAATTGAGCGATTTCTTCAACTGGAAAAATGAAGCCTGTGTCCGAGTTGACGTGTTGAATCGAGACGACACCGACTTCATCCGTGCAGACGGTCTTGAAGTACGTCCAGTCAAATGAACCATTTGGAAGCAGTGGTAAGAGGATCGTGTTTGAGGCGAGCCGCTCCAGTGGCAGGAGGACAGAATCGTGTTCGCAAGCAAGTGTCAAGACAGTTGTCTTTTGACTTTGACGAAGGAGGTGCTGTATCGCAATGTAATTCGCTTCCGAGCCACTACCGGTGAAAACGATATTTCCATCAGTTTGACCGAGTAGAGCTAAGAGCTGTGTACGTGCTCGTTCGAGAATTTGTGCTGCTCGATTTCCGATGTCATGAAGTGAAGAACTGTTGCCGTAAGCTTGTTCAGCTGCCAATCGATACTGTTCGATTGCACCAGGATACATCGGAGTCGTTGCCGCGTAATCTAAATAAATCATAAATGAATCGGATCCTTTCGTCTTGTCACTCGACTAAAAATATGCCAAACTTATTGTCAAGACAATAGTAAACTAAAAAAACAGAGGTGTAAAACAAATGTCTTTACATAAACATTTCGTGACCGATGTATTGATTGTCGGGACAGGGCTTGCAGCAATCACGGTCGCACTCCACTTACCGGACAATCTACGCGCGTTACTCGTCACGAAAGGAACTAGAAGTGCGACGAACTCGATGCGGGCACAAGGGGGAATTGCTTCTGCGGCGCTCGAAGATGATCACGAGGCACATCGCGCAGATACAGTCCGCGCTGCAAAAGGATGGGTGAACCCTGAAGCTGTGGAGTTCGTGACACGCGAAGGAAGGACAGTGATTTCTGAACTCGAAGCACTGGGTGTCATCTTCGACCGTCAAGAGAATGATGAGTACGCGGTCGGGCGTGAGGGAGCGCACGGTCTTCCGCGGATTTTCCATAGCGGAGGTGACCAGACTGGGTGCCGGATGATGGAAACATTATCTGGAAAAATCACGCATCCAGTCCTTGAGCAGACCGTCATCACACAACTGTTAACGGCTGACGGACGAGTCGTCGGGGCAGCGGGCTACGAAGGTGACGAGCGAATCGAAATTTCGGCGCGGGCCGTCGTCCTCGCAAGTGGTGGAATCGGTGGACTGCTTTTGACCTCGACGAATGATGACATGATCACCGGAGACGGCTTAGCACTTGCTGCAGACGTCGGAGCGGAGTTGTCTGATTTAGGGTACATCCAGCACCATCCGACGATTTTAGTCCATCAAGGAAAATCGGCCGGATTGATTACGGAAGCATTGCGGGGGGCTGGTGCGTACTTGATGACGCGCGATGGACGGCGTGTGATGGACCATCATCCGGAAGGCGATTTAGCGGCACGGGACGAAGTGTCGGCTATGATCACGGCAATCCGAAAGCAGGAACCGGTTTACCTCAACACGACACCGGTCGTGCAATTAGCGGAACGCTTCCCGACATTCGTCCAAAAATGTGAAAAATTGAACATAAATCCGGAACTTGTCGAGGTGACGACCGGTGTCCACTTTTTGATGGGCGGGATTAAAACGAATCTTGCAGGACAAACGTCCGTCGCTGGTTTATATGCAGTCGGCGAGACGGCGTCAATCGGATTACATGGCACGAACCGTCTTGCGTCGAACTCGTTGCTCGAATGTTTTGTGATGGGGAAAGCACTGGCCCGGCAGTTGCAGCTCCCACCACGGAGGACATTACCCACATTACGACCGATTTTCGGATGTGAGGATGGTGTTTCAAAGCAACAGTTGAGTGAAGTCTTAGCGGTGGAACTTAAAGAAGACCGTCTTCAAGCCGCCCTTGAACAGTTAACAAACAAGTCGTTTCGTCAAACAGGACGGCGGGCGGAACAACATCGGTTACAAATAACGACGGCGCGTCTCCTCCTCGAAGGAGCGTTACATCGATTAAAAGGAGAACGGTTAACAAATGAACAGATGGCACCTGCGGCAACAACTTGAAGGATTTTTAACCGAAGACATCGGACATCAAGACATCACGAGTGAACTGTGCCTGACTAGACACGAGCACGGCACGGGACGATTCCTTGCGAAAGAGGACGGCATCTTTTGCGGCGTCGCCGTGTTGCGGGAGCTTGCACGATTACTAGAGGTGACATGCATTCAACAGGTTGAAGATGGGCAAGCAATCAAGCGAGGGCAGGTGCTTGCGGAATGGACGGGCGACTTGCGTTCAATTCTGAGCGGAGAACGGGTGGCACTTAACTTGATTCAACGGACGTCAGGTATTGCGACATTGACACGTAGGGCCGTTGACCGGGCAGACGGACGGATTCGCATCGCAGATACACGCAAGACGACACCAGGTCTACGGATGCTTGAGAAAAATGCTGTTCGCGTCGGTGGTGGCTTCAATCACCGGGGGCGCTTAGACGACGCCGTGATGATTAAAGATAACCACATCACGGCAGCAGGGTCGATCACGGAGGCAGTCAAACGGGCAAAACGTGCCGTCGGGCATACGACGCCGATTGAAGTTGAGGTCGAGACAGAAGCGGAAGTCAACGAAGCGGTCAAAGCCGGTGTCGACATCATCATGCTCGACAATCGAACACCTGCAGAAATCAAACAGCTCCGGCAACTGATCCCACCGCATATCACGGTGGAAATTTCCGGCGGTATTACAGTTGAGACGCTGCCAGACTACGCGGATAGCGGAGCAAATGTCATCTCACTCGGGGCGCTGACGCATTCAGCGCGGGCACTCGATATCAGTATGAAAATTCAAGGAGGAAAAAAAGATGAGCTTTGATTTATTGGCGAATCAAGGGATTCCCGGACAGTACTTAGAAAAAACAGAGGCAGAATTAATAGCAATCATTGAAGGGGTCAAACGCCGGATGGGCAGTCGGTTGTTTTTGCCGGCGCACCATTATCAAAAGGATGAAGTCGTCCAGTTTGCTGACGCGACGGGTGACTCGCTTCAGCTCGCGCAAATCGCAAAACAGATGACGGAGGCGGAATATACCGTTTTTTGTGGTGTCCATTTCATGGCGGAAACCGCTGATATGTTAACGCAAGCTGAACATACGGTCGTCTTGCCCGATATGCGTGCCGGCTGTTCGATGGCGGACATGGCGAACGGCTATCAAACGGAACGCGCCTATGCCTATCTCGTCGATCGCTTGGGCGATTCCATCTTACCTTTGACCTATGTCAACTCGACAGCAGAAATCAAAGCGTTCGTCGGGCGCCATCGCGGAGCGACGGTGACCTCATCGAATGCTGTCAAGATGGTCGAATGGGCACTCGCGGAACGGGATATCCTGTTTTTCCTGCCGGATCAACATTTAGGACGAAACACGGCGCATGCGCTCGGGATTCCGCTCGAACAGATGGCGGTCTGGGATCCGATCAACGATCAGTTGGTGTTTGACGGGGAGGATTCGGACATCCGCGTCATTTTGTGGAAAGGGCATTGTTCGGTCCACGAAAAGTTCACGGTCGGTCAAATTGAACAGTTCCGGCTGACGGATCCGGCACGCCAGATTCTCGTCCATCCGGAATGCTCGTTTGAGGTCGTGGAAGCAGCAGATTTAAACGGTTCGACAGCGTATATCATCAATCAAGTGAAGCAGGCGGCAGCCGGCACGAAATGGGCGATTGGAACAGAGATGAATCTCGTCAACCGGTTGGCGAAGGATTTTCCGGATCAAGATATCGTGTCACTCAATCCATTCATGTGTCCCTGTTTGACGATGAACCGGATTGACTTGCCGCACCTCGCCTGGTCACTCGAACAAGTCGAGCAGGGTACACCGGTCAACATCATCAGCGTCGATGCCGAGACGACGAAATATGCCGTATTGGCACTGGAGCGGATGCTCGACCGATCATAAAGCAGACAGCGCCTTGCCGATGAAGATCATCGGTGAGGCGTTTTTTGTCGGAAGAACATTTTGAAGCAAATCAGACTTATATGCTACAATAGCACGAGAGTTTGTAATTGGATGGGAGCGTTCTAAATTGATAGAATTCGTACGCGGCGAAGTCGCTTATGTCTGTGCGGAATTCGTGACGATCGAAGTCGGGGGGATTGGCTACAAAATCGTAGCACCGAACCCGTTTTTTTATCGGACCGGAGACGAACAGGTTATCGTATATACGTATCATTATGTGAGAGAAGATCAAGAAGTACTGTTCGGATTCCGTTCACGACGCGAACGTGCATTGTTCACGAAATTGCTTGGTGTGACAGGAATCGGTCCAAAAGGTGCACTCGCAATCGTCGCGTCAGGAAATGTTGACGCGCTTGTCGAAGCGATTGAACAGGAAAAAGAAAGTTACCTCATCAAGTTCCCCGGAGTCGGCAAAAAGACGGCGAAACAGATGACACTTGATTTAAAAGGGAAATTAGCCGAACTCGCTCCGGATTATGTACCGAGCGAAGGTCTGTTCGCTCAAAGTAATGCCGAGTTGAACGAAGCATGTGAAGCCTTGACGGCTCTCGGGTACAGTGACCGTGAAGTTGAAAAAGTTAAAAAGGCGCTTCAGGCCGAAGTGCTCTCGACGGATCAATATGTCAAGCGGGCCCTTCAGTTGTTATTGAATGTGAGGTGAGGACAAAATGGAAGAGCGGATTTTATCAGAATCAGCCCATGCAGAAGATCAAGAAGAGTGGAGTCTACGTCCGCAAACACTTGATCAGTACATCGGTCAAGAGAAGGCAAAAGGAAACTTAAGTGTCTTCATCGAAGCGGCGAAGATTCGTCAAGAGACGCTCGATCACGTTCTGCTTTATGGTCCTCCTGGTCTCGGGAAGACGACACTTGCGACGATCATTGCCAACGAGATGGGCGTCGGTGTCAAGACGACAGCAGGGCCGGCAATCGAGCGACCGGGTGACTTAGCAGCAATCCTCTCGTCACTCGAACCGGGAGATGTCTTATTCATCGATGAGATTCATCGGCTTAGTCGTTCAATCGAAGAAATTTTGTATCCGGCGATGGAAGATTATTGCCTCGATATCGTGATCGGACAAGGCGAACTGGCTCGCAGCGTCCGGATTGACTTGCCACCGTTTACGCTCGTCGGTGCGACGACACGGGCCGGGATGCTGTCTGCTCCGCTCCGTGACCGCTTCGGTGTGACACTGAAACTTGAGTATTACACGATGCCGGAGCTCTCAGCGATCGTCACGCGGACATCCCGCCTGTTCGGATTTGAAGCAGACCGGATGGCGGCGGAAGCCATCGCTCTCCGCTCGCGTGGAACACCACGGGTCGCCAATCGCTTATTACGTCGGGTTCGTGATTTTGCCCAGGTCGCCCATCAAACAGAAATCGATGCGACACTCGCGACGAGTGCACTCGACCGGCTCCATGTCGATGCGCTCGGACTTGACGATGTCGATCACCGGTTACTCCGTTCACTCGCTGAACGGTTTGCTGGCGGACCCGTCGGACTCGAAACGATTGCCGCAACGATCGGGGAGGACGCACAGACGATTGAAGACGTCTACGAACCATATTTGTTACAACAAGGATTTTTACAACGAACACCACGCGGTCGTATCTTGACACCGTTCGCGCGGCAACATTTAGGATTGAAAGAAGGAAATTGACCCATGGATGTAAACTTATTTGATTTTCATTTGCCAGAAGAACAGATTGCCCAAGTTCCCTTACTCGACCGGACGAGCTCGAAGCTGATGGTGATTGACCGCGAGACGGGAGCGTTACGTCACGAACGGTTCCATGATATCGTCTCGCACTTCAATGCCGGCGACACGCTCGTCATCAACGATACGAAAGTCTTACCGGCCCGTTTGTTTGGTGTCAAAGAAGAAACCGGTGGAAAAATCGAGCTGTTGTTATTGAAGCAGACGAGTGATGATGTCTGGGAGACGCTCGCGAAACCTGCGAAACGGGTGAAGCCGGGAACGGTGATTACGTTTGGTGACGGTTTACTGAAGGCCGAGTGCGTCGAAGCACTTGACGATGGGGGACGGATTTTGAAGTTCTCGTATGACGGAATCTTTTATGAAGTTCTTGACGAACTCGGGACAATGCCGCTTCCGCCTTATATTCACGAGCAACTCGACGATCAAGACCGTTATCAGACGGTGTATGCGCGCGAACGCGGGAGTGCTGCGGCACCGACTGCTGGACTCCACTTCACACCGGAATTGTTGAAAGCATTGACGGATAAAGGTGTTACACTAGCACCGCTCACGTTACATGTCGGGCTCGGTACGTTCCGTCCGGTCTCGGTCGATGACGTCGACAGTCATAAGATGCATAGTGAATATTATGAACTGCCGGAAAGTTCAGCAGCAATTTTACGTGAGACACGAGCGCGCGGCGGACGGATCATCGCCGTCGGAACGACGTCGACGCGGACGCTTGAGACAGTTATCCGTGATCATGGTGACTTCGTCGAAGCGACGGGCTGGACGGACATCTTTATTTACCCGGGGCAGGAAGTGAAGGCAATCGATGGTTTGGTCACGAACTTCCATTTGCCGAAGTCGACGTTAATCATGCTTGTCTCCGCACTGTCGACCCGGGAACACATTTTACACGCATACGAAGAAGCTGTCGCAAACGGATACCGATTCTTTAGTTTCGGTGACGCGATGTTCTTAACAAGAGAGGAATTAAACCGATGACAAAACACGCAGTAACATACGAACACATTAAGACATGTAAACAATCAGGTGCGCGGTTAGGAATCGTCCATACGCCGCACGGCAGCTTTGAAACACCGGTCTTCATGCCCGTCGGAACACAAGCGACGGTCAAGACGATGGCACCGGAACAAATCAAGGACATGAACGCGAACATCATTCTTGCGAACACGTACCATCTCTGGGTCCGTCCGGGACATGATGTCATCAAAGAAGCGGGCGGCCTACACAAATTCATGAACTGGGATGGCGCGATTTTAACGGATTCTGGTGGTTTCCAGGTCTTCTCGCTCGCGGATCTTCGAAATATCACGGAAGAAGGTGTTCATTTCCGGAATCACTTGAACGGGGACAAGCTGTTCCTCTCACCGGAAAAAGCGATGGAGATTCAAAACGCACTCGGTTCAGACATCATGATGGCGTTTGACGAATGTCCGCCGTTCCCAGCGTCACACGAATACATGAAAGCATCGGTCGAACGGACAAGTCGCTGGGCAGAACGTTGCTTGACGGCGCATGAACGGCCGCAAGATCAAGCCTTGTTCGGTATTATCCAAGGGGGCGAGTACGAAGATTTACGTCGTCAAAGCGCACGTGATCTCGCGTCACTTGATTTCCCAGGCTATGCCGTCGGTGGTTTGTCTGTCGGAGAACCAAAAGACGTCATGTACCGGGCGCTCGAATTCACGACGCCACTCATGCCGGAAGATAAACCACGGTACTTGATGGGTGTCGGATCACCGGATGCCTTGATTGAAGGGGCGATTCGCGGCATCGACATGTTCGACTGTGTCTTACCGACACGGATTGCGCGTAACGGCACGTTGATGACGTCAAGCGGCCGGCTTGTCGTCCGTAATGCGAAGTATGCACGCGATTTCCGTCCACTCGACGAAAAGTGTGATTGCTATGCATGTAAAAATTACTCACGTGCCTACATCCACCACTTGATTCGTGCCCAGGAAACGTTTGGTTTACATCTTTGTTCGACACATAATCTTCACTTCCTCGTCAAATTGATGGAGGGCGTCCGTCAAGCGATTCGAGAGGACCGTCTGCTTGATTTCAAGGATGAGTTCTTCGAAGAATACGGTTATAATTTACCAAACGCAAAGAATTTCTGAGTTATCGTCTGACAAATCAATCGTTTCAAGGTATAATGAACGTGATTTGAATGAAAAGGAGCTGAGTCAGATGCAACAACTAATCACATTCCTCCCGATGATTTTGATCTTCGTGGTGTTCTATTTCTTGTTGATTCGTCCACAGAACAAACGCCAGAAGCAAGTCCGTGAAATGCAAACGCAATTATCACGCGGCGACACGGTCGTTACAATCGGTGGACTCCACGGAGTCGTACAAAAGGTTGATGAAACGACAGTTACATTAAAATCAGGGAATTCCCAATTGACGTTCAATCGTAGTGCGGTCGCGGAAGTTACAAAAAAATCAACGACTGTCATGGACGACGAAACCGTCGAATAAGGCAAGAAAAAGACGCTTTCCGAATTTCGGAGCGTCTTTTCTGTCTTTATATGAGAAAAACGATTGCTATGATTACCAATTCTTATGTAAGCTAGGATAGGATACGAAAGTTGTCTGAAAATATACTGGGGTTTAGAGAAAGGACAATGTAGCATGGTTAAGAAAGGAAAACTAGCCACGTTCTTCATTATCGTCGCCGCATTACTCATCTTGATCGGCACGACGTCGACATGGCTCTTGAAAGACACGAAACTCGGTCTTGATTTAAAGGGCGGGTTCGAAGTGTTGTATGAAGTTCAACCCTTAAAAGAGGGGGATGTCATCGATGATACAGCAATGAGCGCGACGTTGACGGCAATCGAAAACCGTGTCAACGTTCTCGGTGTATCGGAGCCGGACATTCGAATCGAAGGGAAAGACCGGATTCGTGTACAACTCGCGGGTGTCAAAAACCAAAGCGAAGCACGTCAAATTCTATCTTCGACAGCCGAGTTATCATTCCGTGATATCGACGATAAGCTGTTGCTTGACGGATCGGATTTAAAGGCGAAGGGTGCGAAAGTCGGCTATGATCCGAATACGAATGAACCACTCGTCGAATTAACATTGAAATCAAAAGAGAAGTTCTATGAAGTGACACAACAGATTTCGCAAAAACAAGCGCCGGATAATCGTCTCGTTATTTGGCTTGATTATGCGAAAGGTGACACGTACGAAAAAGAGATTCAAAAAGAAAATTCGAAAATTGTATCTGATGCGTCAGTCAATCAGCCAATCAACTCGGATAAAGCGATCATCTCGGGTGGCGATATCGATGCCGAGTACGGAAAACAATTGTCATCCATTTTAAATGCCGGGGCATTACCCGTTAAGCTTGATGAAATCTACTCGACATCAGTGTCGGCGGCATTCGGGAAAGATGCGCTTGATCAAACATTATTTGCATCGATGATCGGTGTTGCGGCAGTCTTCTTATTCATGTTGCTGTTCTACCGTGTATCTGGTTTCGTCTCCATCATCACGTTGTTGTTCTATATTTACCTCGTCATGATCTTCTTCAACGGAATCAATGCCGTCTTGACCTTACCGGGTATCGCGGCACTCGTCCTTGGAGTCGGGATGGCGGTCGATGCGAACATCATCACTGCAGAGCGGATTAAAGATGAGCTACGTAGTGGGAAATCTGTTTTGTCGGCATTCAAAGCCGGGAACCGCCGTTCGTTCGGAACGATTTTAGATGCGAACTTAACGACGCTGATTTCAGCAGGTGTCCTCTATTACTTCGGAACGAGTACCGTCAAAGGGTTTGCGATCATGTTGATGGTTTCGATTGCCGTCACGTTCATCACGAACGTCTTCATCTCTCGTTACTTGATGCAACTTCTTGTCAGTAGCCGTTGGTTTGATAAGAAAAAATCATGGTTTGGCGTAAAGGAGAGTGAAATTCGTGAACTTTAATCCAACGAAATTCGATTATGTAAAACATCGCAAAGTCTACTTCACGATCACGATCGCTTTAGTTCTCCTGTCGGTTCTGTTGCTTTCATTCCGAGGCTTGAATCTCGGGATTGACTTCACGGAAGGGACACGAGTCGAAATTTCTTCGGAAAATCAAATCGAGGAAAGTGAAGTCCGGTCCGTCATTGAAGAAGCGGGAATCGACGCAAAAGAAATCGACGGGATTCAGTTCGCGCAAGGCGGTACGCTCGCGAACGTTACATTCGTCGGTGAGTTCAGTCAAGAACAAGTCGCGGAAATGAACAAAACGATCGAAGCGAAATATGATAAGGCACCAAGTATCTCGACGGTATCACCGCAAGTCGGACGCGAAATCGCCCGAAATGCGATGTACGCTGTCTTGCTCGCTTCAATCGGAATTGTCATCTACGTCTCGTTCCGTTTCCAACCGGCGTATGGAATCGCGACAGTGCTTGCTTTGCTCCATGATGCCTTGATGATCATCGCGTTCTTCTCACTCTTCCAAATCGAAGTCAACCTGTACTTCATCGCCGCCGTCCTGACGATTATCGGGTACTCGGTCAATGATACGATCGTGACATTCGACAGGGTGCGTGAAAATTTAGGGCGTGCTGAAAAAGGAGGCAGAACCGTTTCGTTTGATGAATTATGCGACGTCGTCAACGAATCGATTCAGCAAACGATCATCCGTTCAATCAATACGGTCGTGACCGTCATCATGACGGCTGCCGCCCTCTATATTTTCGGAAGTGAAGCGATTCGTGGGTTCAGTCTTGCCTTGCTCGTCGGTTTGTTCATGGGGATGTATTCATCGATCTTCATCGCTGCGCAACTTTGGCTCGTCATGAAAAAACGCACATTAAAGCAACCAAAACAAGCTTCATAAAGACAATCCGCGTTGGGTATCCCTGACGCGGGTTTTGTCTTATAATGGGGAAGTTGATTGGAGGGATTGGATGTATCATTCAAAAAAAACATGGCTCGACAAACCAGTCGATTCACTAAAAATAGACGAGCTGGTCGCGCAAGCGTCCGTCTCACCGAACGTAGCCCGTCTGCTTGTCCAGCGTGGCCTCGAGACACCGGCACAGGCAACGGCCTTTTTAGAAGCAGGACAAATGCCGTTCCACGATCCATTCCTGTTTCAGGACATGGACAAAGTCGTCGCACGGATTAAAGAAGCTGCCGATCAAGGTGAAATGATTTTGATTTATGGGGATTATGATGTCGATGGTGTCAGTTCGGCTGCGATTTTGTGGCACGCCTTAACTGAAATCGGGGCAATGGCAGAATGTTATATCCCGAACCGGTTCACGGAAGGATACGGACCGAACGAAGCGGCGTTCCGCTGGGCGGTCGAAGAAGGATTCGGATTAATCATCACGGTCGACTGCGGGATTTCAGGTATCAAGGAAGCAGCCGTCTTAAAAGAGTTAGGGGTCGACCTCATCATCACCGATCACCATGAGGCGAAAGACGTTCTCCCGGACGCCTATGCGATGATTCACCCGGGTGTCGATCGCAACTATCCGTTCTCAAAACTCGCTGGGGCAGGTGTTGCCTTTAAAGTGGCGCAAGCGTTGCTCGAACGCGTCCCGACGGAGTTGCTTGACCTCGCCGTGCTCGGAACGATTGCCGACTTAGTTCCGCTCGTCGATGAGAACCGGTTGCTTGCGACAAAAGGAATCGAAGCGTTGAATGCAAGTGAGCGTCCCGGCATCTTGGCACTACGCCAAGTCTGTAGTTTGACGGAAGACGAACTGACGGAGGAATCGGTCGGATTCGCATTCGGTCCCCGGATCAATGCGGCCGGTCGACTCGATTCCGCGATGCCGGCACTCGAGATGTTACTTGCTGAGACACTCGAGGAAGCCGTCGTGCTCGCGAACCAGCTTGACCAACAAAATAAACAGCGGCAAGACATCGTCAAACAAATCGCGGAAGAAGCGACAGCACTTGTCGAAGAAAAATATCTAGAAGACCGTGTGCTCGTTGTGGACGCGAACAACTGGAACCCGGGTGTCGTCGGGATCGTCGCCTCACGCCTCGTCGAGAAATATCATCGTCCGGTCATCATGCTCTGTCATGATGTGGAGAAGGGGACGGCGAAAGGGTCTGGTCGCTCGATTGCAGCCTTCGATTTATTTGCCGAGCTGACGTTATGCGAAGACATCTTACCGCATTTCGGTGGACACCCGGCAGCTGCTGGCATGACGCTCTCGTCGGATGACGTCGTTTCCTTACGTGAACGCTTGAATGCACAGGCTGCGAAACTTCCGGATGAGGCCTTCATCGCGACGATTGAGATCGACTTGCGGTTACATGTGTCTGACGTCTCAATCGGATTGATTGAGGAGATCGGACGCTTGGCCCCGTTCGGTATGGGGAATCCGGCACCACGGATCGTCATCGAAGATGCTAAAATTCGGGACATGAAACGGATCGGCCGCGATTTGACCCATTTGAAGGCGCTCTTATCGGATGGAACGTCAGAGTTAGATGGGATTGGTTTCGGTTTCGGTGACGCGGTTGACGAAATTTCACTACTGGCTGAAGTCTCCTTGATGGGGAGTCTGAATATCAATGAGTGGAATGGTTTTCGAAAACCCCAATTGATGATTCAAGATTTGGCTGTCGCCGATTATCAGTTATTTGATTACCGCGGTGGGAAAAAACCACTCACGGACATTTTTGAGTTGCCGCAAGAACAGACAACACTCGTTGCGTTTTCGGACGAGACAAAACAAAAATATGCCGAGCGTCCGCTAAATGGAGCGATTCATGAAAATGTTGTGT
This sequence comes from Exiguobacterium oxidotolerans JCM 12280, assembly GCF_000702625.1. Lineage (NCBI taxonomy): Bacteria > Bacillati > Bacillota > Bacilli > Caryophanales > Exiguobacterium > Exiguobacterium oxidotolerans. Next base: position 605,488 of record NZ_JNIS01000001.1, on the reverse strand, counting down.
TCCTCGACTTACCGGAGACGGAAGAAGCATTCTTACCGTACTTGAAACAGGCGGAACGGATTTATTGTGCGTTTAAGGATGAAGGCTACTACTTCGAGGCGATTCCGTCCCGTGAAGACTTCAAACATTACTTTAATTACTTCGCAAAATGTCCACGTGAAGAGTTACGAATCGGACTCGTTCGTTTGTCGAAAACAAGAAAATGGTCGAAACGTTCGATTAACTTTATGCATTCAGTGTTTTCGGAACTGGATTTTCTTGTTACAATGGAGGACGGGCTACCGGGTGTGAACCCAGACGCTGAAAAACGGGATTTGACGGAGGCCGCGACGTACAAGCGTCATGAAGAACGTCAACGTCTCGAGCAACAATACATTTATTCGTCACTCGCTCAGTTGAAAGAGCGTTTTGATACTTTAGTGGAAGCGGCGAAGCAGGAGGAAATGACATGGAGTTCAAACAGCATATAAAAGAGGTCGAGAACTGGCCGAAAGAAGGAATCAGCTTTAAAGACATCACATCATTGATGGAAAATGGTCCGGCTTACAAACAATCGGTCGATGCACTCGTCGATTATGCACGCAAGCAAGGGGCAGATGTTATTGCAGGACCGGAAGCACGTGGATTCGTCGTCGGTTGCCCTGCGGCATACGCAATGGAAATCGGTTTTGTGCCCGTTCGTAAAGAAGGCAAGCTCCCTCGTGAGACAGTCCGTGTCGAGTATGGTCTTGAGTACGGCAAAGATGTCTTGACGATGCACCATGATGCCATCAAACCAGGGCAACGTGTTGTCATCTTGGATGATTTGCTTGCGACAGGCGGGACGATTGAAGCAACGATCAAAATGATTGAACAACTTGGTGGAACGGTTGCCGGAATCGGGTTCTTGATTGAACTAGATGGACTGGGTGGACGTGAAAAATTAGCAGGTTACGATATTTTGTCATTGATTCGCTACGAAGACTAATGACAGGAATACTCTCCCGACGAACTTGTCGGGGGGGTATTTCTTTTTATTTTGACATCTTATCAAGATTTCACGATAATAGAAGATATATATTAGGGATTTAGGCGGAAGCAATCCCGGGGACTGGGTGAGGAAAAGGGATGACAAATAAACAAATCGTAAACGTAGAAGACCTTCTCGCTCGATGTGCGGAGTACATGACAGAGGCAGAAGTGAACGATATTGAACGTGCCTACCAATTCGCAAAAGACGAGCATGATGGACAATTTCGTCGGTCGGGTGAACCTTATATCATTCACCCGGTACAAGTTGCCGGGATTCTTGTCGACATCGGACTCGATGCCACGACGATTGTTGCAGCGCTTCTTCATGATGTCGTAGAAGATACAGACATTACGCTGGAAGAGTTGACGGAACGGTTTGGACCGGACGTTGCGATGCTCGTTGATGGTGTAACAAAACTCGGGAAAATTAAATATAAATCCAAACGTGAAGAATTAGCAGAGAATCACCGGAAGATGTTCATTGCGATGGCAGAAGACATTCGTGTCATCTTGATCAAGCTTGCTGACCGTCTGCATAACATGCGGACCTTGCAACACATGGTTAAAGAAAAGCAAGTGCAAAAAGCGGAAGAAACACTCGAAATTTTTGCGCCGCTTGCACACCGTCTCGGTATTTCGACGATTAAATGGGAGCTTGAAGACATTAGTCTGCGTTATATCAATCCACAGCAATACTACCGGATCGTCTCGATGATGAAACAAAAACGAACGGAACGTGAAGCGCTCGTTAATTCCGTCATCGGAGAGGTCAATGAAGTGTTGGATGAGGTACAGATCGCTGCTGAGGTCGACGGTCGTCCGAAACACATTTACTCGATCTATAATAAAATGCAAAACTCGAAAAAAGAATTCAGTGAGATTTATGATTTGATGGCAGTCCGGATCATCGTCGATTCGATCAAAGATTGTTACGCAGTCCTCGGTATCATTCATACGCAATACAAACCGATGCCGGGTCGCTTCAAGGATTACATCGCGATGCCGAAACCGAACATGTACCAGTCGCTGCACACGACCGTCATCGGACCGAAGGGGGAGCCGCTCGAGGTTCAAATTCGGACACGAGACATGCACTTCATCGCCGAGTACGGGATCGCCGCACACTGGGCGTACAAGGAAGGAAAAGAGCAAGAAGCGAAATCGGGATTTGAAGATAAGATTGCTCATTTCCGTGAGATTCTGGAATTACAGAAAGATACGGCGGACGCGGAAGAGTTCATGGAATCCGTCAAAGTCGATTTCTTTAGTGATATGTTGTACGTCTTTACACCAAAGGGTGACGTTATCGAGCTACCGAAAGGCTCGGTCCCGATTGATTATGCCTACCGGATTCATACGGAGATCGGTCACCGGACGATTGGTGCGAAGGTCAACGGACGGATGGTTCCGATCGATTATAAATTGAAAACGGGCGATATCATTGAAATCGTGACGTCGAAGCATAGTTACGGTCCGAGTAAGGACTGGTTAAAAATCTGTGTCTCGAGTCAGGCGAAAAATAAAATCCGTCAATGGTTCAAACGGCAACAGCGCGAAGAAAATGTCCTTAAAGGACGCGAACTGATTGAAGCAGAAGTTAAAAAACTTGGCTTTGAACCGAAGGAAGTCATCACGGATAAAACGCTCGAAGACGTCACGCGGAAGTTCAACTTCGGTCAAGAAGAAGACATGTATGCCGCAGTCGGCTATCATGGTTTGACAGCTGCTCAGGTCGCCCATAAATTGACGGAAAAATTACGCAAAGACAAAGAGTCGAAAAACTTAGAGTTAAATGACGCCATCAGTGAAATGAAAACATTTGACCGTCCGAAAAAGCAAAATCCAGAAGGTGTGCGTGTCAAAGGCATCGACAATATGCTCGTCCGGATGAGTCGCTGTTGTAATCCGGTTCCCGGGGACGACATCGTCGGTTATATTACGCGTGGACGCGGTGTATCGATTCACCGTTCGGATTGCCTGAACGTTTTGAATGAACAAAATCCGGAACGTCTGCTCGAAGTCGAGTGGGAACATGAAGGAAAAACGGTCAAGAGTTATAATGTCGAAATCGAAATCTCGGGGTATGATCGTGCCGGTCTGCTCAACGAAGTGCTTCAGTCCGTGTCCGCGACGAACACGAACATCGTTGCCGTCAGTGGTAAAGGCGATAACAGCAAACAAGCGAAGATTTCGATGACGATCGCGATCAATAACGTCAATCACTTACAAAAAGTCGTCGACCGGATTAAACAAATCTCAGACGTGTATGCAGTCCATCGCGTCATGATGACGTAAGGAGCGGATAGGATGAGAGTCGTTTTACAACGCGTCAAAGAAGCGAGCGTGACGGTCGACGGAACGATCATCGGTCAAATCGATCGGGGATTTTTATTGCTCGTCGGGGTCACGCATGAGGACACGCTCGATCAAGTCAATTGGTTAGCAGATAAAATTGCCGGGCTACGCGTGTTCGAGGATGAGGAAGAACGGATGAACCGTTCGCTCGATGATGTCGACGGGAAGATTTTATCGGTCTCCCAGTTCACGTTATACGGAGACGTCAAAAAAGGGCGGCGTCCGGCATTTACCGAAGCCGCGAAGCCAGATCTTGCAAATGAACTTTATGAAGCTTTCAATACACGGATTCGTTCGAACGGGACAACGGTCGAAACGGGACAGTTCGGTGCGATGATGGATATCGCCCTCATCAATGACGGACCGGTCACGTTAATTTTAGAAAAGTGACCAAAGTCTTGACAGGACTTCGGGAACGATGCAATATAAATGGTAACAGAACGATTATAGAACCGATGACGAAGAGGAGTAATTCAAGACCTCGTCTGCTTAGAGAGTCGCCCCTTGGCTGAAAGGGTGATCAGATGACCTGGATGAAAGACCCTTCCGAGGTATTTTCCTGAACACTGCAGTAGGGAAAATCGTAAGCAGGCGTTAACTGCACCGAGTGGCTGAATTTTTTCAGCAACCAGGGTGGTACCACGGGATCTTCAAGTTCTCGTCCCTTTGCGGACGAGGACTTTTTTGTATTCATTTTTAAGGAGGAATTAGGATGAAATTACCACGCGGTACGTTTGATATCCTTCCGGGGACGGTTGAACGCTGGCAGTATATCGAAAATCAATTACGTGAGATTAGTAAACGATACAACTATAAAGAAATTCGGACACCAATCTTTGAAGAAACAGAACTCTTCAAACGGGGTGTCGGAGAAACGACCGACATCGTTCAAAAAGAAATGTTCATGCTCGAAAAACGCGGGAAAGATCAATTTACACTTCGTCCGGAAGGGACGGCAGCGGTCGTACGGTCATTCGTGACGAACAAACTGTACGGAGCACCGAACCAGCCGACGAAATTGTTCTACATCGGACCGATGTTCCGTTATGAACGTCCGCAAGCAGGACGTTTCCGTCAGCTCCACCAGTACGGCGTCGAAGCGCTTGGCAGTGAAGAACCGGCAATCGATGCAGAAGTCATCAGTCTCGCGATGAGTATCTACCGGTCGTTCGGTCTGAAACAATTAAAACTTGTCATCAACTCACTGGGTGACAGCGAAAGTCGTGCCGCACACCGTGAAGCACTCGTCAACCACTTCAAGCCGGTCGCACACGAATTGTGTCAAGATTGTCAAAACCGCTTGGAAGCGAATCCGTTGCGTGTCCTTGACTGTAAAGTCGACCGGAATCACCCGAGTATGGCGACGGCACCTTCGATTCTCGATTTCTTGAATGCAGCGTCGAAAGACTACTTCGATCAAGTCTTATCGCACCTTGATGCATTAGGGATTGAATATGTCATCGATCCGACACTCGTCCGTGGTCTTGATTATTACAACCACACGTCATTTGAAATCATGTCCGAGGCAGAAGGTTTCGGTGCGATTACGACGCTTTGCGGTGGTGGACGGTATAACGGTCTCGTCGAACAAATCGGTGGACCTGCGACACCAGGGATTGGGTTTGGGATCGGCATCGAGCGTCTCTTGATGGCACTTGAGAATGAACAAGTCTTGCCGGAAATCGACGAAGCGATTGATGTCTTCATCGTCGCCCAAGGCAATGAAGAAGTCGAAAAAACAGCGACACGCCTGCTCCAATTGATGCGTCTCGAAGGACTCACGGCAGATCGTGATTATCTCGGTCGCAAATTTAAAGGGCAGTTCAAGGCAGCGGACCGGATGAAGGCGCGGTATACGGTCATCCTCGGTGATGAAGAAGTCGAGCGTGGTGCCGCAGCATTAAAAAATATGGAGACAGGCGAACAGACAGATGTTCCCTTGTCGGCGGTCGCAGATACGATCGTCGCAAAATTAAAGGAGGCAACACAATGATCGGACGCACACATATGAATGGACACGTGACGGAAGACGTCATCGGACAGTCCGTCCAACTAAAAGGATGGGTTCAAAAACGACGCGACCTCGGGGGCTTGATTTTCCTCGATCTCCGCGACCGGACAGGAATCGTCCAAGTCGTCTTCCAACCGGAAAACGAACAAGCACACCGCTTAGCGGAATCGATTCGTTCCGAGTACGTGCTTGATATTAAAGGGAAAGTCGTCCAACGCGAAAATCCGAACCCGAACATGCCGACGGGGCTCGTTGAAGTCGTTGCGGATGAAGTCGTTATTTTGAACGCTTCAAAAATGACGCCATTCCCAATCAGTGAGGAAGCAGAGCAAACATCAGAAGATCTTCGTTTGAAGTATCGTTACCTTGATTTACGTCGCCCGTCGCTCCAAGAGACATTCCGTCTCCGTTCGAAAGCTTCGAACATCATGCGGAACTTCCTTGACGAGCAAGATTTCCTTGAGGTCGAAACACCGATCTTGACGAAATCGACACCGGAAGGCGCGCGTGACTATCTCGTACCAAGCCGTGTCCACCCAGGTGAATTCTATGCGTTACCACAATCACCACAGTTGTTTAAACAGTTATTGATGGTATCTGGTTTTGAGCGCTACTTCCAAATCGCACGTTGTTTCCGTGACGAAGACTTACGGGCAGACCGTCAGCCGGAGTTCACGCAAGTCGATATCGAAACGAGCTTCATGGACGTGGAAGACTTGTATGCGATGATGGAGTCGATGATGACACGTGTCATGAAAGAGACACTCGGAAAAGACATCGTGACACCATTCCCACGGATGCCATACGCAGAAGCGATGAGCCGATTCGGTTCGGACAAACCGGATACACGCTTCGGTCTCGAACTGATCGATGTTGCGGAAGCCGTCAAAGGGGCAGGCTTTAAAGTCTTCGATATGGCGCTTGAAGCCGGTGGCGAAGTCAAAGCATTGAACGTCAAAGGGGCAGCAGACAACTTCTCACGCAAAGACATCGATAAATTACAAGAGTTCACGGCAATTTACGGCGCGAAAGGTCTCGCCTGGGTCAAAGTGACTCCGGACGGCTTAAACGGACCAATCGCGAAATTCTTTGACGAAGCAGCGGTTGCGCGTCTCGTCGCAGCAACGGAAGCAGAAGCAGGTGACTTACTCGTCTTCGTCGCAGCAAAAGCGTCGATCGTCGCGGATAGCCTTGGTGCACTTCGTCAAAAACTGGCGAAAGAACTTGGTTTGATTGACGAAACGGTCTTTAACTTCCTCTGGGTGACGGACTTCCCACTCGTAACATTCGAAGAAGAAGACGGCCGTTTCTATGCGAACCACCACCCATTCACGATGCCACGCCGTGAAGACCTCGACAAACTTGAAACGGACCCAGGTAACGTCCTTGCCGTCGCCTATGACCTAGTCTTGAACGGGTATGAGTTAGGTGGCGGATCGCAACGGATTTATGAGCGCGATATCCAAGAGCGGATGTTCAAATTACTTGGTTTCACGGAAGAAGAAGCGAACGAACAGTTCGGATTCTTGATGGAAGCCTTTGAATACGGTACACCGCCGCACGCCGGTATCGCACTCGGTCTTGACCGCTTGATCATGTTACTTGCGGGACGGACGAATTTACGCGATACGATTGCGTTCCCGAAAACGGCGTCAGCGAGCGACTTGTTGACTGCAGCACCGAGCCCGGTCTCGGACGCACAATTAAATGAGTTGTCAATCCGGACGGCTGTCAAACAATAATCATCACATCAGACTTTCTTCCTCTTTTGGAAGGGAGTCTGTTTCTTTTAGTTAAATGGGTTTTGACTAATTCAAGATTCTGATTTTTTAAGAGTGATTGGAAGATTAGGAGGGAGCAACAATGGAACGGAGTTTTTTTGAACGGTCACCGCTTGAAGTCGGCAAAGAATTGATTGGGAGTGTTCTGACGGTCGATGACGTGACGATGCGAATCGTCGAGGTCGAAGCGTATCTCGGACCGGATGATCAAGCTGCACATTCCTACAGTGGCCGTCCGACGAAACGAACGGCACCGATGTTCGGTGAAGCAGGGCATCTCTATGTCTACTTTACTTATGGCATGCATCATTGCTTGAATTTTGTCTGTGGAGAGGTCGGGCAAGGGTATGCCGTCTTACTGCGGGGAGCGGAAATCATTTCAGGTCATGAGATCATCGCCTATCGTCGATTTCATAGATCGTATCACGAACTGACGAACACCCAACTCAAAAACTTGGTCAACGGACCAGCGAAGCTCTGTCAGGCCTTTGGCTTAACGACTGCTGAGTCGGGGGAAGATTTATATCAAGAACGTTTTCGGCTCGTTGCGGGTCAGTCTGGACAAATCATCGAGACGACACGGATTGGGATTCCGAATGCCGGTGAAGCGACACACTATCCGTGGCGGTTTTATGAAGAGGGAAGTCCTGGTGTCAGTAAAAAGTGACAACAAAAAAAGACGCGAGGGACAATGAAGTCCGTCGCGTCTTGACGTTTTATTTAGGAGTGTTCGTTGTTTTTTTAGATTGTTGTTGTTTATAAAACTTATAGACGATTGGTCCAACTGTCGTCGCGAGCGTGATTAACGTTCTTAATTTTCCTTTTTTAGCCATCTGTCTGTCACTCCTTACACCGTTTTGTATTAACTATATTCCACGAAAACAAAAAGCTGAAACCTTTTCGGCATATTGCAGAGTAGGCGAATCCCGAAATCCTTGAGATGATGAAACAGGACGAGGGTGAAAGGAGACGAGATGATGAGTGGAATCGTATGGTACCGTGCTGATTTACGTGTCGACGATCACGAAGCCTTAGCGCAGGCACGTCAGGCACATTCAACGGTCAAAGCTGTCTTTGTTCAACAACCGTTAAATACGAGACGATTTGAACGTGGACGTGCTCAAATGAAATTTGAGCGTGAAACGTTACAGACGCTTCAGGAGGAGTTAGGACGACTCGGAATCGAGTTAACGATTTTAACCGGGGACGTCAGCGAACAGTTGGGACGGTTTATGAAGCCGGGAGACGTCGTTTACTTTCATCGGATGACGGGGTATTACGAATCAATTGATGAGCGGGCAGTGCTTGCACAATTCACGGCACACATCTATGAAACGCAGACGTTGTATCGCCGTGAACAAATCGGTAGCGACAAATTGGCGCATGTCTTTTCAGCCTTTCGCAAGAAAGTCGAGCGGTCGGGACATTTTGAACAACCAGTTGCGATTGAAGACCCTGCGGCTGCTATTACGTTACCCGCTTATGCATCAGGTGATGCGTTTCCCTTTGAAGGAGGGGAGATGACGGGGCGTGCAAAATTAAAAGCATATCTGGAAGGACCTATTTTTACGTATAAGGAAACACGGAATGGTTTCGGTCGGGATGATTCCTCCAAATTATCGGCCTGGTTAGCGAACGGTTCCTTATCCCCACGCCGGGTCATGGCAGAACTTCAAAGCGTAGAAAGACGGCATGGTGCTAATGAATCGACATACTGGTTGTATTTCGAGTTACTTTGGCGCGACTTCTTTCATTTCACGATGCGAGAGACGGGGAATCGATTATTTCTTGCGCAAGGTTTACGAGAAGGGAGTAACGTCTGGCCGACGGACGAGTCAATCATTTCGATGTGGATCGAAGGACGAACTGGGCAACCGTTCGTGGATGCCTTCATGCATGAATTTCGAGAAACGGGATGGATGTCGAATCGTGGGCGACAAATTACTGCGAGTTATTTGATTCATGAGCTTGGACAGGATTGGCGCGTCGGGGCGTCATACTTTGAAAGCCAACTGATCGATTATGACGTCGCTTCAAATTATGGTAACTGGGCTTATATCGCAGGTGTCGGAAATGCGACTCGAATTCCACGCTTCAATCCTATTTTTCAGCAACAAATGTATGATCCGACAGGCGCCTTCACGAGGCGTTGGACATCACCCTGAGTCGTTAAAAAAATATCATTTTTTTAGAAGCAGATTGAGTTGCAATTCGGTTAGGGGAATGCTATATTAAATGCAACAGATGGGGTTCCTGAGATGTACGAGAGCCGCCTTTTATCTTTGAGCCACTCTTTTTTGATAGGGAGTTTGACGTTCCAACTAGTAGTACATGCCTCGTAACACAGCAGGAGGACGTACGAATAGGAATCGGATAAGACACCCACCTGCACAGCAGGTTCAAAAATAAGGTATCGACACGGCACTTCGGGTCCCATCGTCTTTTTATTAAAATTAAAAATGATTAAAAAAAGACACGTCGCATGACGTTTTTTTTTATGATATAATTCCGAGTAAAACAGTATGAGAATTGTGAGGTTAGAGACATGTTACATCAATTTTCACGTAATGAATTAGCAATCGGTAAGACGGGACTTGAAGCATTGGCATCAAAGTCTGTCGCTATCTTAGGAATTGGCGGCGTCGGATCATTTTCGGCAGAAGCACTGGCCCGGAGTGGTGTCGGACGATTGATTCTCGTCGATAAAGATGACATCGATATCACGAACGTCAATCGCCAAATCCATGCCCTGCTGCCGACCGTCGGACAACCGAAGGTCGATGCGATGGCAGATCGGTTGATGTTGATCAATCCCGATTTAGAAATCGTCCGCCTGAAGATGTTCTACAATGAAGAAACGTACGAATCCTTTTTTGACCAACAACCGGACTATGTCATCGATGCATCAGATACTGTCTCGTTTAAAATTCATTTGATTAAAGAGTGTAAACGACGCAACATTCCAATCATCTCGAGCATGGGGATGGCAAATAAAATGGATCCGACACGGATTAAGATCGTTGACATCAAAGATACGACATATGATCCATTAGCAAAAGTCATCCGGACACGTTTACGCAAGGAAGGGATCCATAAAGGTGTTCCTGTCGTCTTTTCGGATGAACCACCTGTCAAAACAATCGAAGAAGTGCGTCAAGTCGTCGGAAATGACGAAGCAGTCATTCGAAAAGCGAAGATGCCACCAAGTTCGAACGCATTCGTTCCGTCGGTCGGTGGTTTGATTGCAGCAAGTCACGTCATCAATGAGATCGTTCGCGAAGCAGGCGTTACGATCGAACGCGTCCGTTAAAAAAAGCGACCACTTCGGTCGCTTTTTCGCATCTTGAATGGTTACGGCTGTTTTTTCCAAAACTCGAGTCGGGCTTGGAGCTGTTTCTCGAAGCCGCGTGGACTTGGTTCATAAAAGACCGGTTTCGTCCGCGCTAAGTTTTCCGGCCAATAGCTTTGTTTCACGTAAGCGTGAGGGAATTGGTGCGGGTATTGATAAGCGACACCATTTCCGAGTGCTTCTGCACCGGGATGATGGGCGTCACGAAGATGCGGTGGGACCGGTCCGCCGTCCGAACGTCGTACGAGAGCCAGCGCCTTGTCGATTGCTGTGATGACGGTATTTGACTTAGGTGCCGTCGCCAAGTACAACACCGTTTCAGCGAGCGGAATTCGTGCTTCCGGAAAACCGACGTATTCACACGCACGAGCACAAGCGTCGACAATCAACAGAGCTTGTGGATCCGATAGCCCGATGTCTTCCGCGGCATGGACGTACAACCGTCTGACGATGAAACGAGGACTTTCGCCCGCTTCAATCATGACGGCGAGCCAATATAATGCTGCGTCCGGATCGGATCCGCGGATAGATTTAATGAAAGCCGAGATAACGTCATAATGGCGATCACCGTCTTTATCGTATTTCAATGCTTTTTGCTGAATCGATTCTTCGGCGACGGCGAGATCAATCGTGATTTCTCCGTCGACTTCCGGAGTCGTCAAGACGGCGAGCTCGAGTGCATTCAATAAGGCACGGTAATCGCCGTCAGATAGTTTAACGTAATGATCAATCGCTTCTTCTGTAATCGAAATCGGATATTTTCCAAGACCACGGTCTTTATCTTGTAACGTGCGGTTAAGCACGACACGTAAGTCGTCTGCAGTCGGCGGCTCGAACCGAAAGACGGTCGCCCGGGAAAGTAAGGCGGCATTGACCTCAAAGCTCGGATTTTCTGTCGTCGCCCCAATCAAGGTGATTGTACCCGCTTCAAGAGCAGGGAGCAACGCGTCTTGTTGCATTTTATTGAAACGATGGATTTCATCTAAAAAGAGGATTGTTTTTTGATCATCGAACTGTAGGCGAGATTCTGCTGCCTTCAAGACATCGCGTAATTGATCGAGTTTTGCGGTGACGGCGTTCAACTGTTCGAAAGCCGACTTCGTATAGCTCGAGATGACACGCGCCAGTGTCGTTTTTCCGGTTCCCGGTGGTCCGTAAAAGATGACCGTTCCGAGTCGATCGGCAAGAATGGCACGACGTAAAAGGGTCGTCTCTCCAATCAAATGCCGTTGACCAACGATTTCCTCCAGTGACTGAGGACGCATCCGGTTGGCGAGCGGTCCAGCAGGATATTTTGATTCAAATAAATTAGCCATAGGTAGCGTTCCTTCTTTCCACGTGGATTCAGCTCCTACTATACTAGAAAGGATGTTATTTCGCATGATGAAAATTTCGACGAAAGGCCGTTATGGTCTGACAATCATGATCGCACTCGCTAAAGGAGGCGAACAAAAGCCGCTATCCTTAAAGAAAATTGCCCAGATGTATAATCTGTCGGAGCATTACTTGGAACAATTGATTGCCCCGCTCCGTAATGGCGGGCTCGTCAAAAGTGTCCGTGGTGCTTACGGTGGATACAAATTAGGACGAAAAGCGGAAGAAATCACAGCCGGTGATATCATTCGTTTGCTTGAAGGACCACTCGTCGTTGTCGAAGGGGACAATTGTGATGAAGTGACGAAACGTAAATTATGGGATAAAATCCAAAGTGCAGTCGATCAAGTACTTGATTCGACGACATTAAAAGATTTAGCGGAAGATGATGATACTGGATATATGTTCTATATATGAAAGGTGAGACAAATGATATATTTTGATCATGCAGCGACAACGCCGATGCACCCTGATGTACTACAAACAATGACTCCATATATGCTCGAACAGTTTGGTAATCCTTCGAGCGTCCATGCCTTTGGACGTTCGGGACGAGCTGCAATCGACGCGGCACGTCGAACACTTGCGAGTGAACTGAATGCCAAACCGAATGAAATCATTTTCACGGCGGGTGGAACGGAGTCGGATAACTATGCGATTCTTGGTGCTGCGATGAAATATCAAACACAAGGTCGCCACGTGATTACGACACGCTTTGAACATCATGCCGTCTTGCATGCGTTCGAGGAACTCGAAAAACGTGGATTTGACGTGACGTATTTAGAAGTTCCGGAGTCGGGCGTCGTCACGATCGACGCACTCGCGGCGGCACTTCGTCCGGATACAATTCTTGTTTCGGTCATGTTCGGAAACAATGAAGTCGGGACACTGCAACCAATCAAGGAAATGGGCCAGCTATTAAACAAGCAAAATATTCTCTTTCATACGGATGCGGTCCAAGTCTTTGGCAAGCTGAGTCTCGACGTCGAAGAATGTCAAATTGACCTATTATCGGCATCAAGTCATAAAATCAATGGACCAAAAGGAGTCGGGATGCTCTACGTCCGGACAGGTGTTCAATTAGAAGCGCAATCATATGGCGGTGAACAAGAACGGAAGCGTCGCGCGGGAACAGAGAACGTCGCTGGAATCGTCGGTTTCGCAAAAGCCGTTCAATTGATCGTAGCAGAACGTGACATACTGAAAGCCCAGTCGGAAGACTTGCGTCACTTGTTACTCGAGCGCCTCGATACCGCCTCGATTTCCTATGAACAAAACGGTCATAAAGGACTGCCGCATATCGTCAATCTCTATTTCCCACGTGTCGAGATTGAACCGTTTTTAATCATGCTCGACATGCGTGGAATTGCCGTCTCGAGTGGGAGTGCCTGTACGGCAGGATCGATTGAACCGTCCCACGTGTTGTCCGCGATGTACGGTGAAAATGACCGGACGCGGCAATCGGTCCGAATTAGTTTTGGACGGGGAAACGATAAGGAGCAAGTCGAACTACTCGCACAAGGATTGATAGATGTCGTAAAATCGTTTCAGAACAAATAAGAGGTGAAAGCAATGAATACAAGAGCAAAAGCGCCAAGTGAGACGACAGTCGTCGTCGGAATGTCTGGCGGCGTCGACTCGTCCGTCACAGCACACTTGCTGAAAGAACAAGGGTACAACGTCATCGGAATCTTCATGAAAAACTGGGATGATACGGATGAAGACGGTTTTTGTACAGCGACGGAAGACTATGAAGATGTGATTGCGGTCGCCAATCAAATCGGCATTCCGTACTATGCAGTCAACTTCGAAAAAGAATACTGGGACAAAGTCTTCACGTATTTTTTGAATGAATATAAACTGGGTCGGACACCGAATCCGGATGTCATGTGTAACAAGGAAATTAAGTTCAAAGCGTTTCTTGATCATGCCATGCGTCTCGGGGCGGATTTTGTCGCGACAGGTCATTACGCGCGTGCGGTCTATGAAGACGGGGAGCACAAGTTACTCCGTGGGGTCGATACGAATAAAGACCAAACGTACTTCTTGAACCAACTGTCACAAGACCAAATTGCGAAAGCGATGTTCCCAATCGGTCACATGGAAAAATCAGAAGTCCGGAAAATCGCGGAAGAAGCGAACTTGGCGACAGCGAAGAAAAAAGATTCGACCGGTATCTGTTTTATTGGTGAACGGAACTTTAAACAATTCCTCAGCCAATACCTCCCGGCACAACCGGGCGAAATGCGAACACTCGACGGGAAAGTCATGGGACGTCACGATGGTTTGATGTATTATACGATGGGACAGCGTCATGGACTAGGGATTGGTGGAGACGGAGAGCCTTGGTTCGTCGTCGGAAAAAATCTTGCGGATAACGTCTTGTTCGTTGATCAAGGCTTCCATAATGAACTGCTCTACTCGGAAGGATTATATGCGTCAGACATCAGCTGGACGGCACCACTGAAAGTCGGCGATACATTCCGGTGTACGGCGAAGTTCCGCTACCGTCAAGAAGACTCAGGCGTGACTGTCCGCTTGCTTGAAAATGGACGTCTTGATGTTGCCTTTGACGAACGCCAACGGGCCATCACACCGGGACAAGCCGTCGTCTTTTATGATGGTGATGTCTGCTTAGGTGGCGCAACGATTGACGAAGCGTACAAAGCGGGCGAACGTCTTACGTATCTTGCATAAGGGAGAGAACACGATGAATTATAACGAAGTAGGATTTAGACATTTAGAAGCGGGAAATTACGAACTGGCGGCGCAAGCGTTCAACGATGCGATTGAAGAAAATCCGAATGATCCGACGGCATATGTCAATTTGGGGACGTTGCTTCAATCGATGGATGACGCGGACCGGGCATTACGTTTTTATGAAAAAGCGCTGACGATTGATCCAACGTTCGCAAGTGCCCACTATGCAAAAGGGGCATTGTTCTTTGCGGCAGAGCAACTTGTCGAGGCAGAAGATGCCTTACGACTCGCCTTACTCCATGGACTTGATGACGCCGATCTACACTTCATGCTTGGTCTGACGTATCAAAAGCTCGGGGATCCTGTCCGGGGAATTCCTCGCTTGAAACAAGCGACGGAATTGAACGGGGTGGACGTCGAAATTGCTTTCCAATACGGCCTTGCGCTCGCGCAAAACGAACAGATTGAAGAAGCGGCAGAAATTTTCGAACAAGTCCTGTTGTTAGAAGAAACGCACACGGACGCACGCTATAACTATGCGATTGCCCTTGCATTTCTTGGTCAGCAAGAAGCGTGTTATACGGAGCTCGAGACGGTTCTTGAATATCAACCGAATCATACGCTCGCGCAAGATGCGAAAGCGAAAATGGATTCTTTGTTAAAATAAGGTCCATGAACGGGTCTGACGCATAAGTCAGACCAGCATCAAGCCGTGTGACGGATGTTTCCGTCCTTCAACAATCAAATGGCCGACGATTCCACTTCTCACGGGATCGTCGGCCATTTTTTATACAACTTCTTATGATTCAAAATCGTTTAGTGCATAGCCAGGCGAAGTGAGTGGGGTGGCGGTTCATTAGTTTCCGACTTCACGTACGACGCGTTGCGGCGGACCAGAAAAGTCTTCGTACGCCTCGTCCATATTTTTTGTATAGAGCTCAATCACGTTTTGTTCGGTATCTTTAAAATAAGCGGAGTATTCTTTATCATTTGAAGTTTCTTGTTCATCCCATTCTCGAATCTTAACGGCAATATCTGCTTCCCGTAAGACGTTCAGAGCGTCCTCGAATCGGTTTTTTTCAATGTAAAAGGCGCAGTGGACGTGAGTCCCTCCTTCATCATAAAGTGAATCCCACTTCGTGACCGGTAGATTTTTGACAGTCCGTTCCTCAAGGGTGAAATCTCGTTTGAGCCAGAGTCCGAGTCGCGTGTTTCCACCAATATAGAGCCATGTCGCCCAAACGCCGTCTTGAGTGGCTTGCTCTTTACTTGGTTCCGCGTCATCCGGAGCCCATTGTTCGACAATCGGTATTCCGAGCGTCCCATGCCAAAAGTCGACAGCACGTTCCATATCCTCTACTTCAAGTACTAATTCACATAAGCCAGCAATTGGTAATCGTCCCACAAGCTTCTCCTCCAATTCGATTTTTAGTCCAACTTCACTTTCCCTGATTTTAAATCGATTAAACGAATGCTATGATGGTGAGAGCGTAGTGAGATCGTAGTCTTTTAGAAAGTAGGTGGAGTGATGGAGCACCCCCATCAAGTCGTCGGTCGTGTTAAACGTGTGCTCTTCTCCTCCGAAGAAGAAGCGCATTCCATCGTATTGGTGGCTGTGAAGGAAAAAAACTTTGAATTGAAAGAAACCGAACTCGTCGTGACGGGAACAGGTGTCGGAATTGAACTTGGCGGTACGTACCAGGCATTCGGACGATTGATTGATCATCCACGGTTCGGGAAACAATTAAAGGCAGAGTTGATTCGCCGCTCTGTTCCGATGACGAAGCATGCCGCTGTCCGCTTTTTGACGAATGGATCGTTTACCGGCATTGGTCCGAAAACAGCGAAAAATATCGTCGAGGCACTTGGCGAGGATGCGATCGATGTCATCTTAAAAGATAGCCGTGCCCTCGATCGTGTGCCTGGACTTAAACAAAAACAAGCTGACGTCATCTTCAGTCGACTGGCAACGCTCTATGGTGTTGATCAATTGATGTTGTTTTTGGCACCGTTCGACGTCACGCCGAAACTGGCAGCTAAAATTTATGCGGCGTACGAAGGGGATGCGATGGCGCGGATTCGTGAAAACCCGTATTCCTTGATGTACGAAGTGAGCGGGATCGGTTTTAAGACGGCCGATCAAATTGCCTCCCATCTCGGGTTAGTTGGTCTTCACCCGGAACGCGTTGCAGCGTCCGTCATGCACATACTTGAGCAAGAGGCAGGGGAAGGACATGCTTTTGCGACGATTGATTCCCTGTTGCAACGCGCTCCCCGCCTGCTAGGGGAAGACCCAGGCGAACGACTCGAACAGGCAATCGAGTTGTTATTGACAGAAGATAAAGTAAAACTCGAAGAAGGCTGTCTGTATCTGCCGACGATTTATTATGCGGAAGTCAGGGCGGCAAAAGAGCTGGCACGCGTCATGGCGAATGGAGCAGAACAAGAAGTCGATGTCGCGACGATCTTAACGGCAATCGGTCAGCTCGAAGAACGTTTCGGGATGGAATATGCGACGCAACAACGAGAAGCGATTGAACTGGCCGTCAAAGCACCATTGATGGTCTTGACCGGTGGACCGGGAACCGGTAAAACGACGGTCATCAAAGGAATCTTACATGCCTTACAAGAAATCCATGATTGGCCGCTCGAAAAAAGCCAAGTCAAATCAGGTGATGTGTATCCGTACGTTCTCGTCGCACCGACCGGGCGTGCTGCAAAACGATTGTCGGAAGCGACCGATGTTCCAGCGATGACAATTCATCGGCTGTTGAAGTATGACGGCTCAAATTTTCAATTGAATGAAGATCAACCGATCACCGGAAAAGTGTTGATCATCGATGAATCATCGATGATTGATATCTACCTCTTGTCGAGTCTCCTTCGCGCCGTACCGAACGGGATGAAAATCTTGTTCGTTGGTGACCGGGATCAACTGCCGTCGGTCGGTCCGGGACAAGTGTTGGCTGATTTAATGGATACGGACGGGATTCCGGTCGTACGACTCAATGTCGTCCACCGTCAAGCGGAGGATTCATCGATTTTACGATTGGCTCACGATTTGAAAAATCGGGTCACATCGGCTGATTTATTGGCACCGTTATCGGACCGCCGTTTTTATTCACTGGCTCCGCAAGAATCATTACGCGGGATTGCCGCGTTCGCTGAAAAAGCGTTAGCAAAAGGCTACTCGAAGTTCGACGTCCAAGTCCTCGCCCCGACGTACCGCGGACAAGTCGGGATTGATGAACTCAATCTCGCGCTGCAGAATGTCTACAATCCGGAAGCACCGAAAAAACGGGAAGTGAAGCAAGGAAATCGGTTGTACCGGAGCGGGGATAAGATTCTGCAGCTCGTCAACAATGCAGAAGAAAATGTCTACAATGGTGATATCGGCGAAATCGTCAACATCTTTTTTGCGAAAGAAAACGTCGATAAAGTCGATAAAATCATCGCGCGGTTCGACCAGACGGAAGTCGAATACAATCGCAGTGACTGGGACCAATTCACACATGCCTATGCGATCACGATCCATAAAGCCCAAGGGTCGGAGTTCCCGATTGTCTTGATGCCTGTCTTCTTCACGGGCGCCTTTAAGCACTCGAGAAACTTAATTTATACGGCCGTGACCCGTGCGAAAACAAGTTTGTTGTTGTTCGGAGATCCACGCGCCTTTCACAAGGCATCACAAGAAGAAGAACCACGCCGGCGGACGCGGTTGATTGAACGTCTCGGTGGTGCGACAAAGACTTGACGGAATACGTTGGATAGGTAATAATCACGTTAGATGAATGGACGTAAAACGTTGATGGAAGATAAGTAGAGTGATGCAATCATGACGAAGAGAGAGATGGATTTGCTGCAACCATCTCCGTGATGCCTCATTTGAAGCTCCTTCTTGAGTCGAGTGAAAACACTTGCGGTTAATCCTCGTTATTGGATTTTTCGAGGTAACATCCGTAACAGCGGATGTTGCGAACGAGGGTGGTACCACGAGAGCGATGCTTTCGTCCCTTTCCTAGGGGATGATGCATCGTTTTTTTTGCGTTCAGGATGAACTTATTAATTAATTGGGGGTATTTTCGATGAAACCATTAAAACCGTTGACTGGCGCACAAATCCGTCAGATGTATCTCGACTTTTTCCAATCGAAAGGTCACGCTGTGGAACCGAGTGCTTCACTCGTACCAGTGGAAGATCCAACATTGCTTTGGATTAACTCAGGTGTCGCGACATTAAAAAAATATTTTGATGGACGTGTCATCCCAGACAATCCAAGAATCGTCAATGCACAAAAATCGATCCGGACGAACGATATCGAGAACGTCGGTAAAACAGCACGTCACCATACGTTTTTTGAAATGCTCGGTAACTTTTCAGTCGGTGATTACTTCCGTGAAGATGCGATCAAATGGGGCTGGGAACTCTTAACGAGTGACGAATGGTACGGTCTAGATCCAGAGTACTTGTCTGTGACGATCCATCCGGAAGACGATGCGGCACGCCAAATCTGGCTTGAACTCGGTGTTCCGGCTGAACGGATCATTCCGCTCGAAGATAACTTCTGGGAAATCGGTGAAGGTCCATCTGGTCCGAACACGGAAATTTTCTTTGATCGTGGTCCAGACTTCGGTGACGACCCGAACGATTCAGAACTCTACCCAGGTGGCGAAAATGAACGTTACCTTGAAATCTGGAACATCGTTTTCAGTCAGTACAACCATGATGGAAACGGGAACTATACAGAACTTCCACGCAAGAACATCGATACAGGAATGGGTCTCGAACGGATGGCAAGTGTCTTACAAAACGTGCCGACGAACTTCGATACGGACTTGTTCATGCCGATCATCCATAAGACGGAAGAAATGAGTGGTAAAAAATACCGTGATGACGCGAAGCTGGATGTAGCATTCAAAGTCATCGCTGATCATATCCGAACAGTTTCGTTTGCGATTGGCGACGGCGCATTGCCGTCGAACGAAGGACGCGGGTATGTCCTCCGTCGTTTACTTCGCCGGGCAGTCCGCTATGCGAAAATGCTTGGAATCGAACGTCCGTTCATGTACGAGCTCGTGGATACGGTCGGTGGCGTCATGGTTGACTTTTATCCACAAGTTCCAGAGAAGGCGGACTTCATCAAACGTGTCATCAAGAATGAAGAAGAACGTTTCCACGAAACATTACAAGATGGTCTCGCGATTTTAAATACGGTCGCTCAGACGGCTAAAAATAATGGGGAGCATACGATTAGTGGGGAAGATGCATTCCGTCTTTATGACACGTATGGTTTCCCGCTCGAATTGACGGTTGAATATGCAGAAGATCATCAAATGGCAGTTGACGAAGAAGGCTTCAAACGGGCGATGGATGAGCAACGTAAGCGGGCTCGTGCGGCACGTGAAGATGGCGGATCGATGCAACAGCAATCTGAAGTGCTTGCGACATTGACGGTACCAAGCCGGTTCGTCGGTTATACGGATGTGAAGACGGATGCAACGATCGTCGCATTACTTCATGATGGAGAGCATGTCACGGAAGTCGCAGCAGGCGAGCAGGCACAAGTCATTTTAGACATCACGCCGTTTTATGCTGAGAGCGGTGGTGAAGTCGCGGATACAGGAACGATTGAAGGAAAAGATTTCGTCTTAGACGTCAAAGACGTGCAAAAAGCACCGAACGGGCAAAACTTGCATACGGTCATCGTTCGGACAGGGATTGCACTCGCGGATGCTTCAGTCATCGCAGAGGTCGAAGAGGCATCACGTAAAGCCATTACGAAAAACCATACAGCAACACACTTGTTGCATAAAGCACTAAAAGATACACTCGGCACGCACGTCAATCAAGCAGGATCACTCGTGTCAGCAGATCGTCTTCGCTTTGACTTCTCTCATTTTGGTGCAGTCACGGCAGATGAACTGAATACGATTGAACAGGATGTCAATCAGGCAATCTGGGCATCGCTGGCTGTTGATATCGAAGAAATGAACATCGCTGACGCAAAAGCAAAAGGGGCAATGGCACTGTTCGGTGAAAAATATGGTGAGACGGTCCGTGTCGTATCGGCAGGAACGTATTCAATCGAATTATGTGGCGGGATCCACGTCAAGAACACGGCGGAAATCGGTCTTTTCAAAATTGTTTCTGAATCAGGTATCGGTGCTGGTACACGTCGGATTGAAGCGGTCACAGGAGCTGGTGCATATCGTGTCATGAATGCGCATCTTGAGACGCTCGAACAAGCAGCACGTGTCCTGAAGACGAAAACGACGGAAGTTCCGAGTCGAATCGAAGCGTTACAAGTTCAATTACGTGAGACAGAACGCGCAAACGAATCACTCCAAGCAAAACTTTCGAATATCGAAGCAGCATCACTTAAAGATGACGTTGAATTGATCAATGGTGTCCAAGTCCTTTCGAAACGTGTCGATGTGTCTGATATGGATGCATTACGTGGGATGATGGATGAATTGAAAGGTTCACTCGAGTCAGCAATCATCGTCCTCGGCAGTGCTCAAGGCGACAAAGTGAACCTCGTCGCAAGTGTCTCGAAAGATTTAATCGACCAAGGTTATCATGCTGGAAAGTTGATTAAAGAAGTTGCGACACGTTGTGGCGGCGGTGGCGGTGGTCGCCCCGATATGGCCCAAGCAGGTGGGAAAGATGCTTCGAAATTAAATGAAGCGTTGGCGTATGCTTCACATTATGCGCAATCACTGGCATAATAGAAAAGTAGTGTAAATGAAAGAGGTGATTAACGTGAGTCAGATGGATCAAACGATGAAATTTAATTTTCCGGAAGACGATAGTAAAGCAGCGACACGGGAAGTGTTGTTGACGGTCTATCACGCTTTGGAAGAGAAAGGATATCATCCAATTAATCAGATCGTCGGATATCTTCTATCTGGGGATCCTGCTTACATTCCTCGTCATAATGATGCACGTAATCTAATCCGTAAGATTGAACGAGACGAATTGCTTGAAGAACTCGTCAAATCCTATCTGTCGGAGAGTGGAGACAAAAAATGAAGCGTGCGATCGGACTCGATGTCGGTTCGAAGACGATTGGAGTCGCGGTGAGTGATTTGATGGGCTGGACGGCGCAAGGCGTCGAGACCGTCAAATGGACAGAACCCGATTATCCTGTCGCCTTCAAGCGACTAGAGGCAATCATTAAAGAGTACGGTGTCGAAATCATCGTCATCGGACATCCGAAAAACATGAACGGTTCGATTGGCCCGCGAGCAGAAGCAAGTGAAGCGTTCGCGCGTGAAATCGAATCAGCGACAGGACTTTCAACAGTTCTTGTCGACGAACGTCTCACGACGATGCAGGCAGAGCGTATGTTGATCGACGCAGATGTCAGTCGAAAAAAACGAAAACAAGTCATCGATAAGATGGCGGCAGTCATGATCCTACAATCGTATTTGGATCGGGCGAATCGGTAAAGGAGGAAATGAGATGTCTGAAGAAAAGCGCCAGTATCTCTTTCCGGATGAAGACGGTGGCGAACATCTTTTCGAAGAATGGTACCGTTATGTCAGCGAGCGAACAGGGAAAACGTATCTGTTCCTCGAAATGATAGGGAATCCAGAAGATGGCGCAGATGATTTAATCATCTGTGAGATTGATGAGTATGGAGAAGGCGACGACGATTTTGAACTGAGCCTGATCGATGAAAATGATGAGCAGACTTGGGATGAGCTCGAGACTGCATTAAAGGAGCGGATGAATGATGCAACAGAATGAACCAACACGTTACGTAATTCCAGATGGTGAAGGTAATGATTTCGAATTTATGGAGCGGTTACGTTATGAGAGCCCACGCTCAAACAAAACGTATATCTTCCTCGAGCCAGTCGGTGCTGACTACGACAACGCAGAAGAAGTCGACATCTTCGTTTACGAACTAGACGAGTATGGCGATGGAGACAATGACTTCAATCTTGTTCCAATCGAAGAAGATGACACGGAAACGTGGGATGAAATCGAAGAAGTCTTCAATACATTAGAAGACGAGCTTGAATAAACGACTCGTGTATAAGGTGATGTCGAAGGAGCAATGCTCTTTCGAGATCACCTTGTTTTAAGAGAAAAAGGAGGAACCGATGGAGAACGAATGGAAGCACAATGCTGAAATCGAAAACAAGCGCCGCCGGACATCACGCCGGATTACGCTCATCATCCTTTCAGTGTTATTCACGATTTTCTTAGTAGCAGGTGCGGCAATCTATATCTTTTTAAAAAATTCACTCGAACCCGTCAATGCGGACGCAACAAAATCCGTGAAAGTCGAAATTCCGTTAGGTGCTGGAACAAGTACGATTTCAAGTATCCTAAAGGACAAAGACTTGATTGCGAATGAAACGATTTTCCGCTATTACGTTCGTTATAAGAATGAATCGTCATTCCAAGCGGGAACGTATACGCTAACGCAAGCGATGACACCGGACGAAATCATCAATAAGTTGAAAACCGGTAAAGTCATGAAAGCAGCAGATGTCAAGATGACGATTCCTGAAGGGATTACGATGGATCGGCAAATCGCCGTGATTGCAAAAGCAACGGGCTTTAAGCAAGATGCCGTTCGTAAAGCACTGACGGATCAAACGTACATCAACAGTTTGATTGAAAAGTACCCGATGTTAACGGACGAAGTGAAACAAAAAGGGGTACTCTACTCCCTTGAAGGTTACTTGTTCCCGGCGACATATGAATTTGATAAAGGGAAAAACATCAATCAAATTGCTGAAACGATGCTTGACGAGATGGAAAAAATTTATGATGCAAATGCAGATGCGATTAAAGAATCAGGAATGACATTCCATGAAGTACTCAGTCTTGGTGCGATGGTCGAACGTGAAGCGGCAACAGCGAAAGACCGTCGTGAAATCGCTGGCGTTTTCAAAAATCGTCTTGATGATGGCATGAAACTTCAATCGGATCCAACGGTCTGGTATGGTACGGGAGAAAACACGGCATTAACGACATTGAAGGATCTTGAGAATAACTCGAAATACAATACGTATAAATATGAGGGAATTCCAATTGGTCCGATTTCAACAGTCAGTAAAGATTCCGTACTCGCCGTACTCAATCCGAATAAAACAAAGTATGTTTATTTCTTTGCTCGGCCACCGAGCGAAAAAAATCCAAAAGGGCAGATTCTTTACGAAGAGACGTATGAAGAACATCAACGTAATGTCGTAAAGTATAAACCGGAATGGGTTGAATACGAAGCAAGTAAAGAGCAATGAGCATCGGGTTGGTTTGGGACGAGTATTTTCGTTCCAGGTCAACCTGTTTATGCGGAGAAGGAGTAGTTCGAATGAATGAGTTTACAGCGTATGTCGAAGCAATGATTAAGCCACGTGATTCGCTACTCGAAGAGATGGAAGCATATGCTAAGGAACATCACATCCCAATCATTGAGTTGACGGGGTCAGAAGTGTTATTATCGTTGCTGACGCTACAACAACCAAAGCGAATACTCGAACTAGGGACGGCAATTGGATATAGCGCGATTCGAATGGCACGTGCATTGCCAAACGCACGCATCACGACAGTCGAACGAAATGCAAAACGGTATGAAGAAGCAAAAGCATTCATCGCCCGGTCAGATGTCGCGGACCGAATTGACATCGTTTTTGCAGATGCAGTAGAATTAGCCGAAACCCTTGACCAAGAGTTCGATGCAATCTTCATCGATGCGGCGAAAGGGCAGTATAAAAAATTCTTCAACGGTTATGGGCGGCTTGTGCCAATAGGCGGGATTTTATACACGGATAATCTATTTTTACATGGTGATGTCTTAGAAACAGATCCAAAAACGTTTGATCGAAGAAGACGACGACTCGTCCGTCTCGTCAAGGAATTCACAGTCTGGATGATGGAACAAGAACAATACGATACGACGATTTTTCCGCTCGGAGACGGTGTTTCCGTAAGTCGAAAAATCAAGTCGGAATGATGGAGGAACAAAATCAATGCAAAAACCGGTTGTAATTGGCGTTGCTGGAGGTACGGGATCAGGAAAGACGACAGTCGCACGCTCACTCGTCGCAGCTTTCCCGAGCGAATCGATCGTCATGATCGAGCAAGATGCTTATTATAAAGATCAAAGTACACTCTCGATGGAAGAAAGATATCAAACAAATTATGACCATCCGTTTGCATTCGATAATGATTTGCTGATTGATCATATCAAATCGTTACGCGAAAACATTGCGGTTGAAAAACCTGTTTATGATTACGTTGCGCATACGCGAGCGGAAGAGACGATTAAACTCGATCCACGAGATGTCATCATCGTTGAAGGGATTTTAGCGCTTGAAGATGAGCGTTTACGGGAACTGATGGATATTAAAGTGTTTGTCGACACGGATGCAGACGTACGGATTTTACGACGGATGCAACGTGATATCAACGAACGTGGTCGATCAATCGACTCGGTCGTCGAGCAGTATACGAATGTCGTCCGTCCGATGCATCTTCAGTTTTGTGAGCCGACAAAACGTTATGCAGATATCATCGTTCCGGAAGGTGGAGAGAATCATGTCGCGATTGATCTCCTCGTAACGAAGATTCGTGCCATCCTCGATTATCGAACAGCACTTGATGAAAGAGGATATTGATTCCAAAAAAGATGTGAATATACTATACTAGTGGAATAAAAAGGAGCGTGACAAAAATGGCAGAAAAACAGTACTATATGACGCTTGAAGGTAAAGCGAAAATTGAGAACGAATTAAACGAACTGAAGTCAGTCCGCCGTAAAGAAGTAGTTGAAAATATTAAGATTGCCCGATCTTTCGGAGACTTGTCTGAGAACGCAGAATATGATTCAGCGAAAGAAGAACAAGCGATGGTCGAAGGACGGATTGCACAACTTGAGGAAATGCTACGTAACGTAGCAATTATTTCTGAAGAAGAAAAGGATATTTCGGTCGTTAGTATCGGAACGACGGTCACATTCTTGATTCTTGAAGATGATGAAGAAGAAACGTACACGATTGTCGGAAGTGCAGAAGCGGATCCGTTCACAGGTAAAATCTCGAACGAATCACCAATCGCTAAAAGCTTACTCGGACATAGCGTAGGTGAGAAAGTATCGGTACAAGCTCCAGGTGGAGATTTCGCTGTAAAGATTACATCGATTAAATAAATAAAACGATGAAGCCGGAGCAATCCGGCTTTCTGTATGATGGAGGAATGAGTATGCCAATCGCTATCATTGGAGCAATGGAAGAAGAGGTCAACTTACTTCGGAATGAACTTTCTGAACGAAAAGACACGATGATCGCTAACTATCATTTTTATGAAGGTTTATTGAACAGTGTGCCAGTCGTCATCTTGAAATCAGGCATCGGGAAAGTGAATGCTGCGATTGGGACGACATTATTACTGGATCATTTTAAACCAAGTGCCGTCATCAACACGGGTTCTGCTGGTGGATTTAAGGCAGGGCTGACTGTCGGTGACGTCGTCGTCTCGACAGAAGTCCGTCATCATGATGTCGACGTGACGGCGTTTGGATACGAGTACGGTCAAGTGCCGGGAATGCCTGCTGCTTACGTGGCAGACGAAAAACTTGTCGCGACAGCTGAAGCCGTCATCGAACGGATGGAGTCGATTAATGTCGTTCACGGTCTAATCGTGACAGGAGATTCTTTCATTCATGATACAGAGCGCTCGACACTCATTAAAAAGAACTTCCCGGACGTCGCAGCAGTTGAAATGGAAGCAGCACCGATCGCACAAGTCTGTCATCAATTCGATGTTCCTTTCGTCGTAACACGTTCGATTTCGGATAGTGCAGATGAGGAAGCTTCCCTCTCATTTGATGAATTTTTAGAAATTGCGTCGATTAACTCTGCGAAGATGGTCATGGAAGTTGTACGAACGCTAGCAGATTCTGAAGCGTAAGGTGGATGGAGGAGGGACCCTAATCGAAGGGACCCTTCTTTTTTCTTTGACAAAAAAGGATTAACGCTTTATATTAGTACCAGATACTAATACTAAAGGAGCGACCACATGAATATCGGGATTGTAGGACTAGGGACGTCATTACCAGAACGTCGGATTACAAATGATGATTTAGCGAAGACGCTTGATACGAGCGATGAATGGATTCGGACACGAACGGGAATCGGTGCAAGACGGATTGCAACAGACGAAGTCGATGTAACGGATTTAGCGACAGAGGCCGCTCAACAAGCATTGATTGATGCGAACCTAACAGCTGATGATATCGGATTGATCGTCGTCGGGACAGCGACAGGACGTGCCTTTCCTTCAACAGCCTGTATCGTTCAGGAACGGTTAGGGGCGTTAGGCGCGACGGCATTTGATATTAGTGCTGCTTGTAGCGGTTTCATCTTCGCTCTTCAAACAGCATCAAGCATGATGGGGGCGACGAACTCTAAGTATGCGCTCGTCATTGGAGCGGAAAAAATGTCGAGCATCGTCGACTGGTCAGACCGGTCGACAGCAATTTTGTTTGGTGATGGTGCAGGTGCAGTCGTCCTCGGACCAACAGAACAGCAAGGATTGAATGCGTTTGAACTCGGAACGGATGGGCGAGGGGCACATCTGTTGTTTAAAGAGTTGGATGGACCAATTGAAATGAACGGGCGAGAAGTGTTTAAATTTGCCGTTCGAAAATTACCAGAGATTGTCGATAAAGTCATTCAAAAAGCGAACGGATCGTTGGAATCACTTGACTTATTGATTCCGCACCAAGCAAACTTACGGATTATCGACGCGGCACGCGAACGATTAGGTATCGATGAAAAGAAAGTCATCGTCACGATTGATGAACATGCAAATACATCAGCGGCGTCGATTCCGTTGGCATTAGAAGAAGCACGGCGTCAAGGGCGACTACAACCGGGAACGACACTCGTTCTTGCAGGATTTGGTGCTGGCTTGACTTGGGGAGCTTCTTACATTACTTGGACTAAAGGGGAGAACATATAAGATGACGAGAAAACGAGTAGTAGTTACTGGTATGGGTGCACTAACACCGATTGGAAATGATGTGGATACATTTTGGAATGCATTAAAAGCAGGTGAGAACGGGATTCGTCCGATGGAACGACTCGATATCGATGAGTATCCAACAAAAGTGACGGGTGAGTTACAAGGGTTTGATATTACAGAATTCATCGAAGCAAAAGAAGCACGAAAGATGGATCGATTTGTTCACTATTCATTGGTCGCAAGCATGGAAGCTGTCAAAGATGCAGGACTTGATGTCAAGTCGAATGCTGAACGTACAGGCGTGTGGATTGGTTCAGGGATTGGTGGCGTTGAGACGATTGAAAAACAAGCGAAAATTTATTTTGAGCGCGGACATCGTCGTGTCAGCCCATTCTTCATTCCAATGATGATTCCGAATATGGCGAGCGGGCAAGTTTCGATTTATACAGGAGCGAAAGGTCCAAATAACTGTTCTGTCACTGCCTGTGCTTCAGGTACGAATGCAATTGGTGAAGCGTTACGCGTAATCGAACGTGGTGATGCAGATGTCATGATTGCCGGTGGGGCGGAAGCTCCAATCACGAACTTAGCATTCGCTGGTTTTTGTGCGAACAAAGCGATGTCGACAAATCATGATCCGAATACAGCGAGCCGTCCATTCGATGAGGGACGCGATGGATTTGTCATGGGAGAAGGGGCAGGCATTCTCGTCCTTGAAGAATACGATCACGCGATTGCTCGTGGAGCAAAAATCTACGCAGAGGTCAGTGGATACGGTCTGACTGCAGACGCGTATCATATTACTGCTCCAGATCCAGATGGTGATGGAGGCGCACGTGCGATGGCGATGGCGATTCAAGATGCGAACATCGAGCCAACTGCTGTTCAATACATCAATGCGCATGGTACGAGTACGCCAATGAATGATGTTCTGGAAACGAAAGCCATTCATACGGTCTTCGGAGAACATGTAGCGAAACTCGCTGTGAACTCGACGAAATCAATGATTGGTCATTTACTCGGTGGTGCAGGTGGCGTCGAGGCGATTGCAACAATCAAGTCGTTGCAAGAACAAACGGTTCACCCGACGATTCATCTCGAACAACCAAGCGAAGGCTGTAATTTAGATTACGTTCGTGAAGGTAGCAGAGCATGGGACGTCGAGTATGCAGTAAGCAATTCGCTCGGTTTCGGTGGGCACAATGCCTCACTCGTCTTTAAGCGGTATCAGGAAGCATAATTCTTGAAGGATTGCGCCTCGCCAGAGGAAAGCAACGAAAAAAATGCTTTATCTCCTGATAGCACTTTGTCTACAGCCTGGAGCGACCTACTGTCAATAAGACAGTAAGGTCGCTTTTTTGGTTGAATTCTGTTTGAATGGTAGAGTCACTTTAAAATAAAAGGGGAAAAATATGTCTAAGCAATTTAAACTGTTTGTTTTAATGTTTTTAGTAATCGGAGTAATCATTAGTGGATTCATTGTGTTTCAACAAAACACGACAGAGGAAGCCTCTACAAAAAAGCAACAACAGCATATGACAATCATTGAGTCATCGATGCCACGAGTACCGGATATTGCACAGGCAACAGATAATCGTTCACAAACGTTGCTTGCACAATTATATGAAGGACTATTTGTGTTTACTGGCGGTCCATCTGTCCGAAAAGGTCTCGCCCGAACGATGACTGTTTCGGATGACGGCTTGATGTACACAATCGAACTAAAAGAAACAAAGTTCGTTGACGGTACGCCAGTCGAAGCGCAAGATTTTGTTGATAGTTTTCAACGTGTTGCTTCAAATGAGACAAATTCACCATATGGTTTTTTATTCGAAGTTTTTAAAAACGGACGGCAAGTCAATGATGGCGAACTCCCACCGAATAAACTTGGTGTTAGAGCAGAAGGGAAATCAACGCTAATTATTGAATTAAATCAGCCGGTTTCGGATCTATCACAATTACTGGCGATGTCTGTATTCTATCCGCAACCTGAAGTAAGCGAATGGTCGGATTTGAATGAAAATGGTCCATTTAAAATGGGTGAGATGAAAAAGGCATCCTACATGCTCGAAAAAAATGATCACTATCATCAAGCGACTGTCGTTCAGCTCGATACCGTCAAAAGTATCACCGCTAAAAGTATGTCAGATCAGGTGACAGCGTATCGAAATGATCAAGCAGACATGTTGCCACTAATTGAAGGATTTGATACGAATCTTTTGATGGGTGACGAGCCTACTTATCAAAAAAGTCGGAGCGGGGTCTTTTATCTAGCCTTTAATATGAACGATCCATTGTTTAAAAGTCGAAATGCCCGCCAAGCCATCTCTTCTACACTGATGAATCAACAAACATTGAACTTGCCGCTCGGATTATCAGGGAAACCGACGAATCGTTTTGTAGTAACGGCGAGTGACTGGATTTCTCCGCATCAAGAGCAAACAACGACAAAGTGGAAACAGGCGACTAAGAAAAAAGTGAAGGTTGAATTGTTGAATTTTGATGATCAAAAAGCGTTAGAGCTAGGGAAAACAATTGAAAAAATTCTCGAAAAGCAGCTACCTGGAATCGATATTGTGACTAAAAATGTAGATATCGAAGATAAAATACGCCTTGAACAATCTGGCGATTTTTCCATGACGCTGACAGGCTGGATGCCTGACTACCCAGGTCCTCTCGCCTATTTAAATCAATTCGTATCAGATAATCCATTGAATAAAGTAAATTACAATTCAAAAGAATATGACAAATTGATTAAAGAAACAAGAAATGTAAAGACAGTAAAAGAAAAAACTTCAGGTTATCGAACTGCTGAAAAAAAATTGATTGAAAAAGATGCGGTCATCATTCCACTTTATCAGACAACGGAAAACATGTTGGTAAAAGAAGGGATAAACGGCTTGACAGTGCCAATTTATGGACCTGAATACTTGCTTCGAACAGTAAAGAAATCGAATTAATTAATTAAGGAAGGACATGGGATGCACTCATGTCCTTCTTGTTTTTTTGAAAAAATATTTAGAAAAATCGGATAAAAGCTTTGCAAAATTATCAGAACATTGTAAACTATTTGTAACGGAGAGTTTTGTTCGGCCAAAAAGGACTACTTTTTTTCGGGCAAAAACTTTAGATTACTAGCTTTGGAAATTTTAGGGGGGTCATCGTATCATGAAAAAGAAAAGTTTTGCACTCGCTACCTCAGTAGCGCTCGTATCAAGCGCATTCCTTGCTGCTTGTTCGACGACTGATTCAAATGATTCATCGGGCGATAACGGTTCGGACAAAAAATCAAGTGAGCAGACGCTTAACCTGATCGAAAGCGCGGATATCCCGACGCTTAACCCAACAACTTCTACGGACGCTGTTTCGTTCAACGTCTTGAACAACACGATGGAAGGTCTTTACCGTTTGGATGACAAGCAACAGCCAACACCAGGTATTGCAGAAAGCCATACGGTTTCTGACGACAAATTGACGTACACGTTCAAGCTACGTGATGCTAATTGGTCTGATGGTACACCAATCACTGCAAAAGACTTCGAGTACGCTTGGAAAGAAGTCCTTAACCCAGAAAACGCATCGCAATATGCGTATGTATTCTACAACATCGAAGGTGCTGAAGAATACAATACGAAAAAAGGCGAGCGTGACGCGGTAGGCGTAAAAGCAGTTGATGATAAAACGTTCGAAGTAAAATTAAAATCACCTGCAGATTACTTCCTCGGATTGACTGGATTCGGTCCATTCATGCCGAAATCGGAAGAACTTTCGAAAGAAATCGGTAAGGGCTTCGGTACGACAGCTGACAAATCACTTTATAATGGACCATTCAAGTTAACGGAATGGACACGTGAACAAGGCTGGAAAATGGTTAAAAACGATAACTACTGGGATAAAGATAGCGTCAAATTGGACACGATCAACGTTAAGGTCGTAAAAGAAATTTCGACTGCTGTTAACCTTTACGAAAAAGGGACAATCGACCGTACAGGTCTTTCATCTGAATTCGTAGCTCAGTATCAAGACAATAAAGAATTCCAAACTAAAGGTGAATCAACAATCTTCTACCTTTACTTGAATACGAAAGTTGAAGCACTCGAAAATGAAAAAATTCGCCGTGCGATCGATATGGGATATAACAAAAAAGGAATCACGGATGTCATCCTTGCAAACGGATCACTTCCAGCAAACTATCTTGTACCAAAAGACTTCGCGAAAGATGCTGACGGAAAAGACTTCCGTGAAAAGTATCCAACATTCAACGAGTTCAATGCGGATGAAGCGAAAAAACTGTGGGAAGAGGGCTTAAAAGAAATCGGCAAAGATTCAGTCGAGCTTGAGCTTCTTAACTATGATAGTGATGATGCGAAGAAAATCGGTGAGTTCTTGAAAGGTGAGCTTGAGAAGAACCTTCCAGGTATGAAAGTCACAATCAAGCAACAACCGTTCAAAAACAAACTTGATCTTGAAAACAAAGGCGACTTCGAATTCTCATTCGCAGGCTGGGGTCCTGACTATCAAGATCCAATGACGTTCCTCGATCTCTTCTTGACTGATGGACCATATAACCGTGGTGACTGGTCAGATCCAGAGTACGACAAACTCGTCAAAGATGCTCAAACACAAACGGATGCAGCAAAACGTTGGTCTGAACTTCAAGAAGCAGAGAAAATTCTTCTTGATTCTGCAGGAATCTCACCTGTTTATCAACGTGGACGTGCGTTCCTCGTTAAACCATACGTAAAAGGTGTTGTCGAGCATAACTTCGGCGCAGACTTCTCTTACAAATGGGCTTCAATCGAAGGCAAATAAGTTTTTAAAAACACTTCCGATTTTTCGGAAGTGTTTTTTTTGCACAGAAAAGCGAGTCGGATGAACGACTCGCCGGGATGGATTCTTATTTTTTTATTTTCGCACGTTTACGTTGGAGCCCCATTGCTTTTTCTACTTTAGTAAGTTTACGAGAAGCGACGAGGTCGGCTTTTTCACGGCCTTGATCTAAAATGATATCGAGTTCTTCTGAGTCGATTAACTCATAGTAGCGCTTTTGGATTGGCTCGAGTTCGGCAATGATTGCTTCAGCGACATCAGCTTTGAACACGCCATAATTTGAACCTTCGTATTTCGCTTCGAGATCGGCGATGGAGATGTCAGCGAGTAGTGAATAGATTTCGAGTAAGTTTGAGACACCCGGTTTGTTCTCCCGGTCGAACTTAACAATTCCTTCCGAATCCGTCACGGCCGACTTGATTTTTTTACGGATACTAGCTGGTTCATCGAGCATCGTGATGTAGCCTTTTGGATTTGTATCTGTTTTAGACATTTTTTTCTCTGGTGTCGTCAAACTCATGATACGAGCACCTGTTTCTGCGATGACTGGCTCTGGCATTTTAAAAGTTTCATAGTAGCGACTATTGAAGCGTTGTGCTAAGTCGCGTGTCAACTCGATGTGTTGTTTTTGATCTTCACCGACAGGCACGAGTTCCGCATCATATAAGAGGATGTCAGAAGCCATTAACGTCGGATAGACGAAGAGACCTGCGCCAATCCGCTCTTTTCCTTGTGATTTATCTTTATATTGCGTCATGCGTTCAAGTTCACCCATACCTGCTAGGCACGTTAACATCCAACCGAGCTGAGCGTGTGCTTTGACTTCTGATTGGACGAAAATCGTCGCTTTTTCTGGGTCGAGACCACTTGCAATATACAGTGCAGCGAGGGCGCGCGTATTGTTCATCAACTCGACACGGTCAATCTCGACTGTGATCGAATGGAGATCGACGATGCAATAATAGGCATCATGCTCATCTTGTAAGTTGACAAAATGCTTCATCGCCCCAATGTAGTTTCCTAGCGTGACTGTACCGGTTGGTTTAATACCTGAAAAAATCGTTTTCATAATCGTTTCCCTCCGAAAATAGAATAAAAAAGATGACTCGTCCCTTGAATATTCAAGGGACGAGTCATCGCGTTGCCACCCAAGTTGCTATGATAATAGCCGCTCTAAACTGCTATAACGGGCAATCCCGTCTGACTCTACTTCACTGTTCAAGTCAGCCACTCCGAAGTCCATTCCATCTGCATCCACTATCCATTCACACCAACCATGGACTCTCTTAAAGTGACGACTCGATGTACTACTCTTCTTCACCGTGTTATTATACATGTAACTTAACAAGATTTTACCATAAACCATTGTCTAGCGTCACGAAAAAATCGTTTAAACGAATGACAAAAGCAATGAGAAAGCAATGCACAATAAGCCGCTAGACAAGTATGGTGCTGTCCGGTTTAAAGAACGTTTTCGCTTTTCTTCATACACTTCATGCTCTTCATCCTCGTCCTCGTGATACTCACCATCGATTTCTCGTAATCTTGCCTCACGTTGTTTTTTGAATCCAGCGGTCAGTCCTCTAAAAAATCCATTTGCAGACATGTTAGAAAATAAACCGATTGCCATTAAGATGAATCCTGAGATAAATAACCCACCCGAAAAGTGGTAGAAAAAAGAATGGGTTGAATCCGTGAAACTCGCCCAAATGGTGTAAATAATCGATAAAATTAAAGCGATTAAAATCGGACGAAACAAGTGAAAACGCATAGTAGTCCCCCTTAATATGGATTATGAATCCATTATACGCAATGCCCCCGAAAGTTACGAATTTATTACGGTTATATATCTTAAAACAGCAAATAGTGTGACTATTCACTTGACGTTATTGTTATTCTCACATAAAATCAACTTATCACTTCGTTTGAATTTTCGAAACCAGGTCAATGCATTTTGGGGAATGCATGTGGGTTCGATCCAACGTTATTGATGTCATAACTGTTTATGACAACTTGAAAATTGAAAAGGAGATGACTCACCGATGAAGAAAAAAACTGTCGGTCTCGCGTTATCAGTCATGCTTGCAGGGAGTGTAGTCCTTGCAGGATGTTCGACGAGCGGAGATAAAGATTCAGGTTCTTCAGACAAGAAAAACTTGCGCTTAACGAGTACGTCCGATATTACGACGGTCGACCCGGCTAAAGCAACGGATTCAGTCGCATTTGATATGATTGGGAACACGATGGAAGGACTCTACCGCTTAGACAAAGAAGGTAAGGCGATTCCTGCACTAGCTGAAAAAACAGATATCTCGAGTGATAACCTCACGTACACGTTTACACTTCGTGATTCGAAATGGTCTGATGGTTCGCCAGTCAAAGCACAAGATTTTGAATTTGCTTGGAAACGTGCAGTTGATCCAGAAACAGGTTCAGGATATGCCTATATCTTTGATACTGTCAAAAATGGTGCAGCTGTCTCACAAGGGAAAAAACCAGTTGATGAATTAGGTGTCAAAGCACTTGATGACAAAACACTTGAAGTAACACTTGAGCGTCCATCGCCGTACTTCTTGTCACTGACGTCATTTGGAACATATACACCGATTAGTGAAGAATTTTATAAAAAGAACGAAAAAGACTTTTCACTTCAACCGGATAAATTGTTATACAACGGACCATTCGTTTGGACATCTTGGAAAACAGATTCAAAACGCGTCTTGACGAAGAATGAAAATTACTGGGATAAAGATGCCGTCAGTCTTGACGAAGTAACGATTCGTGTCGTTAAAGATTCGTCAACGGTTACTAACCTGTATGAATCAAATGACATCGATTATGCTGGCTTAACATCTGAACAAGTTGCTGTTTATGAATCGAAACCTGAATTCAATACAGCATTACGTTCTACAATCGCTTATTTGAAGTTCAATAACGAAGATGCGACGATGAAAGATGTCAATGCCCGTAAAGCGATTGCTCGCGCAATTGATCCTAAAGGCATCACAGAAACGTTACTTGCGAATGGTTCGATTCCAACAACAAGCTTCATTCCAAAAGACTTCATTAAAGATGAAGCTGGAAAAGACTATACGAGTGACATTAACTGGTTCGATCGTGATGCGAACGAAGCAGCTGATCTTTGGAAAAAAGCAAATGGTGATAAGAAAACAACGATTGAACTATTATCGTTCGACAGCGAAGACTCTAAAAAGACAAGTGAGTACATGAAAGGTCAAATTGAAAGAAACTTGCCGAACGTGACAGTTTCAATCAAACAACAGCCATTCAAGAACAAACTCGATTTAGAGTCTAAAGGTGACTACCAAATGTCGTATTCACTTTGGGGTCCTGATTACCAAGATCCAATGTCGAATTTGTCGATCTTTGAATCAACAAATAGTCAAAACGATGTTAATTACGACTCATCAGCATATGATAAGTTGTTGAATGCTGCCAATGAAGAAGCAGATGTTACGAAACGTCTCGACTTGTTCAAGCAAGCGGAAGCCCAATTGATCGAGAAAGATCAAGCAATCGCGCCATTGTATCAAGCAGGTGCAGCTTACTTGAGCCGTCCGACAGTTGAAAACTTCAAACGCCAATTGTTTGGTGCGGATTTCCAATACAAATATGTTGATATGAAGTAAAAAAACTGGAGCGTCCCGATTTAGGTTCAGGGAACGCTCCTGTTTTATACTACTTTTTCTGAATGTGTAATCATTTCTAAACGAAATGTGAACTATTTGTAAAAAAGATGTTCTAATTACTTTGTTAGCAAAGTATAATGGAATCAAACGAAAAATTCTGAAATATTGGTTAACTGTGAAAAAGCAGTGATCATGGGGGGCATCATATCAGGTTGGGACAAAAAAGAATTTAAAATTTTACAACAAAATTCTTGAATGTTCCGACAATTTTACGTCATACTGGTTTTATTGATGTTTTCGAAAAAAACAGAAAAATCTTTATAGGGGGTGCCATCTATGGGCCGTTATTTAGCTCAACGCCTTACTTACGGCGTACTGACGTTTTTACTCATCGCTTCATTCACGTTCTTCTTGATGGATCTGTTACCAGGTTCACCGTTCCAAAACCAGGAAAAGCTTTCTCCTGAGCAATTGAATATCCTTCGGGATAAGTACAACTTGAATGATCCACTTCCACAACGCTACGCAGCGTACATGGTTAACTTGTTCCAAGGGGACTTAGGAGTGTCATTTAAATATGATAGCCGTCCTGTTACAGATTTAATCATGGAACGGATTGGACCGTCAGCTCAATTAGGAGCACAAGCACTTATACTCGGTGTCCTTGCGGGTCTTTTACTCGGTGTTGTTGCGGCACTACGTCATAACACAGCGATTGATTACGGTGCGATGTTTGCATCAGTACTCGGTATTTCCATACCGTCGTTCGTATTTGCTTCGCTTCTTCAATACTACGTAGGAGTGAAATGGGGCGTTTTGCCGGTCGCCTTCTGGGAAAGCCCAGCACATACGATTTTGCCGACAATTTCCTTGTCCTTAGGAGTTACCGCCTCCATCGCTCGTTTTGTTCGAACGGAGATGCTCGAGGTAACAGGACAGGATTATGTCACGCTTGCTAAGGCAAAAGGACTAGATGGACAATCGATCACGTGGAAACACATGGTGCGTAACGCCTTGATTCCAGCAATTACGATTCTTGGACCGATGACTGCTGCCTTAATCACAGGAACACTCGTCATTGAAAGAATTTTTGCTGTACCAGGTCTTGGTGAGTTGTTCGTATCATCAATCACGCTAAATGACTATACAGTCATCATGGGAACAACATTGTTCTTCTCAGCGGTCTTCATCCTTATGATTTTGATCGTCGACTTACTGTACGGTGTCGTTGATCCACGGATTCGTTTGGGGGGTAATGAATAATGGCAGAGCAAAATTCAAATGCAAAAACGGAACAATTTGATTCGTCACTGTTTCAAACGGTTGAGTTCAATGAACAAGCCGGAGAGCGTATCGCCGGAAAAAGTTTAAATTTTTGGCAAGATGCCTGGACGCGTCTTATTCGAAATAAAGCAGCGATTCTTTCGCTCATCATCATTCTTATCATTGCGTTACTTTCAATCTTCGGACCGATGCTTTCAGGGCGCGATGCTTACACGCAAACGATCACGCAAGCGAAGCTACCACCAAAAGTAACAGGGCTTGAGTGGGCCGGATTTGATGGTATGGCAACATTAGGTGATAAAGAAATTGATTTTTACGAGCAAAAACAAGTAACAGAAAACTATTGGTTCGGAACGGATCATCTCGGACGTGACTCTTGGTCACGTGTCTGGGAAGGTACACGCGTTTCACTCTTTATCGGTGTCATGGCTGCAATCATCGATGTCATCATCGGTGTCACATATGGTGGACTTTCTGCTTATTATGGCGGTCGTGTTGATAACATCATGCAACGTATTACGGAAATCCTGACTGGGATTCCGAACTTAATCTTAATCATTCTGTTCATCTTGATTCTTGAACCGGGAATCACGACGATCATCTTGGCGATGACCATCACCGGATGGATTGGGATGAGTCGACTCGTTCGAGGACAAATCCTGAAACTTAAGAATCAGGAATTTGTACTTGCAGCACGTACGCTTGGGGCTTCTAGCTCACGTTTAATCTTTAAGCATTTGATTCCAAATACTCTTGGAATTATTATCATCTCACTTATGTTCACGATTCCTAGTGCGATTTTCTTCGAAGCGTTCCTTAGCTTCATTGGACTTGGTCTCGCTCCACCGAAACCGTCCCTTGGTACATTGATCAACGAAGGGTACAAAGAATTGAAGACGTTCCCTTACTTGCTTGTCGTGCCATCGACGGTCATCGTACTCCTAATGATCAGCTTTAACATGTTGGCCGATGGATTACGGGATGCGTTTGACCCACGTCTACGCCGCTAACGGAAATTAGAGAGGAGTTCATCCACAATGGAAACTATTTTATCTGTACGCGACCTAACCGTCGCTTTCCATACGTATGCCGGGACGGTACAAGCCGTCCGTGGCGTATCGTTTGATTTAAAAAAAGGTGAAACACTTGCAATCGTTGGTGAATCTGGTTCAGGAAAGTCGGTTACATCAAAAGCAATCATGCGACTGATTCCGAATCCTCCTGGTGAGATCACGAATGGTGAGATTATTTTCGAAGACCGTGACTTAGTCAAGTTGTCGGACAAGGAAATGCAAAAAGTTCGTGGTCGTGACATCGCAATGATCTTCCAGGATCCGATGACATCACTCAACCCGACGATGACGATCTACAAACAGATTGCAGAAGGTTTGAAGCGTCACCAAGGCTTGACAGGGGATGCCGCAAAAAAACGGACGCTCGAGTTATTGACGCTCGTAGGGATTCCGAATCCGGAAGCGCGTTTAAAACAATATCCACACCAATTATCCGGTGGGATGCGTCAACGGATTGTTATCGCGATTGCCTTAGCATGTAACCCGAAAGTTTTGATTGCCGATGAGCCGACGACAGCACTTGATGTTACGATTCAAGCTCAGATTTTAGAGCTCCTAAAAGACATTCAACAAAAAACAGGTACAGCAATCATCTTCATCACGCACGATCTCGGTGTCGTCGCGAACATGGCAGACCGCGTAGCCGTCATGTATGCTGGGAAATTGATTGAAAAAGGTACGGTTGATGAGATTTTCTATGAACCACGCCACCCGTACACATGGGGACTTCTCGGATCGATGCCGCGCCCTTCAGATGACCGTGCGCAAGATTTACCGGCGATCCCGGGTACGCCACCGAACTTACTTCATCCGCCTACAGGTGATGCATTCGCACCACGTAATCAATATGCGATGAAAATTGATTTCGAGAAAGAACCTCCGTTCTTCCGAATCACTGATACACACGAAGCAGCAACGTGGTTGTTACATCCACAAGCTCCTTACGTAGAACCACCAGCAGCCATCCGTGACCTCGCACTGAAATATCGTCCAGATAGTACATTTGCGAAGTCGCTTTTGAAAGGCGGTCTTAAGTAATGGAAAACCGTAATAAATTACTTGAAGTAAAAAATCTAAAGCAACATTTTAATATTGGACGAGGACGTGTCGTCAAAGCAGTAGACGGACTTTCATTTGATATTTATGAAGGAGAAGTACTTGGTCTTGTTGGAGAGTCAGGTTGCGGTAAATCGACGAC
Source organism: Exiguobacterium oxidotolerans JCM 12280 (assembly GCF_000702625.1). Classification (NCBI taxonomy): domain Bacteria; kingdom Bacillati; phylum Bacillota; class Bacilli; order Caryophanales; genus Exiguobacterium; species Exiguobacterium oxidotolerans. Next base: position 565,888 of record NZ_JNIS01000001.1, on the reverse strand, counting down.
GGGTCGTTCGATTATCGGACTTTACGATGCGACAGACGGAGAAGTCTTGTTCAAAGGTGAGAATGTCCATGCGAAGAAATCGCGTAAAGAAAAATTGAAGTTCAACCGTGCGATGCAAATGATTTTCCAAGATCCTTACGCATCTCTAAATCCACGGATGACAGTCGGGGATATCATCGCAGAAGGAATTGATATCCACGGACTTGCGAAATCAAAAGAAGAGCGAGATAACCGTGTCTACGACTTGTTAGAAACAGTAGGTTTGACGAAAGAACACGCGAGCCGTTACCCCCACGAATTCTCTGGTGGTCAGCGTCAACGGATTGGGATTGCACGTGCACTAGCAGTAGAACCGGACTTCATCATTGCCGATGAGCCGATCTCAGCACTTGACGTTTCCATCCAAGCTCAGGTCGTCAACTTGATGAAACAATTACAACGTGACCGCAGTTTGACGTATTTATTCATCGCCCACGATCTTTCGATGGTTAAATATATTTCGGACCGGATTGGTGTTATGTATCAAGGTCACCTTGTTGAGTTATGTGATGCGGATCGTTTGTACGAGAACCCAGTTCATGCGTATACGAAATCGCTCTTATCTGCAATCCCGTTACCGGATCCAGAGCACGAACGGACACGTAAACGGATTGTCTATGATCGCCCGACAGGCGGAGCTGTTGGTAAATCGAGTGAAGATTCGAGTATCCCTGCACTTCGTGAAATCGAGCCGGGACATTACGTCTCGATGACGGATGCTGAGCTTGAAGCGTATCAAGCACAACTCGTCTAATAAAAAAGGCATTCCTGAATCGTTCAGGAATGCTTTTTTTAGTTTTCGGAAGCGATTCGTGGAAGGTTGCTAAAGCGATGGACAACTGAGTCTAATGCATCGAGACGTTTGACGGCTTCATCAAAGGGGATTTTCTCATAATGATGCAAACCACCTGGTTGCTCTTCTAACGTATCGGCATCGTGGACGAGCTGTTGGAGTGGGGTCCGGTTGATTGTACCTGGTGGGAGATACGAATCTGTGTGTAAGAGGACGGCAAGCGAGATTTCTTTTGCGCGTGCAGGTTCTTCCCCTAAACGAATTAATAATTTATGGGCACGTTCTGCTCCTTTAATCGCATGAATATCATTTTGACGGTAAAGATCATAATTCCATGTTCCATCCGTATACCATTCGTAATGGCCGATATCATGAAGCAGTGCTGCTTTTGTCGCCGAATCAGCATCAAGACCACGCTGTGTCGCGAGTGTCAACGCCCGTTCCGCAACGGAAATCGCATGATTGAGTCCAGAACGTTCTAAATATTTTTGGGCAATCGGGTGTTCGATGATTGTAACTAAAGTAACTGGCATAACTGAAATGCTCCTTTCAACGAGTAAGTATTTCTATATACTCTACGTGAATTTGCAAGTAATTGCAACTCTCTGCTTAAATGAACGCGACAATCTCACACATTTAATTAACCGAAGTAGGAATAGAATTTAGGCAAACGTGGTATACTAATTAATGTAGAAGATGATAATTCAGCTTTCGTTGGTTGCTTGTTCTTTTTTCGGACCGAGTGAGGTGTCGGAGTTATGAAAGAACGTGATAAGAAGAAAAAGTTGAAAAAACGACTTTTGCGGGATATTTTCGAAAAGAAATTAAAAGAAATGAAACTCCCGAAAGCAAAAGAAACGATTTCTCAACCTTTTGATCACACGCCAGCTTGCTGAAGCCACCTCGTGGCTCCAGCGAGTTTTTTTACGAAAAAGTTCTTTCATCTTAAAAAATAGCTAGGTTTTATTTGAAATTCAATGTAAACTGTCAAGTAATAGAATCATCATTAATAATTACGAAAAGGACACGTCCTTTTTATAGTTCAGACATGATGTAAATCAGGGGGAGGATGTTTTTCAATGGTAACACTCTATACTTCACCAAGCTGTACTTCTTGTCGTAAAGCGCGCGCGTGGCTTGAAGAACATGAAATCCCATTTGTGGAACGAAATATTTTTTCGGAACCATTGTCGCTTGATGAAATCAAACAAATTCTTCGTATGACGGAAGATGGAACAGATGAGATCATTTCAACACGTTCAAAAGTTTTTTCTAAATTAGACGTTTCAGTTGAGAATTTGTCGTTGCAACATCTTTATGATTTAATTCAAGAATATCCTGGATTGTTACGTCGTCCAATTTTGATTGACGAAAAACGACTCCAAGTTGGATATAATGAGGACGAAATTCGTCGTTTCTTACCACGTAAAGTTCGCACTTTCCAATTGATGGAAGCGCAACGGTTGGTAAACGAATAAATTTTAACGAGCGCGCTGCTTCCGTGAGCAGTGTGCTTTTTGTTACCGTCAAAAAAGGTTAAAATAAAGATAACAAAGGAATATACCCTATATGGTTAAAAAGGGTTTCTTTTTGAATCCATGTTATGTGCTCGTTCGTACACTAGATAAGAGCGAGATGAAAGGAGTGGACATATTGAAAATCGAACGCGTCAATGACAACACAGTCAAGTTCTTCATTACGTATACGGATATCGAACGCCGCGGCTTTGCCCGAGACGAAATTTGGTATAACCGTGAGCGTGGAGAACAGTTATTCTGGCAGATGATGGATGAAGCGAATGAAAAAGAGTCCATCTCCTTCGAAGGTCCACTATGGATACAAGTTCAAGCATTTGAAAAAGGTCTTGAAGTGACGGTTACAATCGCTAAGACAACAGTTGATGGCGAACAAGTGGACGAAGAAGAGTTGGATTCATTACTCCGTTCAGCAATGTCTGAGGCAGAAGATAAAGAAACAGAACTCAGCCAAGACGTATTATTTGAAACAACGGATTTTGAGCATGTTATAGCTCTTAGCCAATATGCAGAAGCACCGGTCTTCAAAGATTTGAAAACAGCGCTCTATCAAAAAGATGGTGCTTACTTGCTCCACGTCCATTTTAAAGAAGATGTGGAAGTAGAAGAACAAGAAAACGTGATGAGTTTGATTGCCGAGTACTTGCAATTTAGCGAACAAACGATTCATCCGGTCGCAGAGTATGGTAAAACCATCATTGCCGACGATGTTTTTGCTGTCGTCCGTAAGCACTTTACGAACTAAGTACGAATGTCACGTTAAAAGGACTGCTCCTATACAAAAGGGAGCAGTCCTTTTTTTGTTAGCATCACGTCAGCGTATATCCACCATCGACGACTAATGATTGGCCATTGATATAACTAGCTTTATCCGACAATAAAAAGCAGACGACTTCTGCGATTTCAGCCGGTTGTGCTGCGTTCCCGCGAAGGTGGTGCTTCATTGCCAAGTCAAATTTGTCTTTCCCGCCGTATAAGGAATGGCTTAATGCTGTATCGACAGGGCCGGGACAGATTGCATTAAAACGATACTTTCCATGAAACCGGGCCGCATAAGTTTTCGTAAGAGTGATAAGAGCACTTTTTGAAGACGCATAAGGTAAGAGCATCGCTGGGAATTTGACATGCCCGACGATTGCGCTATTGTTGACGATTGAAGCCCCTTTGGACAAACGTTTGACAGCGAGTTGAATGATTTGTTCCGGTGCATGATAATTGACTTGGAAGACTTCTTGTTGGGCATCTGTTACGCGTTCAGGTGCGACAGGTTTTCCGAAAGTTCCAGCATTGTTAAAAATCCCATCGATGGTTGGGAAGTCAGTCGTGGTGTCATCGAAGAACTGCTGAATCTCTGGTGGTTTAGCAAGATCGACCTGGAAAAAATGAATGTTGCCTTGTCCCTCCTGTTCGAGTACCGTTCCTTTTTCGGTATTTCTCCCTAAGGCAAGAACGGTATGCCCTTCTTTTGCAAGTTGGAGGGTAGTCGCTTCCCCGATTCCACCAGTCGCGCCCGTTACGATGTAAGTTTTCATTCGAATACTTCCCTTCTGATAATAGAGTCGAAAAACTTGATACATAGTAAAAAGAAAAAGGAGGGATTTCATGTTACGACGTGTTCAACTGCTGATGACGTTACTGTTGACCTGTAGCCTACTGGCGTTTTTGTCTTACTACTGGAGTGTCTACATGGTCGGTTGGTTATCAATCGTCATCATCTTGATTGTTTTAAGTGTCTTCATCATCATCTTACTTGAAAATCGAAATCCCGAACGGACCTTAGTCTGGGCACTTGTCATGATGGCGCTACCCGTCGTAGGCGTCTTCGTCTATTTCACGTTCGGTCAGAACTATCGCCGAAAAAAAATGTTTCGCTTAAAAGCGATGCTTGATGAAGAGTCATACATTAAATATCGTACCCAATTTGATCATGGTATACACAATCGAGTGTTCAAACATGGACATTATGCAAAGGTTGTCAAACTTATCGATTCCATCAGCCGGCTTCCAATATCGTATAATACACATACGAAGATATTGACTAACGGTGAGGAGAAATTCCCGCTCTTGCTCGCTGAAATCCGTCAAGCGGAGCACCACATTCATTTAGAGTACTATATTGTCCGAGATGATGCGTTGGCCCTCGAGTTACAAGCCGCTTTGATTGAACGTGCTAAAGCTGGGGTCGAAGTTCGTTTCTTATATGACGCAGTCGGCTGTTTCTCTACTGACAAAGGTTACTTTAAAAAGATGATTCAGGCTGGCATTGAAGTGCATGCCTTTTTCCCTGTCGTCCTTCCCTTCATCTCCAGCAAATCGAATTATCGAAACCATCGTAAAATCGTTGTTATTGATGGAACGGTCGCATTTACAGGTGGAATCAATGTCGGAAATGAATACATCGGGAAAGATAAAGCATTCGGATTTTGGCGAGATACACATCTTGTCGTTCGTGGAGAGGCTGTGTCAGAGCTTCAATTGATATTTTTACAGGATTGGTACTACATGACAGGAGAGCGCCTGTTCACACCTTTCTACATGGAGCCGCTCGAAGTGGTCACGGATGCAACAGGGGGCGTTCAAATCATCGCCAGTGGACCGGACGAACCGCAAGAGACCATGAAGTCGCTTTACTTTGCATTGATTACGGAAGCACGAAGTTCGGTCTACATTGCTTCACCGTACTTGATTCCGGACGAAGACTTGATGACAGCATTAAAAACTGCAGCGATGTCCGGAATCGATGTTCGAATTCTCTTGCCGAGTTTTCCGGATCATAAAGTTGTTTTTTATGCGAGTCGCTCGTATTTCGACGATTTACTCCAAGCAGGCGTTAAAATCTACGAATACAATAAAGGATTCATGCATTCCAAAGTCATCGTCGTCGATGATGCGATTGCAACCATCGGAACGGCGAATATGGATTTAAGAAGTTTTCATCTGAACTTTGAAGTCAATGCCTTCTTGTATGGTACAAATTCCGTTCACGAACTGACCCGGGATTTTTATGATGATTTTTCGCATTCAACTCAAGTCGATCGTCATTACTTCAGTCAGCGTAGTTTTTCGCGACGTTTGATTGAGTCAGTTTCACGTCTATTCTCACCTTTACTCTAAAGGGGTGCTGTCATGTTTGAAGCCGTTGATGGAACGGGTCGCCGAATCAACATTCAACTCGTACAAGTCGAACAATTAAAGCAAATGACGTTATATTGTCCTTATTGCCTGAACCGGTTACGGGTCAGGCAGGGACGAAAGCGAACGCATTTTGTTCATGTCTCAGCATGTACGGGGGAGTCGAGTGCACATCAAGGTTGGAAAACGACTTTAGCCGAATACTTCCGTAGCCTAGGTTATGACGTCGCTTTAGAACAAGTTCAAGGGCAACGTCGATTTGACTTGTGGATCCCTGCACTCCGGATAGCGGTAGAAATCCAACGATCGAAGATGACCGCGTTGGAGTGGAATCGACGACGAACGATTGATCAACAAAAAGCATATGCTGTGCGCTGGGTTGGCTTTCATCCAACAGGCGGATGCATCATTAAGTTAGACGGATGGATGAAACAAGCATTATTGACGGATGGTTATCTCGATTTAATCGAACAGGGAAAAATTAACCGCTATGGTTTTGCTGTCCCTTTTACGAAACACTTAGTAATTTGTCAACGACTAGAAGCTTCTTTCACACAATTTATTAGACCTACACCCCAAGCATTTCCTCGGAAATTTTCTGCAGAAAAATGGATTCAACTCGTGCGGAAATACCGACTACGTCCTTTCTTCTCGACGATGCCAAATCATCTACTCAAAAATCCGCTCTATCAAGCAGGTCTTCATGTTTTACACCTTCCAGCACACTGTTTTTTACCCATCGAAACACTTCTCGCCTTTCCACTTCATCCTTTTGAACTTCAAATGACACTTTATTTATCCTTACAAGGAAACTACTCGGAAATCCGACTTGAACATGCGTTAGTCTCTTGTTTAGACGCATGTCGGATTTCTCATGAGCCGAAGCTGCTTCGACGTGTGGTAGAGGATTGGATGAATTTATTAGCTGTCTCACGCATATGTCAGCAATCTAGTATTGGTACAACTGTAAACCGTTTTAAAGAAGACGCCGTATTAGCAGGAGCAATTCAGTTGTTTGTCGAAAAAGAAACAGGTATAAATGAAGTAAGGGAGTGATTGAAATGGCAGAACTATTGACACGAAAAGATGTCACAGTAGAAGAAACGTGGAACTTAGAATCAATCTATGAAACGAATGAAGCATGGGAAGAGGATTTTGAATCTGTCAAAGCGATGTTACCTTTGATGATTGATTACAAAGGGCGACTTGGAAAAGATGATGCGACGCTTTTTGAAGGTTTACAGTTACGTGATGAAATTTCACGACGTCTGCATAAGCTCTATACATACGCGCATATGCGTTATGACGAAAATACGGCAGATAGCTTCTATCAAGCGATGAACGACCGTGCGCGGACGCTCGCTTCGCAGATTGGGGCTGCACTGGCTTTCATGACGCCAGAACTATTAACGATTCCAGTTGAAACGATTACAGGATTTTTAGATCGTAATCCGGATCTCGCGATGTATCGTCATGCGTTTGATGAACTTAATCGAGAACGCGACCATGTATTAACTGAAGCTGAAGAAGCGATTCTTGCTAAAGCAGGGGAAGTGTTAGGGCAATCTGGAACGACGTTCGGTATGTTGAATAATGCTGACTTGAAATTCCCTAAAATCAAAGGGGAAGACGGGCAAGAGGCGGAATTGACACATGGTCGATTCATTACATTCATGGAGTCGAAAGACCGTTCTGTCCGCGAGGCAGCGTTCAAGGCGATGTACGAAACATACGGCAACTATACAAATACGCTCGCTTCGACACTTGCAGGATCAGTCAAAAAAGATAACTTTTATGCGGAAGTGCGACAGTTCAAGTCGGCGCGTGAGTCTGCATTACATGGAAATGCCATTCCGGAGCAAGTGTATGATGGATTAGTAGAAGCGGTCCATGAGCACCTCCCGTTGTTACATCGTTACGTTGAGCTTCGTAAACGTGTACTCGGATTAGAAGAGCTTCATATGTATGACATGTATACACCGCTCGTTAGCGAAGTCGAAATGAAGGTTTCTTACGATGAAGCGAAACAATTGATGGTCGATGGATTGGCACCACTTGGAGATGAGTACAAGCATATCTTAGAAGAAGGTTTGGCAGATCGATGGGTCGATGTTCGCGAGACACGTGGTAAGCGCAGTGGTGCCTATTCTTCTGGCGCATATGATACACAACCGTTTATCTTGATGAATTGGCAAGATAACGTCAACAATCTCTTTACATTGGCACATGAATTCGGACATTCTGTTCATAGTTACTATACACGTCAATCACAGCCATATGCTTATGGTGATTATTCGATTTTTGTAGCGGAAGTAGCTTCGACGACAAACGAGGCTTTGTTAAATGATTTCTTACTGAAACGTGTTACAGATAAAAAAGAGAAACTTTATTTGTTGAACAATCAATTAGAAACATTCCGTGGTACGTTGTTCCGCCAGACGATGTTCGCAGAATTTGAGCATGAAATTCACGAAGCGGCTCGACTCGGTCAATCGTTGACACCAGAATTCCTGACGAAAACGTATTATGCGTTGAACCAAAAATATTTTGGCGACGGAATCGTATTGGATGAAGAGATCGGCCTTGAGTGGGCGCGGATTCCTCACTTCTACTACAATTATTACGTCTACCAGTATGCGACAGGTATTTCAGCTGCTGCAGCATTGACGACGCAAATTTTAGAAGAAGGACAACCTGCTGTTGATCGTTACATTAATAATTTCCTTAAAGCAGGATCAAGTGATTATCCGATTGAAGTCTTAAAGGCAGCAGGTGTCGATATGACGACAAAAGCACCAGTGGAAGCAGCACTACGTCAATTTGAACGTGTGTTGGATGAATTCGAAGCATTACTCGGAGAGTGACAACTCTGTGAATTTTTGCACAAAGTGATAGAAAAAAATACGAGGATCTTATATACTAAGAATGTGAAGAGGGTCACATTCCCCTGATGATTCTCTTTTCCCCCATCCAATGGTCATGTGAATGACAAAAAAAGGTGTTTCCGCAATTGCGGAAACACCTTTTTCTTATTAATTAAGCATGTGCTGAATCTTTAACATGACGCCATACTTTACCGTCACAATAAGAAAGTGAGACACATTTTTGTTGAAGTGCAAGTTTTTTTAACTCATGTTCAATTTGCGCTTCAGATACATCGTAAATAAAAGCGATTTCTGAAGTTGTTGCTGTTTCATACCGTTTCAAGAAATGTTCGAGCGGTGGCTTTGGTTGCTTCTCAACAGGTTGATCCAATAGCTCATTTAAAATGGAGACATAAATGAGGTATTCATAAGCACCTTCAGCTTTAATGGCTTCATCATCTCCAATGAAAGCGAGAGTCGGAAGGACGCGTACGTCCCACTCTGTCACGAGCTGGGTTTCTTTTTCGAGCATGAGTTGAATCGTATTCGATTCAACATCGCGATGAAATTCTTCCAAATCGAGACCGAATTCAGTTAAGGCTTCAGCCAAGCGGATTAAAGAAGAACGTGTATAGGCACTTTCGCCTTCTACATTATGCAACATCCGAAGACGTCTCATAAAGCGCATTCCAAATGTCTTACCTTGTAGTTCGATTGCTTTTAAAATCAACAATGGCGACATATCGCACGCAGAGCGTGATGGAGCACAAGGAATTGTCGCAATCGTTCTGAGTCGGAAAAGATGACCATACTCTAACTCTAATTTCTTGAGAACGGGTATCAACCGTAAACCATCTGTTTGCGTCACATCTAGAAAATGATAAATTTCTAGGGGTTTCGTCGGTTGTTGAATTGATGGTTCGTCCAATGAACAATAAGAACCGTTACATTGATCGTGTTCCATCCGTTCACCCCCTTCTGTTGTTATCGTTACCCTATTTTAGCAACGAAAAAAAAGAAAGAGCAAAGGTTTTGCTTGTTCATTTGTACACGATTAGCGTGAAACCGCTTTACGCTCCATGAAACGGACGATTTTATTTTTCGTTTCACGACGTGGAATTTGATGTTTCTCGAGCAGTTGCGTGAAAGCAAGTTGACCTTGTTCGAAGGCTTGCACTTCGAATTCTAATTCATAGTCGGTTACACCTAAATAGTGACTTTGATCCAGTACGAGCAATCCGTCTTTCAATTTTGTTTCAAAACGAGTTGTTTCCAAGCGTCCTAAGTGTTCAAGCGATGCTGTTAAGTTGAAGCGACTCAATTGTTCATTCATCGCATCAGATTGAATCAGACCATATTTGAATAATTCCTCTGCCTCTGCTTCCGATAGAGAAACATGTGTTTCAAGTAAACCATCATCTTTCGGTTCTTTTAAGGTCAATACGAGACCCTCTTTTTTCTGACGGATGCGTAGAGCGGCGCCATGCTGACGCAATTCAAACGTAGGTGTATCAAAATAATCATTTGCTTGCCAAATCGTTTCGTCTTGTTTGCCGTAAACTTGCATCAGTTGCTTGTATTCATCTGCTGTTAACAAGTTTTTAAATTCAATTTCCATTTCTTGTCTCATTCCGGTTCACGCCTTTCTAGTTGAATGCTTGAAAATATGATAACATGAATGAAGTAGTGGAACGAATTGAACCAACAATTTAGATTAAAAGTGGTGACGAAAACGATGACAAAAGAAAATTGGGATTTATTTCTCGCGCCGTATCAAATCGCGGTTGATGAACTGAAGGTAAAGCTAAAGGCCATTCGAAAACAATTTCAACAACGTGGGGAACATTCACCGATTGAATTTGTCACGGGACGGGTAAAACCTGTGAAGAGTATTATCCAAAAAGCGGAGCGGAAATCGATTGCGATCAGTTCGTTAGAACAAGAGATGCAAGACATCGCCGGCTTACGCATTATGTGTCAATTTGTCGACGACATCATCCACGTACTAGAACTGTTACGATCACGTGGAGACTTTAAGGTGGTCGAAGAGCGAAATTATATCACACAAAAAAAAGAGAGCGGATATCGCTCCTATCATATTATTATTGCCTATCCTGTCCAAACGATTGAAGGTGAGATTCCGACGCTCGTTGAGATTCAGATTCGGACACTTGCGATGAACTTTTGGGCGACGATTGAGCACTCACTCAATTATAAATACCAAGGAAACATTCCGGAGGAGACACGCGAACGACTGCGACGTGCCGCGGAAGCCGCCTTTTTATTGGATGCGGAAATGAGTCAACTGAAAGTAGAGATTCAAGACGCACAGCTCGTCCTACATGAACGAGACGGAAAACAAACTAATAATCCAGTAAGCGAGTAGGAGGATGACCATGCGCTTTGCGATTACAGCACGAGATGATGAACGCTCGCGAACGCTACGCGATCAATTGGAACAAGAGTTGATTGCTCGGGGAAGTGTTCTTGATGCAGCGACTCCGGAAATCATCATTTCAATTGGTGGAGATGGAACGATGCTCCAGGCATTTCATTCTTATTTGAGTCAAGTCGAAGACATCACACTCGTTGGGATTCATACGGGACATCTTGGTTTTTATGCAGATTGGCGCCCGGAAGAAATGGACGAGTTGATTCGTCATATCGCAGATGAAAATTTGGCGACGGTCGAATACCCATTGCTTGAGCTGTCGATTGATTATGCGGACGGTTCACATAATAAGTTGTTGGCGCTAAACGAATGTACGATTAAAAGTTTTAATCAGACACTTGTATGTGACTTGTCGATACGTGGAGACTACTTTGAGACGTTTCGTGGGGATGGGTTGTGTATCTCGACCCCATCCGGTTCGACAGCCTACAACAAGGCGTTAGGTGGTGCAATTGTCCACCCGGCCCTCGAAGCGATTCAGATTACTGAGATGGCTTCCATCAACAATCGTGTATATCGAACAATCGGTTCCCCGATGTTGTTGCCGAAGCACCATGATGTCGAAATACGACCGGTCAATCCGATTGATTTTCAATTGACTTACGATCATTATGCTTCTATTGTTCATCAAAACGTAAAATCGATTCGCTGTCGTGTCTCCGATAAGAAAGTAAAATTTGCCCGTTTTCGTTCCTTCCCGTTTTGGGAGCGGGTCAGAGAATCATTTTTAGCAGAAGAAAGAAGTTAAGTAAAAGAGGTAAGTGATGATGGTATTTGAATTGAAAGAAACAGTGACACATGAACAGGTCGGCTGGAGTGTCGGACATTTTTGTACGACGCGCCTCCGAATTTCCCGAAAAATGCTCGTGTCGATAAAGCATCATGGTGACATTTTGCGAAACGGACAACATGTTAACGTTAACGAGAGTGTCGATCTCGACGACGAAATCCATGTCTCTTTCCCTGAGGAACACCCAGCAGAAGACATGATTGCGACACAAGGAGAGCTTGATATCTTGTTTGAAGACGAGTGGTTGTTGATTGTCAATAAGCCATCGGGGATGGCTTCGATTCCCTCGCGTCTTCACCCGGAACGTTCTTTAGCGAATTTCGTGTTGGGTTACTATAAACAACAACAGATTCCGTATGCGATTCATATCGTCAATCGATTGGACCGGGATACAAGTGGGCTTGTGATTTTTGCCAAACATGCGCTAGCTCATCATCAATTGAGTAAAATGCAGCAAAATGGACTGCTCGACCGGCGTTATGTTGCATTGATCGAAGGAGAACTCGGTCCACAAACAATCGATTTACCAATTGGTCAGACGGATCACTCTTTTATGGAACGGATGGTCCGTGAAGATGGTCAACGAGCGGTTACGCATATCTTGAAGAGTACGGCAGTCGAAGCCTTCATGCGAACGATTTCGCAGTTAGAAATCAAGTTGGAAACGGGACGGACACATCAGATTCGTGTTCATCTCGCAGCACTCGGTCATCCGCTAGTCGGAGATACGATGTATCGCGGCACACCGCTCATTCCGCGCCAGGCGCTTCATAGTGCAAGTGCACAGTTTCCTCACCCGGGGACGGGAGAAATGGTCATGTTCGAAGCGCCGTTACCGAGTGATTTGTTCTTAGAACAATAAAAAAGAGTTGATTCCTGCAACAGGGAATCAACTCTTTTTTTAATCTTCATCAAACATCGAGACACGTGACTGGGAAGCGATCGCCATAATAAGGCCAAGACCTACTAAGTTGACGATCATCGTCGATCCACCATAGCTGATGAAGGGCAGTGGGAGACCGGTGATCGGTAAAACACCCATCGTCATCCCGATGTTTTGAAAGATTTGGAACGTAAACATTGCGACGTAACCTGTCACGATATAGGTTCCAAACGGATCGGCTGTTTCAAGTGCGATTTGAATCAGACGGTAGATGAACAAAAACAGGATGACTAAGACGACGGCAGCCCCAATAAATCCGTAATGGGCAGAAATCGCAGTGAAAATGAAATCAGTATGCAATTCCGGGACGGAAACCTGGAGTTTTCCATAGCCGACACCAAACATTTGCCCGGAGCCGATCGCATTAATCGATTGGACCAATTGATAAGATAAATCGTCGGCATACTCAAATGGTTGTAACCACGCCATGATTCGGTTCATCGCGTGTCCTGGGAAGAAGGTCGCAAGTAAATCATTCTGGAAATAAAAGAGATAAAAGAAACCGACGATTGAAATTGTAAATAAAATCACCATGGTCAGGAGCCACTTCCAGTTGAGGCCGGATAAAAGCATCGCACAGGCAAGAATGACACATAAGATTAAGCCGATTCCTAAATCGGGCTGGATGATGATTAAAGCGAGTGGAAGTAATGTTACACCGACCATTTTGAGAAGAAGTAAAAAATCACGTTCATGTTGTACATACCGTGCGTTATGTTCAGAGATGACGGCGGCTAATGTAACAATCAAAAAGAACTTCATGAACTCTGCCGGTTGGACCGTTCCGATGACCGGAAGCTGATACCAACCATACGCCCCTTTAATATTTGCGACGAGCGGTGTATTACGTAAGACGACGAGACCGATCAAAGAAAGGATTCCGGCACCATATAAATACCAGTGGAATCGTTTGAGTTGTTCATAATCAATCAAGATGACGACGGATAATGCGATAAATCCGATGATATACCATTGAATCTGCTTCGCCATGAAGTTGATTTCGCTAATCGCACCTTGCAGAAAAGGTTGCGCCGTATAGATTGCGATGACACTGATGATCATCAGACAACCGAGTAAAAAGAGTAACGTGTTATCATATCGTTGTGTAAATGATTTAAAACGGTTCATTTCATCCCTACTTTCTATCTCTTTCTATATTAACGTAATTTATCAAAATCGCAATATCAAGAGGGGTGGTTGACAGAAGCGTTACGTTTTTGTAACCTAGATATAGGTGTTATTACCAGGTGCTAATTTTAGGGGGAGTTCAAATGAATATTTATCCTTCACTTGAGGGAAAGACGTATGTCGTAATGGGTGTCATCAATCAACGCTCAATCGCATGGGGAATTGCCCGAGCGCTTGACGCGGCAGGTGCAAGCCTCGCGTTTACGTATGTAGGAGAACGGTTTAAAGCACCACTCGAAAAGCTAGGAAAAGAATTATCGCGACCAGCTACTTACTATACATGTGACGTCACGAGTGATGAAGAAATCGAGCAAGTGTTCCAAAGCATCCATGCGGATCACGGACAGATTTCGGGGATTGCCCATTCGATCGCCTTTGCCGATAAAGAAGCGTTACGCGGCGAGTTTTCAGGCGTAACGCGTGATCAGTTTGCCCAAGCCCTCGATATTTCTGCTTACAGCTTAACGGCAGTCGTCAAAGCAGCGAAGGACTTTTTCACAGAAGATGCTTCAGTCATCACGTTGACATATCTCGGTGGCGAGAAGATGGTCCCGAACTATAACGTCATGGGTGTCGCGAAGGCTGCACTTGACGCAAGCGTTCGTTACCTTGCGGCTGAATACGGAAAACAAGGTGTTCGTGTCAATGCGATTTCGGCTGGTCCGGTGCGGACGGTCTCGGCAAAAGGTGTCGGCGACTTCAACTCGATTCTCGACAGCATCGAAGAGCGCGCACCACTTCACCGAAACGTTTCGACGGAACAAATTGGACAAAGCGGCTTGTTCCTGTTGTCACAAATGTCGAGTGGCGTGACAGGTGAAATTCTTCACGTCGACAGTGGTTTCCACATTCTTTAAGTGCTCAACCTATTTGCTGTAGTTCTAAACCGGGGGCAACCCTGGTTTTTTTGTTTTCTAAAAAGCTATTTTGGGAATAAGAAAAGTAGATGAGGAAAATAACGGCTACAGAAATAGGAGGGAAGACATATGTATCAAATCGATTTTACAGTCGTTCAATACGTCAATCGGCAGGTTCGCGTTGAGCCGGAACGAAAAACAGAACCGATTGCCCGAATCAATCCGATTGAGCGGATTCAGTCACATGATTATGAATTAGAAGAACAAGCGAATGCGTATGGGGTTTTACCGGAATTAAAACTTCCCGGCCGTAAGTTCGACCGGGAAGTTTAATGTTAGTGTTGTTTGAAGCGGAATGTTTCATAAACGCTCCAGGCACCATTTTCTAATTCATAGAGAAGTGCCATTTTCGTGACGTCTTCTTGAAAGCGAATATCTTCCATCTTTAGTCGTTCTAGAACGTCGAACAGTTCGACATCAGAAAGATCTTGGCCAATCGTAATATGTGGCAAAAAGTCGTACTTGGGTGTATGTTCGAGTCCATTTGAATGTAACGCACGATGCAACTGCTCCATTTCGTCCGTCGGCATGACTTTTAAGAACAAGACATTGTTTGTCGGATGGAAAGAGCGTGCCCCTTGAAGATGTAGTGCGAGTGGTTTCGTTTGTTCAGCCACTTTGTTTAATTCAGAAACAATCGATTCTAACTCACTTTCATCAACACTCACGCGTTCACGCATCGTAATATGTGGCGTGATTAAAGCATACTTTGAATCATATCGTTTTCGATACGAATTCGCGAAATCTTGTATGCGCTTCGATGGAAACAGAACTACCCCGATGTTCATCGAAAATCCCCTACTTTCCCCTAAAATGATAACGCTTTACAAAATAATCATGACGGATTATGGGCGCTATGTCAAAGATGTTTGAGAAGAGTCAGGGAATCTGTGTATACTTGTGAAGAACTTTGTCAGAGAGGTGGATTTAGTCATGAAAGAAAAAGCACATTCAAAAGAGGTCAAACAAGCAGCGATTGAAAAACTACACGAACGAGGTGTAACGATTCATGTCATTGCTGAAATCGTGTATCAGATGCAAGCACCTTATACGGACGAGTTGACACTCGAGACATGTCTCAGCTCAGTCGAACGTGTACTCGAAAAACGGGAACTCCAACATGCGATTTTAGTTGGGGCAGAACTTGATATTCTTGCGGAAAAGGGTCTGTTGTCTGAACCATTATTATCCATCATTCGAAGTGATGAAGGATTGTTTGGCGTCGATGAAACGATTGCGATTGGTGCGGTCAATACGTATGGTTCAATCGCGGTCACGACGTTCGGTTACTTAGATAAAGCCAAAATCGGTATTATCAAGGAGCTCGATACGAAAGTCGATGATGGACGTGTCAATACGTTCATGGATGACATCGTCGCGGCGATTGCAGCGAACGCATCCGGACGCCTTGCGCACCGTTTACGGGATAAAGAAGATTACTCAGCAGAAGAGCTTGAACAACGAAAGGGAACGTACTAATGAAACCAAATCAGCGGGCGTTAATCGTCTCAGGAATCGTACTCGTATTGTTTTTAACGATTGCGTTATCGATTCGCCTGACGGGTTATTTTTTGTTTGATGCCCAATTATCGAATGAAATGGCAGAACGTGTTCCAGGTAGCTACGTCTCGTGGTTCACGCGGATTGGATCAGGTGTCGGAGCTGTGACGATTACGAGCATTCTTGCAATCGTCAGTTACCTGATTTGGCGTGATAAAGTCGGTAGCATTTGGTATTTCATTGCCTGTCTCTCCGTCGGGGCGTTAAATCAAGTCGTTAAATTGATTTTCGTCAGAGAACGTCCATCATTAAATGACTTGGTAGGGGGCGTCGGCTATAGCTTTCCAAGTGGACATTCATCGATGGCATTTGCTGTTTATGGAGGATTCATCGTACTTGCTTGGCCCTTTTTAAGTCGGACGGGGCGGATTGTCGTCAGCACGATTTGTACGTTGATGTTTCTCGCAATGGGATCTTCACGGATTATTTTGAACGTTCATTATTTTTCTGATGTCCTCGGAGGCTTTTTATTCGCGGCCTTCGTCCTCAGCTTGTCATATGCTTTCGTATCACCGAGACGAAAAAAGGAGATTTACAATTAATGTTGTTACTTGATATTGACAATAGCATTTTGTTCGATGAAGCAACGATGCGGACGATGAACAAACCGACATTGCTCGTCGAGCGATTGGATGGAAACAAACAGTTCATGACGATGCGGGCGCATCTGCGCCTGAAGCGCTTAGTTGAAATCAATCAAGTGATTCCAGTGACGAATCGAACGGTGGATCAGTTTAAACATCTTGAATTATTTCAAATCGACGCAAAACCAAAGTGGGCAATTCTTGAGAGCGGGAAAATCCTGCTAAAAGAAGGGAAATCAGATAAGCGATATGAAAATTGGCTACGACAACATCAGCAACCTGCCACGATGTCGTCGATTTTAATCTATCTCGAAGAAGTAGAAGTGACGAACTGGCAAGCTTATCCGGCGATGACCTTATCGGAACGTCTGACCCGTCCCCATGAAGGGATCTCTTTCGTAGAGGATGAATCAGCGTTATTGGAAGAGCTATTTCATCGTTATCAAACATGAATCATTAAAGTAACAGAAAAAGCATCCGACGTCGTGACGTCGGATGCTTTTTCTCTTACTTTTACGGGTATTCAATTTGGTCGAACCAATAGACACCGATAGTAGCGGCACCTGCATGTGACAAAATAGATGGACCAAATTGAGTGATTTCGATTGAAATATCAGATAGCTTAGCTTGAATCAGATCACGGAGTTGTTCAGCTTCTTCTAACGCCAATGTATGTCCGACGTAGAGTCTTTGCTGGTGTAGACCAGAAGCCTGGACTTTTGTCACGACCTCTGTAGCCATTTCCTGAAAAGCTTTTTTCATGGAGCGGACCTTTTTAAAGGGAACGAGTTTCCCAAGTTCATTGAACGTAACGATCGGCTTGATGTTCAGCATGTTCGCAAGTAAAAATTGACTACTTGAAACGCGACCCCCACGCCGCATTGTCTCCATATTCCCAATGATCAAATAAAAGTGAGAGCCGTGTTTGAATTTTTCGAGAACGGTCATCACGTTTTCAGGGCGCATTCCAGAAGTTGCGAGCTCAATCGAAATCTTAATCATTTCTTGTTGGTTGGTCGCCCCTGTATAAGAATCAATGGCATACAAGGGGAAGCCAACAGCCTCTGCAGCTGCGACTGAGCTTGCATATGTTCCGCTTAAGCCACTCGTGATATGAATGGCATACCCGTAATCATATCCCTCGCTCTTTAAGCGCTCATACAACTCGACTAACTCTCCGAAGGAAGGCTGAGAAGTCGTAGGGACGGCAGAAGAATGTTGTTTCATTTTTTCATCAAGTTGTTCAATTGAAATGTCGACATACTCACGGTACGATTCACCGTTAATGATGAGTTGAGTCGGCACCACATGGACTCCGATCTGTTCTGCTTCCCCCTCTCGGAAAAAAGCCATGCTATCGGTGATCCAAGCAATCTTATCCATTAAAACGACGCCTCCAGTAGAATTCCATTTTTCTTATCATACCATAGGGATGAAAGCGGAATCATCAGCCTGCTCGTTTTTGGCTGATGGAATTATGAGAAACGTGTCCAATCCATGAACTGATGATGAAGGTCGCGATCGCAGGTAATAACCACGCCATGTTTTGGTCGACCAATGGAAAAGCTTTATACATGCTGCTGGCGAATGCAGGTAAAGCTTTTAACGACATGAGTGAGCTCAGTAAAGAGAGAAGCGCCGTTACGAACAATGTCGCACCATAGACGATGGCCGGCTTCTTGATAGCTGAACGAATGAAAGTCAAGACGATTAAGACGATGACAATCGGATAAAGGAACATCAACACAGGTACGGCAATCGACAGTAATGTCTGCAATCCGAAAATTGAGATTGCGAATCCTAATACGGCTGTCGTGATACTTGCGACCGGGAAAGACAAGCGTTTAAACAATGAAATCAAATATTCTGAAAATGCTGTCACAAGACCGACGGAAGTTGTTAAACAAGCCAGCAAAATCGCTGTTCCTAAAATGACTAAACCAACCGTACCGAACGTACTATCAGCATATTGTTGCAACAAATCAGGACCGCTGACTGAACCGACGGCACCGAAGCTGTTTCGTCCAATGAAACCAAGTCCTGTATAGACGACAGTCAATGAGACTGCGGCAATTAAACCGGCTTTTGTCACGTTTTTTAATTGTGCTGTACGATCTTTAATTCCACGTGTGTGAAGCGTGTGTAAGACGATAACCCCGAAGACGAGTGCACCGAGTGCGTCGAGGGTCAAATAGCCTTGAAGAAATCCTTGAACAAACGAGTTCGTAAAACTGTTGTATGCAGGAGCTGGTGCCTCGACGGAAGAAAGTGGATTGACGATACTACTTATACTGAGAATCATAAGTGCCGTCAGTAATAACGGTGTGATGAAGCGACCGATGATATCAAGTAACTTACCCGGTCTTAAAACGAGAAACACGGTTGCCAAGAAAAAGAGTAATGATGAAATGATTAACGTCGTTTGGCTAGGTTCTCCTAAAAAAGGCACGACACCAAGTTCATACGTGACGACGGATGTTCGCGGAATGCCGAAGAATGGACCAATCGCGACGTAAAGCGCGAATGTCAAGAAAGCACCAACAGCTTTCGGCAGTGGATTTGAAAGCGTACTAATTCCGCCGCCAACCCAAGCGACTGCGATTAAGCCCGCTAACGGGAGACCGACGCCTGTTACGATGAAGCCTAGCATGGCAGGTAAGAATTGTGTCCCGGCAAGAGCACCGAGTTCGGGTGGGAAAATTAAGTTACCGGCACCAAAAAACAAAGCGAAAATCATAAATCCTAAAGCGAATAAATCTTTACGGTTCAACATATATTATGCCTCCTGATTCCTCATAATCTTACTCACTATACCATTAGAAATTAACTCTTATAAATAAATTTTAAAACATTCGTTATTCAAGAATCGAGGAGTCGAAGCAAACGTGTTTTAACCTCTACACTTGTAAAAGAAGATCAACCGTAATGTGGAATTAAAAAAACCTATCCGTTAGATTGGATAGGCGCCATCTGTTTCACTGGACGCCTCATTCGATCCATCGAAAGGAGGGCCCAAAAACTATTTCATCGTCACATGAAATGTTTTCAGTCCCTCGCGTACAGAATAATCAGTCGGTGATTCGAAGTTAAAACTAAAGTGCTCATAATATGGTGCTCCTCTCGTTGAATTTGTCTCAGATTATCACGGGATACATGATTAATCAATATTTTCTGACAATTGTTCCGAAAGAAAAAATATTGAGAACGTTATCATGCATATTATTACTAAAAGAGATACGAAAAAACCATATTATAACAAAAAAATCCGGTCCTTCATTAGAAGTGACCGGATGGTTAATATAGATATAATGAGCGACATAAGTTTAACTAGAAGCCATGAAGCGCCCCTTTTTTTGTCGTCTCATTTTGTGGAGGAGCCAGGCGTGAACGACTTCACAAGATTGACGGGGCAACGTTAGCTCGACGAGCGGTTCCTGTTGCTGCCCTCGGATGGTAAATACTCCGGTCTCTTCATCAATCGGTGAGATGGCCATTGAGCTCGCATCATTCAGTGATAATTTAAGTTCGCCAATTGACGCATCCTTTAGTTTCAGGATATGTCCGTTCGTCGCGAATTTAGCGAATGATCCGATTCCGTTCACTTTTAACTGGTCCATAACTAGTTCCTCCTTTGTTAGCTAACACGAACAATCATCATACGTGTAACGAAAAAACATCTGCAACTTCTAACTTATCCAAAAGGTTAATCTCATTATAACGAAGTCTCTAAAAGAAGCTAGCATTATTTTGTGTGAAAATTCAATTAATTCATGAGAGGTATTGTATGATATTAGATTTCTTGAAATAATACATGAAAGTATAAAAAAATAAGATACAAAAAAAGCATCCTATCATTTGATGATAGAGATGCTGAAGATCATCGTACCTCAAAATCCCAGGCTTTTTTGCGGTGGACGAATTCACCACGTGCGATGATGGACTCTTTTTCAGACTCAAAGTCTTCCTTGAGCACGGCCATGTCTTCGTAACGACCCGCAATATAAAGAGGAATGCTGAGTTGTCTCGTAAAAACAGAGCGTTTTATATTCGCGAAATCAATTAACACACCTTCGCTGAGCAATTGACGAATATGAATCAGGATTTCAGCCGTCAAAGGACGGGGAGATAACCCACGAAGCTCGTGACGAATCTTTCGCTGGATTAAGACTGAGAGGATTTGCTCGATTCGGGACCAATCTTTTAAGTATACCGTTGCCTGAAATCCGTCGTGTTCACTAAAATAGGCGAACTCGTTCTCGACCGATGACGCGAACGGGCTCGGCATACCACGCTTCATATGCATGAGGAATAACAGCTCCGCAACTTCAGGATCAGTTAATATATCTAAGGAATGTGAAGAGCGGATGTCAATCGCATTCAATGGATGACGAACGACATCATTCGACGCGGAAAATTGCTCAATTTCATGTGCTTCAACGTAATTGAGCGAAGTACGAAACGATTGTTTGACGGCTTTAAAGTCTGCACCTGAGACAAGTAATGGACGTTTTAAATCTAGGGCAATCATGAAATCAGAAAATGTCACACCAGACATCGTTAAACGATGGTTTTCTGCATCCTCATAAAAATAAAGCATTGAACTTGACATAGCCATCTGCTTCCTTTCTTGACTCATCAATACTTACTATTTCAATAGTAGCAAAACTTCAATCGAGCGAAAAGAATAATTCCTTTTGAAAACGGGCATAATAAAGAATAGAAGCATAAAAAGAGGTGATCAAACGATGTGGGGGTTACGAAAACCATTTCCAGAGTTGACGACGGAACGATTTGTTCTAAGGGAACTTGAAAATAAAGATGCACGTGATCTATTTAAGATTCTTTCAGACGAGGACGTCATGTACTATTACGGATCGGATCCGTTAGCGACTGTGTATGAAGCAAAAAACGTCATTAGTTATTTCAAAGAACAGTTTACGCAAGGGAAGGCGATTCGGTGGGCAATTGCTGATTTGCAAACCAACCAATTAATCGGGACAATTGGCTTTCATAATTGGTTAGCGCAGTACCACCGTGCTGAAATCGGTTTTGAGGTCAGTCAAGACTACTGGAAGCAAGGTGTCGCTTCTGAGGCGGCGCGTGCTGTTTTAACACATGGATTCGAAGACTTCGCCCTCCATCGCATCAGTGCCCTTGTTGCACCTGAAAATCTTGCTTCGAATGCACTCGTCCAAAAATTAGGTTTTCAATCGGAAGGATTGCTTGAGGATTATGCCTACAGTCATGGACGTTTTATGGATTTGACAATTTACCGGATGCTTGCATCGGAATGGAAGGGATGAGTTAGTCAATGTCGAAACAAACACTCGTATTGCTACACGGATTTGCTGGAGGAACAGATTATTTTAATCGGGTGGAAGCAAAGCTTCGCTTATCGTTTGATGTCTTGCCGCTGCGACTACCCGGTCATGAAGGAGAGGACGTCGGACCTGACACAGTGGAAGGATTTGCAGAGTGGGTCATGAAGGACTTGGAACGCCGGGAAATTGAAAATCCGATTATCGTTGGTCACTCTTTCGGAGGATATATTACGGCTGCGATCGTCGAAGCTTATGCAGATAAAATTGCCGGTTTCGGTCTCGTCTATTCAACGGCGAAACCAGACGCTACTGAAGCGAAACAAAAACGAAATCAAAACATTAGTCGTGTTGAGGAGATTGGAGTTCGGGCATTCGTTGACGACATGATTCCCGGTTTATTTGCCGAAGGGGCAGATCCGATGCTAATTTCTGAAGCAAAAGAGATTGGTTACATGATGACAGTCGAAGGTGCAATACGCGCTCTAAGTGCGATGCGCGACCGGAGAGATGTCACGAGCGCATTGAATCAAACTTCAGTTCCTGCTGTGATTGTTCATGGTGAAAAAGATGGCCTTATCTCAAAAGAGAGTGCATTTAGCCCGAATAACTCACGGATCAGCTTTGAATCAACGGATAGTGGTCACATGGGGATGCTTGAAACACCGGATGCGTTCTGTGAGATTATCGAGCGTGTATTTGCTTAAACAACATCAAAGCTCTACGGTTCGAATCGTAGAGCTTTTGCGTTGCAATTTCTTTAAAGTTTCTGAATGATGGAGGGGGAGGGATCGATATGAAAATTGTAGCAATTGAACCAACACCAAGTCCAAACAACATGAAAGTCATCGTTGATGAAACATTTTCTGAAAAGGGACAGACCTTTGAACATGCTTTTGGTGCGCCAGAGCACGTAACGAAACTTTTAGACATTCCTGGAATTAAGTCAGTCTATCAAGTGAGTGACTTTCTTGCCGTCGAACGTTTTCCAAAATACGATTGGCGAACACTCGTCATCGAAATTCGCCGAGCTTTTGGTGAGAATTTAAGTGATGTCGAAAATCATGAAACAGATGCCGCATTCGAACCTGTGCATCTCTTTGTTCAATTCATCCTCGGTGTCCCGATGCAAATCAAAGGGGTCAAAGGATTAGAAGAAAAACGACAAGGGTTACCGGAAAGGTTTCGGGATGCTGCATTATTCGTCCAACCATTTGTCCAAAATGTTATTAGTGATCGACGCTGGGTCGAACAAGCCCCACGGTATGGGGAACTGGACGATAGTCTAGAAGAAGTGGCGCAAGAGCTCGAAATCGCCTATCCTCAAGAGCGGGTTGAACGATTGAAAGTACTCGCTTCGGGTGAAGACGTTACGTTTGATGGGCAAGCACTTAGCTCGAGCGACTGGAAAGAGCGGTTTGCAGCACTGGATGAATTACCAATCGATTTAAGCTGGGTCTCGGCTTATGCGAAGATGCTTCAGGATGAAAAAATGCAAATCAGACGACAAGCAATCGTCAAGCTCGGGATGTTTGAGGAGAATCGTGAAGAATTGCTCGAATATATCACGAATGCTTTACATGACCCTTCAGGAATCGTTCGTCGGACCGCAGGGGATACAGTATCTGATTGGGCACTTCCGGAAGCGGAGCCGATGATGATTGAAGCGTTGACCGATAAAAACAAACTTGTTCGTTGGCGTGCCGCGCGCTTTCTATTCGATGTTGGAACGGAACGGGCAGTATCTCGCTTAAAAGAAGCAGCGCAAGATAAAGAATATGAAGTCGCACTCCAAGCCGAGCTCGCCTTAGCACGAATCGAGAGTGGGGAAGAAGCACTAGGGACAGTCTGGCAACAAATGAACCGTTTGATTGATGAAAGTTCATAAGAACTTGAAAAAACCATGTTTGGCACAATCATTCGACAAAATCGCTCATGTTTTGTCTAGTCATATTTTACCTATAAGACTTATGTCCTGGTAAAAAAAAGAAGAAAAACTGTAATGATTTTGAAATGTCTTTGAAATCTGATGATAATCTGCATGTTTCAAAAGAAATGATTTGTTTTTTATATCATCCATTTTATGGGTTGGGAAACTGGCATAAAGTTTTGACATGAATTGTCGACTGACAATTCACCTGCTCTTTTGGACGTTTGGTAAAGTGAAATCAACATAACGGATTCGAGATTAAACGAGTGAGTTGGTTTAACTGAAATCTAACATAACAAAGGAGATGCGGGGACATGATACTTTTTGCAGAAACAGACTTAGCAGTGGGGTATAAAGAACGAACGGCTTCTGGTGTGTACGTTACAATCGAGACAGGTGATAGCCGGACAATCACACTCGTCGCACCGGTCACAGCGACAGATGCGATCTGTGATGAATTATTCGTAACGGGGATGGAACAATTATTCTCAGGTTCAACCGATGTAACAGAAATGCCTGTTGCTTAATCAGCAACTATGAAAGGGAGATGAGGGAAACCTTGTCTCCTTTTTTGTATGATAAAATGGATGGAAAGAGGGAGGAGACGTCATGAAATGGTCTCGAACACGGTTGCTGTTACTTGGATTAGCGCTCATGTTAGTCGGATGTAGTCAAGAAACTAAAAAAGCGGACCTTGAAACAAAAGTGTCGAATCAACCGATTGAAATTGCCGTGTCAGGACAGGCTGTTGGATCGAATACAATAGAGGCAATCGTACGGTTGCACAATCCAAATGACCAAAACGTGAAAATTGCGTATCCTTCATCACAACGCTTTGAATTAATGGTGCGTGATGGACGAAATCACGTGATTTACACGTTTTCGAAAGAACATCTTTTTACACAAGCGATTGAAGAAGAACAGTTTAAACCGTATGAGGAAAAGGAATATGAAGTGACGATTGAATTATCAGATACTAGCGATGCAAAAGAAATCGACGGAATGACTGTTCAACAATTCGAGGGAGCGCGTGACTCGACATCGAAGGTGACATCCGTTATTTCTAAAGAGAAGCTATGATGATAAACTGAAACTATTGAACTACCTCCACTTACGCTTCGCTAAGAGGTGGAGGATTCCTGAGTTATTCAATCTAATGCTCGAAACTTTATCAGGCTAACCCCGTCGTCCCGACGGTTGAACGTTAATCTTGCCCGTTTCTTTTGAGCGGATGCCTACTGTGCTTGGTTTTCGCTACTTCGGTCATCCGCAAGGTGGACGTTGAAGATTTTACGTGACAGACGAACTTTCTGTCACAACCCTATATCTTCAGTTTCCGAAGAACGTAACATTTTAATTCTTCCTGATTTTAATTGTCTTCAAACGAAGCGCGTCGGACAATTGACGTGTCGGAAGACACGCCTTGTCCGAAGACGTTTCATCCCCCACTTGGACTAGGGCTTCACCCTGAACGTTTAGAAGGGGGGAGTATTCTCGTCTAAATTTCGTAAAAAATAGAGAATGAGGAGTGTGATGTGACAATGCAACAAGACATCATTCAAGCGACAGGAGTCAAGCCAGTCATCGAGGCCCATGAAGAGGTGGCGAACCGGATTCGTTTCTTAAAAGAATACTTACTACACACGGGTGCTAAAGGATTTATCCTTGGTATTTCAGGTGGTCAAGACTCGTCTCTTGCCGGACGGCTCTGTCAACTCGCTGTAGAAGAACTGAGAGCAGAAACAGGACGAGATTTTCATTTTTATGCGGTTCGCCTTCCTTATGGACAGCAGCAGGATGAATCGGACGCACAACTTGCCTTATCATTCATTCGACCAGATCACTCGTTACGCGTTGATATCAAGCCGGCAGTAGAAGCGGCAATGGCTTCATTTGAAGTCGCGACAGGAGAAGTCCTATCTGATTTCAGTAAAGGCAATACGAAGGCACGTGAACGGATGAAAGTACAATATGATCTTGGAGCGCACTTTGGTTGTCTCGTCGTCGGAACGGATCATGCAGCTGAATTCGTCACAGGTTTCTATACGAAGCATGGTGACGGGGCTTGTGATTTAACACCGTTGACTGGCTTAAACAAACGACAAGGAAAACAATTGTTACGTTATTTAGAAGCACCTGTCGGCTTGATTGATAAAGTACCGACAGCTGATCTAGAGGATGACCGACCTGGTTTACCTGACGAACTCGCATTAGGGATGACGTATGACGAGATTGACGATTATCTAGAAGGAAAAAGCATATCAACTGCAAGTCAAACGAAACTAGAAATACAGTATAAACGTGTAGGTCATAAACATCATATGCCGGTTTCTCCATTAGACGATTGGTGGAAATGATATGACGATGCTTGCTCTTTGAGGCAAAGTATCTTTTTAAAACGACATCCTTTAGGGGTGTCGTTTTCTTTGTTTGGAATCGGGAAAAGAATCAAGAAAAGGGAATTAATGCTTAAAAGGAGGTGCGTCGAGTGGAAAAGATTGCAGTCGTCGGTGGTGGGTTAGCTGGTTTATCAGTGGCAGCACTTCTCGCGGATCAAGGAAAGGAAATCCATCTGTACGATGCCGGTTTACTCGGGGGAAGGGCAACTTCGCAAGTGCTTAAAGGATTTACGTTCAATTATGGAGCGCATGCCGTTTATGGGCGTGACCAATCAGCACTCCGTTCATTAATTAAACAATTGAAGCTTAATGTGACATGGCTTGATTTTTCTTCTTCTAAGGCGAAATATGAGTTTGCTGGACATTTGACTGCGGCTCCTGCGAATGCACTCGGCCTGTTGAAGACAGAACTAGTTGAAGGAACCGATAAGGTGCGTTTCACATGGGAGGTCGTCAAAACACTATTGTCACTCGAACGTGGAGAGTCGGAAGTTTCAATTGGGGACTGGTTGGTCCAAGAAAAGGTCGAAGACGATGTCTCAAGGTTAATGCTCGATTTAGCTTCGAGTAATTTTTTCACTTCCGAACCCGAAAATATCCCGTCATCTGTCTATTTTGCGTATTACCGGAAACTATTTCGTACGCGCAAACCGGTTTCATATATTGCTGGAGGTTGGCAAACCTTAATTGATGAACTCGAACGCGTTTTGACGGACAATGGGGGGGAAATCCATCGGAAAACCAAGATTACAGCCGTTGAACAAAGTGGGGGAGGTTATCGATTACGTGATCGTCAAAAAAATGAATGGCCTGCCAAGCGTGTAATTCTCGCGATACCTCCTCGCGAGATGCGCAAAGTTGCATTACCATTGCCAATCCAGCACTTTATTGAACCCTACGCACAGTTTGAACCAGCTGAAGCCCTAGTCTATGACGTCGGAATCAGTCCTTACATTGATACTCCTTTTTCTTATGTATTCGATCGAGACCATCAAGTCTTCGTCACGGATTTATCACACTATGATGCAAGCATTTCTCCGAAAGAGGGACAAGTCTTACAAGTCGTCGCCTATCTTGATCATAAACAGATCAGTCAAGCAACGTATATTGAAGAAAAAGTACGGCGCGCCCATGATTTATTAGATCACCACTATCCAGGGTGGCGAGATCGGCTTGTGACAGAGCGGACGATGAAACGCGCGATTGTTCAAGAAATCAAATGGAAGATGGGACAAAGGCCGTTGCCTTGCTTTTTGGAAGCAGATACGTCGATTGCTTTCGTAGGTGATTGGTGTGAAGGCGAAGGTCAGTTATCAGAATTATCTTTTTCAAGTGCCTACACGGTGTCGAGGGAGTGGCAGTGAAACGGTCAAGCATAGTATCGGCATCGGAATGAATTGAACTACCTCCACCTACGCTGGGCTTCGCCCCAAGACGCTTAGAGGTGGGAGTATTCTCGCCTGATTTTTGATAAAAAACCCGAGCATTCCTGTTATCGAAATGGAATCGCTCGGGTTTCCTGTGCGTTAATTTTTGTAGTGAGTTCTACGTGACGCATTTGTTTGAACAGACCTCTGCAACTTATGCACTTTTTTTATTCGGATAAAAGGCAAGGATCAATAAGAGGGTGAAGGCGATTAAACTCATCATTGGGATTGTCAAAAAACCGAAGTAGTTGACCCATTGAATCAGGCAACCATTCGTACAGAGTGCCTCGCCATCCGGGAGGCGTTCGAGAACAACGTGATAGGCAGCAACTGCCCAACCGATTCCAACATATAGTCGAACGAAAAGAGCATCAACGGGGCGATTCCGAAAGAGTGTAATGATTAAATAAAATGCGGTCGTATACATGAACAAGCGTTGCCACCAGCAAAGAGGACAAGGGATGAAGCCGCGAATTTCACTGAAGTAAAGACTTCCTAAGGTCGCAATCGTTGAGACGATTAACATAAAATGATAGCGTGACATATGTACCTTCCTTTCTAACGTGTTAAACTAATGCCATCTTATATCATGAGGAGTCGAATCTTACATTGCAAGTGTCGGAAATGGAAATGTTGATAACTTTATCGGAAGAGCTGAATATGCGAAGGGCAGCCGAACGTCTTTTCGTCTCGCAACCGGCACTCAGTCAACGATTGGTCGCGATTGAGCGCAGGTGGGCGACGAAGTTGTTCATTCGTTCTTCCCGTGGATTAAGCATTACGCCACAAGGAGAAAAAGTCATCGGGCTCGCAAAAGAAATGAATCGAAAAGAATTAGAACTAAAAAGTGAACTGACTGCCGAAGAAGGAGCCGTATACGGCACTCTTCGGATTGCTGTCGCCTCTATCATGGGTCAATATTGGTTGCCACGTGTGTTAAAACGTTTCGTGGAACGTTACCCGCATGTACGCGTCCAACTCGTAACAGGCTGGTCGAGTGAAATGATGCGGCATATGCTCGAAGAACATTTCCATATCGGCATCATTCGAGGTAATCCGGACTGGAAGGGCGTCAAGGAACGGTTGTTCTCAGACCCGCTCTATCTTGTTGATAGTGAGTTGACGACGCTTGAACAGTTGCGTAAGACGGACCGACCATTCATTCAGTTCAAGAGTGATTCGACATATTATCAAGAAATCCTTGAATGGTGGCAAGATCGTTTTTCAAGCCCGCCTGCTCGAACACTCGTCGTCGACCAAATCGAAACGTGTAAGCAAATGGCGTTACATGGGATTGGTTTCGCGATTTTACCAGAGTCGACGATTCAAGAATCGAGTGAAGTGATGCAGATTCCGTTGAAGACCTCTTCGGGTAAAGTACTGAAACGCGATACATGGATTTTATCGACCGAATCCATGCTTGAGTTAAAACAAGTCCAAGCCTTTTGGGACATCGTAAAAGAAGAAGGAGGAAGTCAGTCAGATGGAATACGCGATTGAAATGCGAAGAGAACTTCATAAAATACCGGAACTAGGGTTCAAGGAGTTCAAGACGCAAGCCTTTATTTTAAATCAGATTCGCTCTTATCCTGAAGACCGTGTCAGCTACGATACGTTTGAGACAGGTGTTTTCGTTCGTGTTAAAGGGTTGACCGGAAATCGAACAATCGGTTACCGCGCAGATATCGATGGTTTGCCGATCGAAGAAGCGACGGGTCTGCCTTTTGGTTCGGAGCATGCTGGAATGATGCACGCCTGTGGGCATGACGTCCATGCGTCAATTGCATTAGGTCTGCTTCGCCGTCTTGTCGAGTTACCAATCATGGATGACGTCGTCTTCTTATTCCAACCGGCAGAAGAAGGTCCGGGTGGAGCGGAACCGATGATTAAAAGTCCGTTATTTGAAAAATATCGTCCGAGTGAAATGTATGGTCTCCATGTGGCGCCTGAATATCCGGTCGGGACAATTGCGAGTCGTCCTGGCGTCCTTTTCGCCAGTGCACGGGAAGTTCATATCACAATTTATGGTCAAAGTGGTCATGCTGCTTTTCCTCATTTGACGGTCGATACGGTCGTTGCTCAGGCTGCGCTCATCATGCAACTGCAAACAATCGTCAGTCGATCAATCAATCCGATGAATTGTAGTGTCATCACGATTGGCAAGGTCGATGCAGGGATTCGGGAGAATGTCATTGCCGGTCGAGCTGTTCTAGATGGAACGATGCGCGCGTTGAACGGCACTGATATGGAAAAATTAGAAGAACGGGTCCGTGATATCGTTCGTGGAATTGAAGCGTCATTTGGCGTGAAAATTGATTTGCAATTCGGAAACCGCTATTACGAAGTCGTTAATGATCAAAACGTCGTCGACAAATTTTCTTCATTCGTTAAGATGAATGCAAATTATGTTGAATGCGATGCTGCGATGACGGGTGAAGACTTTGGATTCATGTTAAAAGAAGTCCCAGGCATGATGTTTTGGCTTGGAATCGATAATCCAACATCCGGCTTACATCAGCCGACGTTAAATCCGGATGAAGAGGCGATTCCGTTTGTGATTAATTTACTGGATCATTACTTCCGTGAATATGTGTAAACTGTATGAATCGTAAAAAGACTGTGGAAATGCCCTTTACTTCGTTTAAAATTGAAGTAAAGGGTTTTCATTTAGCGGTAACCTCTAGTTTTCGAACGTTTTGTGAAGAAAATCACGAATAGATGTGAACAATTTGTTACATCAAACATTTAGAACAGACACAAAGGGTTATGTTCTCTATGATACGGATATAAACATATATAGAAGTACGTTTAGGAAGAGGGGGGCACACACATGTTCAATGATCCAGTTATGCTCAGTCGATTATTGACAGGGCTCACATTAGCATTTCACATCATTTTTGCAACGATTGGTGTAGGAGTTCCGTTGATGGTACTCGCAGCCGAGTACATTGGAATTAAACGAAAAGATCCAGATTATATTCTTTTAGCACGACGCTGGACGCGCGGTTATATCGTAACGGTAGCGGTCGGAGTCGTTACGGGGACGGCAATCGGATTACAATTATCGCTCTTATGGCCTTCATTAATGCAAGTAGCCGGACAGACGATTGCTTTGCCACTCTTCATGGAAACATTCGCCTTCTTCTTTGAAGCGATCTTCCTTGGGATTTACTTGTACACATGGGATCGCTTTAAAAATCCGTGGTTACACTGGTTAATCGGGATTCCGGTCGTCATCGGAGCGACGGCGTCGGCCTTCTTCATCACGACGGTCAACTCGTTCATGAACTCGCCGGAAGGGTTTAAAATCGTCAACGGAACATTGACACAAATCGAACCATTGAAAGCGATGTTCAATACGGCAACGCCAACAAAAGCGACGCACGTCATCGTCTCGGCTTACTTGACGGTTGCCTTCATCTTAGCAGCTATCGCGGCGTTCCATCTCTTGCGTAAGAAAACACTGTCCGCAGCCGAGACGGCGTATCACAAAAAAGCACTTCGTCTGACAGTCATGGCTGGATTGATTTTCGCCTTCTCGACAGCGCTCGTCGGTGATTTTTCAGGAAAGTACCTTGCGAAATATCAACCTGAAAAATTAGCAGCAGCGGAGTGGCATTTTGAAACGACAAATGAAGCAGAACTGATTTTCGGTGGGATTTTAGATGAGCAAGAAGATGGTAGTTATGACATCAAAGGTGCGGTTAAGATTCCGTACGCCTTGTCAATTCTTGCAGGCGGGGCACCAGATACAGAAGTCATCGGTCTAAATGAATTTGCGAAAGAAGACCAAGCGCCTTTATTCGTCCACTATTTCTTCGATATCATGGTATCGATCGGGATGTATTTAGCAGCGATTTCCGCCTTGTTCATACTCGCATTCCGACTGAAGAAGTTAAACCCGTATAATAAGTGGTTATTGCGTGGTATTTTCATTGGTGGACCACTCGCCATCGTTTCGATTGAAGCAGGTTGGATGTATGCGGAAATCGGACGTCAACCATGGACGCTATATGGTATTATGAGAACGGCTGACGCAGCGACGACATCTACTGCGGTCGGACCGATGCTGATTCTATTCAGCATGTTGTACCTCTTACTTGGTACGATTTGTACAGTCGTATTGCTCCGTATGTTTAAAAATAATCCTGTCGGTAAAGAACTCGCAGACGATCACCATACTCGCGGTGAAGCGATGTTTGCGGACGATAAAGAATAAGGAGGGAACGAGTTGGACATTCAAACACTAGGAATAACCGTACTTTGGACGTTCCTCTATGGATATCTCATCGTTGCCTCAATTGACTTCGGTGCTGGATTTTACGCATTTTACTCGAAATATACAAAACGAGATCATTTGACGAATCGATTGATTTTACGTTATCTCTCGCCCGTTTGGGAAGTGACGAACGTTTTCTTCGTCTTCTTCTTTGTTGGTCTCGTCGGGTTTTTCCCGGACACAGCGTACTACTATGGAACGGCACTTCTCGTGCCTGCATCAATCGTACTCGTTCTGATTGCGATTCGCGGTAGCTTTTATGCCTTTGCGAACTACGGTTCGAACGATAGTATGTTCTATACGTTTCTCTATGGTGCGACGGGACTCTTGATTCCGGCTGCGATGTCGACGACGTTGACGATTAGTCAAGGTGGCTTTATTCGTAAAACGAGTGAAACGGTTGAGTTTTTAGGGACGAAATTGTTTACGAACTTTTATTCCTGGTCCGTCGTAGCACTTGCGATTGTGTCCGTCCTTTATATTAGTGCGATGTTCCTGTTGTTCTACGCAGATAAGGCGCGAGACGCAGGGGCGAGTGACTTGATTCGGAAATGGGCGCTCTTTTGGAGCATTCCAACGATCATCGTCTGCGGACTTGTGTTCTTTGGTTTAAAGAACCAAGCTGCATGGCATTATGAAAACATTTTGAATGGTAACTGGTGGTGGTTCGCAGCAAGTTTTGTGTTCTTCTGTGTTGCAGTCGCACTCGTCTACCTGAAGCGCAATTATGGAATTGCCTTTATCGCTGTCATGGCTCAATACGGAGTTGCATGGTTCGGATACGGCTATACTCATTTACCGTATATCCTATACCCGTACATCGATATCAATAAAGCGGTCGTTAACGAAACAATGGCGACGTCGCTTGTCGTAGTCTTTATCTTCGGACTATTACTATTGATTCCGGCACTCTATCTGATTTTACGATTGTTCCTGTTTGATAATGATTATGTCAGAGGCGAAAAAGCAAAAAAATAGCAAAACCTTAAACGCCTTCACGCACTGTGAAGGCGTTTATAGTATTTTAAGAAAGAATCGGGTACACTACTACTGACGAAGCGAAATCTGAAGGAGAGTTGAACATGAATGGAGAGTTTGCAGTAATTGGTTTGGGACGTTTTGGTGGTTCAATCGTCCGTGAATTATCGAAGAATGGCTATGACGTTCTAGCGATTGATTCGGATGAAGAACGTGTCAATGAATACATGGGGATTGCGACACACTCCGTCATCGCCGATACGACGGATGAGAACGTACTGAAGAGTCTTGGAATTCGAAACTTTGATCACGTCATCGTTGCGATTGGTGAGAACATCCAAGCTTCGATTTTGACAACGTTGATTTTAAAGGAGCTCGGTGTTAAATCGATCACTGTTAAAGCGACGAACGATTACCACGAAAAAGTATTGCGGAAAATCGGTGCTGACTTCATTGTCCACCCGGAACGTGACATGGGGGTTAGGATTGCGAACGGTCTGATGAGTTCGAATATTTTGGATTATCTTGACCTGTCTCAAGAATTCTCGATCGTTGAAATCAAGGTCAGCGATCGTATGGCAAACAAAACGTTGATTGATCTTGATTTACGAAGTAAGTACGGCGCGAACGTTGTCGCCATCAAACGGGGAGAAAATGTCATGATTTCGTTGCAAGCTGATGAAGTCATTGAAAAAGGCGACTACCTTGTTGTCATCGGGGAAAACGAAGACTTAGACCGTCTCGAACGAGCCATCCATAAAGTAAAAAGCTGAGGAACTTCCTCAGCTTTTTTTGTATCACTTTTAAATTAATTGGAATTTTTTTAAACCGTGTGCGATGCCGTCTTCAAGAATGTGTTTCGTGACGAAGTCGGCGGCGGCTTTTGTTTCGTCTAATCCATTGCCCATCGCGATACCTGTTCCGACGTAGCGGAGCATCTCGAGATCGTTCAGCGCGTCACCGAAAGCAAACGTATCTTCACGTTTGATATCCGTTAAACGGAGGAATTGTTTAATTCCATCTGCTTTCGACGATCCGGCATTGATGACGTCCATCGCTTGTGGGTGCCAACGAATGAAATCGAATGCTTGATAGTTTTGCGTATAAATCGATTCTTCTTCTGCCTGACAATAGACGAGGGTTTGGAAAATATCGTGCGTCTCGTAAGCTTCTTCATTATAAGCAGGGAGTGGAATATCGAGCGCGCCGAGTGATGTCGCGACGGTCTCGTCTGTTTGACGCGTCGTGAAACCTTGTTTCTCGCCGAGATAGACAAGTGTGTGCCCATTATTTTTTGCGCGTGATGTTAAGTGTTTCAAATCATCGACGGGTTGCGGACGTTTATAGATGACTTCGTTTTGGTGAACGACGATTTGACCGTTGTAGCCAATAACCGTATCAATGCCGAGTTGCTCACGGACGCCTGACAGCATCGCAGGACCACGCCCGGTCGCGATGGCGACGTAAACGCCGTTTTCCTGTAGTTGTTTGATTGCCTGTTTTGTCGATTCCGGTATGAAATGACCATCATGAAGCAAAGTTCCATCGATATCGAAAAAGACGACTTTTTGATTTGCCATGGTTTCACCTTCTCTATTTAATTGGCTGAATAGCCGTTTACAAATGAAAGTATAGCATAGCGCCTAGGTTCAAGCAGACATCAGTTGTTGAATAAGGATGAAAAAATGAACCGTTTTCGTGTATACTAATCTAAGGACAAAAAACAATGGACTGATAAGGAGTTGCTAAGTATGATTTTTAAAGTATTTTATCAACCGCTTCGTTCGGAAGCGCCAGTAAGAGAACGGACAGAGGTTATGTATGTTGAAGGAGAGAGCATTCGTGACGTGCGAACATCGATTGATCATCTCATCAAAGACATTAACGTTGAATTCATCCGCGAAGTAAGTGGAGAATTCCTTGAGTACGAAAAACAAAGTGCTGACTACAAGGTAGCGACGTTCGCATGAAGTTCGTCAAAAACCACCAAGCAGCCGTATTCGCACTCGGCGGTTTAGGAGAAATCGGGAAGAACACATATGTGGTTCAATTCCAAGATGAAATCATCGTCATTGATGCAGGGGTCATGTTCCCAGAAGATGAATTGCTCGGAATCGATTATGTTATTCCAGATTACACGTATTTAATCAAAAATAAAGATAAAGTCAAAGGTGTGTTCATCACACACGGACACGAAGATCATATCGGTGGACTTCCTTTCTTATTAAAACAAGTGAACTTACCGATTTATGCGGGGAAAATTGCCCTTGGTTTAATCAAGGTCAAATTAGAAGAGCATGGTTTATTACGGACGGCAGAACTTCATGAAATTGATGAGGACTCGATCATCAAGTTCCGGAAGACAAGTATTTCATTCTTCCGGACGACACACTCGATTCCGAATTCGTTCGGTGTCGTCGTAAAAACGCCACAAGGCAATATCGTCCATACAGGAGATTTTAAGTTCGACTTCACACCAGTCGGCGAGCCTGCTGACTTAGCGAAAATGGCAGAACTCGGGAAAGAAGGCGTACTTTGTCTCTTATCTGACTCGACGAATGCTGAAGTTGAAGGATTTACGATGAGTGAACGGGTTGTCGGTGAAACAATTTCGGATATTTTCCGGAAAGCAGATGGACGAATCATCTTTGCGACGTTCGCCTCGAACATCTATCGTCTCCAACAAGTCGTCAATGCCTCGGTTGAAGCAGGACGGAAAATCGTCGTCTTCGGTCGAAGCATGGACAAGGTCATGATGATTGGACAAGAGCTTGATTTCATCAAGGCACCTAAAGGAACAATCATCGAGCCGAACGAAATGAAACGGTATAAATCGAATGAAATTACGATTCTTTGTACAGGTTCGCAAGGAGAACCGATGGCAGCGTTAAGCCGAATCGCCAATGGGACACACCGTCAGATTTCAATCATTCCTGATGATTTGGTCATCTTCTCATCTTCACCGATTCCAGGAAACGTTGTTTCAGTCGGGAAAACGATCAACCAACTGTATAAAGCAGGAGCAGACGTGATGTACGGTAAGCTCAATGATATCCATACGTCAGGTCACGGTAGTCAGCAAGAGCAACTCTTGATGCTACGCTTGCTCAAGCCGAAGTACTTCATGC
Source organism: Exiguobacterium oxidotolerans JCM 12280 (assembly GCF_000702625.1). Lineage (NCBI taxonomy): Bacteria > Bacillati > Bacillota > Bacilli > Caryophanales > Exiguobacterium > Exiguobacterium oxidotolerans. Next base: position 529,632 of record NZ_JNIS01000001.1, on the reverse strand, counting down.
CGATTCACGGAGAGTACCGGATGTTGAAAAAACATATGTCGCTTGCGATGGATGCGGGTGTTCCGGAAGAAAACTGTTTCGTCATGGATAACGGTGAAGTCTTAGCACTCGATGCCAATGCAGCAGCGATCACTGGTAAAATCCAGGCGAATGCGGTATACGTCGATGGAAAAGGAATTGGAGATATTGGAAACATCGTGTTACGCGATCGTCGTATTCTTTCAGAAGAAGGACTCGTCGTCGTCGTCGTCACACTCGATTCGAAAACAAACCGTCTTGTTTCTGGACCGGACATTATTTCTCGTGGATTCGTCTACATGCGTGAATCGGGCAACTTGATTAAAGATGCTGAGCGCTTGTTGAAACGTTCGTTAGAACAATCATTAACGAATCGAAACACGAAGTGGACGGATATCAAACAAGTCATCAACGATACATTAACACCTTATTTGACTGAAAAAACACAACGTCATCCGATGGTCATGCCGATCATTATGGAAGTTTAACGAAAAAAGCCATTTCCTGATTCAGGAAATGGCTTTTTTGTTTCAAGGTCGGGTTCACGTAGCTGGCCCGTATTCCTTGAATGGTTCTTTTTTATCGATTCGATCGTAGAACATGATGCCGTCTAAATGGTCGTATTCATGCTGGCAAACGATTGCTTTCATACCTTTTAATCTTAATTTTACAGGAATTCCGTTATGATCGATGCCAGTAAGGGTAATACGCATATAGCGTGGCACGTGACCCTCGACTTCACGGTCGACGGATAGGCACCCCTCACCACCGGTTAAAAAAGTTTGTTCAACGGAATGGCTGATGATTTTTGGATTGTAGATTCCAAACTCTAAAAGATCGTCGCCGTCCGGAAGACGAATCGCGAACATCCGCTTGTTGACACCGATTTGAGGAGCAGCAAGACCTATCCCGCTACGCAAATCGTACTTTTCAGCTATTTCATCATCTTGACTGTTAGCAAGAAACTCGCGCATCAAGCGCATCGTTTCTTTATCTTCCTCACTGAGTGGGAAAGTAACTTCTACCGATCGTTCGTGAAGCGTCGGAACTTCTTCGCGTACGATTTCATTCATGGTGATCATGAACAACACCCCTTTCATCTACAAAAATTATAGCACAAGCGAAAGGGGAAATTCATAACTAACACAGTTACAAATAGTTGAATAGTACAGAAGGAGAAACAGAAGGTTTTTGTGAAAGGGGTCACAAATAGCGGTCGGAAAAAAAATAAAACATTTCCTTTGATTTTATAGGCGTTACAGTTTTATACTTGTAACGTAATGAACAAGACATCAAATCGTGTCGAGTCATGTTAATACAGTTTACTCAACTGAATAGGTACACAGATATATGTTCAAGAAAGGTCACACGGGACTTCGATTTTTGAACACTATTGGTATGTGGGCAAATCAGTCAGAGGAATATTTCGCTGAGCACAGTGAAAGGATGAGGTGAAAAGATGAACTTAAACATGTTTAAAAACGTGGAAGAAAACTTTGAAACGTTCCGCATTCTTGACGAGAAAGGTGAAGTCGTCAACAAAGACGCTATGCCGGATCTCTCAGATGAAGAATTAACGGAATTAATGCGTCGTCTCGTATACACACGTATTTGGGACCAACGTGCAATCTCACTCAACCGTCAAGGACGTCTTGGTTTCTATGCTCCAGTAGCAGGACAAGAAGCGTCAATGATCGGAACACAATTCGCACTCGATAAGGATGACTGGATTCTTCCTGGATACCGTGATATTCCACAGATGGTCTTCCATGGCTTCCCACTCTACAAAGCATTCTTGTTCTCACGTGGACACATCACAGGCGGTAAGATTCCTGAAGGTGTGAACGTCTTAATGCCACAAATCATCATCGGCGCACAAATCGTTCAAGCTGCCGGTGTTGCACTCGGTCTTAAGAAAAGTGGTAAAGAGCAAGTAGCAATCACATATACAGGTGATGGCGGTTCTTCACAAGGTGATTTCTACGAAGGAATGAACTTTGCTGGAGCATTCAAAGCCCCTGCAATCTTCGTTGTCCAAAACAACCGTTTTGCAATTTCGACGCCAGTTGAAAAACAATCGATGGCAAAAACAATTGCACAAAAAGCGGTCGCTGCCGGCATCAACGGTATTCAAGTTGACGGTATGGACGTTCTCGCAGTTTACGCTGCAACGAAACAAGCACGTGTCGAAGCACTTAACGGTGTACCGACATTGATCGAAACACTCACGTACCGTTACGGACCACACACACTCGCTGGTGATGATCCAACACGTTACCGTACAAAAGATATGGATGATGAGTATCAAGCTCAAGATCCACTCGTTCGTTTCCGTGCGTTCATGGAAACAAAAGGTCTTTGGAACGAAGACAAAGAAAACGAAGTCATCGAGCAAGCAAAAGCTGATGTGAAAGAAGCACTTGCACAAGCTGACAAAGAACCAAAACAAAAAGTTACTGACTTCATCAACGTGATGGCTGAAAAGTTACCACAAAACCTGCAAGAGCAGCTTGATGAGTATACAGCAAAGGAGTCGAAATAACCCATGGCACAAATGACGATGATCCAAGCGATCACTGACGCAATGCGCGTCGAGATGAAACGCGACGAGCAAGTTCTCTTGTTCGGTGAAGACGTCGGTAAAAACGGTGGGGTATTCCGTGCGACAGAAGGTCTTCAAGATGAATTAGGCGAAGACCGCGTCTTCGATACACCACTCGCAGAGTCTGGTATTGGTGGTCTTGCAGTCGGGTTCAGCTTGACTGGTTTCCGCCCAATCATGGAAATCCAATTCTTCGGTTTCGTTTTCGAAGTGTTCGATTCAGTAGCAGCTCAGCTCGCGCGTCTACGTTACCGTTCAGGTGGTACGTACAGTGCACCAGTTACAATCCGTTCACCATTCGGTGGTGGCGTTAAGACACCAGAACTTCACGCGGATAACTTAGAAGGATTGATGGCTCAGTCACCAGGACTTAAAGTCGTCATCCCGTCAACTCCGTACGATGCAAAAGGTCTTTTGATCGCGTCAATCCGCGATAACGACCCAGTCGTTTTCCTTGAGCACATGAAACTCTACCGTTCATTCCGTGGCGAAGTTCCTGAAGGGGACTACACAGTCGAACTCGGTAAAGCAGACATCAAACGTGAAGGTACAGACGTTACAATCGTCACGTACGGCGCGATGGTCCACGCTTCACTTAAAGCAGCTGAGGAACTTGAAAAAGAAAACATCAGCGTCGAAATCATCGACTTGATGACAATCAGCCCAATCGATATCGATACAATCGTTGCGTCAGTTAAGAAAACGAACCGTGTCGTTGTTGTTCAAGAAGCTCAAAAACAAGCAGGTGTGGCTGCAATGGTCGCAACTGAAATTCAAGAGCGTGCAATTCTTGATCTTGAAGCACCGATTCTTCGTGTAGCGGCTCCGGATACAATCTTCCCATTCGCACAAGGGGAAGACGTCTGGATTCCAGACCACAAAGATATCGTTGAAAAAGTAAAAATAGTTTACAATTTCTAAGCGTGATTCGGAAAAAAGGAGAGGGGAGATTCTCTCCTTGCTTCCGTTTTAAAGATAACAATTGACTAGAAGAGTGAAATAAAAGGAGGCATATTCAAATGGGTTTATTTGAATTCAAATTGCCGGATATCGGTGAGGGTATTCACGAAGGCGAAATCGTAAAGTGGTTCGTAAAAGCGGGCGACACAGTTAAAGAGGACGACGTTCTTCTTGAAGTTCAAAACGATAAAGCAGTCGTTGAAATCCCGTCACCAGTTGATGGTACTGTCAAAGAAGTAAAAGTAGACGAAGGTGTCGTTGCTGTTGTTGGTGACGTATTAATCTCATTCGACGTCGAAGGTGAAGGTTCAGCTCCTTCTGAAGAAGCAGCTCCTGAACAACCTAAAGCAGAAGAAAACGCAAAAGATGTCCAAGACACGGATCAAAAAGTCGAAGACAAACCAACTGAAGTTCAAATCCACAAATCAGAACGTGTCATCGCGATGCCTTCTGTTCGTAAGTATGCACGTGAAAAAGGTGTCGACATCCGTGAAGTCCAAGGTTCTGGAGACAACGGTCGCGTCGTTAAAGAAGACATCGATGCATTTGCAAACGGTGGTCAATCTTCTACTGCACCAGCTTCAGAAGAAAAAGCATCTGCACAAGCATCTGCTCCTAAAGCTGAAGTGAAACCGTATGTTGCTGCTCAACCTGAGCTTGAAACACGTGAAAAAATCAAAGGTATCCGTAAAGCGATTTCGAAAGCAATGGTCAACTCGAAACATACGGCACCACACGTAACACTTATGGACGAAGTCGATGTAACGAACCTCGTGGCACTCCGCAAAAACTTCAAAGAAGTTGCTGCAGCACAAGGTACGAAATTGACTTACCTTCCGTTCGTCGTTAAAGCATTGACTGCGGCTGCTAAAAAGTACCCGACTATCAACGCTTCAATCGATGATGCAAACGAAGAAATCGTCTACAAAAACTACTTCAACATCGGTATCGCAGCGGATACAGATAACGGACTTGTCGTACCTGTCGTCAAAGACGCAGATCGCAAATCAATCTTCTCACTCGCTGATGATATCAATGATTTAGCTGGTAAAGCACGTGACGGTAAACTTTCTGGTGAAGAGATGAAAGGCGGATCGATCACAATCACAAACATCGGTTCTGCTGGCGGACAATGGTTCACACCTGTCATCAACCACCCGGAAGTTGCAATCCTCGGTATCGGCCGTATTGCTGAAAAAGCAGTCGTTAAAAACGGTGAAATCGTTGCAGCACCAGTTCTTGCACTTTCATTCAGCTTTGACCACCGTCTCATCGATGGTGCAACTGCACAAAACGCGCTTAACCTAGTTAAACGCTTGTTGAACGACCCACAACTTCTCATTATGGAGGGATAAGCAATGGTAGTAGGTGAATTCGCACAAGAAACAGATTTACTCGTAATCGGGGCCGGCCCTGGTGGTTATGTCGCTGCAATCCGTGGCGCACAACTCGGACTTAAAGTAACAGTCGTCGAACGTGAAAACGTCGGTGGTGTTTGCTTAAACGTTGGATGTATCCCGTCAAAAGCGTTAATTACAGCTGGACACAACTTCCAACATGCAAAAGGTTCGGACTCGATGGGGATCACGTCTGAGAACGTTGCAGTCGATTTCTCGAAAGTTCAATCTTGGAAACAATCAGTCGTTAACAAATTAACGGGTGGTGTTGGCGGCCTTCTTAAAGGTAACAACATCGAAACAGTCGTAGGGGAAGCATACTTCCAATCTGAAGATACAGTCCGTATCATCAACGAAGATTCTTCAACACCTTACAAATTCAAAAAATGTATCGTTGCAACAGGTTCGACTCCAATCGAACTTCCAGCGTTCAAATGGTCTAAACGTGTCCTTTCTTCTACAGGCGCATTAAACCTTCCTGAACTTCCGAAAAAACTCATCGTCATCGGTGGCGGATACATCGGAATGGAGCTTGGTACAGCGTATGCTAACTTCGATACTGAAGTTGTCATCTTAGAAGGAACAAAAGACATCCTTTCTGGTTTTGAGCCGGCAATGACACAAGTCGTCAAGAAAAAGCTCAAACAAAAAGGGAACATCACAATCCACAACGAAGCACTTGCACAAAGTGTGGAAGAGACAGAAGACGGCGTTAAAGTAACGTTCGAAGTGAAAGGTGAAACACAAACAGTTGAAGCAGACTACGTCCTCGTCACTGTCGGTCGTCGCCCGAACACTTCTGATCTCGGTCTTGAGATGGCTGAAGTTAAACTTAGCGAGCGCGGACTTGTCGAAATCGACGATCAGTGCCGTACGTCTAACGAAAACATCTACGCAATCGGGGACATCGTTCCTGGACCACCACTTGCGCACAAAGCATCATTCGAAGCGAAAATCGCTGCTGAAGCTGCTGCTGGACACCCGGCATACCTCGACTACAGTGCAATTCCTGCGGTTGTTTTCACAGACCCAGAACTCGCAACAGTCGGTTATACAGAAGCACAAGCGAAAGAAGAAGGTCTTGATTACCTCGCTTCTAAATTCCCTTATGCTGCAAACGGTCGTGCCCTTGCACTCAACGAGCCAGACGGCTTCTTGAAAATGATTACACGCAAATCAGACGGTCTCTTGATTGGTGCTCAAATCGCTGGTACAGGCGCATCTGACATGATCGCAGAGATGGGACTCGCAATCGAGTCTGGAATGACTGCTGAAGATATCGCACTCACAATCCACGCACACCCTTCACTTGGTGAAATCGCGATGGAAACTGCTGAAGTTGCAATCGGTAGCCCAATCCACATCATTAAATAAGCTTTAAGCCCTTAAGCGGGGAGCCGACCGCTTAAGGGCTTTTTTCATTATCATATGCAAGAGACTAAGGTATGGTCTTGGCAAAATAAAAAGTACGGGCGGAGGATTTGATATCCTGCGCCCGTACTTTTTATTTTGCCATAACGTCTGCTCTCGTTTGAATCATCGAATGGCATTCGATTGTTGAATCACTTTAATCGTTTCGAGTGAATGATCCTCAAGCCCTTGAACGGGGAGACCTGCTTCGATATTTTCTTTAATATATGCTAAGTTATCCGTCGTAATCATCTCACCTGGGATGAAGATCGGGATGCCCGGCGGATAGACCATCATGAATTCTGCAGAAATCCGTCCTACGGCTTTTGCAAGCGGAATCGTTTCCGTTTCTTCGTAGAAGGCATCGCGTGGACTTAATGCGAGTGCAGGTATGTCCGGCAACATGATAGAATGTGATGTTGTTTTCGCACCTGTATCACGGTACCGTTCAACGAGCTCAGTCATTCCAGTCAGTAGGGCGTCAATCGTTTCCTCAGAGTCACCTGATGTGATAATTAAGAGGATGTTATTCAAATCTGATAGTTCGACTTCAATCCGGTGCTCCTCACGTAAGAACTCTTCGACGAGGTGACCCGAAATACCGAGTCCTTTGACCGAAATCAAGACTTTCGTCGGGTCGAACGCGAATGTCGCACTCGAATGTAAGTCCGATTCACCGAAGACGGCGAGGTAAGGCAACTTAGCGAGACCCATCCGCATCCGTGTCGATAGTTCAAGTGCGCGTCGGTTCATTGCCTCACCATTGATCGCGAGGTGGCGCCGTGCACAATCGAGTGAAGCGAGTAACAGATACGATGTTGACGTCGTCGTCAACATCGAGAGGACAGTCTGGACTTTATCGGGCGAGACCAGACCCCGGCGGACGTTCAAGACAGAACTTCCTGTGAGTGATCCACCCAGTTTGTGCACACTCGTAGCGGCTAAGTCAGCCCCTGCTTGCATCGCTGATAGCGGCATATCATCGTGGAAGCCGATATGGACGCCGTGTGCTTCGTCAACGAGGACAGGGATTCCTTTCCCATGAGCAAGCTTGACGATGCTCTCAAGGTCGCCTGCGACACCGAAGTACGTCGGGTTGATGACGAGGATCGCCTTCGTATCAGGATGAAGACTGAGGGCACGTTCGACGGCACTTGGTGTGATACCGTGAGCAATTCCAAACATTTCATCAAATTCAGGGTGAATGAAAATCGGGTGCGCTCCAGAAAGAACGATAGCCGACATGATCGATTTATGGACATTTCGCGGAACGAGGATTTTATCGTCCGGACCGACGACGCTCATGATCATTGCCATGATTGCCGTTGACGTTCCTTGGACAGAGAAAAACGTTTCATCTGCATGAAATGCTTGTGCCGCCAATTGATGGGCATCTTTGATAATCGTTTTCGGATGATGTAAATCATCGAGTGGAGCGATGTTGATTAAATCGATATCGAGTGCATTTTGACCGATGAACGATCGAAATGCAGGATCCATTCCTTGCCCATTTTTATGACCAGGAATATGGAATTGAATTGGTTGACGTTTCGCATGCGCGAGTAGCGCATCGAATAAAGGTGTATCGAGCTGTGTTAAGCTTTTTGTTTGCACCAGATTTCCCCCCTTAAAACCGAATAAAAAACAATCAAACAAGCTAACTATAACAAGTTTTCATAACGTTGCAACTGTTTTATCTTCGATTTCATTGTAAAATAAGAATCGTGAAGAAAGGATGTGTCAGGATGGCTCTTAATTATCCCATCAACCCAGACTGGTCGACGAAGGAAATCGTCACCGTCATTGATTTTTTTAACATCGTCGAAGAAGCTTACGAAAAAGGTGTGTCGCGTGAAGAATTTATGCGGACATATAAAGCCTTTAAGAAAATCGTGAATGCGAAGTCGGAAGAAAAACAACTCGATCAATTCTATTTCGAAGAAACAGGTTGCTCCAGTTACCGCGCGGTCCAACAAGCAATCAAACAAGACGAACCGATTTTACGAATGAAAAAATGAAGAATGATTAAGAGAGAAAGGCGAGGATTCCATTCGGAATTCCTTGTCTTTTTTTTAGTGTGCATCCTACATATAACCTGAAAGGGAAATCGATTAGTTGTTTAGAATAAAGAAAAATGGGTTATATATTACATACAAGACGATATCGTTAAACTGTAATTTTTAAAAATAGATGCTTTACATCTAAGTTGAATCGTACTATTATAGATTCAATCCACTAATTAGTCGCAATTGTCTGATAATTAAAATGTTCATTTATCTCGCGAAGGAGTGTGGTTACTGTGAAACAAGTAATAGAAGCATACAAGAGAAAAGATGCAGAAAAACGCATTCCGGTTTTGCGTCTCGAAATTGATTATGAGCTCGCAACATTGCACGATGCAATCGTAGAAAGTGATGCAGAAGCGGTTGGTGCCAGTAAAGAGCGTCTCGAAAAATACCGCCAAGAAATGGTGTTATTAGAGGCATGATTCAGTAAATGATAAACTAAAAATCAAATAAATTAAATCAATCAACCAGCGAAAATTTTCGCTGGTTTTCTTTTTTTGTTACTATGGAAAAGACAGGAATCATATAAAAGGAGTGAGGCGCATGCAAGGCATAGAGTTACATGCTATCGATTTAATGAAACGAGCGGGTAAATACATCCGTCAGATGATAGACCATGCGTATCATATCGAAGAAAAAACGAATAAAAGTGACTTAGTGACGGAGATTGACAAAAATGTCGAAGATTTATTAATTGAAGGTATCCTGAATCAGTATCCAGATCATCATATATATGGAGAAGAAGGGCGTGCGGCGCGACCTGAAACATTGGGTGGCACGATTTGGTTTGTCGATCCAATTGATGGCACGATGAATTTTATCCGCCAAAAACGTCATTTTGCCATTTCGATTGCCATCATGGTTGAGGGTGAACTGAAGTATGGATTTGTTTACGATGTGATGGCTGACGAGATGTTCCACAGTATTAAAGGGCTAGGAGCGTATGAAAACGGGATTCGTCTTGCGCCAATCGAAGAGAAGCCAGTTCGAGAAGCCATCATCTGTATGAATGCAACATGGGTGACGGCTAACCGTCGAATTGACGCAGCACTTCTCGCGCCACTCGTTCGGGATGCAGTCGGGGTTCGCGCAATCGGTGCAGCCTCGCTTGAACTCGCTTGGGTCGCCGCGGGGCGCGTTGACGGTTATATCACGATGCGAAACATGCCGTGGGACTACGCTGCAGGGCAGATGTTGATTGAGGAGCTTGGCGGACGTGTCGGAACGATTGAAGGCGATGCGATGACCTTCCAAGAACAAACGAGTGTCCTTGCAGGTAGTCGAACGTTCATCGCAGACGTATTGACGTATGTAAACAAATAAAACGCCCTTGAACTACCTCCACCTACGCTTCGCTTAGAGGTGGAGGATTCCTGAGTGATCCGACCTGACGGTCGAAACCTGATCAGGCTAACCCCGTCGTCCCGACGGTTGAAGAAGCTAAGAGGCGTTCAGCTTCTTGTTTGAGGTTCAGTCCTGCGTTCACATCACGGTCGTGGTGGATGCCGCAACTCGGGCATGTCCATTCACGCAAGCCAAGATGTTTCACGTCTTTGTGTTGATGTCCGCAACTGGAACAAAGTTGACTAGAGGCGAAGGTCTTGCCGACTTTCACGACGGTCTTTCCGTACCATGCCGCCTTGTATCCGAGCATGCGGAAGAACTCCGACCAACTGACCTCCGAGATGGACTTGCTCAACTTGCGATTCTTCTGCATGTTCTTCACCTGCAAGGTCTCGATGCCGATGACGTCGTGGTTTTTGACGATCTCGGTCGACACCTTGTGCAGGAAATCGGTTCGCTTGTTCGCGATCTTCTCGTGGATGCGGGCGACCTTTCGCTTCTGCTTCTGGTAGTTCTTCGCCTCGGAAAGTGTTACTTTCTTGTCCAAGGCCAACCGTTGACGACGAGAAAGCTTGCGTTGCTCGCGCGCCAGCTTTTTCTCAAGCGAACGGAAGTAACGGTCGTTCTTGTATACCGTGCCGTCCGACAGGACGGCGAAGTGCTTCAATCCGACATCGACGCCGACGGATGAGCCCGTCTTCGGCAGTTCGTTGCTCTCCTGCTCGACGAGCAGGGAGACGAAGTATTTTCCTGAAGCGTTACGCCGGATGGTCGCGTTCAAGATGCGTCCGACGACCTGCCTCGAGTTGGCGAAACGGACCCACTTCAGCTTTGGAATTTTGATTTTGGCGCCGACGATCGAGACTTCAGGAAGTTGAGACTTGCCCTGAATGTTCGTCTTATACGATTGAACGGGATTGCTCTTCGACTTGAAGCGGGGGCGTTCGTTCTGCTTCTTAAAGAAGCGGTCAAAGGCATCAGCAAGATGTTTGACGCTCGTTTGAACAGACATGCTATCGACTTCCTTCAGCCAGTCGAACGCCTGCTTCAACGACGGGAGTTCTTTCGAACAAGAACCGAAGGACAGTCCTTTACCTGTCGCTTTATACGTCTCATCCCACTTCGCCAAGAAGTGGTTGAAGACGAAGCGCGAACAACCGATCGTCTTCGCGATCAGGATTTCCTGCTCTTTTGTCGGATAGATTCTGAATTTGTAGGCCTTGTGAGTCAACATGATGTTCACCTCCTTACAATGGATATACCTGAAAGAGAGGGTGGCGATTCATCTCCCACTTTCACTAGGGCTTCACCCTGATCGTTTAGAAGTAGGCGTATTCTCGCCTGATTTTGATAAAGGACGTTTTAGACTGTAGACAAAGTGCTATCGGGAGATACAGCGTCTTTTTTCGTTGCTTTCCTCGGGCGAGGCGCAAACCGTTACTCCTTGATCTTCACGGACAACGAACAGGGTCTTGCCTGCCTCTGAAGTGCGTTAAACACGAACTTTTTCCCGTAGGAGTCACCAACCGCGACGCTTTTTTAGGTAATGCCGTGAGGGAAATCCAGACCTGCAGACGGTATAGAGCGCAATCCGTCTTGAATCGCTTTTAAAGCGAAAAGCAATCGGTCGTGACCCTGCAGCTTTGCTGTAGCGGCGCGGAAGATTGCCGCTTTGAAGACGAGACGAGACAGGGAAGCGCGAACGGATTGCTTCTCGATATCGCATGCTCTCATGCTTCATAAGTTTGTCTACACGCTGAAACGCCCATAAAGGACGTTTAAGACTGTCTCCGAAGGCGGGCTTTCAAAACAAAACCGACGCCCATCGAAACAAATACTAGAAGTAGCGAGATGAAGACCATCAGCATGTTTTGTTCAGCGATGAAAATCCCGATCGCTGCCATCGAACCAACTGCTAATACTGCCAACAATAAAAAGACGAACCGCATATCATTTCCCCCTCGTTTTACGTGAGTACGTATTTAGTTTAGCGTGAAACGGGGTCAATGAAAAGGCTTTCGCTATAAGCTTGAATCATAGTCATTGCCAACTGCCACTCAACCTGTGCTATACTCTTAAAGTTGACCGAAAGTAATGTTGGATTATTTAAATGAATAGAAAGAGGTACACACTTATGACAACTTTAGTAAGAACTGATTTACGCAACGTCGCGATCATCGCCCACGTTGACCATGGTAAAACGACACTCGTCGATGAGCTTTTAAAACAATCTGGGACATTCCGTGCGAATGAACTAGTTGAAGAACGCGCAATGGACTCAAATGATATCGAGCGTGAACGCGGAATCACAATCCTCGCGAAAAACACAGCAATCGATTATAAAAATACCCGTATCAACATCGTTGATACACCAGGTCACGCCGATTTCGGTGGAGAAGTTGAACGTATCATGCGTATGGTAGATGGCGTTATCCTTGTCGTCGATGCACGTGAAGGCTGTATGCCACAAACACGTTTCGTATTGAAAAAAGCACTCGAGCAAGGATTACAACCAATCGTCGTCGTCAACAAAATCGACAAGCCGATGGTTCGTCCACTCGAAGTCGTCGATGAAGTCGTCGATCTTTTAATCGATCTTGGCGCAGACGAAGATCAACTCGAATTCCCAGTCGTTTATGCATCGGCAGTCAACGGCTCAAGTTCATTTGAACCTGAACTTGATAAACAAGAAGATACAATTACGAACGTTCTTGATTTGATTCTTGAGCACACACCAGCACCTGTCGATAACAGCATGGATCCACTTCAGTTCCAAGTTACGATGCTTGATTATGACAACTACCTTGGTCGTATCGGAGTTGGTCGTGTCTTCCGTGGAGAAATCAAAGTCGGCGATAGCGTTTCGCTTTCTAAACTTGATGGATCAATCAAAAACTTCCGTGTAACGAAATTATTCGGATACTTCGGCCTTAAACGCGTTGAGATCGAAGCGGCGAAAGCTGGAGACTTGATCGCAATCGCCGGTATGGAAGATATCAACGTCGGTGAAACAGTGTGTCCAACGTCACACGTCGATCCACTTCCATTGCTTCGGATTGATGAGCCAACACTTCAAATGACGTTCATCGTCAACAACTCGCCATTCGCTGGTCGTGAAGGGGATCTCGTTACTTCACGTAAAATCGAAGAGCGTCTTGAAAAAGAACTTGAAACAGATGTTTCGCTTCGTATCGAAAACACAGATTCTCCTGACCGCTGGATCGTTTCAGGTCGTGGTGAGCTTCACCTTGGTATCTTGATCGAAAACATGCGTCGTGAAGGGTACGAAATTCAAGTTTCGAAACCACAGGTAATCATCAAAGTTGAAGATGGCGTTAAAGTCGAGCCGTTTGAGCGCGTCGTCATCGATACTCCTGAAGAGTATACTGGTGGAGTTATGGAATCGATCGGTCTCCGTAAAGGTGAATTGACGAACATGCAAACAATGGATAACGGTCAAACGAAAATGGAATTCATCGTTCCTTCACGCGGTTTGATTGGTTACCGTAACGAATTCTTATCTGCAACACGCGGATACGGCATCATGAACCACACATTCGAAGAGTACCGTCCGTTCATCAACGCAGACATCGGTGGTCGTCGTAGTGGTGTTATGGTTTCGATTGAAACAGGAAAAGCGACTGCTTACGCAATCTCTGCTCTTGAAGACCGTGGAACGATCTTCATCGAGCCAGGCCTTGAAGTATATGAAGGAATGATTATCGGGGAATGTAACCGTGACGTCGATCTCGCTGTTAACGTTGTTAAAGCGAAACAATTGACGAACATGCGTGCATCTGCGAAAGATACGACAAACGTTCTTAAACGTCCACGTGTCTTCTCACTTGAAGAATCATTAACATTCTTGAATGAAGATGAGTATTGTGAAATTACACCGGAATCAGTTCGTCTTCGTAAACAAGTGTTGAACAAGAACGAACGTGAAAAACAAGACAAACGTCGTCGTCTTGGAAAAGACTGAGTTCTTAACAATGTAAGGGGGACTGGCAATGTCTGCACAACCTGCCGTTGCTTCTGATTTCTCGAAATTCGATATTCCTGCTGTCGCCAAGTTTCTTGGCGTCGGGAGTGATCCGAATAACTTAAGTGCGGGTTTCAATGCATTGATGATTACGGTCGTCATTTTGACGCTCGTCGTGTTTAAGCTAGGTTTTGCAAAGGAATTAGCGTGGTGGAAATCGCTGATCGTCTATCTTTTATTAGCTGTCTTTTCAGCGGCTTTAACACTCGTCTTTTGGACGTGGCCGATTCCTGAAGTATTGCTTGCGATGGTCGCCATCCTCGGGATTTATCGTTTCCGGATGTGGCGTGTCAAACGCGATCGAGAACAGACTGCATCTTAAATTCATTTGATTCGTCTAAAAGTCCGTCTTCCTTGCGAAGGCGGACTTTTAGACTGTAGACAAAGTGCTATCAGGAGAAAAAGTGTCTTTATTCGTTGCTTTCCTCGGGCGAGGCGCAAGCCGTTGCTCCTTGGTCCTATCGGACAATGAGCAGGGTCTTGCCTGCCTCTGCAAGTGCGTTAAAAACGCACTTTTTCCCGTAGGAGTCAACGAAACATGACGCTTTTTAGGTAAAATCTTGACGGAAAGCCGGGCATGGAGACGTTTTAGAGCGCAATCCGTTTCGAATCGCTTTTAAAGCGAAAAGCAATCGGTCGCGACCCTGCAGCTTTGCTGTAGTGGCGCGGAAGATTGCCGCTTTGAAGACGAGGCGAGACAGGGAAGCGCGAACGGATTGCATCTCGATACCATATGTTTACGCTTTTTAATAGTTTGTCAATACGCTGAAAGTCCGTCTTCCTTGTGAAGACGGACTTTTTTACGTTCAATCGGTAAATAAAGGAATAGAAACGAGAAAGTCAGGGGAAAAACCTTTAAGGAGTGATGGAAATGAATAAATGGAGCTGGCTCGCCCCGCTGAGTCTTACGATGTTATTAGTCGGCTGTGCGACTGATTCAAAGACGGAGGAGTCGAGTCAAACAGATGCTAAACAAGAGACTGAAGAGGGAGCCGACATCATTTTCGAGTCCCTGCAGGCACCTTGGAATGTCGAGATGTCAGGGGATACATTTTATATTACAGAACGAGATGGAAAGATCGTCGAAGGAACACAAGGGGATTATTCGCGAACAGTCCCACGTCTGACGGAAGAAGTCGTGGCGGAGGGGGAAGGTGGACTACTTGGAATGGCGCTTGATCCCGACTTTGAAGAGAATCAGCTCGCTTATGTATACCATACGTATGAACAAGCAGGTGAGCTACGGAATCGTGTCATTTCAATCGAACGGAAGGATGGGGACTGGACGGAGAAAAGCATTTTACTGGATGGCATTCCAGGGTCCTCGATTCATAATGGCGGTCGAATCGAGATTGGGCCGGATGGTTACCTGTACGTCACGGCAGGAGATGCTGCAGTTCCCGAGAACGCGCAGAAGCTGTCCTCCTTGGCCGGGAAAATTTTACGGATGGACTTAACGGGAGAGCCGGTTGAAGGGAATCTAGAGGGATACGTCTATAGTTATGGTCATCGTAATCCGCAAGGTCTTGTTTTTGTCGGAAATCAGCTTTTTGCGACCGAACATGGTCAAAGCGGACATGATGAAATCAATAAGATTGAGCAGAAAAATTATGGGTGGCCGTTGATTGAGGGGACCGAAAAGCAACAAGGATTAGTCACACCGTGGTATGAAGTGGGAAATCGTTCCGTTGCACCAAGCGGGGTGACGGAACTCGATGGGAAATTGTATTTCGGTACGTTGGTCGGGCAGAGCCTTCGCTCGATTGAAGAGGGCACGAAGCAAGTCGAACAAGTCGTAACGGATCGTGGACGCATTCGTGACGTCATGACAGATGGAACTTCACTATATTTCCTCACGAACAATACGGATGGCCGTGGAAATCCTGAGAAGGATGATGATGTTTTTGTCCGGTTCGACCCGTAAACGTATGAAAAAGCTCCTTCGACATCGTCCGGATGTCAGAGGAGCTTAAAGTTACTTCAGCATAGAAAGTAAGCTGTCACCATCTTTTTTTAGTAGACGCCCACGTCGGATATAAGTTAAAGTTCCCGGTTGCTTCGCGCGCGATCGTTCGTTGCTCGATACGCTCATTGCATTCATCGCACAAATAGACGCGAACCGGTTTGTTACGTAAGCGTTTTGCTGCGAAGGACCAGTCGTCGATCGTTTCGCGTTTATCGCAGATAGTACATTTTACACGCATTTCGAGGTCCTCCTCTTTTTTTACTAGTATACCATATTAAAAGATTATTCAGATGTAAAAAAGGGAATTGAATGACATGACTCGAAACTAAGTCAGTAAGATAAATAGGGGGGTGACACCATGGCAAATAAAATGGAACATCGTCTGAACCTAAAGCAACTCGAAGCGTTATCTGATTTACCGCTCGTCTTTTTAATCACGCACGATCAATCAAAAAGTTGGCCCATCACCCATGCAATTAGTTGGGTGTATGCAAAAGATGAACAAACGGTCCGATTTGCGATTGAAGCCGATTCGCATATCGTTAAGACGTTGGCAGAGCATCCTGTTTTCACATTAATTTTCTTTGCCGATCAATCCGCCTATAGCTTGACGTGTACGGAGGTGAAGCGCTGGGATCCAACAGCCGAAGTGCCATTAAAGCTTGCGTTCTACGAAGGAAAGGTAGAAGAAGTACGCGATATTTTATTTTACGGAGCCGCTGTATCCAATCGTCCGCGTATCGAAAAAACGTATGACGAAACGGCAGCGTTACGTCTAGATCAACAAATGCATGCGATTCTAAAAGCGTAACATTCATCAAAACTCGACTCTAAAGGGGCGAACGATGGAATGAAAAAAATATACGTGCTCGATACTAATGTCATGCTCCACGATCCATTATCTTTATTTCAATTCCAAGAACATGATGTCGTCATACCGGCAATCGTCTTAGAAGAGCTGGACGGGAAAAAACGAAACATGGATGAAGTCGGGCGAAATGCTCGAGAGACCGCGCGGATTTTGGACCAATTAAGGGAAGCGGGGCATCTTCATGCAGGAGTGCCGCTCGGAAATGGCGGCATCCTTCGCGTCGACATCGGTGACACGATCAGTGACGTCTCACCGTTCACACATGAATCGAATGACAATAAGATTCTCGAGTTGGCGTGGTCGATTCATCGGGAACAGCAGGAACTACAGAGTGGACGTGACGTCATTCTCGTCTCAAAAGATATTCTCGTTCGTGTTAAGGCAGATGCGTACGGACTTGTCGCAGAAGATTACTTGACGGATCATATTGCGGATTTGACAGGGTTATATACGGGTTTCATTGAAGCAGTCGTCGACCAGGAATACATCGATGCCTTTTACGAAGACAAACGACTCTCAGTGGATATCTTGAATGAAAAAGTTTATCCGAATCAATTCGTCATTTTAAAAAGCAATGTATCGAAAGCGTCAGCTTTCGCTGTCGTCGATCAGGAATTGCCTATCATCCGGGCACTTTCGCTTGATATCGATCAAGTATGGGGTGTCGTCCCCCGTAACGTTCAACAGCGCATGGCGTTTGAATTGTTACTTCGGGATGATGTTCCGCTCGTTACACTCGTCGGCAAGGCAGGAACGGGGAAAACATTGCTCGCACTTGCGGCCGGGTTATTGCAAGTCGAAGATGAACATCGTTATAAAAAACTAGTCGTCGCTCGTCCTGTCGTTCCGATGGGAAATGACATCGGCTATTTACCGGGTGAGATGGAAGAGAAGCTTCGACCATGGATGCAACCGATTTATGATAATTTGGAGCACTTGTTCAATACAGGTTCGGGTGATGAACTTGGAAATATCCTAGCGGGCATGAAATCGATTCAGCTTGAGGCATTAACTTATATCCGCGGGCGGAGTATGCCGGGACAGTTCATCATCATCGATGAAGCACAAAACTTAACGAAACATGAAGTGAAAACGATTTTGACTCGTGTTGGGGAAAACTCGAAAATTGTTCTCGTCGGGGATCCACAACAAATTGACCATCCGTATCTCGATGAATATTCAAATGGTCTATCCTATGCAGTTGAACGGTTAAAAGGTGAAAAAATGACAGGGCACGTCAAACTCGTCAAAGGAGAACGGTCGAACCTCGCGCGTCTTGCGGCCGACTTGCTTTAAAAAATAAAAAATGCTCTCTTTTCCTTCAGTCGTTAACGTTAGAAGGAAAAGAGGGCATTTTGTTATTAGATGACAGTGATCCGATTGACCGAACGGACGACTTGATCTTGATAAAGTAAATGAACGGGACCATCGGTTAAGACTTTCCCGTCTTTTGAAAATTGTAAGTAGAGTTGAGGCAGTACCTCGAGTGGGAGTTCGACGGTATCGATTCCTTCAAAACGTAATTGTGAGGCATCGTCTAGTACTTCAGCATTTGTGATGAATGGAAGGAGTGGCATCGCGAACGTCCCGCGGAGTGCGTCATCTTTTTCTTCGCGCGTCATCGGTTTATTGTGATCGGTCCGACTCCCTTCCGTAATCCCCTTGTCCCAAGCAGCCCCCATTTTCGCATAGTATGCTTCAGCGGCATTATGCTCTGTCTCTTGTCCGATTTGTTCGACCGCAATCTTACGATCGTCAAAGATCCAGACGGTTGGATCAATCGTTAATGTGTACCGTACCTTACCTGTGATTGGAAAAATCATCTCTATTCCCCCTAAATGTGTGAATGCTACAAATCCATTATACCGAAACGTTGAATTGTTAGCGAAAGTAAGGTAAAGTTTATCTATAACAGGAACGCGTCATTTGATGAGGAGGGATTGGATTGTCAACTGAAATCGGGACAGTTCATCGCCAGCGCGCTCTTGAGCTACTAGAAGCGGATGCCCATAAAATCCGCCGGTTGATCGAGGTCCAGCTTGCGAATTTAACGATGCCACAATGTCCTCTTTATGAGGAAGTATTGGATACACAAATGTTCGGATTGTCACGCCAAATTGATTTTGCCGTTCGTCTTGAACTGATTGATGCGAGTGAAGGGAAACAATTACTCGAATCACTTGAACAGCAACTATCTGACTTACATGATGCGGAGACGTGCTGATTTTCTACTCAAACGTGAAATGCGGCGTTTGGGTATTTTTTTTTAGAACTAGAAAAGGGACGTGTACATATGCAATCGAAGTTTAAAGAAAGACGAGCATTTTTTGACTTTCGCTTGTTCTTTACAATGTTGATTCTGATGGCAATCAGTACGGTGATGGTTTATAGCGCTAGTGTTTGGAACGGTGGCGATTATGCGAACACTTCGTTTTTCGAGAAACAACTGATGTTTGACGGCTTGGCGATCGTGGCATTTTTATTTGTTGCGCATCTCAATCATGAAGTGCTTCGAGGTCCGATTTTTCGTTTAGTGTTGTATCTCATCACATGGGTGATGTTAATGGCGACGTTGTTTTCTGAACCGTTGAACGGGGCACGGGCGTGGTTGAACTTTGGTATTTTTTTGATTCAACCGATCGAGCTCTGTAAATTCGTCTTAGTCGTCGGGTTAGCGAATTATTTTGATCAAAAACAAAAAGGGACGTTGAATGGCGTCATCGGAATCGTTCATCACTTCATCCACCGTCAAATCTCTCCTTCATCTACCGTTAAACGGATGTTACTTAGTTTGTCTGATTGGATTTTAATTCCGATGCTTGTCTTGCTGGCGCCTTATGCAATCATCATCCGGATGCAACCCGATGATGGGGGATTGTTCATCTTGTTGTTGATTACGGCAATGATTTGGTTTGCTGTCGGATTACCGAGTGGGTACATCACATTAGGGTTCATCGCAATACCGTTAGTTGGTTTCTATGCGTATAATAATTTTTCGGAGAATCAGCTGAAACGAATCCATGTCATCTTCAACCCGTTCCTCGATGCGGAGGGAAAAGGCTATCAATTGATCAATTCGGTCATTTCAATTGCCCATGGCGGTGTGTTCGGTGTCGGGTTAGGGAATAGTTTTCAGAAATATGGATATTTACCTGAACCAGAAACCGATTACATCATGTCAATTATTTCGGAAGAACTTGGATTTGTCGGCGTACTTGTCGTCCTTGGATTACTGTTTTTCTTAATGTTTCAAGGTGCGAGAATCGCCCAAAAATGTGTTTCGCTGTATTCAAGCATGATGGCGATTGGTATTTCTTCCATCATCTTCATCCAGACAACGATCAATATCGGTGCCATGTCAGGCTTGTTCCCGGGAACCGGGGTCACGTTACCATTCATCAGTTACGGGGGGTCTTCGTTGCTCGTCATGAGTACGATGCTCGGTGTGCTAGCGAATATTTCCATGCAAAATAAACATCGAATAGCGTATCATAAAGAAGTGCAAGATGCACGGACGATGAGCGCAACGAGTTCATTAACAAAAGGGGGAGCATCAGTTGACAAAAATTAAAAAGATTCTTGTAGCAAACCGTGGTGAAATCGCAATCCGAGTATTTCGGGCAGCAACCGAATTAGGCATTCGGACAGTTGCGATTTATTCGAGAGAAGACATGGGATCGCTTCACCGTTATAAAGCAGACGAAGCATATCGGATTGGTGAGGGGAAGAAACCAATCGAAGCGTACCTAGACATTGAAGGTATCATCGCAACTGCTAAAAAAGCAGAGTGTGACGCGATTCACCCAGGGTATGGTTTTCTGTCTGAAAATATTGAACTCGCAAAACGTTGCCGTGAAGAAGGCATCATCTTCATCGGTCCACAAGAAGAACATCTTTATAAATTCGGTGACAAGGTACGAGCGCGTACGACAGCAATCGAAGCCGGCTTACCTGTCATTCCAGGAACGGACGGTCCGATTACGACGATAGAAGAAGCCTATGCTTTTGCTGAAAAAACAGGTTATCCATTGATGGTTAAAGCTTCTCTTGGTGGAGGGGGACGCGGTATGCGCGTTGTCCGGACAGAGGAAGAGCTGCCGGAAATGATTGAGCGTGCGAAATCAGAAGCATTAAAGGCTTTCGGATCAGACGAAATATACATTGAAAAATTAATTGAACGACCGAAACATATCGAAGTCCAAATCATTGGCGATGCTCATGGTAACATCATTCACTTGTTCGAGCGTGACTGCTCTGTTCAGCGTCGACATCAAAAGGTTGTCGAAGTGGCGCCATGTGTTACGCTTTCCGATGCAGGACGGAAGAAAATTTGTGACGCGGCAGTAACGCTAATGAAACACGTCGGGTATGAGAATGCAGGAACAGTCGAGTTCCTAGTGACGCAAGATGAATCGTTTTACTTCATCGAAGTTAACCCGCGTGTCCAGGTCGAGCACACAATCACGGAGATGATTACAGGCGTCGACATCGTTCAAACGCAGATTCGGGTGGCAGAAGGTGAGTCGCTCCATAGTGAGCTCGTTGGAATTCCAGTGCAAGAAGAGATTCAGATGCTTGGTTTCGCAATTCAAAGCCGGATTACATCGGAAGACCCAGAAAACGGCTTTTTACCCGATACGGGGAAAATTAAAGCTTACCGCTCACCAGGCGGTTTCGGAGTCCGTCTTGACGGAGGGAATGCATATGTCGGTGCAGAAATCTCACCATACTATGATTCACTGCTCGTTAAAATCTCGACGCATGGGCTGACGTACGATCAAGCTGTCGCGAAGATGAGCCGAAACTTAAGTGAGTTCCGGATCCGTGGCATTAAAACAAACATTCCGTTCTTAAGCAACGTCTTGAAACACCATGCATTCATCAGTGGTGACTACAACACGTCTTTCATCGATGATACACAAGAATTATTCATTTTCCCGAAACGGCAAGACCGTGGAACAAAATTATTGACGTATATCGGCGAAGTTTCTGTCAATGGATTCCCTGGTATCGGAAAAATCGACAAACCGTTAGCGCGTGATGTTCGGATTCCGAAAGATTTACCAACGACGTACCAAGCGGGTACGAAAGCGTTACTTGATGCAGAGGGGCCAGTTCGTGTTGCGAATTGGTTGAAAGCACAGGAACAGGTCTTGTTGACAGACACGACGTTCCGGGATGCACACCAGTCGTTACTTGCGACGCGGATGCGGACGAAAGATTTAGTAGCGATTGCAGAAGCGGAAGCAAAACTCTTGCCGGAATTGTTCTCGGTCGAGGCTTGGGGTGGCGCGACGTTCGATGTAGCATATCGCTTCTTGTCAGAAGATCCTTGGACTCGTTTAATGAAATTACGTGAACAAATGCCAAACGTCTTGATTCAAATGCTATTACGTGGTGCGAACGCAGTCGGTTATAAAAACTATCCGGACAACGTCATTCATGCTTTCGTCAAGGAAGCGGCCCAAGCAGGCGTTGATGTCTTCCGAATCTTTGATAGCTTGAACAATCCCGAATCAATCCAATTAGCAATTGACGCGGTCTTACCAACAGGGAAGATTGCAGAAGCAGCCGTCTGTTATACAGGCGATCTGTTCGATGCGAATCGTCCGAAGTATCACTTGCCGTATTACGTCAAGTTAGCGAAACAATTGGAAGCAAGTGGCGCGCATATCATCGCAATCAAAGATATGGCGGGGCTGTTAAAACCGGAAGCAGCGTATGCGTTAGTCTCTGCTTTAAAAGATGCTGTCGATTTACCGATCCACCTCCATACACATGATGCGAGTGGGAACGGAATCTACACGTATGCTCGGGCAGTCGATGCCGGTGTTGACGTCGTCGATGTCGCAGCTTCGAGTATGGCCGGTTTAACGAGTCAACCAGCAGGAGGTAGTTTAATCCATGCGCTGAGTGGACACCCGCGTCAGCCACTTGTTTCAGCACAGAAATTCGAACAAATTTCAGATTATTGGCAAGATGTTCGTCACTTGTATAAAGCGTTCGAACTCGATATGTTAGCACCAAATCCAACCGTTTACGACCATGAAATGCCGGGTGGACAATATTCAAATCTTCAACAACAGGCAAAAGCAGTAGGACTCGGAGATCGTTGGTCAGAAGTCAAGAGTATGTACGCCCGCGTCAACATGTTGTTTGGTGACATCGTCAAAGTAACACCATCATCTAAAGTAGTGGGAGATATGGCCTTGTTCATGGTCCAACATCACTTGACAGAAGAAGACGTCTTCCATCGTGCGAGTGCGCTCGATTTCCCGGATTCAGTCGTCGAACTGATGAAAGGTGAGCTTGGCACACCTCCAGATGGGTTCCCGAAACAAGTGCAAGATGCAATCCTCAAAGGTGTCGCACCATTAACAGAACGTCCAGGGAAAATGATGGAGCCGCTTAACTTTGACGCCATCAAACACGAATTGTTTGAAAAGCTCGAACGACCGATTACTGAATTCGATGCGCTTGCGTACGCGCTTTATCCGAAAGTGTTCATGGATTATAGTTCTTATATCGCGCGATATGGAGATGTCTCGGTCCTTGATACGAGTACTTTCTTCCACGGCATGCGACTCGGTGAAACGATCGAAGTCGAAATCGAACGTGGTAAAACGTTGTACCTCAAGTTGATTCAAGTCGGACAGCCGAATGATCACGGTGTGCGAATCGTTTATTACGAAATGAATGGTGTTCCGCGTGAAGTAGAAGTCAAGGACATTAGTGTCAAGGAAAGTTCGTCCAGTCGTCCGAAGGCGGACCGGTCGAATCCGAAACAGATTGGTGCTTCGATGCCGGGAAGTGTCTTGAAAGTTCTTGTCGAACCCGGAGCACGTGTCCGTAAAGGGGAGCAGTTGCTCGTCACGGAAGCGATGAAAATGGAAACGACGATTCAAGCACCGGAAGACGGAGAAATTAAAGCCGTCCATGTCAACGAAGGTGAAGCAATCGCAAGCCAAGATTTATTAATTGAATTCATCTGATTCCTAGCGTGGTGAATCGATAACTTCAAAATAGAATCGATGAAAAACAGGCAGACGCATGGCGGCTAGCCTGTTTTTCTTTTTAAGCAACATTATCGAAGGAGGAACTAGGAATGAATATCATCTGTTGGATTAGAAGTGACTTTCGACTTCAGGATAATCAAATGTTGGCGAAAGCGGTAGAATACCTCGAGCAAGACGATCAAGCGACCGTGGAATTTGTTTTTTGGCTTAACCCGGACTATATCGGTCCTTACGAAGCGAGACAACAGTATTTCTTTCAAGCGTTGGAGCACTTTTCGGATAACTGTAAAACAAAGGGCTTGCCGATTCGTTTTATTGAAGGGGACGAAGCGAAGTTTTTAGAGGAAACGGCAATGGCAGACCATTTAATTTTTAACGCCGAATACGTCGAACCGTTTAAAACGCGCGATGATGCGATTATTAAAAAACGTCAGCGTCAACAGACGGATCGTGTACTTGATCGTCATTTGTTGCATCCGCATGCAGTCAAGAAAAATGATGGTGGCTATTATAAAGTGTTCACACCATATAAAAATGCGTTCTTAAAAAAAAATCTTCCAGAACCAGTCCAAGTGAATCTCGATCGTCTGCAAGCCCAGTATAAAAAACACCAAAATGACAACTCGTTCATCGAAGAGTACTTTAAACAGGCTCAATCTGAGGTTGATTTTCAAGTGGGTGAAGAAAATGCGCAGGACCGTTTACATCAGTTCATCTCGAGCGGACTCGAACAGTACGAAGAAGATCGGGATATCCCGTCAATCGACGGGACGAGTCTGATGTCCCGTTACCTGCGGACGGGAGAAATCAGCATTCGGACCATTTATACGCAGGTTGAGCAAGCAGCTGCTTCAAAAGGAAAACAAACTTATTTGACGGAATTAATTTGGCGTGAATTTTACTATACAATTTTGATGCACTATCCAGAGTCAAAACGTCTACCGGTAAACGAGCAGTATAATGACATTCAATGGGAAGACGATGAGACGGGGTTTGACGCGTGGAAAAAAGGTGAGACAGGTTATCCCATCGTCGATGCGGCGATGCGTCAGCTGAACACGACGGGCTGGATGCATAATCGACTCCGGATGATTGTTGCCTCCTTTTTAACAAAAGATTTGTTAGTCGATTGGCAAAAGGGTGAACAATATTTTCAGAAGAAGTTAGTCGACTATGAAGCGGCTTCGAACATCGGGGGATGGCAGTGGGCAGCATCTGTCGGAACAGACGCCGTACCATACTTCCGTGTCTTCAATCCGACGACCCAATCGAAAAAATTTGATGCGTCTGGTGACTTCATTCGTCAATATGTACCAGAGATTAAGGACTTGCCGAATAAATTCATTCATGAACCAACAGACCAGCAACGTGAAGACTATGATTACCCAAAACCAATCGTTGAGCATGATATGGCACGTAAACGGGCGATTGCTCGCTTTAAAAAGTAAGAAACTAAAAGAAGCGAGTCGAACGCGGTACCGACATAAAAAAGATGGAGCACCACAGTGAAGTGATGCTCCATCTTTCTTATGTCTAATATGCTTAACGATCTTGCCTTGTCCGGAACGCGTGATACGTCATGTAAGACAGTACACCAAAGTAACATGTAATCAAGAACGCGTGTAAAAGTGGAACGTAAGTCGCGTGTCCGCCTAAAACGATCCAGGCACCTGTCGCAACTTGGCAACTGATGAAGAACGTAGCAAACGCCATCCCTTTTTGTGTCGTCCGATGCTTTAAGCGAATCGCGACGAAGTGCACATATAACGTATAGAAGAATAATAAGCCAGCCATAATGCGATGAATCATCTGGACCCATGACTCGTATGTCATCGTTGGTTGCGAACAGACGGGCCAACCGACACAGGCATACGTTGCGCCGACGTGACGTACATATGCGCCCGTATAGACGACGATCAGCGTGTAAATCAGCAGGCCGTACAGGAGTTTACGTAAGAATGCTGGGACCGTTTCCCTGAATTCTCGTCCTGGACGTTCCATGATTAATAGCGTCAAAATGAGCAAAGAGGCGAAGGAGATAAGCGAAATCCCGAAATGGAGCGCCATGACGAGGTCCGACTGTTGCCAAACAACAGCACCTGCTCCAACGATGGATTGAATCAACATGAAGATAAAAGCAAGAAAGGCAAAAATCTTCGTATCGAGACGCTCTTTGAAAGCGACGAGTGTCCATAAACATAATGCGATGATTAATAGTCCGACGACACCGGTTACGGCGCGGTGGCTGTATTCAATCATCGTTTCTACACTAGGGTTAGTCGGAATGAGCTCTCCGTGACAGAGTGGCCAGTCTGTTCCACAGCCGTTCCCTGAATCAGTCTTTGTGACTGTGCCCCCCATCAACAATACGATCATCATCGTGAATGTGACGAATGCCGAAAAAATCGAAAGCTTTCGATTCAAGACACGGACACCACCTTTCTAAAATATACAATATACAGTCATGCGCATAGCAATAGTATCGCATAAAAAATATCGAAACGCTTGCAATCTTTTAGAAGAACGCTATTCTAATATTAGGTAAATATGGTGAACTGTGAGGTTAATCACATAGATTTCACATTTTGTTCATTATGTCGAAAGTATTTTCATGCGTCACGACCCTGAATATGTGGTATCTTTTATAGAGAAAAGGACGTTTCGTGGCGTGTCTGTGTTATTTCTGTGAAGAAAATACGTGTCTCATGCGTGCAGAGAGGATACAGGCGGTTAGAAGGAGGAAACAACATGGCGAAAGTAAATGGGGAGACGCTTGACATCATGATCGAGCAAACGGATCAACCGACGTTCAAGGACTATGTCACCCTAGCAAAGATGGGAATCGTTCGCGCGAATCTCATCACCGTCTTCGCAGGATATGTCGTGGCAGCATCTTACCTAACGGATGATGTCTTGTTATACCTGTGGCAGACGAAGTTGACATTATTGTGGACACTTCTTGGAAGTGGCCTGGTCATTGCCGGAAGTTGTTACCTCAACAATTACATTGACCGTGACATCGATTACAAGATGGAACGGACGATGGGGAGACCGAGTGTGACCGGCAAGATGGATGGACAGCGCATATTGGCATTAGGACTTGGAATACTTGCGACGGGAACGGTGCTTCTCTTGATCGTTAACCATGTCGCGGCAGTGTTCGGATTGATTGGATCATTCGTCTACGTCGTCATCTATACGATGTGGCTCAAACGAACACATACGATCAATACGGTCGTAGGAGGTATTTCAGGAGCAGTGCCACCGATCATTGGATTTGCGGCAGTCACTCCAGCACTTCATATCGATGCCTGGATTTTATTCCTCATCATGTTCGTCTGGCAGCCGCCTCACTTCCTTGCACTCGCAATGAGACGGACAGAAGAATACCGTGCTGCAGGTATTCCGATGTTACCGGTCGTTAATGGTTTTGCCATCACGAAACGACAAATTGTGTGGTGGATTGCAGTCTTAGTCCCATCATCACTACTCTTAGCACACTATGGTATCGTCTACACGATTATCATGGCGGCGTTAAGCGGTTACTGGCTTTACATGGGACTGAAAGGTCTCAAAATCAAGGAAAAACAAGCTGAAATTAAATGGGCATCAAAAATGTTCTTCTTCTCGCTCTTTTACTTCACAGCTTGGATCGTGACGGTCGTACTCGTTTCTCTCTAAAACGATTTGACATATTCACGTACACCATTTACGAAAGAAAAAAATTGGGGAAAAGAAAGTGGGGATGGTTGTGAAAAAATCAGGAAAAATGCTCTTCCGGCTTCTTCCGATCGGTTTGATGGCATTATTGTTATCAGGTTGTGGAATTCCGGAATTGTCCGCGCTTCAGCCTCGCGGGGAAGGCGCAGAAATGCAACTTGAGATCATCAAGCTCAGCTTATGGGTGATGTTGTTCGTCCTTGCGATCGTAGCGGTCATCTATGTTTACGTACTTATGAAATTCCGTCGTAAATCGGGAGATAACACAGTTCCGAAACAAGTCGAAGGAAATCATACGCTTGAAATCATTTGGACAGTTATTCCAATCCTTCTCTTGGTTGTTCTCGCTGTACCGACAATCAAAACAACGGTTGAATTAGCCGATGCAAAAGAAGCGAAGAAAAACGAACAAATCAATGTTACGGCAAACTTATACTGGTGGGAATTCGAATATCCAGACAAAGGTGTTTCGACAGGACAAGAACTTGTCATCCCAGTCGGAAAACGTGTTGCTGTCAACTTGACTTCTAAAGATGTCATTCACTCATTCTGGGTGCCAGCACTTTCTGGTAAAACTGATACAAACCCGGGGCTCGATAATGAGATGTGGTTACAAGCACAAGAAGCGGGCACATACTACGGTAAGTGTGCGGAGCTGTGCGGACCTTCTCACGCATTGATGGACTTTAAAGTCATCGCACTCGAGCAAGATGATTATGATGCATGGTTAAAAGACATGAAAACTGCAAAAGAAGCAGAAACAAAGCAACTCGATGCTAAAAACGAAAAAAATTGGACGACGGGCGAACAAGTTTACGCTCAAAACTGCCTCAGCTGTCACGGTGGTGGGAAAGTCGCGCCAAGCTTAACGAACTTTGGTGACCGTCAACGTATCGCAGGATACCTCGATCACGACAAAGAAAATCTCGAAAAATGGATTCGCAATCCGCAAAAAGAAAAACAAGGGACGAAAATGCCTGGTTTCTCTGAAGATCAGATTAGCGATGAAGAATTGAGTGAACTTGCAGACTACCTATTGGACAAAAAGCTCCAATAAAATTAAGGGGGAATCATAGTGGGGACACATACTATGGGTATGCCGAAGAAAAAAAGCGGCATCATGGACTGGCTAACGACAGTCGACCATAAAAAAATCGGGATTCTCTATATCATCTCTGGATTGTTCTTCCTTCTAGTAGGTGGCGTAGAAGCCTTAATGATTCGTTTTCAATTGATTAAACCGATGAATGATTTCGTCAGCGGTGAATTATTTAACCAGTTGATTACGATGCACGGTACGACGATGATCTTCCTGGCAGCGATGCCGATGTTGATCGGATACATGAACGCCGCTGTACCGCTTCAAATCGGTGCACGTGACGTTGCGTTCCCGTTTTTGAACGCACTTGGTTTTTGGTTGTTCTTCTTTGGTGGAGTACTCTTGAACTTATCATGGTTCTTTGGCGCAGCACCAAACGCAGGTTGGACAGCGTACGCACCACTTTCAACAGTCCCAGAATCACTCGGTGTTGATTTCTATTCACTCGGGTTACAGATTTCTGGTTTCGGTACACTTATGGGGGGGATTAACTTCCTCGTGACGATTTTGAACATGCGCGCACCTGGTATGAAACTGATGCGGATGCCATTGTTCACATGGACAGCGTTCGTTGCATCAGCTTTGATCGTCTTCGCATTCCCTCCGCTTACGGTCGGTTTGTTCCTCTTGACGTTTGAACGTCTTTTCGGAGCTCACTTCTTCGACCCGGCAGCCGGTGGTAACATCGTCATTTGGGAACACCTCTTCTGGATCTTCGGGCACCCGGAAGTATATATCTTGATTTTACCGGCATTTGGTATTTTCTCTGAAATCATTCCTACATTCGCACGTAAACGTCTCTTCGGTTATACGACGATGGTCTTTGCGACAATGTTGATCGGTTTCCTCGGCTTCATGGTTTGGGTTCACCACATGTTTACAGTTGGTCTCGGACCAGTCGCAAACGCAATCTTCGCTGTTGCGACGATGGCGATTGCCGTTCCGACCGGTGTTAAGATCTTTAACTGGTTGTTTACACTGTGGGGCGGTAAATTGACGTTCCCAGTTGCGATGCTTTATTCGGTCGCATTCATTCCATCATTCCTTGTTGGTGGTATGACAGGGGTCATGCTTTCAGTTGCTCCTGCCGATTATCAGTATCACGATAGCTACTTCGTTGTCGCCCACTTCCACTACGTTATCGTTGGTGGGGTCGTCTTCGGTCTCTTTGCAGGTCTTTACTACTGGTTCCCGCTCATGTTCGGGAAACAGCTCAACGAATTCTGGGGCAAGATTCAATTCTGGTTGTTCTTCATCGGCTTCCACTTGACGTTCTTCCCACAACACATTCTTGGTCTTACAGGTATGCCACGTCGTGTCTTCACGTACTTACCGAACCAAGGTTGGGAAACAATGAACTTACTATCATCCATCGGTGCAGCCTTCATGGGTGTGTCGACAATCATCCTTGTTGTTTCAATCGTCGCAGCATTGATGTCGAAAGAATACGTAAAACGTGATGTTTGGGGTGACGGTCGTACCCTCGAGTGGACACTTCCTGTTCCGACTCCGGAGTACAACTTTGCACAAACACCACTCGTCAAAGGACTCGACACGTACTGGCTCGAAAAAATGGCTGGAAATAAAACAGTTTCTGTATCGGAAGAAGTCGGCGACATCCACATGCCGAACAATTCGATTTTGCCATTCGTCATGTCAGTTGGTTTGTTCCTTGCAGGTCTTGGATTCATTCTTCGTCTTGACTACGGAACAGTCGGCCTTGTCATTGCCTTGATTGGTCTTGCGATGACACTCTTCGCGATGTTCCTACGCTCTTGGATTGACGATGAAGGATACTACATCCCGAAATCAGTCATCGAAGAAGATCTACGCCTTGAAGCTGAAAAGGAGGCGAAGTAAGATGGGTCATCATTCAGTACCAAACAACCCAGTGACTGGTATTCCAGATCATGTTGAAAAAGCAACACTTGAGGGTAAGAATAAATATGTAGCTTTCTGGTTCTTCCTTGGAGGCGAGACGACATTGTTCGCCTCTCTCTTCGGAACATACATCGGATTGCACAACTCAGGCGCAAAAGAAGGATTACGGAGTTACGACATCTTTGAGATGGAGCTTGTCTTCATCATGACAATGCTTCTTCTTACGAGTTCATTGACAAGTGTGCTTGCGATGATGGCGATGAAACGTAATGATGTCGCGAAAATGAAGATGTGGCTTATTATTACGCTCGTTCTCGGTCTAGCATTCCTCGCTGGTGAGATTTATGAGTTTAATCACTATTACCATATCGGTCATACGTTTACGTCAAGCGCATTCGGTTCGGCGTTCTACACACTCGTAGGGTTCCACGGAGCGCACGTCTTGTTCGGTCTTCTCTGGATTTCGACATTGCTGATCCGGAACTGGAAACGCGGCATCACAGTCGTCAACGCACCGAAGTATTATGTTTCAAGTCTTTACTGGCACTTCATTGATGTCGTCTGGGTCTTTATCTTCTCAGTCGTCTACCTCATGGGGATGGTGAAATAAGATGGAAAAACACGAACCACAAGTGACACGTAACCAGTTAGAATTAGAAATGAAAGCCGATCGTAGCCGCGAAATGCAGCTGCAATTGATCAGCTTCGCACTGATGATTTTCTTGACGTTGATCGCTTTCGGCGCAGTGATGGCAGAACTTATGCCTCACTGGGCTGCGGGTGGATTCCTCGTGATCATGGCAATCGTCCAAGTCTACCTTCAGTTATATATGTTCATGCATATGAACAACAAAGGGAACACATGGATTAAAGTCATGATGGCGCTCGGTATCTTCGTTGCCTTGACAATCGTCGCGACACTTCGCCTTCTCATCTGGTAAAAAAATTGTGACCATTCTGCTAACGTTTAGCAGGATGGTCTTTTATTTTGGAATCGTTTTATGAGAAACCTTTACAATGAAATAGGGGAACGGTAATCTTAGTTTGTAGGAAACAGGAACGGGGTGAGAAATATGTTAGGCAATTTAAGGGGTGCTTTATCGCAATTCGATTGGACTGTCTTGTGGAGCCCGTATTACGCGTTACTCTTGATCGGTCTTTACGTATTGTATGCATTCATTACTGAAAAAATCAGACGACCAGACGAGGCAGAAACGACGTTAGCTCAGAAATTCATGATGCTAGCGGCTTTATTCGTCTACTATATTGGCTTTGGTAGTCCGCTTGATGTGTTAGCGCATATTACGTTCTCTGCGCACATGCTCCAGATGGTCTTCGTCTATATGGTGGCGCCGCCACTGTTGATGCTAGCAATTCCGGGTTGGGCATTTAAGCGATTGTTCGGCGTCCCGTATTTAGGAAAGGCATTACGGTTCTTCACGTTGCCATTGATTGCGCTCGTCGTTTTCAATTCTTTGTTTACGTTTTACCATATGCCGTTCATCTTTGATTACGTCTTGACGAACTATACGGTCCACCGTTTGTTCCACGGGACATTAATCTTCCTTAGCATGACGATGTGGTATCCAATCATCGCACCTGTCAATGAGGAAGATAGTCTATCCGATTTGAAAAAGATGGTCTATATCGTTGCGAACGGCGTGCTGTTGACACCAGCTTGTGCGTTCATGATCTTCAGTCAGAGCTTCCAATACGACGCGTACCAAGACCCAGCGACATTCGCGAAAGTCTTGGCTTACTGCCTGCCGAATAACGATGTGAGCGGATTGAACATGGAACGCCTATTTGGGACAACAAAAGATTTACTCGAAGATCAACGGTTCGGAGGCGTCTTGATGAAACTTGGACAAGAACTCGTCTACGGAATCTTCTTCGGTTTGACCTTCTTCACATGGGTGAGACGTTCAAAAAGTACTGCTGTCGATGAAGGCATGTCCTTCTCGCCAAAAGCGGATTAAGTAAATGGAGGAAGTCTGAAAATGAGTTATTTGCCGTTGATTTGTGTTTCTTTGATTGTTCTCAGTGCAATATTTGTAGCAATCGGTTGGTTTTTGATTGCGCAGACACGTCGGAATATGGGGGCGCATAAAGTCGTGATGAACATTGCGGCAGCGCTCGCGTTACTGTTCTTCATCATGTATGCGCTTCGGACGATTTTACTCGGAAATACTGCTTTCGGGGGACCGGACACGGTCAAACCGTACTACACAGGATTTTTAATCTTTCATATTTTACTCGCCACATCGGGTGGGATCTTAGGCTTAATCGCTTTGTTCTACGCCTATAAACAAAACTTTGCCCGTCACCGTAAAATTGGTCCAAAAGCATCGGTCATTTGGTTTTTGACGGCAATCACGGGAGTCCTTGTCTATTGCCTGTTATACGTTGTGTATGAGCCGGGCGAAACAACAAATGTATTTCGTGCGATTTGGAATCATTAAGGGGGGTTCGCTTTGAAAAAAAATAGTTATTTGACGGTAGCTGCCGTCGTTTTGATTTTAGTCGCCGCTGCAGGGGGGTATTATTATTTCTTTATGAAAGAAAAGCTACCTGTGATTGCTGAACCGACACCATTTGAATTAACGAATGCCGTCAACGGGAAAACATTTGATTCAGAAGATGGTAAAGTAAAAGTACTGACGTTTTTCTACTCGAATTGTCCAGACATTTGTCCTTTGACGTTAAATGACTACCGGAAACTCGAGAAAAAATTACGGGCGGAAAATCTATACGGATCCGATGTCGAACTTGTCGCCGTGACGGTCGATCCTAAAGTTGATACGCCGAAAGTCTTGAAGAAGTATGCGTCTAATTTCGAGGCGAATCCTGAAGGGTGGAAAGTATTAACGGGGGATGAGGTCGTCATTGATCGTCTGACACGCCAGTTGAACTTCTATTATTCAAAAGCAGAAAGTGGTCTTGTCACACACGGGACACAAATGTCCATTCTCGATCGCGACAATAAGGTGCGTGCGATATCTTCAATGGCGAAGACACCTGACGAGCCGGTCGATCTCGAGGAAGTCATGACATCCGTCAAACAACTTGCGAAGGAGTGATCATTTTGGTTGAAGAATATCAGAATAAAGGTGAAGTGACGGTATCAGTACAAGCGATTGAAGAGTTATTGTTGTGTGCCGTCATCGAATTTGGTGTCATTTGTACACGGATTAAACGTTTGCCGACGGAAGGGATTTCGTTTAGCTTGAAGGTTACCGCAACGGTGCAACAGTTACCTGCCCTCTATATGGGTTTGCGAGAACAAGTCCGCTTACAACTCGGAGACGGGGTAGTCGACTACCTCCAACTGGTTACAAAATGATTTGATTGAGACATATGAAGGCCCCTTCCACGTCTGACGGAAGGGGCCTTCACTTTTAGACATGGACAAGGAGTAGCGGCGGGCAGCGCACAACACACGATTTTTTTTGCAACAGACTTTTTAGCGACGGTTCCGTGAAGAACGCCTTGAAGTTTCTAGTGACTCGTCGACTTGAAAAAAGCAAGCAGACACGGACTCGGCAGCGAAATGAATCGCCTGAAGAATATTTTTAGATGAAAAAAATACCGCTCCTTTTAACAGGAACGGTCGGGTAGAACTTATTTTTCGAGTGTTTCGAGTAATCCTGTCAAGCGACGCTCACAATCTTTAACGATTTCAGGTGGGA
Source organism: Exiguobacterium oxidotolerans JCM 12280 (assembly GCF_000702625.1). Taxonomy (NCBI): domain Bacteria; kingdom Bacillati; phylum Bacillota; class Bacilli; order Caryophanales; genus Exiguobacterium; species Exiguobacterium oxidotolerans. Next base: position 495,551 of record NZ_JNIS01000001.1, on the reverse strand, counting down.
ACTCTTCATCATATTCAACACCATGTGGATAGTAGTGTTTTCCTAGAAGTGGTGTCATCATGCGAACGATCGCGTGGCGATCTTCGATTTCACCTTGAATTGCATAAACTGGAATCCGAAGATAGAAGACCTCTCCTGTTGATTGTTTTTCGTACTTCATATCATACATCGCACGTTCGTAATCCCATTGTCCTTCACGGACGAAACGGTGGTGGTCCATGATTGTCTCAAGTAAACCAAACTTAATTTCTTTGCCTTCGATGCCGTATTTCTCAAACTTCATGTTTGAATCCCCCTATACCCCAGTTTGCTAGTAGATACTAGTCTTTCCAAACTATCATACCATAATGAATGATTCGATAAAGTAAAAGTTGTGAAGTCAATTTGAAGAATTCATGAACTCTTATATTTTCGTTCGACATATTCTAAAATCGTATCCGGTGCATGAATTCCAAGATGGTTCAGGCCTTCTCCGCCAAAGAAGACGTTGAATTCGAGGATATAGATTTTTCCGTCACGGAAAATCAAGTCAAAACCGGCGTGATCGATATCGAGCCGTTTCGCGAGTGCGAGGACAAAATCGAGTGCCTCCTGCGGGATATTCTCGAAATCAAGGACCCCACCTTGGGCGACATTGTTTAAAAATTGCGCACCGCCGACACGCCAGTAGGCAGCAAGAACTTGATCACCGATGACGACGACACGAAGGTCTTTTTCGTTCGGGATGTATTCTTGGACGTAAAACGTCTCGTGGTGATCGGTATACTTCTTCCAGTCGATTTCATCCTTAATTAGGTGAACGCCTTGGCCCATCGAACTGCGGACGGTCTTCGCGACGAACGGGAACGAAAATTCATCTAAGACACGTTTCACGGTGAATTCATTTTTTCCGTAAATGCCGGTCCGAGGAATATTTTCCGGAATCACGGTTTTAAAAATACGCGTCATCTCGATTTTATCGTGCCCAAGATGGAATGTCGCAGCGGATGGGAAAATTGGTTTTTTCATCCCATAGATGATCGAGTGAATTTGCCAATACTCGGGGAACAAGACGACGTCGGCTTTGGCGATTTTATCGAGCGAATCAAAGTGATAGTCTGACTTCGCGTGATCGGTTTTAATCCCGATCGTTCGAAACATATTAAATGATAAAAGTTGCATACAATTCATTCCTTCCTTCTGAACAAAGTATACACAATTCAGCGTGCTAGGAGCGAGATAAATGTTATGATATGATGGTGAAGTCAAGGAGGAGATTCGTTGTGATTTATTCAGATAAAACGATAGACCTCATCAATGCTGCGGAAGAACTGACATCCGCTCTTTTGCATAGCGAAACAGGTCAAGCATATATAAGTGCCAAACAAGCACGCGCAAATTCAGCACAAGCACAAGACGTCATCCGCGATTTTAATCGCATCAAGGAAGAATATGAGCTTGTTCAACGTTTTGGTCGGTATCATCCAGATTACCAGACAATCACGAAAAAAGTACATGAAGTCAAGCGGGCGCTCGATCTGCAAGAAGAGGTCGCGACGTTCAAAAAAGCGGAAAAACAATTAGAGACGCTACTCGGTCAGATTAGTTTAAAACTTGCTGGAGAAGTCTCACCTCAAATCAAGGTTCCGACGGGAAATCCATTTTTCGATCAAGGATGTGCAGGTGGATGTTCGACCGGAGGTAGTTGCAGCTGTAGCGGCTAATGCCGAATAAGGGAGGAACGGTGCGTGATCAAGGAACGAATTGGACTGATCGTCTACGTCAACGCGATGAAAGCGTCGCGTCAATTACGCCGATTTGGAAATGTTTATTTTACATCGAAACGAGAAAAATATGTGTTCTTATATGTTGATTTGGAACAGTATGAACGTTCAGTCGAAACGATTGCTGCATTGCCTTTCGTCGAATCTGTTCTTCGTTCAGAACGACCATTCATTACCGAAACATACGCAAACAAAAAAGGTAAACTGCAAGAAGAAGTATAAACGTTGGAGCGATGAGGACATCCTCGTCGCTCTTTTTTGAAGGGAAGGAAAAGTCATGCGAGTCATTTCTGGGGAACGAAAAGGTACTAAAATCAAAGCGGTACCGGGGGATAATACACGACCGACGACCGATAAGGTCAAAGAATCATTATTTAATGTCATCGGACCTTATTTTAACGGGGGACGTGCACTTGATCTCTTCGCGGGGAGCGGTGGACTTGGAATCGAGGCATTATCACGTGGGTGTGAAGAAGCGGTATTCGTCGATCAGCACTTTAAAGCGGTTCAGACAATTAAAGAGAATTTGATGACGACTCGATTGGTTGAGAGAAGTCGTGTCTTAAAAAAAGATGTCTCCGTTGCTTTGACGGAACTCGCATCAGAAACGCCATTTAAACTAATCTTTCTCGATCCGCCCTATGCCAAGGAACGACTCGTCGAACACGTCACGTACATAGAGCAACACGACATGTTGACGGACAATGGCGTCATCGTCTGTGAGCACGGGTCAGAGATTGAATTACCTGATCGGATTGGCCGCCTTGAAGTTGTGAAGCGGATGCGGTACTCAACAGTCATCTCAATCACATTATATGAATTTATGGAACTGGAGGAAGAAGTATGAAACGTATCGCCATTTGTCCGGGGAGTTTTGACCCAATCACGAACGGTCATCTTGATATCATCGAGCGTGCTGCACCCATCTTCGACGAAATCATCGTCGCGGTATTAAATAACTCGTCGAAGCAACCTTTATTCTCCGTTAAAGAACGTATGGAATTGATTTCTGAGGTGACGGAGCACTTACCGCATATCAAAGTGGATTCTTTTAACGGTCTACTTGTCGACTATGCAGCAGAAGTCGGGGCGACGGCAATCGTACGCGGGTTACGTGCTGTATCTGACTTTGAATATGAGATGCAGGTGGCCTCAATCAATAAGAAGATGAATGACCAGATTGAAACCTTGTTCATGATGACGAGTAACCAATATTCGTTCCTCAGTTCCTCAATCGTCAAAGAGGCTGCAAAGTATGGTGCTTCCGTTGCTGGGCTTGTGCCACCTCCCGTCGAAGAAGCATTACGTCAAAAGTATGCGAAAGGAGAATTGACATGAAAGCATGGAAACCTGCGCTCGCTGCCATCGTCGCGGCGATGATCGTCTTCTTTGTTCCATTGCCTTATTTCATCTCATATCCTGGAGACGCAACATCGACGGAACAAATCATTGACGTATCGGGTGCGGAAAAAGAACCAGGCGACCTAATGATGTTGACCGTTGCGCAACGGCGGGCGACACCGTATTTTCTAGTCGAGAGTTTATTTTTACCTTTTTCTGAAACATCGGATGTAAGTGACTATTTATATGACGGTGAATCTGACGCACAATACGAGAACAGACAACAACTTTACATGGAAGAAGCGCAACATAATGCAATGATTGAAGGATATGAACTGGCTGATAAAGAAGTCGAGGTCGACTTTGAAGGCGTTTATGTCTCTGGCATTATTTCTGGCGGTCCTGCTGACGGGAAGTTACGTGCCGGGGACCAGATTGTCGCCGTTGATGGAGCTTCGTTAAAATCAATGAGCAGCTTTATGCAGACAATCAGTTCGAAAAAAGCAGGGACAGATGTGAAAGTGAAATTCGAACGGGACAAAAAAACGAAAACAACGACGATCAAGGTCGGGAAACTAGCGAAGAACTCAGAGCAGGTCGGACTCGGTATCTATGAACCGCTTCCGATGTCAGACGTGCAGACGGATCCGAAAGTTGAGTTTAATTTAGAAAATGTTGGTGGGCCATCGGCCGGGATGATGTTCACGCTTGAGATTTATGATCAATTGACAGATGGTGATTTAGCGAAGGGACATACGATTGCTGGTACTGGAACGATTGAAGAGGGTGGGAAAGTAGGACCGATCGGTGGAGCTTGGCAAAAAGTCGTCGCAGCAGACGAAGCGGAAGCGGAAATCATGTTCGTCCCAGCCGGTTCGAATTATGAAGAAGCAAAACCATCCATCAAAAAACTCGGGACGAAAATGAAGCTCGTCCCGATCAAAACAGTTGAGGATGCACTCGATTATTTAGAAGAACTACCAGAAAAATGAGCAAACCGACGATGTTCTTCAAGTTGGTCATACCGAGCCAAGGGAATGGCATACGCTGCCGTAACTTGGCTCTCTTTTATGAGCCAAGGGTGCGCCTCGAATGTGCTGATGACTCGAATCTGTTTCTTGATTTGCCGTAGTGCTTGTCGTCCTTTGTCATTAAAGGCGAGTGGTCGCACGTAATCGATTTTGTCAAATGCAACCGAATCGATTTCTTCCGTCATCGTCGAGGTCAGCAAATAAATGAGTGTGCGCTGTAAACTTGTCCGCGTATAGCGGCGTGTTTTGACGAAAGTCATGAAGTCGTCAAAAGTAGAGCTGTAGCGGGCGCCTTCGACGAGACGAGGTGCCAGTGACGCATCAATGCCGTTAAATTGCGTGAGAACGCCTAGAGGCGTCGATAGAAGCCGGTTCCGGATAAAGGGATAGTAGTGATCAAACGAAGCGAAAGTCGCCCCTTGGAGTACGCTAGCGCTTTCTTGTGGAAGTCCTGTCAATTGATGCGTTTCATCATAGTGAGCACGGATGGCTGTCGCACTCATGATATCACCGACTGACAGGTCGTGGTAGCCACTTCCGATCCGTTTTGTCGTATGTAAGGAGATACTTGACGCGGCACGGGCGTAATAATAGCCGAGTGTGTTATTCGGCGTCGTCAAGTCGAGCGTCGTCGTCAATGCACGGAATGCCTGGCTCGCTGCCGTCGCCGAAGATAATCCGTTTGATAATCCTTCTTTGACGAGTCGCTGGTACGCAGGGGTCTCTTCATTTTTTTCAGATGCTGCTAAGAGGAAAGGGGTGATGTCCCCACATTCACTCCCGAATGACAAAGACGTAGCGCCAATCATTTCGGCGATCGTGACGCCTCCTTGCGCAAAACGGTCGGCGCGTTGGACGGAAAAATAAAACGGAAGTTCTAAGACAAGGTCGATTTCGCCGCTTGCGACGGCCGCTCGTGCACGTGTCCACTTGTCACTAAAAGCAGGTTCCCCGCGTTGCATGAACGTTCCGCTCATGATGGCGACGATCAAATCGGCTTCGGTTTCCTCGCGTGCGATTTTGGCTTGATAGAGGTGTCCGTTATGAAACGGATTGTACTCTGAAATAATTGCTGTCATCTTCATGAAACTTTCTCCTTTGCAAACGGAATTAAGTGCGGTAATATGGATGAAGACGTCCGAAAGTGTTCGTTCTCTAGCGATTTCAGTGTAAAGAAAAAACATTGACAAAACAAGATGTCCTCTCTATAATTCATATTGTTGCAATTGAGGTGATTCGGATGAAATGGTCCCTGATGCAATTGAGTAAATTGCGCAATCTGGGTCAACTTCAGGTTAACGAGACGATCGAGCTCCAAGAGCTAATCGCCCTCCATCCGGATATCCGGGCGGTGCAACCTGTGCACGTTCGTGCAAATGCATCGTTTACATCGAATCAATTAATATTCAATCTTCGGATTACTGGCGAAATGACGCTTCCGGATGCCCGGACGCTAAATGACGTCGTGTACCCGTTCGAGATTGAATCCATCGAGCCATTCTTACTCGAAGTTGATGCGACTCTGGATGATTCGGATGACATCAACGTACCGATTGGGAATACGGTCGATCTTCGACCACTCGTGCAAGAGTTGATTTTACTTCATGTGCCAGTGCAAGTGCATGGGGATGATGAAGAGAATCAATTGGTTCAAGGGAAAGGCTGGACGATTCTAACAGAAGAAGAGCCAGAAGATGTTGAACCAAAAATTGATCCGCGACTTGCGGGTCTCGCTCAGTTCTTTAAAAAAGATCAGGATTCCTAATTTTTTGATAAAGACGAGTGTATTTTTTCAAGGAGGTGGACAACGATGGCAGTACCATTCCGCAGAACGTCGAAAACACGCAAACGTCTTCGCCGTACTCATTTCAAACTCCGTGTACCAGGTATGGTCGAGTGCCCAAACTGTGGTGAAATGAAACTTTCACACCGTGTTTGTAAAGCATGTGGCTCGTACAAAGGTAAAGAAATCGTCAGCAAGTAAGCTGAATGATCGGTATAAAAACGACCTGTAAAATCGAGAAAATCGGTTTTACAGGTCGTTTTTTTGATATATAAAGGAGTGATTCAACGATGAGCAGAATAGGAATCATCGGAGCCGGTGCCGTTGGGTTATTACTTGCTTCCTACTTAGCAGAGCACCATCAAATTACGTTATATACAAGACAATTAGATGACGGGACAAAGCGAATCCTACGAGATGGTCAATCGAGTCCGACCGTAAAGGTTCGACCGATTGCGCATTTCGAGTCACAAGACTTGGTGTTCGTTACGACAAAGTCGTATGATATAAAAAGTGTGATTCCTTATCTAGAACACGAGAAAAACCCAGTCGTTTTTTTACAAAATGGAATGGGGCATCTTGATGCAGCACATGCTCTGGCGCAAGCAATTTTTGGGGTCGTTGAGCATGGCGCGATGAAGACGGGACCTTACGAAATCCGTCATACGGGAAAAGGGCGCATTCGATACGGCAATCACCTGCTGTCGATGCTGAAGCGAGATGCGTTGCAGTTTGAGCACGTAACGAATATTGAAGCAGTCATGGTGACGAAATTATTCATGAATGCTGTCATCAATCCATTGACAGCCTATTATCGGGTTGAAAATGGACGGTTACTTGAAGAGCCTTATGCGTCGAAAGCGCGTGCCGTCTTTGCCGAAGTGCAGAGTGTCTTCCCGAACCATCCGATTACGTATGATGAAATCGAACAGATTTTACAGCGTACGCGTCTCAATCGCTCGTCGATGTTACGGGATGTTGAGCAAGGACGAATGACAGAAATCGATCCAATCGTTGGGTATGTGCTAAAGCAGGCGACGCAACCGACACCGTTACTAACTTATTACTTTCAGCAGATTAAGCATCGAGAACAAGAGGGGGATTCGCTGTGACGGTTTTTATCATCTTTCCGCTGTTCAGTTTAATTGTCCTTTACTTATTATTCCTGTTATTGTTTCGGACGCATGCCAAGGCCGTGCGGGTTGCGCTTGATCTCGGGACGTTCATCGTATTGTATGCGATTCATGTTTCGTTAATCGCATTGACAGGGCATAACTACGTGGGTTGGTTGTTGATTGCGGTATTATCCGTGTTTGCATTAAATGCGTTATGGCAACGGATTCGACAAGTCGACATCGATTATGTCCAAATGATTCGACATAGTTGGCGAATCATTGTCTTGATTGCCCTTCCTGTACATCTCGTACTGTTTGGAATTGGAATTCGTCAACTAATGATTAGTTGATCAAGTTAGAAAGAAGGGATTTTGTTTGAAGGTACAATCATTTCACGCCTTATATGAAGATAACTCGTTGATGCATAGAGCGACGGGGGAAGACTTTTCTAAATATGTAGACCACATCGGAGAAGATGGGATGCGCGAGCGGAGCCAACATCTTCGAGAACGTCAGTATCCTCATCTCAGTCCACTCGTCGATGAGTTGATTCGTCAAAATCCGCGGATGACTGGGACGGTTCGGCAGCGTCTCGAACGGTTGCGGACGGGTGAGGCACAAGTCGTTGTTACTGGGCAACAAACAGGTATCTTCGGGGGGCCTTTATATGCAATTTACAAACTGTTAACCTGTCTAAAGGTCGCGAAGCAAGCGGAAAATCAATTGGGGTTACCGGTTGTTCCGATCTTTTGGCTCGCGACCGAAGATCATGATTTCGATGAAATCAATCATGTCTATGCACCGACGGCAGAATATCAACCGCGAAAATTGACGGTTTCACCGCAAGATACGATTCAGCGTTCCGTTAGTCGGATGACGCTCGATCAAAAAGCGGTCAAACAAGTCTTACGCCAAGCCTTAAGTGTCGACCAAGAAACACAACATACAAAGGAACTGGTTTTGCTGGTGGAGCGGTTAATTGATCAAGAAACGACATATGGCGGTTTTTTCTCAGCGCTACTCGGAGAATTAGTGAACCATGATGTCATCTTTTTTGATGCCGATGCAAAAGCGGTACGCGAACTCGAAATTCCGTTCTTTGAGCAGTTGATTCAAGACAACAGAGAAATTCGTCAAGCGTTGTCGACCGGGATTCAGCAAACGACAAACTTACCGGATACCTTCTTGAATGAAGAAGCAGCTCATCTGTTCGTCGAGGACATCGGACGGGATTTATTGTACCCGGGAGAAGACTTTGTAACGAAGCAGGGGAAGACCTACACGGAACTTGAGTTACTGGCGTTGTTGTATGCAAGTCCTGAGCGTTTTTCGAATAGTGTCGTCACACGACCGTTGATGCAGGATTATCTGTTCCCGACCCTCGCCTATATCGGAGGACCTGGTGAGATCGCCTACTGGACACGTCTTCGACCATTGTTCCATCACTTTGATTGGACGATGCCGCTGCTCATTCCAAGAATGGGCGCCGTCATGTTACGAGCGCGGGACGAAAAGCTGCTTCGGCGGTATGACTTGTCGCTACAACAAGTATTATCGCATGGTGTAGCGATTGAACCGTTCGACGCGACGAAGATAAATAGTCAGCTGCATCCGTCGCATATTTTAGGTACGGCACTCATTCAAGAAATTGAACAGGTCGAGCGGGCAACTTCTAAAAATTTATCAGCGACGAAAAAGCTGAACAAACAAATTCAACTCGCAATCGATACGGTCGTCACGCAAGAGCGACGAAATTACGATCATCTCATGCGAACAAAACGCTCACTCCAGTATCAGCTTCTTCCAAATGGAGCACCTCAAGAGCGCATGCATTCCGTCTTGCCATGGCTCAATTGTTACGGTTTAGATTTAATTCAAAATCTGCGCGTGCAATACGAGCAGACAGATGCTGAACAATTGGAAATTTTGCTTTAAACCTGCTGAAATGAGCAGGTTTTTTTGTTTTTTTAGCGAAAGATACCTAAAAGTGAAATAAATCAAGAAAACTGTCTCATTTTCGTAACGTTTTAAATAAAGAATGTGATACATTGAAAAAGAGTAACGTCCATCTTGGACACTGAAAGGTGAGGCAGGGCATGTTTGAACATGAAACGGTATTAAAATGGGAGTCCATTAAAGGGTTAGATATTAAACCTGATGGTGTGTATGTAGATTGTACATTAGGTGGAGCAGGACACAGTGAAGAAATCGTGAAGCAATTGACGACAGGTCATCTCTATGCATTTGACCAAGATGACGTCGCGCTTGCCCATGCGGAAGAACGTCTTGCAGCGTATGCCGGTCGCTTTACGCTGATTAAAAGTAATTTCGTTCACTTGCAAGAAAAGCTAAATGAGTTAGGTGTAACTAAAGTAGATGGTATTTTGTTTGATCTCGGTGTCTCTTCACCGCAACTCGATGAAGGGGAACGCGGATTTAGCTACAATTTTGATGCCCGCCTCGATATGCGAATGGATCAAACGTCATCGTTATCGGCATATGAAGTCGTCAACGACTGGCCATACAATGATCTCGTTCGGATTTTCTTTACATACGGAGAAGAAAAATTTTCGAAGCAGATTGCACGAAAAATTGAAAAGGCACGTGAAGAAGGTCCAATCACGACGACGTTCGAACTGGTCGAACTCATCAAGGACGCGATTCCAGCGCCTGCCCGTCGTAAGGGTGGGCATCCGGCAAAGCGGACGTTCCAAGCGATTCGGATTGCTGTCAATGATGAATTGAATGTCTTCGATCGAGCGGTGTATCAGGCGATTGATTTGCTGGCCGTCGGTGGTCGTCTTTGTGTCATCACGTTCCATTCACTTGAAGACCGCATGTGTAAATTAGCATTTAAAGAAAAATCATCGTTACCTGAGCTTCCGCAAGGATTGCCGATGATTCCAAAAGAGTTTGAACCAGAACTTCGCCTCGTCACACGTAAGCCGATTACAGCAGGGAATGATGAGCTTGATGATAACCGTCGTTCACGTTCTGCTAAGTTACGGATTGTTGAAAAAATGAAGGAAAGTTGAGAGGAGCATTCAGATGGCAGAACCACTTCGTAAACCAGTCCAATCGCTAGAGCCTGTTCGTCAGCGCCCAGTTCAAGAACCGACGAAAACGGAAGACATTAATCTTCGCGTCGCCGTCCGTCCGAAGTATCGCCTGTATCCTTTTGAAAAATTCTTATACAGTGCAATGATAGGTGGTCTCGTCTTGTTCGGTAGCGCGACGATTGGGGCACACAATGATGCGTACAACGTCAGTCGAGATCTTGCGAAGGAAAATCAAGTGACGCAAGAGATGAAGAAGGAAAATGAACGTCTTCAACTTGAAGTTACGAATTTAAGCTCTCCAGAACGGATCTACAAGATTGCGAAAGAACAAGGTCTTGATATGCGAAAAGGGAACATCAAGGTGATTCCTAAATGAATCCACTTAAAAAATCCCGCGTGAGAGTAGCCATCATCATGATGATATTTGCTGCTCTCTTTTTTGTGTTTATTGGCCGGTTTCTTTATTTGTCGACAACGAAAAAGTTTCACGGAGAAGATATGATTGCCTACGCGGAAAAGAAACGCTGGGAAGCGGAAGCGACGCTCTCGGCAGAACGAGGAGAAATTTTTGACCGTCTCGGTTCACCGATTGCGATCAATGTACCCTCGTACCACCTTGTCGCAGTCTACCGGTTAGGTGGCGTTCAAGATCCGGATGCGACAGTCGTTGACTATAAGAAGACGGCGACAGGGCTCGCGCCGATTCTTGGTATGACGGTTAAAGAGCTTGAGACGTATTTGATTGAAAATAAAGACCGCTCGCAAATCGAGTTCGGGAAAAAAGGGAGTGATTTGACGCTTGATCAAAAAGAAAAAATTGATAAGCTCGATCTTCCTGGAATCCGACTGATTGAAGAGCCAAAACGATATTATCCAAACGGCGTTTTTCTATCCGATACGCTCGGATTCGTTCAAAAGATGACAGAAGATAACGGACGCGTCGTCTTAAAAGGGCAGATGGGGATCGAAAAACAATATGATGATGCGTTACGGGAGTCAATCGGGTCCCGTATCTTTGAAAAAGATCGAAGTGGCGGTGAATTGATTCAAGGTGGATCTCGTATTTCGAATGAGCCGAAAGATGGTTCGAATTTGTACTTGACGATTGATCACCGAATTCAACAAGCGCTCGAAAAACAAATGCAGAAAATGTATGACGAATACAAACCTAAAAATGCGACAGGTGTCGTCATGGATGCAAAAACGGGTGAAATACTCGCGATGACGGATCGGCCATCATTCAATCCAAACTTGCGGGATATGACAGATTTCACGAACTTTGCTGTCTCATCTCGGTTCGAACCGGGTTCGACGATGAAGATCTTTACCCTGGCGGCTGCGATTGATGCCGGTGTCTTTCGGCCGAACGAACCGTATAAGTCAGGTAACTACAACTATAAAGGCACAGTCATCAAGGATTACAATGATGTTGGTTGGGGGACGATTCCAATGATTGAAGGAGTCTATCACTCGTCGAACGTCATGTTCTCGATTTTGACAGCTGAAAAACTAGGCATCGAGCGGTATAAAGAATACTTTAAGAAGTTTCATTTTGATCAAATGACGGGTATAGACATTTCGGGAGAAGTAAACAGTCAGTCCGATTTATCAAAACCGTTAAATACGGTCATCACGTCGTGGGGACAATCGACCGCCGTGACCCCGATGCAATTGTTGCAGGGAGCGACGGCAATCGCTGGAAATGGTGAAATGGTCAAACCACACATCATCCAAAAGGCAGATCACGTCGATCAGGCTCCTTACAAAGCAAAAACGGAAGTGGTCGGCAAACCGATTTCGGCTGAAGCGGCGAAGGCGACGCGGGAAGCACTCGATGGCGTCGTCAATAGTAAGCTTGGAACGGGACAAATGTATAAGTTGGATGATTACCGCGTCATCGGTAAAACGGGGACAGCGCAAATTTCAGAGAACGGGAAGTACATCCAAGGAAAGTTCATCCACTCCTTTATCGGAATGGCCCCAAAAGATGATCCTGAACTCATCATGTACATTGCCGTCGATCGTCCGTCAAAAAATGAGTCATCGGTCTCGGGTCCAAGTATCATGAGTCCAGTCTTCAAAAGCGTCATGAATACTGCACTCCAGTATCGGAGTATCCAACCCGAAACACAAAAAGAGTCAGTTGATGTCAAAGCAAAAATCACAACGAGCTATATCACAAAGACCGTTGCCGAGGCGAAGACTTTAGCGAAAGAACAAGGTGCCGTTCCGATTATTTTGGGTGACGGGGCACAAGTCGTCTCGCAAATCCCGTCGCGTGGTCAGGAATTCGTCAGTGGCGAACGTGTCCTTCTCAAAACGGATGATACGTTCAAGATGCCTGATTTGTCTGGCTGGTCGCAACGAGATGTCAAGAAGCTCGTCAGTTTGTATGATTTGAAGTTAGATGTGATTGGTAAAGGTTTTGTAACCAAACAATCAGCCCGAACTGGTACACTAGTGAAAGAAAATGGAAAGTTGACGGTTGAACTCGCTGAACCAAACGATTAAGGTAAAAGCGGTCCCTAATTTTCTGCAGGAGAACGAGGACGAACAGGAGTCATTCGTTGACTTTTGAATTCGTCCTCTTTTTCTGTAAATGAGTGGAGGAAATGAAATGGTGACGATAACAGAAATCGCAAGTTGGCTCGGATTAGATGTGACGGACGAAAGATCGCTTCGCCACTTTGCGACGGATTCGAGAAGTGAACTGACAGAAGGATTGTACGTTCCGATACAAGGCGCGCGCGTCGACGGACATTCGTTCATCGATGGAGCAATCGACCAAGGAGCCATCGTGACGTTATGGAAAAAAGGAATCCCGCTTCCGGACGCAGACATCGTTGTGCTCGAAGTCGAAGACCCGTTAGCCGCGTTGCAACATATTGCAACACGTTACTTGAAACTCGTCTCACCAAAGGTAGTGGCGATTACGGGGTCCAATGGTAAGACATCGACAAAAGATATGGTCGAAAGTGTATTGAAAACGACGTATCGGACGCATAAGACATCAGGTAATTTTAATTCAGACATCGGCATGCCGTTGACGATTTTGATGATGCCTCGTGACACAGAGGTAGCGGTGCTCGAGATGGGAATGAGCGGCTTCGGTGACATCGAGTTCTTATCACGATTAGCAGAACCGGATATCGCACTTGTAACGAATATCGGTGAGTCTCATGCGGAACATGTCGGAGGGCGTGCAGGAATTGCGAAAGCCAAATTAGAAATCACAGCAGGTCTAAAGTCGGATGGTCATCTATTCCTTGACGGAGACGAAGCGTTACTTGCTGGTGTTACAGGTGAGCGGATTGGTTACCACCACGCAAACACATTTGTCATCGAGCAAGCAGAGGCGACCTTCCTCGGAACGACGTTTCAATTTGCCGGAGCAACATTCCGTATTCCGGTTCTTGGAAAACATCAAGTGCGCAACGCGGCTTATGCGATTGCGACAGCACGTGCACTCGGGGTTGCGGACGAGGTGATTCAGGCAGGGCTGGATGAAGTGAAATTGACACCGATGCGGATGGAACGTCTCGTCTATCACAAGACAGCCATTATCAATGATGCTTATAATGCAAGCCCGACATCGATGAATGCGGCAATCGAGACGGTTGCAGAGCTTGACGGTTATCCGACCCGCGTTGTTGTCTTAGGAGACATGTACGAGCTTGGGGACCAAGAGCGTGAATTGCACGCATCGGTCGGTAAGCGGATTACACTTCCAGTCTCACATGCTATTCTTGTAGGAGCGAAGGGACGGTATATCGCGGAAGGCATTACTGATCCGTCGGTAGTGGTCGAATTCGCAGAGACGGTCGATCAGGCGGCTACGTTGCTTCGTCCGTTGTTGGGTGAACAAACGATTGTGTTGCTTAAAGCTTCTCGTGGAGTAGCGCTTGAGCAGATTTTAACGGATTTAAACAAAATTTAATTCTTAAAAGTAGGTGTTTGCAATGATTACATTATTCATCAGTTTAATTGTCGCTTTACTCGTGGTTCTTCTTGTCATGCCAAGAGCGATTCCTTTTTTACACCAGTTGAAATTTGGACAAGAAATTCGAGAAGAAGGACCGCAGTGGCACCAAGTCAAGTCCGGAACGCCAACGATGGGTGGAATCGTTATTTTACTCGCAATGATCGGGAGTTTGATTGCGGCGATGATTACGGGAGACTTAGAAGCGAATCACTTGTCACTCTTGTTCTTGACGCTTGCTTATGGTGCGATCGGATTCATCGATGATTACATCAAAGTCGTCAAAAAACGTAACCTTGGATTGAACTCGAAACAAAAATTAATTGGACAAATTGTTGTTGGATTATTATTTGTATGGTTGAGTGGTGGGTTTACGAGCGAAGCGACTTACTTAGCGATCCCGTTTACGTCAATGACGTTTGATTTCGGCTTGCTTTATCCACTTGTCGCGTTGTTCTGGTTAGTCGGATTCTCGAACGCCGTCAATTTGACGGACGGATTAGATGGTCTCGTATCCTTTACAGCAATCCCGACATTCTTGTTCTTTAGTTTGTATGCGTGGTTCGTTGCAGATGAAGTAGGGGTCGCGTTATTCGCGATGTCAGCAGTCGGTGCATTGATTGGATTCTTATTATTCAATGCCCACCCTGCGAAAATCTTCATGGGGGACACAGGTTCGCTCGCACTCGGAGCAGCACTCGCCGGGTTATCCATCCTCTTAAAACTTGAATTGCTACTTGTCTTAATTGGAATCGTGTTCGTTGTTGAGACATTATCTGTGATTTTACAGGTGATTTCATTTAAAACGACAGGAAAACGTATCTTTAAGATGAGCCCGATTCATCATCATTTCGAGATGGTCGGTTGGAGTGAATGGCGGATTGTCGGTACGTTTGCTTCGATTAGTTGTATCGTAGCGTTTGTTGCCTACTTGCTTGTTTAATTGAAATTTCCGGATGAAGAAAGTGAGCGATTTTAAGATGAAGAAGTCTGATTGGGTCAACAAAAAGGTTTTAGTGCTCGGAACGGCTAAAAGTGGTATCGCAGCGGCTAAGTATTTGGTCGAAGCAGGGGCAGATGTGACGGTGAACGATGGTGGAACACCCTCGGGAACAGATCAAGATACGTTGCTAAAACTCGGTGTCAAAACGACTTTCGGCGAGCATCCGCTCACGTTACTTGAAGGAGTAGAGCTCATCGTCAAAAATCCAGGGATTCCGTATCAGATTCCGCTCTTGCAAGAAGCACTGGTGCGACAGATTCCAATCTGGACAGAAGTCGAGCTCGGCTATCATGCGACGAATGCGCAATGGGTAGCGATTACGGGGTCGAATGGGAAGACGACGACGACGACACTTGTCCACGAATTATTGAAACAGCAGACGCGTCCGGTACACTTGGCGGGGAACATCGGCTTCCCGGCGATTGAGATTGCGAAAGAAGCGGAAGATGATGCAATCATCGTGATTGAACTTTCGAGTTTCCAACTGATGGGAATGCACGCCTTTAAACCAATGAGTGCGGCTTTCTTAAACTTATCAGCGGCTCATCTTGACTATCATGGTGATCTTGAATCCTACGCGGAAGCGAAAGCACGAATTTTCCGTAACATGGATGCGAATGACCGCCTTGTCGTCAATGCAGACGATGATGTCGTCATGCGCTTAAGTGATCAGGCAAAAGCAGAGCGGTTGCGTTTTTCACGTAAGAGTCCAGCTTATGCTCGTGTCGAGCAGGACATGATTATCGTTGGTGAAACGCCGATCTTACCGGTCGCTGAACTGGCTTTAGGTGGGGGACACAATCTAGAGAACGTCTTAGCAGCATTGACGTTAGTAGAACCATTCAATATTCCGTTACAAGCGGTGCAGGACGTCTTACGGACATTCGGTGGCGTCGCGCATCGTACAGAGTACATCGGCGAATTCAAGGGACGTAAAGTCTACAATGATTCGAAAGCGACGAACAACGTGGCGACGGAAGCAGCACTATCCGGTTTTAAAGCTCCAATCATTTGGTTATGTGGCGGACTAGAACGCGGTGCTGATTTAACACCACTCGTAGAGTCGATGACACAAGTCAAGCATGTCGTCGGTTTGGGCGAGACCGGACCACGTTTTGCGGAACTGGCACGTCAAGAAAAGATTGATGCAACGGTCGTCAGTGATATGGCGCAAGCAGTACAGGCAGCATTTGATGTCTCACAAGCCGGGGATATCATCTTATTATCGCCTGCGTCAGCGAGCTGGGATCAATATAAGACGTATGAAGAACGTGGCGAACATTTTGTTCGCGCCGTCGAATCGATTGGAGGAGATGCTAAATGAGAATCGTCGTATCAGGTGGTGGAACCGGAGGGCATATTTATCCGGCGCTTGCGATGATCCGCGAAATCGAGCGACGCATGCCGTGTGAAGTGCTATACATCGGAACGGAAAATGGGCTAGAAGCAGATATCGTCCGACGCGCAGGAATTCCCTTTGAATCGATTGAGATTTCAGGTATTCGCCGTTCGTTATCATTTGAAAATGTTAAGACGGGAATCCGTTTCTTAAAGAGCGTGACCCGCGTCCGGAAAATGTTGCGAAAATTCAACCCCGACATCGTCGTCGGGACAGGTGGCTTCGTTTGTGGACCGGTCCTTTATACAGCAGCGAAGATGGGGTATAAAACACTCGTCCATGAGCAAAACAGTTTACCTGGTATTACGAATAAATTCCTTGCTCGGTACGTCGATCGTGTCGCGTTATCGTTTAAAGGATCAGGTCACCATTTCGGTAAAAACGAAGCAAAAACCGTTTTAATCGGTAATCCCCGGGCTTCCGAAGTTGCTGATTTGCAAGTCGATCCAGTCATTGAACGGCAACGTTATGGTTTTGAAGAAGGGCGCCCGTTAGTCGTCGTTTACGGTGGAAGTCGTGGAGCGCCAGCAATCAACCAAGCAATCATCGAGATGATGCCGAAGTTCATTCAGATGGATTGGTCGATGTTGTTCGTGACAGGTCAAGTTCATTTTGAAGAGATTACTCGCCAAATCGGAACGGTCCCGGAGCGGATTCAGTTACGTCCGTTCGTCTATGATTTACCGAATATACTAAAGGCGAGTCAACTCGTCATTTCACGTTCGGGTGCGAGCACGTTAGCGGAATTGACGACACTCGGGTTACCGAGCATTCTCATTCCGAGTCCATACGTCACAGAAAACCATCAAGAAGTAAATGCCTCGTCCCTCGTCGAAACAGGGGCAAGCTTGCTCGTCCGAGAAGCTGAATTGACAGGAGAAACGTTATTCGATGCCTGTAAAACGGCGCTTGCGAACCAAGAAGCGATGTCGCAGGCCGCATTCGCTTTAGGGATGCCAAATGCCTCGAGTGATTTAGTGGACGAGTTGAATCGCTTGATTCAACAAAAAAACTAAACTGTTGCAGGAATAGACCGATAAGGAACTGAAATTAGTCAAGTAGAGGAGGAATGAACGTGAAGGAGCGACAACCGGTAAAAGATACGGATGCCACTGTCAGTAGTCTAGAAGATAAGATTCCTTATATCCGTGAACAACGCCGGAAGAAAGCAAACCGACGTTTAATCTATGTCCTCATCCTGATTGGTCTATTGATTGCTGTCGTATTTTACCTTCAGTCCAGTTATTCGCGGGTAGCGACACTTGAGATTGATGGTGTCGTCAATGTCAAAGAAGCAGACATCATTCAGGCGTCACGGATGAAGGTGAAGGAGACACATGCTTTCAATGTGTCAGAAGAAGCTGTGCTAGAGCGAATCGAAGATGTACCAGGTATACGGGAAGCAACGATGACACAGAGTTTTCTCCATAACTATCAAGTTAATATCGTGGAGGAAAAAGAAATTGCTTATGCGAAAGATCAACCCGGAGACCGAATCGTCTTAGCAGATGGAACAATCATCCCCGGAAAGTCAAAGGAAGAATTGTTCGATGCACCGATTTTAACAGGCTTTACAGATCAGTCCCTCGAACGGTTGACGAAGGAACTCGTTAAAATCGAACCAAAAGTTCGGAGTCGGATTTCGGAAATCGTTGCAAACGATAAAACCGATAAAGGGGGATTGAAGTTATTCATGACGGATGGCAATACCGTCTTATTGAGTACTTCAGCTTTTTCTAACTCGTTGAATGAATATGTCAAAGTGATTTCAGCCTTACCAAAAGGAAAAACAGGGACGATCACGATTGACGGGGGAATCTATTTCAAACCATATAAAGTAAAAAAATAGAAAAATCCTAGTCATGAGTCATTAGATTGACAAACGTTTGTTTTCATTAGTAAATAAGTAGGCGTATCGTCATCAAATCGTAATCTATTAGATGGGTAAGTTAGACAATAACTTCTTTTCGTAGGGTTTTATATAGTGTAGACTTAAACGAGAAGAAGTTTATCTTGTTTCCTGAATATATATAGGGACAATCAGTATGAGTATTATGAAAGTGGAGGTGTCACTCCTATGGAAACGAAAGGTACGATTGCCGCACTAGACATTGGAACATCGGAAGTGAAACTCATCGTCGGTGAACTACTCGGCGGGACACTGAACGTGTTAGCGGAGGGTTCAGCACCATCTGCCGGTGTCAAACGTGGTGTCATCGTCGATATCGACCAAACAGTCAATGCCATTAAACAAGCGGTCGCTGAAGTGGAACGGACACTCGGTGAACCGATTGGTGAAGTATATGTAGCAATTTCTGGAGAACACATTCAAGTCAAGGATTGTCAAGGGATGACTTCAATTAAAGGCGAAGACAATGAAATTACGGATGACGACGTCAAAGACGTCCTACACTCCGCAATGGTCATGCGCATTCCGAACGAATTAAGTGTTGTCGATGTACTACCGAAAACGTTTACGGTCGACCAACAAACAGAAATCACGGATCCACGTGGTATGATTGGCTATCGTCTAGAAGTGACAGGGAAGTTGATCATTGGAGCGAAAACGATCCTACATAGCATTAAACGTTCAATTGAACGGGCTGGTCTAGAGCTTGCAGGATACGTACTTGAAAGCTTAGCTGTTTCAAGAATCGCGGCATCAATCGATGAACTC
Source organism: Exiguobacterium oxidotolerans JCM 12280 (assembly GCF_000702625.1). Lineage (NCBI taxonomy): Bacteria > Bacillati > Bacillota > Bacilli > Caryophanales > Exiguobacterium > Exiguobacterium oxidotolerans. The sequence goes on along the minus strand of NZ_JNIS01000001.1, from coordinate 476,401 downwards.
GAGCTCGGCGTCGGCATCATCGATATTGGACATGAGACAACGGCATTGTCGATTTATGAAAAAAACGATCTCGTTTACTCGACGACGTTACCTTATGGTGGCGATCATCTGACACGTGACTTAACGTATAAGATGAATTGTAAGTACCAAGATGCAAAACTTGCGAAGGAAGAATACGGAGTGGCGCTTGAATCGTTAGGGGATCCTGAAGAAAAGGTATCCTACGTAACGATTAATGGGGAGCATCGTTTTGAGCCGCAACCTGAGATCGGTTTCGTTTTAGAGGCACGCCTCGAAGAAATCTTCGAGATGATTCAAAAACGGATGACGCAGGCTGGTCATCCACAAATGAATAGTGGCATCATCCTCTGCGGTGGAAGTTCTTCGCTTCCTGGAATCGATCAGCTAGGAAAACGGATTTTCAACCAGAACGTCAACGTTTACCAACCGGCTAGCCTAGGCATTCGTAATCCGAAGTACGCTGTGGCAGCTGGCATGTTACGCTATGTACTCTCAAGAAGTACGGTTTCGAAATCAGGATTTGATCGTGCGGACGAGAAGGAAGTCGTGGCGCAAAATCGTGAACAAGAACAACTGCTTACGAACCCGACACCGTCTCCAGCACGCGAAGAACGAACGCAACAGGAACAACCTCCAAAAGAGCGTAAATCATTCAGTAGTTTCTTTGAAAAGTTTTTTGGTTAATGACTAAAATACAATGAGTATAAAAAATTAGGGGGCCCCTTTTATGTTGCATTTTGATGAAATGATGGACCAAGTAGCTAAAATTAAGGTCATCGGCGTAGGTGGCGGTGGTTCAAACGCCGTCAACCGAATGATTGAACATGGTGTACAAGGCGTAGAATTCATCGCCGTCAATACAGATGCACAAGCACTCAACATGTCGCAGGCAGATGTGAAGCTCCAACTCGGTGCAAAGCTGACACGCGGTTTAGGTGCAGGTGCGAACCCAGAAATCGGTAAGAAAGCGGCAGAAGAAAGCCGTGAACAGTTGACAGAGATTTTGTCAGGTGCGGACATGGTCTTCGTCACTGCAGGTATGGGTGGCGGGACAGGAACTGGTGCTGCGCCAGTCATCGCTGAAATTTCGAAAGAAATCGGTGCCTTGACTGTTGGTGTCGTAACGAAACCATTCATGTTTGAAGGACGCAAACGGATGCAACACGCCGTATCGGGTGTTCAAAACTTTAAAGAAAAAGTTGATACGTTAATCGTCATTCCGAATGATAAATTACTTGAAATCGTTGATCGTAACACGCCGATGCTCGAAGCATTCAAAGAAGCAGATAATGTCCTTCGTCAAGGGGTTCAAGGGATCACAGACTTAATCGCTGTTCCTGGTTTAATCAACTTAGACTTTGCAGACGTTAAGACTATCATGACCGAAAAAGGTTCTGCCCTGATGGGTGTTGGTGTTGCGACAGGTGAACACCGTGCAACGGAAGCTGCGAAGAAAGCCATTTCAAGTCCATTGCTTGAAACATCGATTGAAGGTGCAAAAGGTGTCTTAATGAACATCACAGGTAGTGCGAACCTCAGTCTATATGAAGTAACGGAAGCTGCTCAAATCGTTCAAAGTGCAGCAGATGAAGAAGTAAACTTGATTTTCGGTTCTGTTATCAATGATAACTTGGAAGATGAAATCATCGTTACCGTCATCGCAACAGAGTTCGAAAACGAGCCACTCGATTTCGAGATTCCATCTGCTCAAGAAATGATGAAAAACTTACTCAAGAAAAAGCAGGCGACTCCAACTCCTGCTGCGACTGAGGAGCCGAAACCACAAGTCGAAGAGACACCTGTCAGCTCGAATCCAGAACCAGCAAAAGGGTCAGATGTTGAAGAAACGATGGACATTCCATCATTCCTTCGTCGGAACAATCGTTAATCCGATTTTTTCCAAGACACGACTGCTAGACAAAGAGGTGTCGCGTAAGCGGCACCTCTTTTTTTGAAAGGGATGTGAAATGATGTTTGGTCAATGGATAAAGTGGGATACACCGACCGGTACAGTGCGCGCGGCATTCACTACAAAATTTTCAGCACCGCATGGTATTGGCAATCTTGGATTGCATGTCAATGACAATCGCGATGGTGTCATTCAAAACCGGCAAGTCATCGCCCGTCAACTCGATTTATCGCTCGAAAATTCAGTTTGGGCAGAACAGGTTCACGGGAACCATGTCGAACAAGTGACGACGCTAGATTCTGGACGAGGTGCACTGGATTATGGAACAACAATCGAGGGTACAGATGGATTGGTGACGACGGATGCGAATGTATTGCTCGCCATGTTATTCGCGGATTGTGTACCGCTCGTGTTCTGTGATCCGACGACAGGAATCATTGCGAATACGCATGCCGGATGGCGTGGAACAGTCGCGAATATCGTCGAAGCGACCGTTGCTCAAATGGAAGCAGCAGGGGCAGATCGCTCCTCGATTCAAATGGTCATCGGACCATCGATTCGTGAATGTTGTTATGAGGTCGACCAACCTGTCCTTGAAGCAATTGACAGACTTGGTCTTGAAGATACGCCCTACACAATGAAAGAAAACGGGAAAGCGATGCTTTCTCTTCAGCAGACGAATGCTACATTAGCAGAGCGAAGTGGATTAGGTGACATCATTGATGCAGGAATTTGTACGCATTGCCAAGCAGATGACTATTTCTCTTACCGTCATGGGGACCACCAAGGTCGTTTCGCGAGCTTGATCGTAAAGGAGTCATTACATGTCGATTAATGAAAATGTTCAACTTGTCCAACAAAAGATGCAACAAGCGAGTGAAAAGAGTTTTCAAAAAAAGCAGGTACAACTGATTGGCGTGACGAAATCAGTTTCAAGTCAAGTTGCCTCTGAGCTGTTAGAAGCAGGTATAACGGCGCTAGGTGAAAATCGTCCGGAGGGTTTGTCAGAAAAACAAGCAGCACTTGGGCGTGAAGCCTGTGAGTGGCACTTCATCGGGACACTGCAGTCGCGAAAAGTACGTCAAATCATCGATCAAATCGATGTGCTTCACTCACTCGATCGTTTGCATTTAGCGGAAGAAATCAATAAACGTGCAAAACGTCCTATCGATTGTTTTGTTCAAGTCAATGTCTCGGGTGAAGCTTCGAAACAAGGTATCTCCGCAGAAGACATTCATTCCTTTCTACATGAAATCGGTCAATATCCAAAAGTTCGTGTGATTGGACTCATGACGATGGCACCATTGACAGAAAATCAAGAGGAAGTGCGGTCCGTTTTCCGTGCTTTACGTGTCTTACGAGACGAAGTAGCAGCACGAAACCTGTCTTACGCCCCCTGTACGGAATTATCGATGGGGATGTCGTCTGATTATGAGATTGCGATTGAAGAAGGGGCGACACACGTCAGAATCGGTACGGTCCTCGTCCAACCATAAAACGTAGAAGAAGTTGAAAGGAGAATCGAAATGGGATTCAAATCGAAAATGCAACATCTGTTTCTTGGGAACACAGACGATTTAGACGAACTTGAATATGAAAATGATGCTACAATAAATAAAGGTAGAGGTACTGCAGAGCAAGAGTATGAAGAGTACTACGAGGAATCTACCCCGAGTGTTACTCAAAAGGAGGACCCTGTGCGTCAATCGAATATCGTTCCGATTCATACGAAAAAAGCAAAATCACAAGTCATTTTAAGTGAGCCGCGTGTCTTCAATGAAGCACAAGAAATTGGGGAGCATCTCCGTCAAAATCGTGCGGTCATCGTTAATATGCAACGCATGTCAAAAGATCAATCACGGCAAATGATTAATTTTCTTTCAGGCGTCGTCTTTGCACTCGATGGTACGATCACGACAATCAGTCAAAACACGCTCCTCTGTGTGCCAAACAACGTCGAGCTCGCAGGTAGTATTTCAAATCTACTTGGAGAAGATGATATCAATCATAAGGGGTGGTAAACATGGATTCACAAGTTATGTACGCGATTGGGCGTACATTGGGTACGTTACTCCAATATTATAGCTATGTCATGATTGCTTATATTTTACTTTCATGGTTCCCGAACGCACGAGAGTCAAGATTCGGACAAGTATTAGCGATGTTAGTCGAACCGTTCCTCGCGCCTTTCCGACGGATCATCCCGCCCATCGGAGGTATGCTTGACATCTCACCAATCGTTGCCTTTTTAGTGTTGAACTTAGCACAGTCAGGCATTCGAGCAATCTTCTTCTAATGAGCGTCTATGATCACTATCGCGGACATGAGCGGGAGTTCGTCGATCTTGTCTTAAACTGGATCGACCATGTCGAAGCGACCTATACGTTTAAATTGACAGATTTTCTTGACCCACGCGAACAGCAAATCACACGTGAACTCGTCGGAACGAAATGTGCCCTCTTTTTTGAGGGCGGTTTCGAAGGGGCAGAGCGACAGCGGGCACTAATTGCGCCTGATTACTACGAACTTGATGCGAGCGACTTTGATATTGCCATCTATCGTATTCATTATCCTACAAAATTCGTTGAACTATCGCATCGACAAGTAACAGGTACGCTCTTAAACGTCGGTCTGAAACGCGGCAAGTTCGGTGACGTCGTCATTCAAGATCAAGTCGTTCAGTTCGCAGTCGCAGAAGACGTTGCTTCTTATATCGAAGTCAACGTCGAGCGGGCAGGGAAAACGAAAATTCGTTTATCTCGCGTCGAACTAGAAGACCAATTGAAGATCAAAGAACAGGAATGGCAAGAAGAACTTGGATTCGTCAGTTCGCTCCGCTTTGATACTGTCGTCAGCGAAGTGCTTGGTTTTTCGAGACAAAAAGCACAAAGTTTGATTAAACAAGGGGAAAGCAAAGTGAATTATAAAATCGTCGAAGATCCAAGCTTCATGCTTGAAGAAGGCGATTTGCTTTCGCTTCGTGGAACAGGCCGCGTCAAATTGACGGCCATCTTAGGGTCGACGAAACGCGACCGGATTAAATTGCAGTACGGATTATTAAAAGGTTAAAAAATGCTGAGGAGGATTTCATCATGCCATTGACGCCACTTGATATTCATAATAAGGAATTTACACGTAAGTTTCGCGGCTATGACGAGGATGAGGTCAACGAATTTCTTGATCAAGTCATCAAGGATTTTGAAATGTTGTTGCGGGAAAACCGTCAACAGCAAGAAGTGATTCAAAACATGCAATCGCGTGTCGATTACTTCAGTTCGATGGAAGAGACGTTAAACAAGTCAATCATCGTCGCCCAAGAAGCAGGAGAAGAAGTCAAAGCCAATGCGACGAAAGAAGCAAGCTTGATTTTAAAACAGGCCGAGCGGGAAGCGGAACAACTGCAAGACTCTGCACAGCGTCGAGCGCAACGGACAGACTTTGAAGTCGAACAGATGCGTAAGAAAATCGAATTGTACCGTAATCGTTTTAAAGTCTTGATTGATGCGCAGATGGAATTATTGACGAGTCACGACTGGGATGCGTTTGATAGCTCGACGCGTGGTGCGCTTGACGAGATTCCTGCAGTTGCGTATAATGACGACGATGTCATATAACTTAAATCAATGACAAGGACAGGTCTTACTCAGACTGCTGCAAGCGAATCGGGGACTGGTGTGAGCCCGAACAGTAAGTGAGAATGGATATCCCCTTCGAGTGTGAGACTGAACCATTAAGTAAGTCGCACCGATTCGCCCCCGTTATCGGGCTCTTAAGTGGTAGTTCGTACGGTTGAACTACTAGTAGGGTGGTACCGCGAGTTCAAGCCAAGCTCGTCCCTATACCAGGGATGTGTTTGGCTTTTTTTGTATGTTAAATTAAAAGAAGTGAGGGAATGCCAGATGGAGTACAAAGATACATTATTGATGATGAAAACTGAATTTCTAATGCGAGGTAACTTGCCGAAACGTGAGCCAGACATGCAGGCACGTTGGAACGAGATGAACTTATATCAAGCAGTTCAAGAAAAAAATGCTGGAAAACCAACCTTCATCCTTCATGATGGACCACCATACGCAAACGGTGATATCCACATGGGGCACGGATTAAACAAAGTCTTAAAAGATATCGTCGTCCGTTACAAATCGATGAATGGTTTCCGTTCACCGTACGTACCGGGTTGGGATACACATGGGTTACCGATTGAAACAGCGCTCCAAAAATCAGGCGTCGACCGGAAGACGATGTCTGTCGCTGAATTCCGCGAATTGTGTGCGAAATATGCGCTCGAACAAGTCGATCATCAGCGTGAACAGTTTAAGCGTTTAGGTGTTCTCGGTGATTATGATAATCCATACATCACGCTCCAACCGGAATTTGAAGCGGCGCAAATTCGCCTCTTCGGTGACATGGCGAACAAAGGCTATATCTATAAAGGAAAAAAACCAGTCTACTGGTCACCTTCTTCTGAGTCGGCACTGGCAGAAGCAGAAATCGAATACCATGATAAACGTTCTGCTGCCATCTATGTTGCGTTCCCTGTCTTAGAAGGAAATAACATCTTAGAGCCAACCGATCACTTCGTCATCTGGACGACGACGCCGTGGACGATTCCTGCAAACCTCGGAATCTCTGTCAGTGCGGAACTCACGTATGCCCGGATCGAGTACGAAGGAAAAGGTTACATCGTCGCAGAGGCGCTTGTTCCTGAAGTCATCGAGGCACTCGGATGGGAAGAAGCGACAGTCGGTCGTGTCTTCAATGGAGCAGATTTCGAATACATGAAAGCCAAACACCCACTCTACGACCGTGAATCACTCGTCATGCTCGGTGATCATGTTACGGCGGAAGCAACCGGCGTCGTGCACACGGCACCTGGACACGGGGAAGATGACTATCGCATCGGACAAGCATACGGACTCGACGTCCTCTGCCCGGTCGATGATAAAGGGGTCATGACGGCGGAAGCACCGGGATTCGAAGGCATGTTCTATGAAGATGCGAATAAAGAAGTCGGTCTTGCGTTAGAAAAAGCGGGCGCATTGTTGAAACTATCTTTCATCAAACACTCGTATCCGCACGACTGGCGGACGAAAAAACCGGTCATCTTCCGGGCAACACCACAATGGTTCGCGTCGATTAAAGACTTCCGTGCGGAAATCCTCGAAGAAATCAAAGATGTTCAGTGGGTACCGGCATGGGGAGAAACACGTCTGCACAACATGTTTAAAGATCGTGGCGACTGGGTCATCTCGCGTCAACGGGCATGGGGCGTGCCACTTCCAATCTTCTATGCAGAAGACGGAACAGAAATCGTTACACCGGAAACAATCGACCACATCGCGAACTTGTTCGCAGAACACGGTTCGAACGTTTGGTACGAACGCGAAGCAATCGACTTATTGCCGGAAGGCTTTACGCACCCGGCAAGTCCGAATGGTCAGTTCAAAAAAGAAACAGACATCATGGATGTCTGGTTCGATTCCGGCTCGTCACATGCCGGTGTGCTGGCGACGCGTCCAGAACTCGAGCGTCCGGCTGATCTTTACCTCGAAGGTTCGGATCAATACCGTGGCTGGTTCAACTCATCGCTGTCGACAGCTGTTGCGACAACTGGAAAAGCACCGTATAAAGCAGTCGTCAGTCATGGTTTCGTATTAGACGGTCAAGGACGGAAGATGTCGAAGTCGATCGGGAATACGATTGCCCCAATCCAAATCATGCAACAATTCGGTGCTGAGATTCTTCGTCTGTGGGTTGCGTCAGTCGATTATCAATCAGATGTTCGGGCATCGATGGACAACTTTAAACAAGTGTCAGAATCATACCGTAAAATCCGGAACACGGTCCGTTTCCTGCTCGGAAACCTCGATCAATTCGATCACACGGCACATCGTGTTGCGTTTGAAGATTTACCGGAAGCAGACCGTTTCATGCGGACGAAGCTCGATCAATTAGTCGGCAAAGTCAAAAAAGCCTATGATGCGTACGATTTCATGGCAGTTTACCAACTGTTGCATAACTTCTGTGTCCTTGACCTGTCTTCGTTCTACCTCGACTACACGAAAGACATCTTGTATATCGAACAAGCAGATGCACCGGCGCGTCGTGCCGTGCAAACGGTCATGTATGATACCGTCGTGACATTGTTACAATTGATGGCACCTGTCTTACCGCATACGGCAGACGAAGCATGGGAATTCGTTCCTGGTGTCGAGACGGCAAGTATCTTCTTGACGGATCTACCGGAAGCAGTCGACGTATCGGAAGAAGGACTTGCATTGATCGCGAAATGGAACGCGTTCCTCGTCTTCCGCGATGATGTCTTGAAGGCGCTTGAAGAAGCGCGGGCAGAGAAGCTCGTCGGGAAAACGCTCGAAGCCAAACTCGAGCTCGCACCGAATGACGAAACGAAAGCATTGCTTGCGACAATCGACCATCTTGAACAACTGCTTCAAGTCTCACACATCGATTTTGTCGACTCGGCAGAACGTAACTATGAGACGACGGCAATCACTGTTTTAAAAGCGGACGGCGAGAAATGTGAACGTTGCTGGACATATTCGACTGAACTTGGTCAAGATCCGGCTCATCCGACACTTTGTCCTCGTTGTACTGCGGTCGTCAATTCTTTATAATGAATAAGGGGAGGGGCGGCTACTGCGACTTCGTAGCTGCCCCTCATTATTTTTTGATGTGGGGGAAAACAGAATGTGGCTTTACTTAGTGATTGCTGCTTTACTCGTAGGAGTGGATCAATTGACAAAATGGATCGTCATCCAGCAGATGACGATTGGTCAAGTGATTGAAGTCATTCCAAATTTCTTTTATCTCAATTCATACCGCAATCGTGGAGCGGCATGGGGAATGCTTGAAGGAAAATTCGGCTTCTTCTTCATCGTGACGGTTCTCGTCGTTGTGGGTCTGATTTATTTTCTGTACAAAGAAGGAACAAAAAACAAAGTATTTGCTTGGAGTGTCGCTTTACTACTGAGTGGAGCGATCGGAAATTTCATTGACCGGATGGCGCGTGGGGAAGTCGTTGATTTCTTACACTTTTATCCGTTCGGCTATAATTTTCCGATCTTTAATGTCGCAGACGTCTGCTTGACATTTGGAGTGATTTTGATGCTGATTAGCGTCATGTTCGAAGAGCGTTTGACGAAGAAGGGAACGATTGATTAATGAATGAACAACAAGTATGGACGGTCGAAGCAAAAGGCGCGACAGGGCGAATCGATAAATGGTTGGCTGAACAACAAGAGTGGTCGCGTTCGCAAGTGCAAGACTGGTTAAAGGCGGGGCACGTCGAAGTAGACGGACGCATCGTGAAACCGAACTATAAGATGACGGGAACGGAAAGCATCACCGTGCATATCCCGGAAGCCGTCGAACTCGAAATCTTACCGGAAGACATTCCGCTAGATGTCGTTTACGAAGACAGTGATGTCATCGTCATCAATAAACTAAAAGGCATGGTCGTTCACCCGGCAGCAGGACATGTGTCAGGAACACTCGTTAATGCGTTGCTCCATCACTGTCAAGACCTCTCAGGCATCAATGGGGTCAAACGACCAGGAATCGTTCACCGGATCGATAAAGATACATCGGGTCTCTTGATGGTCGCTAAAAATGATTTAGCCCATGAATCGCTTGCGCAACAATTAAAAGATAAGACGACGGAACGTCTTTATATCGCGCTTGTCCATGGCGAGATTCCCCATGAACTCGGAACGATTGAAGCACCGGTCGGTCGTGATAAAAATGACCGTCAACGGATGACGGTCACGGACAAAAACTCAAAAGCAGCGGTCACGCATTTCCGTGTCCTCGATCGGTATGAAGGCTTTACGGTCGTTGAGTGTAAACTCGAAACAGGACGGACTCACCAAATTCGTGTCCACATGCGCTATATCGGATTCCCGCTCGCAGGTGATCCGAAATATGGACCGCGGAAGACGATGAAGATGAACGGGCAAGCGCTACACGCAGCGGTTCTCGGATTCGAACATCCACGGACTGGCGAATGGTTATCGTTCGAAGCACCACTCCCAGAAGAAATGACGTTTGAGATCAGTCAGTTGAAAAAACTTGAATTAGAGTCTTGACGTTTTTCTGATAAAACGGTAGAGTAACACCTAGAGAGCGATGCGAGACATCAGCCTCACCAAATCGGTCGTCCGCGTGACGATCCTACCCAATTAGAACACCTTTAATCGAGTCCGGAGAGGCTACGAAAGGGAGACACCGTAATACGTGTAAACACATGGCTTTGCTATGTACACATCTGTCTTCAACAACCTCCTGCCGATTAAGCAGGAGGTTTTTTTATGAAAGGAGAAGCCATGAAACCAGCCATCATTTTAGATGAAGCGGCAATCAGTCGTGCCTTAACACGAATCGCCCATGAAATCATCGAGCGCAACAAAGGGATTGAAGAATTGATGATCGTCGGTATCAAGACGCGAGGTGAAACACTTGCGAGACGCCTTGCCCGTCGGATTGAAGAGATTGAAGGAAAAGCCGTGTTACTCGGTGTCGTCGACATCTCGATGTACCGCGATGATCTCTCGAAGAAAAGCCTCGAGCCGGAAATCAAAGGGTCCGAGATGCCGGAAGATGTCACAGGAAAAATCGTGGTGCTCGTCGATGATGTCCTGTACACGGGACGGACGGTCCGCGCGGCAATGGACGCACTCGTCGATCATGGTCGGCCAAGCATGATTCAGTTAGCTGTCCTCGTTGACCGAGGTCACCGGGAACTCCCGATTCGACCAGACTTCATCGGTAAGAACGTTCCGACGTCACGCGAAGAACAAGTCGTTGTCGCCTTATCAGAAGTCGACGATGCTGATCAAGTATTCATTAAACGTTAAAACAAAAATACCTTTAACGTGGTCCAGAGAGACCAGAAAGGGAGATGCTCTCATGTCAAAACATAAAGCAATTCTTGAAGTCCGTGAATTACCGAAACATCCTCTTCAATGGCTGATGCTCAGCCTCCAACATGTCTTTGCGATGTTTGGTGCGACGGTGCTCGTTCCGTTACTTACGGGATTAAACACCTCTGTCGCACTCGTCGCGAGCGGAGTCGGCACGTTGATTTTCCTCGCCGTCACCCGTTTTAAAGTCCCCACATACCTTGGTTCTAGTTTTGCCTACATCGTCCCAATCATCGCCGTCAGCGAACGCTGGGGTGTCGAAGATGCACTGGTCGGCGGGATGGTCGCTGGACTTGTCTATGGACTTGTCTCCTTAATCATCACGTACACAGGCGTCTCCTGGTTGATGAAACTGCTTCCGCCGGTCGTCATCGGTCCAGTCATCATGGTCATCGGTCTATCGCTTGCCCCAACGGCTGTCAGTATGGCAATGAACGGAGCGGATGGCACATATAACGGCTTGTTCTTCTTCGTCGCCTTGACGACGCTCGCTGTTACGCTCCTCGCGATGACATACTTTAAAGGCATGTGGAGTACGGTACCGATTTTGTTCGGCATTCTCGCCGGATACCTCGTCGCAGCAATCAGCGGGATCGTTGATTTCGCACCACTGCGCGAGGCAACATTCTTCCATCTACCTGACTTTACGATTCCGTTCCTCGACTATTCACCGACCTTGAACTGGGCTGCACTCGCCCTGATCGTTCCGGTCACACTCGTCACGTTGACGGAACATATCGGCGAACAAAAGGTCACTTCCCGCATCATTGGGCGCGAGACGCTCCTTGATCCAGGAATGCACCGGACCGTGCTTGGAGACGGAATTGCCAAAACAGTCGCTTCGATGCTCGGTGGTCCACCTGTCACGACATACGGCGAAAACAACGGTGTCATGGCGATTACGCGTGTCTACAGCGTGTTTGTCCTCGGTGGCGCAGCATTACTTGCGATCAGCTTCGGATTCCTTGGATACGTCGAAGGCTTCATTAAAACGATTCCGACACCCGTCATGGGCGGCATCAGCATCCTCTTGTTCGGGGTCATCGCCTCGAACGGTCTCCGGACGATTGTCGAAAGTAAGGTCGATTTAGCAGATAAACGAAACTTGACGATCACGGCCGTCATCTTGGTCATCGGCATCGGCGGTGCAGCTTTGAAAGTCGGTAACTTCTCATTAGAAGGAATGGCACTCGCCACCATCCTCGGAGTTGTCCTGAACTTGATTTTACCGAAGGCGGCACAGGAAGAAGTCGACATCGAAGAAACACCTTTACAATCGAAACGAGCAGCTAACGACTTTTAAGACGTTCCCGAGAGGACGATAAAGTGGAGGCCCTTGTAGATTGCAGATGTTCATCTGCTTTCTTCAGCGCACCTTCACATCAGAAGGTGCGCTTTTTTGCGGCCGAAAAAGGAGTGAACGAGATGAAAACCCAACCAGTGAGTCCCGATTTCGTCAGTCTCGACCGGCTCTCGGTTCTAGAAATCGAGCAGTTGATTGAACGGGCGCTTGAGTTGAAACATGGACAACCGTCAAAAACCTTTGCGAATAAAACGATCGCCAACCTGTTCTTTGAAAATTCGACACGGACACGCTGTTCATTCGAGATGGCGGAACATCGCTTAGGAATGCATGTCCTGCCGTTTGAGACGACGACATCGTCCGTCCAAAAAGGAGAAACGTTACTCGATACATGTAAAACACTCGAGGCACTCGGGGTCGAAGTCCTTGTCATTCGCCATCAGGAGACAGGATACTACCACGCGCTGATGGAGCAGTTGACGATTCCAATCATCAATGCGGGCGATGGGAGTGGTCAACATCCGTCCCAGTCGTTACTCGATTTGATGACGATGTATGAAGTGTTCGGTCATATTCACGGGAAAACGGTCGTCATCTGTGGAGACTTACGGCATAGCCGGGTCGCCCGGTCGAACGCAGACGTGTTGCAACGGCTTGGGGCGACCGTCATCGGTTCCGGTCCACCGGAATGGTTTGACGAGACGATGGGGATTGCCTATGTCCCGATTGACGAGGCAATCGAGCAAAGTGACATCATCATGTTACTCCGGGTTCAGCAGGAACGGCACAATCAAGCGATGGAGCTCGAAGAAACGTATCACGAACAATATGGTTTGACACTCGACCGGATGCGCCGGGTCCGACCGGAAGCAATCATCTTACACCCGGCACCCGTCAATCGCGGAATCGAGATTGCGGACGAACTGGTCGAACATACCCAGTCACGAATCTTCGAGCAGATGAAAAATGGTGTGTTCGCCCGAATGGCGATTTTAGAACGTGCGTTTCATCCTAACTCAACTGAAGGAGCGATTTAATATGACACTACGTATCGATCACGCAACATGGTATCAAAACGGACAATTGCAACAATCAAGCATTCGCATCGAGGATGGCTTGATTACGGATCTCGACGCTGCGCCGCGGGCGGACGAGCAAGTCATCGATGCAAGCAACCGCTTGGTAGCACCAGGCTTCGTCGATATCCATGTTCATCTCCGCGAACCGGGTGGCGAACATAAAGAAACGATTGCAACGGGAACGGCAGCCGCCGCAGCCGGCGGATTCACGACAATCTGCCCGATGCCGAATACGCGTCCTGTTCCGGACGATCGCGAGACGTTAGACGCCTTGTTCAAGAAAATCGAAGAAACGGCGTCTGTCCGGGTTTTGCCTTATGCGGCGATTTCAAAAAATCAGCTAGGACAAGAACTCGTCGCGTTTGAAGAACTAACGGATGCCTTTGCGTTTACAGATGACGGCGTCGGCGTACAAAGTGCCGCCGTCATGCGAGAAGCGATGCGCCGCGCCGCAAAACTAGGGAAGACGGTCGTCGCCCATTGTGAGGACGATACGCTGAAAGCTGGCTCTGTCCATGAAGGTGCGTATAGTGAACGGGAAGGATTGCAGGGCATTCCGTCACTTGCGGAAAGTATCCACATCGCACGCGACGTTTTAATCGCAGAAGCGACCGGCTGCCATTATCATGTCTGTCATGTCTCGACAAAAGAATCGGTCCGGGTCATTCGTGATGCCAAACGGGCAGGAATCCGTGTCACGGCAGAAGTGACACCGCATCATCTCGTCCTGACGGAAAATGACATCGAGGGGCAGGATCCGAACTTTAAAATGAATCCGCCCCTTCGGAGTAAGGCGGACCGGGCGGCACTGCTCGAAGGGTTACGCGACGGCACGATTGATTGTGTCGCAACCGATCATGCGCCGCACGCAGCCGATGAAAAAGCACTCGGTATCGAGCGGGCACCATTTGGAATTACGGGCTTCGAGACAGCCTTTCCACTACTTTATACGAAACTTGTTCAAACGAACCAGATGACGCTAAGCGACTTAGTCGATGCCTTGACACGCAAGCCTGCCGCCTTGTTCGACTTACCGTATGGTCGCTTGGAAGTCGGCGCACCGGCAGATCTCGTGTTGCTTGATTTAGAGACCGTCCGACCGGTTGAGCCAAAACGCTTTTATTCAAAAGGAAAAAATACACCGTTCGCGGGGCAGTTACTGACAGGATACCCTGTCATGACACTCGTCGCTGGAAAAATCGTATTCAAGGGGGAAACGGCACATGTCTAAACGGACACTCATTTTAGAAGATGGTATGACGTTCGAAGGGACAGCGTTTGGCGCAACACGCGTCACGATGGGAGAAGTCGTCTTCCAGACAGGGATGACGGGCTACCAGGAAATATTATCTGATCCATCCTATTGTGACCAGATGATCGTTTTGACGAATCCCTTAATCGGAAACTATGGCATCAACCGGGAAGATTACGAAACGACGCGACCACTCGCGAAAGCACTCATCGTCCGTGAAGTCTGCCATACTCCGTCGAACTTCCGCTCCCAATCGTCGTTGGCAGAGGCCTTAGAAGAATTCGATATTCCGGGCTTAACCGGCGTCGATACACGTCAACTGACGCGGCACTTACGATCGAAAGGTGTCATGCGGGGATTGCTCGTCGATGGTGAATTTAATCTCGCCGATCAATTAGAGCGCTTGCACAACATGCCGCTCGCAACGGATCAAGTGCAACGTGCTTCGACGGAACGGGCGTACATCATCCCGGGTGCCGGTCCGCGGATTGTCCTCGTCGATTTTGGTGCGAAGCTCGGAATCGTCCGTGAACTCGTCCGCCGCGGTTGCGAAGTGGTCGTCGTACCGTACAATGTTACGGCGAAGGAAGTCTTGCGTTATCAACCGGACGGCATGATGTTATCGAACGGTCCCGGGAATCCGAAAGACGTTCCAACAGCGATTCCCTTGATTCAAGAGTTGACAGGGAAAATCGTCATCTTCGGCATTTGTCTCGGTCATCAATTGATTGCGCTTGCGCACGGCGCAGATACGTTCAAGTTACCGTTTGGCCATCGCGGTGCCAATCACCCGGTTCAAGATCTTCAAACCGGTCATGTCAGTATCACCTCACAAAATCATGGCTACGCCGTCGACGAACAATCATTGAATGGATTCGAGTTAATCGTCACACACGTCGCGATCAATGATGGGACGGTCGAAGGTGTCAGACACCGGACGGAACCCGTCTTCTCTGTTCAATATCACCCGGAAGCGTCACCCGGTCCAATGGATGCCAATGATTTATTCGATCAGTTTTTAACAGAAATCACGAACCAACAGGAGGTCACTCATGCCTAAACGTCAAGATATCCAGAAGATTCTCGTTATCGGATCAGGTCCAATCGTCATCGGACAAGCAGCAGAGTTTGATTATGCCGGAACACAAGCGTGCCAAGCACTCAAGGAGGAAGGTTACGAAGTCATCCTCGTGAACTCGAACCCCGCAACGATCATGACAGACCCGACTGTCGCGGACCGGGTTTACATCGAACCGCTCCAAGCGGAGTTCGTTTCCCGGATCATCCGCAAGGAACGTCCGGATGCCTTGCTTGCGACACTCGGTGGGCAGACGGGATTGAATCTCGCGGTCGAACTCGATCGACTCGGCGTTTTGGCTGAATATGGTGTTGAACTGCTCGGAACGAAACTGTCCGCGATTGAAGAGGCGGAAGATCGTGATTTGTTCAGAAAATTGATGTTCAGACGTGGACACGGTGTCCCGGAAAGTGAAATCGTTCATACAGTAGAAGAAGCGGAACAATTTTGCGCGAAAATCGGTCTACCGATCATCATTCGACCGGCTTATACGCTCGGTGGGACAGGCGGCGGGATTGCCGAGACGATGGACGAGTTCGTCCGAATCGTCGAGGGCGGTATCAAAGCGAGTCCGGCGAACCAAGTTTTGCTCGAGAAATCGATTGCCGGAATGAAAGAAGTTGAGTTCGAAGTCATGCGTGACGCGACGAACCAAGCGATCATCGTCTGTGCGATGGAAAACTTTGACCCGGTCGGCGTCCATACGGGCGACTCGATTGTCTTTGCTCCAACCCAAACGCTGTCCGACCGCGATTATCAGATGATGCGGAATGTCTCGCTCGACATCATCCGTGCCCTTGGCATCGAAGGCGGATGTAACATCCAGTTTGCACTTGATCCGCATAGTTTTGACTACTACGTCATCGAAGTGAACCCACGCGTGTCACGCTCGTCGGCTTTGGCATCAAAGGCGACAGGTTATCCGATTGCAAAACTTGCGGCAAAAATTGCTGTCGGTTATGCCTTATCGGAACTGAAGAATCCGATTACGGAAACGAGTTTTGCCTCGTTTGAACCCGCACTCGACTACGTCGTCGCGAAGATTCCGCGCTGGCCGTTTGATAAGTTCGAATCGGCAGACCGGACGCTTGGGACGCAGATGAAGGCGACAGGCGAAGTCATGGCGATGGGGCGGACGATGGAAGAAGCCTTGCTGAAGGCAGTCCGCTCGCTCGAAATCGGGATGTCGGATCTCCGGATGGACCGTTTCCTCGACATGGATGAAGTGACACTCAACCAGTACATCGTCAAAGCAACGGATGAACGGTTATTCGCCCTTTACGCGGGAATCGAGCGGGGTTATTCGGTCGAACAAATCCACGAATGGACGAGCATCGACCGGCTGTTTTTGGAGAAATTACACCATATCTTCCGAATTGAACAGGAGTTGGCACGCGAAGAGCTGACACGCGACCGTTTATTACACGCAAAACGTTACGGATTCAGCGATGCGATGATTGGTCGGATCACGAAGAAAAGTGAGACCGTGATTCGCCATATGCGAAATCAAGAACAGATTCATCCCGTCTACAAGATGGTCGATACATGTGCAGCAGAGTTCGCGTCCGATACACCGTATTACTACGGGACGTATGAAGTCGAAAATGAAGCTGCACCGACGACACGTCCATCGATTCTTGTACTCGGTTCCGGGCCGATCCGGATTGGACAAGGGGTCGAATTCGACTATGCGACGGTCCACTCGATTCAAGCGATTCGCGAAGCGGGGTATGAAGCGATCATCGTCAACAACAACCCGGAAACGGTCTCGACCGACTTCTCGATTTCGGACCGGCTTTACTTTGAACCACTGACGACAGAAGATGTCCTCGAAGTCATCCGAAATGAACAACCAATCGGCGTCATCGTCCAGTTCGGCGGGCAAACTGCCATCAACTTAGCCGAGTCGCTCGCTGACGAAGGGGTCAAGATTCTCGGGACGGCGTTAGAAGACCTTGATATGGCAGAAGACCGGAAACAATTCGAAGCCGCTTTGACAAAACTTGAGATACCACAACCGCCCGGGAAAACAGCGGTCACGGTCGAAGAAGCGACGGCAGCGGCAGCGGTTCTCGGCTATCCTGTCCTCGTCCGCCCCTCTTATGTCCTCGGTGGACGCGCGATGGAAATCGTCTACGGGCAACAAGAGCTCGAACATTATATGAAACATGCCGTCATCGCCTCCCCGGAACGACCGGTCCTCGTCGACCGTTACTTGACGGGAATGGAGCTTGAAGTGGATGCGATTTGTGACGGTGAAGATGTCGTCATCCCGGGTATCATGGAGCACATCGAACGCGCGGGTGTCCACTCCGGGGACTCGATCGGGGTCTATCCCCCGCAACGTGTCGCGCAAGCGATTAAAGATCAAATCGTTGATTATACGACGCGCATCGCAAAAGCATTCCGCATCAAAGGATTGCTCAACATCCAGTTCGTCTTTGCGGACGGGGAGCTCTATGTCCTTGAAGTCAACCCGCGGGCGAGTCGGACTGTACCATTCATCTCAAAAGTAACGGGATTACCGGTCGCACGTCTCGCGACGAACGTCATCTTAGGCGAGACCCTCGCGTCTTACGGACTGACAAGCGGTCTCCTGCCGGAAGAGGAGCTCGTGTCCGTCAAAGTACCGGTCTTCTCCTTCGCGAAACTGAAGGAAGTGGATCCGTCACTCGGACCGGAAATGAAGTCGACCGGTGAAGTCATCGGAACGGACCGGACGCTCGAGAAAGCACTCTATAAAGGGTTACTCGCTTCCGGAATGGCGATTCCTGAACATGGTCGCATCTTGATGACGGTCGCTGACCAAGATAAACAAGAAATGCTGGGTCTCGCTAAACGGTTTGCAGCACTCGGATTCACATTGCTCGCGACAGCCGGAACAGCCAGTTTCCTGGCAGAACATGAGTTAGCCGTCCAGGTCGTCGGCAAGATTGGTTCCGATCAAGGATCGATGCTTGATTTAATCGAAAAAGCAGAAGTCGAGTATGTCATCAACACGATGAGTCGCGATTCCCAAGTGACGAAAGATGGGTTCATCATTCGCCGGGCAGCCGCAGAAAACAACGTCGTCTGTCTGACATCACTCGATACGGCAGAAGCCCTACTCCGAGTCATTGAGAGTCTCTCATTCGAAGCGAGCTCGATTCAAGCATTCACGCATATGAAAAAGGCGGTGACGCGATGATTGAACTCCTAACGGTCGTCTCAACGAAGAAGGTCGCAGTTGGTGCGACAGAATTGATTTGTCGTATGCCGGAGGTAAAAAAGATTGAGCCGGGTCGCTTCATGCACCTGCGTGTCGGTCCGTTATTACGGCGTCCGATTTCAATCGCGAATGTCGAAGGCGATCTCATCACTTTTTTATTCAAGGAGATTGGTCAAGGGACAAAAGAACTCGCTTCCTTACGGCCTGGCGATTTCGTCGATGCCCTCGGACCACTCGGGAACGGTTTCCCGGTGAACTTGATTGAGCCGACGAGTCGCGTTGTCCTCGTTGGTGGGGGGATCGGTGTTCCACCACTGTATTATACGATGCGTAAACTCGTTGAACGTGGGGTGACGTGTGAAGCGATTCTAGGGTTTGATACGGCAGCCAGTGTGTTTTACGAAGAGGCGTTTAAAAAGCTCGGGCCGACAACGATTACGACGGTCGACGGGACGGCAGGTGTTCAAGGATTTGTGACGGCGGCACTGACACCAGAGCGGTTCGATACGTTACTCGCGTGTGGTCCGGAACCGATGTTACGTTCCTTGCAAACGGTCCCGATTCAAGATCGTTTCCTGTCAATCGAAAACCGGATGGGTTGTGGGATTGGTGCTTGTTTCGCCTGTGTCTGTAAGACGCCGGACGGAAACTACGTCAAGACATGTTCCGATGGTCCAGTCTTTCGGGCGGAAGCGGTGATATTATGAATCGATTAGCGGTCACGTTACCGGGATTGAATTTGAAAAATCCCATCATGCCAGCGTCCGGGTGCTTCGGCTTCGGGGAAGAGTTTGCCAAGTTCTACGATTTATCTGTCCTTGGTGGCATCATGATTAAGGCGGCGACGGGCGAGGAGCGGTACGGAAACCCAACTCCCCGAGTTGCGGAGAGCGGAATGGGAATGTTGAACGCAATCGGATTGCAAAACCCGGGCGTCGAAGGCATCATCGAAACGAAGTTACCGTTCTTAGGCCAGTTCGACACGGAAATCATTGCAAATGTCGCCGGATCGACACCGGAAGAATACGAAACGGTCACTCGATTAATCAGTCAAAATTCGGTCGTCAAAGCAATCGAGTTGAATATTTCTTGTCCGAACGTCAAATCCGGCGGACTGCAGTTCGGAACGGACCCAAAGATGGCAGCAGAATTAACGCGCCGTGTCAAAGCAGTGTCGGATAAACCCGTCTACGTCAAACTGTCACCGAACGTCACGTCAATCGTCGAGATGGCACAGGCCGTCGAACAGGCAGGAGCGGACGGATTGACGATGATCAACACGCTAGTCGGGATGCGAATTGATGTCCGGACCGGTCAACCGATTCTCGCAAATCGGATTGGCGGTCTATCTGGCCCCGCCATCAAACCCGTTGCCATCCGAATGATTCATGATGTCGCACAAGTCGTCGAGATCCCAATCATCGGGATGGGCGGCGTCATGGAGGTCGATGATGTGCTGGAAATGATTTATGCAGGTGCATCGGCAGTAGCGGTTGGGACGGCAAACTTCGTCAATCCGTTCATTTGCCAAGAGTTGATTGCGGCTCTTCCGAAACGAATGGACGAACTCGGGATCGAACATATTTTAGACATTAGGGGGAACGCATATGGGGCAGCTTTACATCGCGCTTGATTTTCCGTCAGGATTACACGTCACTCGATTTTTAGAAAAATTCGGTCCAGTCCGACCTGCTGTCAAAGTTGGCATGGAACTCTATTACGCCGAAGGGCCGGCGTTCGTTCGACAATTGGTCGAACGGGGACATGCCGTCTTTTTAGACTTGAAGGTCCATGATATCCCGGAAACGGCGCGACGAACCCTCCGTGTCATCGGTCAGCTCGGCGTTGAGTTGACGAATGTTCATGCTGCGGGAGGACTCGAAATGATGCGTGCGGCACGGGAAGGGTTAGACGAAACAGCTGCTAGCACCCGGTTGATTGCCGTGACACAATTGACGTCGACGGATCAGGCGATGGTCGAACAATTACTGATTCGTGAACCGTTAGAAGCCGTCGTCGTCGCATATACACAACTAGCCGAACAAGCCGGCTTAGACGGAGTTGTCTGTTCAGCACTTGATGTTGAAAAAATCAAGCCGAGTTGTCGCGATGGATTTCAACTCGTCACACCAGGGATTCGACCGGCAGGGACAGCGGCGCATGATCAAAAACGAATCGCAACGGTTGAATTTGCCCGCGATGCGGGAGCGACGGATCTTGTCATCGGACGCGCCATCACGCAGGCGGATGATCCGGCAGCGATGTATGAAGACTTACTGGCACAATGGAAGGGGATCCGACAATGAATCAATTAGCGACTGCATTACTTGAAATCGAAGCCGTCACACTTTCACCAAGTCAACCGTACACCTGGGCGAGCGGACTCCGTTCACCAATCTACTGTGATAATCGTCTGACATTGTCGAGTCCGGAAGTCCGTTCGATGATTGCCGATTTATTGACGCAACAGGTCAAATCGTTACAAGTCGACGTCATCGCAGGGACAGCGACAGCGGGTATTCCACACGCCGCGCTCGTCGCGGACCGACTCAACTTACCGATGGTCTATGTCCGAGGTAGTGCCAAACAGCATGGAAAAGGGAATCAAATCGAAGGGCGCATCAAACCGGGGCAACGCGTCGTTGTCATCGAAGATTTGTTATCGACAGGTAAATCATCGATTGAAGCGGCGGAAGCTTTGCAACAGGCAGGGGCGGAAGTCGTGCAGATTCAAGCCATCTTCTCCTATGGCATGAGTCGTTTACAAGCTAATTTAACGGCAGCGAATCTGAAGGCGACATCGCTACTGAATTTTTCGGAGTTACTCGAAACGGCAGTTGCGACAAGTGCAATCTCGAGGGACGAACAGACACAACTGCTCGCGTGGTCCGTTGATCCAGTTGCTTGGAGTGAACGTTTCACAGCGACGATTTGATTGAGTGAATCAGATACCGCATTGTAAATAAAGGCTCCTGATCCGGAAGGATGAGGAGCCTTGACGATTTTAGATGAATGTTTTTTTACATGTCATGTGGGGGGGAAACTTTTTTTGTTACACTAGTTGTAGAACAAAGGAGGTCGCTTCAGATGGTAACGCATTATCGGGATTATGAGAGTTTTAAACGCGTGGCTGTTCCGTTCCTTGAACAGCGCAGTGAGGTCCACCAATTGCCGCTCGGTATCTTGGAACGGGGGGATACGCCACTTTTGATGGCGATTGCTGAAGAAGACGACCGAAAAATCATCATCCTACAAACGATTGAAGAACAAGCAATTTTAGCCGGTGATGCGTTTTCTGATCCAAGCATGCGAAAACTAGCCCGGATTTTTGACTGTAAGGGATATGTCGGAGAACATGCCCTCGTCAAGCCGCTTCTTGCGCCGCATACGAAATACCGTGTGAAGATGGATCAAGGCATGTATGCCTTACATCACGTGACACCGCCGCCGCGACTCAACTACGTTTTTCGCCTTGTTGACGACCAGGCTGTCGACCAAGCCGTCTCGTTCGGATGGGACTTCATTTGCGAGACCGGTGCATTAGCCGTGACGGAGCGGAATCGTCTTCAAAATGAACAGACGATTCGTCGCCATCGTTCAATGCAGACGTTATTTGGTCTGTTCGACGGGGACCGTCTGATCGCGATGGCATCGGCTAGTCGGCCGACGGCGTCAGGCGTGACCGTCTCTTACGTCTACACACCGCCGGAACTTAGAGGGCAGGGGCTTGCTTCTGATCTCGTGGCTTGTGTCTGCATCTACTTATTAAAGCAAGCGTACCCGATGATCACCCTTTATACGGACTGGTCGAACCCGACGTCCAATAAAATCTATCAAGCAATCGGTTTTCAACTCGTCGGTCGCTCGTTACAAATCACAAAAACCGATAAATACCGGTAGTCAAGAGTCGGTCTGTTTGTCTTTGACAACGGAACGTAAGCTTTTTCCAGTTTGGTGCGGGCAAAGCGGATGATTTTTTCAACACGGGATGAGGATTGTTGTTGAACTGTTACAGCTATGCATCAAATCATGATAAATATAAAAACGCCGATGCTGCCGTCTGAGAAATGGAAGCATCGGCGTTTCAATTTTGGACGTTGCCTACTTAAAACGTCGCGATGATTTTACCGCGGACGTGTCGTTCTGCCAACCGCTTTAGCCCTTCGACCAGTTGATCGGCTGGGATGACATCGGTGACGAGTGGATCGAGTGCGTTCTGTTGGACGAGCTCGAGTAATGCTGCCGCCATCTGACCAAGATTACGGATCGCGCGGTCATTTTGACTCGCGTAAGCAGCGGCAAGCGCAACTTCATGAATCGACGGTGATAACGTAAACGGTTTGACGATCGACAAATCGGGACCGCCGGCGATATAAGCGAGTTGACCGGAAAAGGCGAGCCGTCCTAAATCGTCCGTCGCTTCTGTCCGTCCGACCGTATTCAAGATTAAATCGACACCACGTCCATCCGTCCAGTCGCGAATCACATCGGTGACGTTCTCCTGTTTGTAATCGATCGCTAAGTCAGCCCCTAACCGTTTGACCCAGTCATGATTTTCCGTCGACGCGGTCGTCACGACACGTAAGCCAAGCCGTTTCGCAAGCTGGATACCGAATCCGCCAACACCACCGGCGCCAGCATGGATGAGAATCGTCTGTTTATCTGTCGTATTCATCTTTTGATGGATTGCTTCATAAGCCGTCATCCCGGCGCAGAGAATGGCTGCGGCATCGGTAAAGCTGACGTCTTCCGGAATGATAGCAAGTGCGCGGGCGTCGACTGCGGCATATTCCGCGAACGCTCCATTTTTTTGAAGGTTCGTATGAATCGCCACGCGGTCTCCGACCGATAAATCACCTACGTCTGCACCGACCTGTTCGACGATTCCAGCTAAATCGACACCCGGGATATGCGGAAACGTCCAAGCAGGATTGTTCGTCGCTTTGTAATCGACAGGATTCAGAGCGACGGCTTTAACACGAATCAATGCTTCATGCGAGTCTATTTGGGGAACTTCGACGTCACGATACTGCCAATCTTCAATACCTGTTCCTTCTTGATTAAGCCATGCTTTCATAGTTAATAGGCTCCTTCCGAGTATGTTAATTCATATGAGTGCGAATAGAGTTCGACGAGGTTACCGAACGGATCTTCACAGTACACCATCCGGTATGGTTTTTCACCTGGGTAGTATTCACGGATCGGCATCCGTTGTTTGCCACCGTGAGCCACAATTTTTTCGACCATGCCTTCAATATCCGGGTCTTGAATCGCGTAATGGAAAATACCTGTTTTCCAGAATTCGAAGTTATTTTCTGGTTGTTCATTGTTCGGGAATTCAAAGAGTTCGATGCCGATCCGGTCGCCTGTCGCCATATGCGCGATGCGGAATTTTCCCCATCCTGCTCCAAATACGTCCGTACACATGACGCCGATTGGGGAATCGTCTTCAACGACATCAGATGGTTCCATGATGACGTACCATCCCATAACCTCCGAATAAAACGTAATAGCTGCCTCTAAATCTGGGACCGAAAGTCCGATGTGTGAAAAATTACGTGGGTAAGTCATGTTTGTTGTCTCCTTTGCTTTTTGATTTACGCTAACGGTAACTTACGATACACTCGATTGCATAGTACGCACTTTGAAGTAACTACTTGAAGGAGAGACGAAAAGTAATGACGACAGAACAATTTCCAGTTAATCGAGCGCTCGAAATCATTGGTGGAAAATGGCGCCCACAGTTATATTGCACGTTAGAGGACGGTCCGAAACGTTTTCTAGAATTGCATCGGTCGATTCCGGGCATCTCAAGGAAGGTGTTGACGGATCAATTGAAGGAGCTCGAACGTCTCGGCATGGTCGAACGGATTGAATTCGATGAAGCGGTCCTTCATGTCGAGTACCGACTGACGGACGCTGCATTTACGCTTCAACCGGCGATGAAAGGTTTATGTGCTTGGGGAGAGGGGAAAATATAATTCGTTCCGATTATTTGCTAGGGGAGGTCTTTTAAATGAAAGTGACATATCACGGACAGTCAACGGTAACGATTGAAACGAATGGGCAACATATCGTGATTGACCCGTTCTTTAGTGGGAATGACAAAGCGATGACAAAACCGGAAGACGTCAAAGCAGATTTTATTCTTTTGACCCACGCCCATGCCGATCATATGGCGGATGCGGAAACGATTGCGAAGTCGACGGGTGCGACGATTGTCGCAACACATGAATTAGCGACGTATTTAAGTTTTAAAGGGTTGAATGTTCATCCGATGAATATCGGCGGTCAGTTTGAATTTCCATTCGGAAAAGTAAAAATGACGCAAGCTTTCCATTCGTCAAGCATCATTGATGAAGAGAAGCAGACGATCATGTACATGGGAATGCCGGCTGGCTTCTTACTGACGATTGAAGATAAGTTACTGTACCATGCAGGAGATACGGCGTTGTTCGGCGATTTAGCACTGTATGGGGCACATCATGACATTGATCTTGCCTTTTTACCAATCGGCGACAATTTCACGATGGGACCGGAAGACGCCTTAATCGCTGCCGATATGTTGCAGGCGAACGCGGTTGTACCGATTCATTACGATACATTCGATTTAATCAAACAAGATGCCAAATCTTTTTGTGATGAGCTTGAAGCGCAAGGGCAGACAGGTCATCCTTTAGCGATTGATGAATCGCTTGAACTGTAACGCAGATTTTGAAAAATTAGCGCTAACTTAAAGGGAGAAGGAGAATCATTTCAGCTGATTCTTCTTCTTCCTTTTTTTTACCGCCGTTCATTCTTCCGCCCGATGCCAAGATATTTACGATTTTCGTATGATGGAGAGAGGATGTTGACAGGACAATCATAAATTCGGAATAATGGAAGTGAACTGGATGGAGGTAAACGGATGGACGATACAACGAGTAGATCAGAACGAAAACGAAAACAGTCGACGTTTACACGTTTAAAAGCAAAACGACGAAAACAAAATGATTCTTTTGAAAGAATTGGACAGCGCAAGCCTGTTCGCCGTCCGTGGATACTATATGCTTCGGTCGGATCAGCCCTTATTCTTCTATATGCGGTGACACTCTTACTTACGACAGATTCTTTATCTCGTGGTGAGACGTTCAAGACGACGAACCGCTATAAAACATTACAAATCGAAGCGCCGAACGCGAGCATCAACTTCGTTAGAAGCACGGATGGGAATGTTCAATTGAAACTGGTCGATAGTGCTTCAAGTAAAAAACGCTTAAAAGTCGGGATGTCAGGAAATACGATTACCGTGACAGGACGTGACGGCTGGCTGGCCCGATTCGGAAATCGCCCGAGCTTGAAAACGGGGGATTATGAGATTGAAGTTGGTTTACCTAGCTATATGAATCGAATCGATGTCGATGCGGCCTCGTTAACAGGGATGGGCGTTTTTGCCAAGGTGATTCAGCTTGACGCGGAGACGATTCGTCTGAATAAAATTAACGCAGATGACGTGACATTGATTGGGAGCGGAGCTGTTGACATCGAGGATTTGAATGCTGTTCATGCTGATGTCACAGGAAAGAGTGTCAAACTCGACGAATATGGTGTGAAACTTGATTTAAGCGTCAAGACGATTGATGGAGCGATTCGATTAAATCCTGCAAAAACCGCTGGGACAATTACGGTTGAAACGGATGGAGACGTGAAAGCTGCAAAACGTTACACGAAATTAAAAGACGACAGTGCAGCTATTTATGAGCTGTCGAAACAAGAAAAGCCGGAAGTGACGGTTGAAAGTGAAGTCGGGCAGGTGACGCTCGAGTGAACATCCAATTTCGAATCGGTCTCCGTACCATTAAGACAGGGATCGCCGTCGCGATTGCGCTCAGCTTCTCTTGGTACGTCTTCGACATCTATTCTGGAATGGGAGCCGTCGCAGCAATCGTTGCGATGCAACCGACGATTCACCGCTCCTTTAAAATGTTCTTTAATCGAGTGTTCGGAACGATTTTAGGTCTGGTCTGTGGTCTCGTAGTCGTTGCGACGTTAGGGGCAAACCCCTTGACGATTGGGTTAGCCGTTATCGTGTCGCTCGTCTTCAACTCGATGATTGGTCGGACGGACATGTCGACGTTTGCTGCCTTTGCCATCGTTTTGATGTTTGAAAGTCCGACTGCCGATTATGTCCATTATGCCTTGACACGGTCTCTGTTGACGGTCGTTGGTGTTTTATCGGCGGTCGCGGTCAACTATATCGTCTTCCCACCGCACTATGAAAACCGTTTAATGTTGCTCGTCAAAAAAACGACGCAACAATTAATGGAGGACTGGCGGAGTCTCGTTAAGGACGACACAAAACTGCTGGCAGTCCGTAAGCAAGTGCTAAAACATGAAGAGATGATGTTGATGCTTCAAGAAGATCAAAAATATCCGCTCGTGACGAGTGGACAAAGTGAACCGTTTATTGAACTGAAACAGCTCGTCGATTTAGAAGATAAATTACTGTTACTGCTTGAGAGTATCGCCAGTCACCGAGATATCCCGATGACGGATGAACAAGAAAAAATGCTCGGTCAAGAGATTGACTTTTTGTTGAGTCATCATTATGATGTGATTTTTTCGCATGAACGGAAACAATCGATGTTCTCATTTGATGAAGAAGTGAATGAAGCGAAAGATATCATCAACGGACATCTCCTGGATTACCGTGAACAGCTCGAAAAGATGAAATAGACGTTGTGCTCGATTGTACGCTTTTAACCTTGAAAGAAAGTGTTGAGAATCGTTTTGTTCACTCGAAATCGCCTCCTAAGGAAAAACAAGCAGGAGTGACCCTGCAACGGAGTGAAGCGGGGCGATGCTTGTCCCAGGATAACGATTCGAGGTGAACAAAAAAGCACAATCTTTCTCGTTAAGAGAAAAACTGCACTTTGTCTTCAGTCTACAGATGGAACATCACTTTAATGTGACGTTCCATCTTTTTTGTGTGACGCTACCGTTCCGACACGTACTAAAATAATCATCAGTGTGCGGTTGACACGTTTGTACCGACCACGGTTTGTCATTTTAAGCGAAGCGCTTGTACGACACTCGCATCTGGTGTGACGTACAACGTCGTTTGATCCGTATAGATGACGAAACCGGGTTTAGCACCACTTGGCTTCTTGACATGACGGAGTTCCGTGAAATCGACAGGGACTTGACTCGATTCGCGTGCTTTTGAATAATAAGCAGCAACCATCGCGGCTTCTTTTAACGTCGTTTCATCAGGTTCATCACTCCGGATGATGACGTGCGAACCGGGAATATCTTTCGTATGCAACCACGTTTCAGAGCGTCGTCCGAATTTGAACGTCGCATAGTCATTTTGTTTGTTGTTCTTACCGACAAAAAAGTCGATGCCGGTCGAAGACTGATAGGCTTCAAGTTTTGGGACGAGCGGTTTCTTTTTCTTTTTACTGCGCTCGCGTAAGTAGCCTTCTTCGACGAGTTCTTCACGCATTTCCCGGATATCATCGGGTGAAGCAACCTCGAGTTGGGCGAGTAACGACTCGAAATAATCGATTTCGAGTTGATTCTTCGTCAATTGTTTTGCGACTTCAACTTTGGCTGTCTTTAGTTTGTTGTAGCGTTTATAGTACCGTTGTGCATTTTCGTTCGGTGAAAAACGGGGATCGAGTGCGATTGTAATTTCTTTCCCGTCCTCGTCATAATAATCGACGACGGTCGCTTCTTTCATCCCACGTTGTAGTTGATACAAGTAGGTCGTCAAGAGCTCACCTTTATGCTTCAGTTCATCCATCTTCTCAGTCGCCGCAAGGTCACGTTCGAGTTTCGTCCGTTTTAAGAGGTTCTTCTCGTACTCACTCTTAATGAAGCGTTCTAAATCCGCAGCCTGTTGTTTGACACGGTCGCGGTTCGATTTTTGATGGAAGAAGGCATCAAGTACGTCACCACTCGTCGTGAACGTTTTTTCATCGACAATCTCGCCATGCTGTAAGGCAACGGGCGAAAACCGTTCTTTGCCACTCGCGAGCCGTTGGAAATAGTACGGTCCTTCCAGTTCGTCCAAGACAGACCGGAGTGCTTCCGCGAGCGAAGTGCGATTGGCAAGTCCTGCACGCAAGACGACTTCTTCAGCGATTTGTGGGGATAGTCCACTGAACAGCCCGAGTAATTGACGGTCAATCTTACCGGCGTTCCAATCGATACGGTGTAAGGCTGTTTCAATATCCCCAGTCAATGGATCAACTTTATCTTGTTGCGGGGGGAGTTGATATTGTAGTCCCGGCATGATCGTCCGGAACGTATTTTGACTGAGTGGAAGATGCTTAATCGCATCAAGGATTTTGTCCTGACCATCCGTCAATAGAATGTTCGAGTGACGTCCCATCAATTCGATATATAATTTTTTGGCTTCTTCGTCACCAAGTTCATTGCGGGAACGAATACGCATCAAAATGACACGGTCCCGTCCTAATTGTTCAATTGATTCGATGAAGCCACCTTCTAGATGCTTCCGGAGCATCATGCAAAACATCGGGGGTTCGCTTGGATTGCTCGTCGATTCGCTCGTCATGTGCAAACGTGCATACATTGCGTTCGCAGATGCGAGTAGGGTGACGTTCTTACGATCGGCCCGGATGCTAAAAATTAAATCGAGTGCATACGGTTGATGAATCTTATTGATTCGCCCACCGACGAGCATCTGTAGTTCGTTGACGACACGTGTCGTCATCAATCCATCAAAAGCCATGATATTACCTTCTTTCCTGATTTCGTTTCCACTTTCTAAAGGTAACAGAAACGGCTTCGTTATGGTATGATAAAGCAGTCGAGCTAGAAAAAGATTACTTGCGAACTTCCTGTCTATACTGCTAATATGAAACAATGTGAAGTTTGTTAGATGGAGGGGTTCTGAAGTGATTTTCAAAGAGCGTGGCTTATTACTCGTATTATCTGGTCCGAGTGGTGTTGGTAAAGGGACGGTTTGTCGTGCCTTACGTGAAGACGAGGACAATAATTTGCATTATTCGGTGTCATGTACGACACGGAAACCGCGTGAAGGAGAAATTGATGGTGTTCATTATTTCTTCAAAACACGTGATGAGTTCGAGCATATGATTGAAAACAACCAATTGCTTGAGCATGCAGAATTTGTTGGGAACTATTACGGTACACCAGTTGACTGGGTGAACAAAATCTTAGATGAAGGCAAAGATGTCATCTTAGAAATCGAAGTACAAGGTGCGATGCAAGTGAAGGAGCACTTCCCAGAAGCGGTCTTCTTGTTCTTGGCGCCTCCGAGTCTTCAAGAATTACGCAATCGTCTCATCGGACGAGGGACTGAATCAGAAGAAGTCATCAAACAACGTCTCCTCGTTGCAAAAGAAGAGATTGAAATGATGGATGCTTATGATTATGTCGTGACGAATGATGAAATTCACAAAGCGTGTGATCGGATTCAAGCAATCGTTACTGCGGAACATTGTAGTCGGGAACGCGTTGCGTCCCTTTATAAAAAAGCCATGGAGGTTAAATAACATGTTATATCCATCAGTAGATAAGCTACAAAAGAAAGTCCCTTCTAAATACACAATCGTGACGGTCGCTGCTAAACGGGCGCGTCAAATCCAAGACGGAAAACGCGTGAAGGTCGCAAATCCGAAATCACATAAGCCAGTCGGGAAAGCCCTTGAAGAGCTCTACTTCGGAGAGGTATTGGTCACGAACCAACCGCAAGACTAATTTTGAAGCAGCCACTCCTCATTGTGGCTGTTTTTTTCAATAAGGAGGAGTCCAATATGCTAACGAATCGTAATATCTTACTCTGCGTCGGAGGTGGAATTGCCTCCTATAAAGCAGCAGCACTCGCCTCGAAACTTGTCCAGGCAGGGGCGAGCGTCCAGGTCGCAATGACGAAAAATGCCCAACAATTCGTTGGGAAGACGACGTTTGAGGCGTTGACACGTAAACCGGTCTACGATGATGTTTTCATCGAACACGATGCTTCAAAAATCGCCCACATC
Source organism: Exiguobacterium oxidotolerans JCM 12280 (assembly GCF_000702625.1). NCBI lineage: Bacteria > Bacillati > Bacillota > Bacilli > Caryophanales > Exiguobacterium > Exiguobacterium oxidotolerans. Next base: position 445,601 of record NZ_JNIS01000001.1, on the reverse strand, counting down.
GATTTAGCGGACGAGGCAGATTTAATCGTCGTCGCGCCGGCGACAGCAAATTTGATTGCCAAACTCGCGACAGGCATCGCCGATGATTTCATCACGACGACGATTCTCGCTGCGAAGTGTCCTGTCGTCGTCGCACCAGCGATGAACGTCAATATGCTTGAACATCCGGCGACAGTCCGAAATCTCGATCAATTGATGGCAGACGGCGTCCAGGTGATTGCACCAGGAGTCGGTAATCTTGCTTGTGGCTGGGTCGGAAAAGGACGTCTTCCGGAGTCTGAGGATTTAGTCGAGACCATCAAAGGGCTCTTCGAGACGAAACCACTTGCCGGGCGTCATGTATTAGTCAGTGCCGGTCCGACGATCGAACGGATTGATCCGGTCCGTTACTTAACAAATGATTCGTCCGGAAAAATGGGTGTTGCGCTAGCAGAAGCAGCACGTGATTTTGGCGCTACGGTGACACTCGTCCATGGACCGATTAAAGGCGAACTACCGAGCGGGATGACGACAGTGGCGATTGAATCCGGAGACGAGATGCTCCATGAGATGCTTACGCGTTATGCGGCACAAGATTTAGTTATCATGGCAGCAGCAGTGGCCGATTATCGTCCGACGATTCAGTATACGAAAAAACAGAAAAAAATCGATGGGCCGTTACAGATTGAGCTTGAAGAGACGACGGACATTTTACGGACGTTGGGTGAACAGAAGACGCATCAAGTGCTTGTCGGGTTCGCGGCTGAGACGGAACAGGTCGAAGTTCACGCGCTGAAAAAATTAGAGCGAAAGCATGCTGATTTTATTGTCGCAAATGATGTCTCCCGTCCGGAAATTGGATTTTCAAGTGACGAAAACCAAGTGACGGTTTTCGAGAAAAATGGTCCCGCTAGACACTACGGTCAACAACTGAAAACGGATTTAGCGAAAGGTTTACTGGAACAATTCGCTGAGGTCTTACGATGATTGCTGAAGTCATCGTCGATGTAGCAGCAGCGACCGTTGACCGACCATTCGATTATGAAGTACCGGAATTGTGGCAGAATCTTGTCGTCCCCGGCATGCGAGTCGAAGTACCCTTTGGACCACGGGCGTTACTCGGCATCGTCGTCGCGACAAAGGAAGAAAGTGATTTGACACGGATTAAAACGATTGTCCGTGTTCTTGATGAAGTTCCGACCTATACGGAGGAACTGTTAGAACTTTCCTCGTATCTGTCGGAGACGACACTTTGTTATCAAGCGACGGCGTTACTCGCGATGTTACCTGCGGCGTTAAAGGTCAGTTATGATAAACTGATTTTGACGGAAACTGCTCGATTTTCGCATTGGAACCGCAAAAAAATCAGTCAGTTTCCAAGTGAAGTCCAACAAGAAATCTTACTCGCTGCACGTCAAGGTGAAGTTGAGCTCCAACCCGTCATCAAAGAAAAAAAGACGACGAAAACGGACAAACGGATTCGCCTGCTCGATCCGTCGGTTCCGTTGTCGAGTCAAGCGACGAAACAAGTATTGTTGCGAGACTATTTAATCGAACAGAAGGAGACGATGTGGAGTCACGTCATGCATGAGCTTGATTTGACATTAAGCATCGTCCATACGCTAGAACGTAAAGGTGTCCTCAGTGTCGAAACGGTGGACATCAATCGCAATCCCTACGAACATTTGACGCAAGATATCTTTACGCCCGCGAGGCTGACAGACGATCAACAGGCGGCAGTCGACGCGATTACGGCGCCGGACGAAACGGCGACATTTTTACTACATGGTGTGACCGGCAGTGGAAAAACGGAAGTTTACCTCGAGTCGATTCACGCGATGCTTGAACGGGGCCGACAGGCGATCTTGCTTGTCCCTGAAATCAGTCTGACACCGATGATGGTCAAACGATTCAAGCGTCGGTTCGGTGAACGGGTCGCCGTCTTGCATAGTGGGTTGTCGCTCGGTGAAAAGTACGATGAATGGCGCAAGATTGCGCAAGGAGAAGTCGATGTTGTCGTCGGGGCACGCTCCGCCGTGTTTGCACCGCTGACGAATGTCGGAATCATCATCTTAGATGAAGAACATGAAACGACCTATAAACAAGAAGAAAATCCGAGGTATCATACACGAGACGTCGCCACGTGGCGGGCTGCGTTCCATCATTGTCCGGTCGTCCTCGGAAGTGCGACACCGATCCTTGAGACATACGCCCGGTCGCAAAAAGGGGTCTATCAGTATTTACCATTGAAGGAACGGTTCGGTGGGGAGTTGCCTCCAGTCGATATCATCGACATGCGTAAAGAACTCGAACGCGGGAACCGGACACCTTTTAGCTTGCCGTTGATTGAAGGAATCAAACAACGGATTGAACGGGGCGAGCAGACGGTCCTGCTGCTCAACAGGCGTGGCTATACGACGTTCGTCTTGTGTCGCGATTGCGGAGAGACGTTGCAGTGTCCACACTGCGCCGTCAACTTGACATATCATCAACAAGCCGATCGTCTCAAGTGCCATTACTGCGGGTTCGAGGCAGCGATGCCAAAAGAATGTCCGTCTTGTTCGTCGAAAAAAATTCGACAGTTCGGGACGGGGACGCAAAAGATTGAAGAGGAACTGGCACATTTGATTCCGGAAGCGAAAATCATTCGGATGGATCAAGATACGACATCACGCAAAGGGGCACATGAAAAATTACTCAATGCCTTTGAACGACGTGAAGGAAACATTTTACTCGGGACGCAGATGATTGCAAAAGGGCTTGATTTTCCGAATGTTACGCTCGTCGGTGTCATTGCGGCAGACGCGACGCTCGGAATTCCTGATTTCAGGGCGAGTGAACGGACGTTCCAGTTGATTACGCAAGTCTCAGGACGTGCCGGTCGCGGTGAACTGGCCGGTCAATCAATCATCCAGACGTACAATCCCGAGCATTACGTCATCCAAACCGCAAAACAACATGATTATGAAACCTTTTATAACCGTGAGATGCAATTACGTAAACTAGGTGGGCATCCCCCATTTTGGTTTTTAGGACTCATCACGATTTCAGCGGCCCATCCACTAGAAGCCCAAGCAGAGGCTGAAGCAATTGCGGCACAACTACGACATCTCGAGTCAGACGACCTCGTCGTCAATGGTCCGCTCGATGCACCGCTCGCTCGACTGAAAAACATGTATCGGCAGCAAGTCATTATTAAACACAAAGGGCAAGAAGAGGTGCGGGAGGCACTCCGCGCGATGCTCGCATTACGCATCAAACAAAAGATCCAAGTAACAGTGGATTTAAATCCATTCGTATTTATGTGAGGTGGCAGTATGTATAAAGTAGTAGAAGTTCCAAATGACGTATTGCGTCAGACGTGTCAACGCGTCACGAAATTTGATAAAAAGTTAGGTAAGATGATCGACCGAATGTTCGACACGATGTATGAATACGACGGCGTCGGACTCGCAGCACCACAAATTAATCAACCGATCCGTGTCGCCGTTGTCCATACCGATGACGAGACAGGTCCGATTGAGTTGATCAACCCGGAAATCATCGAATCAAGTGGATCGCAAATCGATGACGAAGGGTGTCTCAGTATGCCGGGTATCTTCGGTCCAGTCGAACGATTCGACCACATCGTCGTCAAAACACAAGATCGCCTTGGACGTAGCGTCAAAATCAAAGCGAGTGGCTTTTTCGCGCGTGCAATCCAGCATGAGATGGATCATCTCGACGGCGTGTTGTTCACGGATAAACTCGTTGAACAGGAGGCGACGCCACGTGTCGTGTTCATGGGGACACCTGAATTTGCGGCGAGCACGCTCCGTGAAGTCATTGATGCTGGGTACAATGTCGTCGGTGTCGTTTCACAGCCGGATAAGCCGGTCGGACGAAAACGCGAAATTAAACCGACACCTGTTAAAGAAGTTGCAATTGCCCACGAGATTCCTGTCTTGCAACCAACGAAGATTCGCGAGGATTACCAAGACTTGCTCGATTTGAACCCAGACATCATCATCACGGCAGCTTACGGACAAATCGTCCCGACTGCCGTGCTTGAGGCACCAAAATATGGGGCAATCAATGTCCATGCCTCGTTGTTACCGAAGTACCGCGGTGGGGCACCGATTCACCAAGCCATCATTGATGGGGAGAAGGAGACCGGTGTGACAATCATGTATATGGTCGACCGCCTGGACGCGGGAGACATGTTATCAAAAATCATCGTCCCGATTGAAGAACGGGATACGGTCGGCACGATGTTCGAAAAATTGAGTGACGCTGGAGCACGGTTATTGATTGAAACGCTTCCGCAGTTATTTGCCGGAACACTAACACCGGAAGCACAACGGGAAGAGGACGTGACATTTTCTCCAAACATCAGTCGGGAGCGGGAACGGCTTGACTTCTCTCGCCCCGGGGAAGAACTCTACAACCATATTCGGGGAATGAATCCGTTTCCGAGTGCGTATACGCTACTAGGCAAAGATCGTCTTAAAGTCTACTTCGCTGAAAAATGTGAAGGAACAGGAACGCCTGGCGAAATCATTGCCCTTGAGAGTGATGGTCCGGTCATTGCGACGGGCTCGAATGTCGCCTTGAAACTCGTCGATCTCCAACCCGCCGGAAAGAAACGGATGGATGGTGCGACCTTCATGCGTGGGATTGGTCAGACGCTCGAAATCGGACAGAAAGTAGGCGAAGACGCATGAATGTACGCGATGCTGCAGTCACGACGTTATTGAAAATTGGACAAGGTGGTGCATTTTCGACGATCTCCGTCCACCAGATGCTTGAAAAACGAGCAATCTCGAAAGCGGATGTCGGGTTATATACGGAACTCGTCTATGGGACACTCAGCCGTGAGTTGACACTCGACTATATCCTCAATCCGTTGCTCGCGTCACAAAAAAAACTCGATCCCTTCATGCGACCGTTACTGCGGATGAGTGTCTATCAGTTATTTTACCTAGACCGGATTCCGGATCACGCCGTCATCAACGAAGCGGTCGAAATCGCGAAAACACGTGGGAAACCGCATATCGCAAAAGTCGTCAACGGTGTCTTGCGTAACGTTTTACGTCAAGGGAAACCAGACTTCTCGACGATTCCTTCGACCAGCAAACGAATCAGCATTGAGACGAGTCACCCGGAGTGGCTTGTCGAGCGCTGGATTGAATTGTTCGGGGAAGACGAAACATTGAAGATTTGTCAAATCAACAACGAAGCGGCACCCGTCACGGTCCGCGTCAATCGGAATAAAGCGACCGTCGAAGAAGCCGTCGAATTACTCGAAGCCCAAGGTGTCGTCGCTAAACCAGCCGCCGTCGCCCCGGACGGACTTGAAATCATCAGTGGCAGTGTCCAACAAACGGATTTACTCGACCGTGGGTATCTCTCGCTTCAAGATGAGAGTTCGATGCTCGTTGCGCGAGCCGTCGGAGCAGAACCGTCTGACCATGTACTCGACAGTTGTGCAGCACCTGGTGGGAAAGCGATGCATATTGCGGAAGGCTTGACGACAGGTACGTTGACGGCACTTGATTTACACACACATAAAATTAAATTACTAAAAAAACAGGCAGAACGTCTTGAACTCACTACGGTAGAAGCGGAAGCCCTCGACGCCCGCAAAGTCGGTGACCGGTTCGATGCAGCATCGTTTGACCGGATTCTCGTTGATGCACCGTGCTCTGGACTCGGTGTCATCCGCCGGAAACCCGACATTAAATGGACGAAGCAACCAGAAAATTTAACACAGTTACCAATCATTCAGCGACAAATCATCGAGGCAGTTCTTCCACTCGTCAAGCGCGGAGGGACATTCGTCTATTCGACGTGTACGATTGATCCAGTCGAAAATGAACAACAAACAGAATTCATTTTAAGCCAAGGGTTTGTTTTTGATGAGTCGTTCAAAGGGCGAATGCCAGAAAGCGTCCAGCCGTTGATTTCAGAACGGGCAGAGCTCAAGTTGCTTCCGACGACGCTTGGGACCGACGGATTTTACATCGCAGCCTTTAAAAAGCAAGGATGACACGCACGCTGAATTTTCTTAAATGCATCAACAGTAGGTGAGATAGAAGAGGAGGACGGTCATGGAGTTAGCTTATCTGACGACGACTGGAAAAGTTCGATTGCAAAACGAGGATACGGTGTTACTCGTTGGTGATGAAAAACAAGGGCTTGCCGTCGTCGCCGACGGAATGGGTGGTCACGCGGCAGGTGAGAAGGCAAGCGCGATTGTGCATCAAGTATTTGCTGATGCCTATGCAGACATGCCAAGCCGACCAGCTGAATTATCTTCTTGGATTGAACAGCAAGTGGAAATTGCCAATTCTCAAATCTTACAGTATTCCAAGACAGAAAACTTGGCCGTCGTCGGAACGACGATGGCGTGCGTCTGTTGGTCGGACGAACTCCTCGTTATCGGTCACGTCGGGGATAGTCGAGTCTATGCGATTGAAGAAGGTCAATTGAAGCAACTGACAGATGACCATTCTTATGTCAATATGCTAAAGCAATTAGGTGAACTGTCGGAAGAAGAAGTCGAAAATCATCCACGACGAAACGTCATCACGCGCTCGATTGGCTCGAACGAACTCGTCGACGTCGACGTCCAAGTCCGGGATGCACCAGATTATGAAACGGTCCTCGTCTGTAGTGACGGATTAACGGATGAAGTCCCTTATGAAGTAATACAACAGCTGCTACAAGAAGATGCGCCACTCGAGCAAATCGTTGAACGATTAGTTTTTGAGGCGAATGAGCGGGGTGGAGCAGACAACATCACCGTTGCTGCCATCCGTTTCAAAGAAAGAAAGAGGGGCTGAATATGCGATACGGAGATCGATTAAATGACCGCTACCGCATAGAACGGCTAGTTGGAAATGGCGGGATGGCGAATGTCTATCAAGCTTATGATGAAATCTTAAAACGGCATGTCGCAATCAAAATTTTACGAACTGAATTTTCGCATGATGAACAATTCATCCGACGCTTTGAGCGCGAAGCTCATGCTGCGACGAGTTTGAACCATCCGAATATCGTTGCCGTCTATGATGTCGGTGAAGAGGATTCAATTTACTATATCGTGATGGAGTTCATCGACGGGATGACGTTGAAAACCTACTGTGAAGGACGACCGCTCGCAATCAATAAAGCGGTTGAAATCATCAGTCAGATTTGTGGCGCGATTGATCATGCCCATGCCCATCGCATCATCCACAGGGATATAAAACCACAAAATATGCTCGTCCGAAAGGATGGTACGGTCAAGGTGACGGACTTCGGTATTGCCGTCGCGATGTCGAACGCGACATTGACACATACGATGTCCGTTCTTGGTTCCGTGCATTATTTCTCACCTGAACAGGCAAAAGGAAAATTTGCCGATGAAAAATCGGATATTTATTCGCTCGGTGCTGTCCTTTATGAACTCGTGACAGGACACGTCCCGTTCGAAGGGGATTCACCCGTTGCTGTTGCATTAAAACACTTGCAAGATACAGCGCGGCGACCATCCGTCTTGAATCCGGCTGTGCCACAAGCACTAGAAAATTGTATCATGCAGGCACTAGCGAAGGCTCCGCATGATCGGCAACACTCCGTTGCTGAATTTCGGGAAGATATGGTGACGGCCTTATCTGCTGAACGAGCAGATGAAGGGGTTCGCGGGGAAGATCCGATGGAGCAAACGATGGTGTTAAGTCCAGTCTCAGCTCCGTCCGGGACTCCGGTCAAGGAAGAAGAAGCTACGGTCGCGACAGTTGTACCGAAGCAAAAGAAAAAAAAGCGATGGTGGATTGTGCTCGTATTCCTCCTCTTACTCGGAGGTGCCGCGACAACGTTCGCGATGTGGCCGGATCCGACGGTCGTTGTGCCGGATGTCGCAAAAGAAGATGCGGACGAGGCCGAAAAACAACTTGAGAAACTCGGTTTTATCGTCGAATCGACTGAGCGATCAAGTGATACGATTGATGAAGGACTTGTCATCAGTCAAGCACCGCGGGCAAAAGTGACTGTCAAAAAAGGTTCAACGGTCAATCTTGTTGTCTCGACGGGCAGTGACCCGGTCGAAGTGCCGGATGTAACGGACGAAACGGAGAAAAAAGCGACCTCGATCTTAAAAGATGCTGGCTTCTCAAAAGTAGATGTCGAAAAAGAAGAGTCGGAAGACATCAAACAAGGCAATGTCATCCGGCAATCGATTTCAGCCGGAACTGAAGTGATTGCAAAGGAACAGACGATTACAATCACGGTATCCGAAGGTTCGTCAGCATTTGAATTGAAGGATTTGACGAACATGTCGAGTGCTGAAGCAAAAGCGTACTTGGACGCGACAGGTCTCGATGGTACATTCGAACAAGAATTTTCGAGTGAAGTCGAACTCGACCAAGTCATTCGCCAATTTCCGCAAGCGGGTGTCAAAGTCGAGCCGAACGATTCCGTGACGGTCTTTATTTCAAAAGGGGAGGAAGAACAAACCGTGACGGCGACCTTCCCGGAAAAAGTAGCCTACGATGCTGTAGGTGAAGGGGATGAAGATCCGCCGCGGCAAGTCATTCGAATCGAGACGGATGATGCTAAAGGGAAACGTACGGTGATTGAAGAGTCGATTGACAGTGATGAAACATTTGATGTTCCGGTGACGATTGATCCGGGCGAAGAAGGGAAAATTACGATTTATAAAGATGATGTAGTGTATCGCTCGAAAACGATTACCTATAAACAAGCGAAAGCAGAACAATGAGTGTGCTACGAACCGCAAATTGAAGGAGGGCATGGGATGGCAGAAAATCGTATCGAAGAAAATCGGGACGGGACGATCATTCGTCTACAAGGTGGGTTTTATGATGTCATGACGACGCAGGGCGAGGTGCGGTCGCGCGCTCGGGGAAACTTCCGAAAACGTGGTATCAGTCCTGTTGTCGGAGATGAGGTCGTATTGCATATCGAAAGCGAAACTGGATACATTTTAGAAGTGAAGGAACGGCAAAATTTCCTAGTTCGTCCACCGGTCGCAAACATCGATCAAGCGTTGCTTGTCGTCTCAGCAGCAGAACCGGACTTTTCAGCCCATTTGCTCGATCGATTTTTAGTCTTAATCGAAGCAAAAGAGATTCAACCCATTATTATCTTGACGAAGATGGATTTGTTGCAAGGAACAGCAGAAGCAGAAGTCCGGACGGCGATTGCCGGTTACCGACAAATCGGTTATCAGGTGATTGAGACGTCGAGTGAGACGCTAGAAGGGGTAGAGGAAGTTCGCCCGCTACTCAAGGAAAAAACAAGTGTACTCGCGGGACAGTCGGGAGTCGGAAAAAGTTCATTGTTGAATGCGCTCGACCCGACGCTCGATCTCGAGACGAGCCACATCTCGAAATCGCTCGGACGCGGACGACATACGACGCGTCATGTGACGTTAATTCCGCTTGCAGAGGGCTTGATTGCTGATACGCCAGGGTTTTCGAACCTAGATTTTCCACACGAGATGGAAATCGAAGAATTACGTTGGTGTTTTCCGGAATTCGTCGCACGGCAAGATACGTGCAAATACCGTGGTTGCCTGCATTTAAACGAACCAGGCTGTGCTGTCAAAAAATCAGTGGAGGCAGAAGAAATCATGTCCTCACGCTATACGAATTATGGTATGTTTGTAGAGGAAATCAAGAATCGAGCGCGGAGGTATTGAAATGATTAAAATCGCACCATCTATTTTATCAGCAGATTTCGCCAACCTAGAACGAGACGTTAAAGCTGTCGAGGCGGCAGGAGCAGATTACATCCATTTCGACGTCATGGATGGCCAGTTCGTCCCGAACATTTCATTTGGTCTACCCGTCCTCAGTAGTCTTCGTCAAAAGACGGACATGGTCCTTGACGTTCATTTAATGATCGATCGACCAGAAAACTTCGTCGAAGCGTTTGTAGCGGCAGGAGCGGATATCGTCACCTTCCATGTCGAAGCGACGAATCATGTCCATCGTGTCTTGCAACAAATTAAAGGGGCTGGAGCAAAGGCCGGCGTCGTCCTGAATCCACACACGTCACTGTCGACGATTGAACATGTCCTAGAAGAAGTCGACATGGTCTTGTTGATGACGGTCAATCCAGGATTTGGCGGACAAGCTTTCTTGCCGAGCGTCATGACGAAGCTGAAGCAATTAGCGATGATCAAAGCAGAGCGCGGTTTGACGTTCGAAATTGAAATCGATGGTGGTGTCAACGCGGAAACGGCAAAACTGTGTATCGACAATGGGGCAAACGTCCTTGTCGCAGGTTCTGCAATCTACAATGCACCAGACTATGCAGAAGCCATCACTAGTATTCGAAACGCGGCTCACGTATAATAGAGCCAAGACAATTAAATTTTGACCGCAAGGGGTGTCGCGTCAAGCGGCTGAGAGAAGTGAGTAGACTTTAACCCTTCGAACCTGTTCCGTTCAGACGGACGTAGGGATGTGGCGCACGCAGGCAGTACGGCGTCCGTCGTACTGCCTTTTTGTTGTCATCATTATTTTATTTTTAGGAGGAACACAGTATGAAACGATTACAAATGTTAATGGAGATTGCGATTTTCGCGAGTCTCGGTGTTGTATTTGATTTATTGATTCCGTTTAAGATGCCACAAGGCGGATCCATCAGCTTAGCGATGTTACCGATTTTCGTCATGGCCTTTCGTCACGGCGTCGTTGGTGGTGTCATCACGGGTGCGCTCGTCGGAACGATTCAATTGATGTTCGCTCCGCAAGTCTTGACGGTCGTCCAACCGCTGCTTGACTATACGCTTGCATATGGTGTCGTCGGTTTGAGTGGAGTGTTTGCAGGCCAAGTCAAAAAAGCAGCAACAGAAGGTCAAAAAAAGCGTCTCATGACGATTGTCTTGTTTGCGACCTTGCTAGGTGCAGGTCTACGTTATATCTGTCATGTCATCAGTGGGATCGTCTTTTTTGCAGAGTATGCCAAAGGACCGGTCGTTCCATACTCGTTCATTTATAACGCGACGTATATGGCTCCGTCGTACGTTTTATGTGGGGTCGTTGCAGGTATTTTGCTTACGACAGCACCACGTCTTTTACGTTACTCCGCTCGCGGTATTTAAAGATGAGAGTTTTAATCGTTGCGGCAGGACCGGTAGAAGACGTCCCGACGCTCGCACCATTCGTGAAAGACAAGACGATGATTATCGGTGTTGACGGCGGGATTGCGACATTAGTGGAGCAAGGACTTGATTTTGATGTGGCAATCGGTGACTTTGATTCGCTCGGATACGTTCCGGATGGTGGATTGCTTCATCCGGCAGAAAAAGATGAAACGGACTTAGAACTAGCGTTACGTTACGCTACCGAACAGGCTGCAGGTTCTGAACTACTCATCTTTGGTGCGACGGGTGGTCGGCTCGACATGACGCTACAGAACGTCTATTTGTTAAAACAATTTCCGATGGCACGACTCGTGACGAAACGTGAGGATGTCCGGTACTGGAAAACCGGTCAGTACGAACTCGCGTCTGAAGGGTATCATTACCTTTCCTTCATTCCCCTTGTCCCGTCGAACTTGACCCTGCGCGGCGTCAAATACCCCTTGACGGAGCATCCTGTTCCGGTCGGTGGTTCGCTGACGGTCAGCAATGAGTGGGTTGGTGTTGCGCAAGTGACGGTCGTCGAAGGGGAAGTTCTCGTCCTGCGCACGCACGAAAAATAAAAACGTGATAGACGCGACTCCATCATATCCCGCTGAAGCGATCGGGATATGGGTTCTAAGCGATTCGAGACCGATTGCGCGCTAAACCGTCTGCATGCCCGCTTTTTCGTCACTGTGTTACTAAGAAACGTCACGTTTCGTTGACTCCTGCCTCTGAAAGCAACGGAAAAGAGGCAAGCTTTTTATCACTCCATATTACTTTGTCTACACGCTGAAACGCCGACGACTCCGTATGTAAAACGGAAGCGTCGGCGCTTTGATTTGTTTACGACTTTTTTAGTCAGTCGACTGTTTGAGATTGGTGAGATTGGCGGGCTCCGGTATCCGGTGTATCCAGGACCAGGTAATATGTCAAAGTCATTCGTCTTGAAGTGTCGAACTGGCTGCTTGTTGTTCGCTTTTGGCAGCAAGGTGCTTCCCTTTGACAAATAGGTGGTAACTTGCCCATGTCAGTAGGAAGAAAGGGACGCCGAGATATAAGGCGACACGTTGATCCGCTTGAAAACCTAAACTGATTAAGACGAGCAGGTTGAGTGAGAGCGAAACGATCGGTAAGACTGGGAAAAACGGTGTCTTGAACTTCAATTCGTCAAGCGTGTGTCCTGACTTGATAAACTGACGTCGGAAAGCAATTTGCGAAGCAGAAATCGAGATCCAACCGACTTGCGCTCCGAGACCGGCGATGGATAACAACCAGATGAAGACGGTATCCTCGGCAAAAAATGCCGTCAATAAGGATAACATCGCGAACAACATCGTGAACGCTAAGGCACGCATCGGCACACCCCGTTGATTGACGATGGCGAGTTTTTTTGAAATCATACCTTCTTGCGACATCGACCAGAGCATGCGTGTCGCAGCATACAGTCCAGAGTTTCCGACGGATAAGAGTGCCGTCAAAACGACGATGTTCATCAAATCTGCAGCATATGGGATGCCGATTGCGTCAAAGACCATGATGAAGGGACTGCTGATGCCGCTCGCCGATTCATACGGAATCAAGGCACCGATGATCGTGATTGAGAGGACGAAGAAAATAAACGTCCGCCAAACCGTATTACGAATCGCTTTCGGAATCGATTTTTCTGGATCACTCGATTCCCCGGCAGCGACTCCAATCAATTCTGTTCCTTGGAAAGCGAAGTTGACGGCAATCATCGTCGTCAAGACGCCGAGAGCCCCGTTCGGAAACCAGCCGTTCGCCGTGAAGTTCGCGAACAACGTAGCTGGTCGTTCAGCCGCCATATCAATCCATCCGAACCATGCGGCTCCCCCGAGTCCGATGAAGAACAGGATGGCGAGTACTTTAAGACTTGAAAACCAAAATTCTGCTTCCCCGAATGCTTTCGCAGAGATAGCGTTCAAACCGAATAAGATGACGGTAAATAAGGCGCACCAGATGACGACAGGAACGTTTGGAAACCAGCGATCCATCAGACTACCGGCAGCTGTGATTTCTAGAGCGACGGTCACGGCCCAGCCGAGCCAATAAATCCAACCGACGGCAAAACCGATGCCTGGACCGATAAAACGTGTCGTATACGTTTGGAATGAACCGGACACAGGCATGTGGACAGCCATCTCTCCTAGACAGAGCATCGTTAAGTACATGATTGTTCCGCCGACGATGTAACTGAGGACCGCCCCGAGTGGTCCTGCTTGCGAAATCGTCAACCCTGAACCGAGAAATAACCCCGTCCCGATAATACCACCAAGCGAAATCATGAATAGATGTCGGCTTGTCATGGCTCTTTTTAACTGCATGATGAATTCCCCCTTGAGCAATCAAGTAACTGCCAACTTATTGTAAGCGTTTTCAAACGCTGCGACAATTACTTTAGGAGAAAAATAAAAAAGACGACAAAAAAACCGGAAGGGAAGATTCCCGTCCGGTTTTTGCGCCTTATACGCGTTCGACTTTACCTGATTTAAGAGCTCGAGCTGAAACCCAAACCTTTTTAGGTTTACCGTCAACGAGGATACGTACTTTTTGTACGTTGACTCCCCAAGTGCGTTTCGTTTTGTTCAATGCGTGTGAACGGTTGTTTCCCGACTTCGGCGATTTTCCAGTAACGTAGCATTTACGTGCCATGCGTTCCGCCTCCTTTTATGTTGTTTTGCGTTCGTCCTAATAGACACTTTGCTATCTTAGCATGGTGTCAGGACGGTTGCAACATAAAAAAAGTAGCTGACAAGAAAAAAACTTGACAGAGAACCTCAAAATTTAAAATAATGGATGAGGATGATGGTAAAAGTTCATTTGACCGCTACTATTTTTCACTTATTCATTGTATAGTCAGTACGGCGACTTTTCAATAGTAGGTCCTTATAGTAGAATTACGAGAAGAACACAATTAGTTAAAGGGGGCTACTCAGGTGGCGATCGAGATGAAAACGACCTATGGAAAGATTGATGTAGATAATGATGTCGTCGCGCAACTGGCGGGCGGAGCTGCAATGGAATGTTTTGGTGTCGTTGGTATGGCATCCCAATCACAAATCAAAGATGGGCTAGCTGAATTATTGAAACGTGAGAATTTTGCACGTGGTGTCATCGTTCGACAATCTTCAGAACAAGTCCACATCGATATGCATATCATTGTGAGTTACGGTACAAAAATTTCTGAAGTCGCGAACAATGTTCAAAGCCGTGTTAAATATACGTTGAACCAAGCGTTAGGGTTAGAAGTGACATCTGTAAATATTTTTGTCCAAGGAGTCCGCTTGACGAATGTCTAAGACGGAAATAGAGGAGGAAACTTTAGTGAGTGTAGATCGTTTAACAGGAGCGCAATTAGTCAAGATGATTCAAAATGGCGCGGCGAATCTCTATCAAAATGCAGATTTCGTCGATTCGCTGAACGTATTCCCTGTGCCGGATGGCGATACAGGAACGAACATGAACTTGACGATGACATCGGGATCGAAAGAAGCAACGAACGCAACATCTGAATCTGTCGCAGACGTCGCATCAGTATTCGCACGAGGTCTTTTAATGGGGGCACGTGGGAACTCGGGTGTTATCTTAAGTCAATTATTCCGTGGTTTCTCGAAATCAATCGAAGGAAAAGAAACGATTGATACGAAAGAATTCGCAGATGCCTTGCAAAAAGGTGTCGATACAGCATATAAGGCCGTGATGAAGCCAGTCGAGGGGACGATTTTAACGGTTGCTCGTGAAACAGCAGTCGCTGCGATCACACAATCGGAAACAACGACGGACTTACTTGAATTGATGCGCGGAATCGTCGATGCATCAAAAGTTTCACTCGAAGGAACACCCGATCTTTTACCGGTCTTAAAAGAAGTCGGTGTCGTCGATTCTGGTGGACAAGGACTTGTTTGTATCTATGAAGGGTTCCTTGCGACACTCGAAGGAAAAGAACTTGAAAAACCACATGCTCCTGTCATGGAAGCACTCGTCGAAGCAGAGCATCATAAATCGGCTCAAAGCTTCATGTCGACAGAGGAAATCCATTACGGTTACTGTACAGAAATCATGGTTCGTTTCCAAGATGATAAGTTAGCGAATGCACCGTTCAGTGAAGAAGCATTCCGTAACGAATTATCTGAGTTCGGAGATTCACTGCTCGTCGTCGCAGATGAAGAGTTGCTCAAAGTTCACGTCCATGTCGAGACACCAGGTGATGTCATCAACAAAGGACAAAAATTCGGTGAACTCGTCGCGGTTAAAATCGAAAATATGCGCCAACAACACTCAACGATTTTAGAAGAAGAAGGCGTCAATCACGTAACAGCTCCAGTTGCAACGAAAGCGAAAGCGAAATCTGCACTCGTCACGGTCGCAATGGGCGAAGGGATCAGTGAGCTCTTTAAATCACTCGGCGTCAGCATCGTCATCGAAGGTGGACAGACGATGAACCCGTCGACGGAAGATATCGTCAAAGCGATTGAAGACGCGCATGCGGAGCACGTCTATGTGTATCCGAACAACTCGAACATCATCATGGCGGCTGAACAAGCAGCATCTGTTGCATCATGCGGCGTGACGGTCGTGAAATCAAAAACGGTCCCACAAGGACTGGCTGCGACAATCGTCTACAACCCGGAAGCGACAGTCGATGAGAACGAACGTCACATGACAGATGCGATTGGTGCTGTCAAGTCAGGACAAATCACATATGCTGTCCGTGATACGAGTATCGATGGTGTCGAGATTAAAAAAGATGATCACATGGCGATTGCGGAAAAACAAATCGTCGCAACAGATCACTCGAGTCTCGGTGCAGCGAAGAAACTCATCGATACGCTCGTCACGGAAGACGACGAAATCGTAACGATTTTATTCGGAGAAGGCGTAGGACAAGATGAAGTCGACGAGTTAGTCGCTTACATCGAATCAATCAATCCGGACGCTGAAGTCGAAGTTCACGACGGAAAGCAACCGCTCTATTCATATATTCTTAGTGTTGAATAAAGAATAAACGTGAAGTTACCTTTTCACGAATCCCACCATCTGCGATAATAGAGGTGGGATTTTGTTTTGTTTAAAAGAGAGGGGGAAATGAAATGAAGTATCGTAGTGTATTTGATATCATCGGTCCTGTCATGGTAGGACCATCGAGTTCCCATACGGCAGGAGCAGCACGAATCGGTTTGATGGCGGGTAAGTTGTTCGGGGAAACGCCAACAGACATTTATATCACATTTTATGGATCGTTTGCCGATACGTACCGGGGGCACGGAACCGATGTAGCGATCATTGGTGGTGTACTTGGTTATGATACGTTTGATGATCGAATTCCTGAGTCGATTAAAATCGCCGAAGGGAAAGGAATTCGGGTTCATTTTGAGACGAGTGAAGCACTGACGGACCATCCGAATACGGCGCGAGTCCATTTGACTGATGGAGAAAATCAATTTGAACTCGTCGGCATTTCAATTGGTGGAGGAACGATTGAAATTACAGAATTGAATGGTGTACCGTTACGTCTCTCAGGTGGCGGGCCGGCACTTGTCGTCTTGCACCACGATCGTTTCGGGGCGATTGCGGCAGTCACGAGCATTCTCGCAGACTATGAAATTAACATTGGTCACATGGAAGTGTCGCGCCATGAAAAAGGACGTCAAGCCTTGATGGCGATTGAAATCGATGATCGGATGCCTAAAGAAGTGCTTGAAGAAATTAATCGGTTACCACAGGTCGAACGATCCGTCATGATGGGAGAGTGAAGAAATGTTTAAATCAGTAAAAGAACTCGTAGCACTCGCTACGGAAAAAAATGTGCCGATTTCAGAAATCATGATTGAACAAGAAATGACGGTCCGCCATTTAGAGCGTGATGAAGTATATGCAATGATGGAACGGAATTTACAAGTCATGGAAGAAGCTGTCGAACGGTCACTTGCAGGTGACGGTGTCGAATCGGTCACCGGTTTGACAGGCGGGGATGCAGTCTTACTGCAACGATATCGGGCGTCAGGGAACGGGTTATCGGGAGATCTTTTGTTAGATGCCGTCAGCAAAGCCATCGGAACGAATGAAGTCAACGCGGCAATGGGGAAAATCTGTGCGACACCAACAGCAGGGAGCGCGGGCGTCGTCCCAGGGACGTTGTTCGCCGTCAAAGAACGGCTTCAGCCTTCACGCGAGGAGATGCTCCGATACCTTTTCACATCGGGTGCGTTCGGGTTCGTTGTTGCCAATAATGCCTCCATCTCAGGTGCGGCAGGCGGATGCCAAGCGGAAGTAGGTTCGGCGACAGCAATGGCAGCTGCTGCGATTGTCGAAATGGCAGGAGGAACCCCGGATCAATCGGCGCATGCGTTTGCAATTGCTTTAAAAAATATGCTTGGTCTCGTCTGTGACCCAGTCGCTGGACTTGTCGAAGTCCCGTGCGTCAAACGAAATGCGATGGGAGGAGCGAATGCGCTCGTCGCAGCCGATATGGCACTGGCTGGCATCACGTCACGTATTCCGTGTGACGAAGTCATCTCGGCAATGTATGAAATCGGTCAAATGATGCCTTCTGCCTTACGTGAAACGGCGAAAGGCGGTCTTGCGAATACACCGACTGGACGCTGGCTCGAGTCGAAGATTTTTGGAGATTTATCGAATGAATCCATCAAGTGAGGTCACGGCACTTAAGGGAGTCGGGCGTGATTTGGCAACTAAGCTTGCAGAAATGGATATCGTAACGATCTCGGACGTGCTGGAGCACGTCCCATTTCGTTACGATGATTTCGTTACGGGGAGTTTAACGGAAGCGATCCATGAAGATAAGGTCAAGTTCACAGGTCAAGTTCAATCAGAACCGCTCGTTCGTTATTACGGAAAAGGTAAGAATCGGCTAACGTTCCGGTTACTTGTCGAAGAACGCTACAGCGTCACGGTGACGATGTTCAATCGTGCCTTTTACAAAGCCCAATTGAAGTTAGGGGAAGAAGTGACGGTCAGCGGCAAGTGGGATTTGCATCGGATGACGATTTCAGCGACGGAACTTCAATTCGGGGCGATCGAAGGTGAACTGACACCCGTCTATTCCTTAAAAGGTGACATGCGGATGAAGACGTTCCGCCGTGTCGTCGAACTCGCTTTCGCAGCAGTAGAATCAGTCGGGGAGCGGGTGCCCGATTCGATTCGGACGGCGTATCGACTTCTCGACCGGATGACGATGCTAAAGGCGTTACACTTCCCGACGCATCGAAAAGAATTGACAGCGGCGAGAAGAAGTTATGTGTATGAAGAGTGCCTCTATTTTCAGTTAAAGCTTCAGACATTACGACTTGGAAAGCGACAGGGACAAGGGATTGCTTTACCGTTACATCAAGCAGCCGTCGACGAGTTTATTGCAGGATTGCCATTTCCGTTGACAGGCGCTCAAAAACGAGTGACAGAAGAAATTTTGAGTGATATGCATCGAGCAGAGCGAATGAATCGGTTGCTGCAAGGAGATGTCGGAAGTGGGAAGACCGTCATCGCGGCGATTGCCCTGTTCGCGACGATTCGTGCGAACAAGCAAGGCGCCTTGATGGTTCCGACTGAAATACTAGCGGAGCAGCATGCTTCCTCACTTGCCCCGTTACTCGAACCATTCGGGATTAAAGTCGGTCTCTTAACGAGTTCTGTCAAAGGAAAGGCCCGTGTGTTATTGCTAGAAGCCTTACGGCAAGGAGAAATCGATATCCTTGTCGGCACCCATGCCTTGATTCAGGATACAGTCGTCTTCAAGGACTTACATTTAGTGATTACGGACGAACAACATCGGTTTGGTGTCGAGCAACGGAAGCGCCTCCGAGCAAAAGCAGCACAAGCAGATGTCCTCTATATGACGGCGACACCGATTCCGCGAACACTTGCGATTTCTGTGTTTGGCGATATGGATGTTTCGATCATCGACGAGATGCCAGCAGGGCGTAAAGAAATTGAAACGTACTGGGCAAAACCAGAACAGATTGAACGCGTCTTTGGTTTTGTGGAGAAGGAGTTACTTCTCGGGCGACAAGCCTATGTCATCACGCCATTGATCGAGGAATCTGAATCGCTTGATGTTCAAAATGCGATGGAATTGCATGCCGTTCTCGTCGAACGTTTCCGCGACAATCAAGTTGGTTTGATGCACGGACGTCTCGGCTCGTCTGAAAAAGACGAGGTCATGCAAGCTTTCAAGGACAATCAGGTCCAAGTCCTCGTCTCGACGACTGTCGTCGAAGTCGGGGTGAACGTCCCGAATGCCTCAATCATCGTCATTTACGACGCAGAACGATTCGGTCTCGCGCAATTGCATCAATTGCGTGGACGTGTCGGACGAGGGGATGCACAGTCATATTGTATCTTGATTGCTGATCCGTCGTCTGACACCGGGAAAGAGCGGATTAAGACGATGACAGAGACGAACGACGGCTTCAAATTAGCGGAAAAAGACTTAGAACTACGCGGATCGGGTAATTTCTTTGGGACAGAACAAAGTGGATTGCCACGCTTCGTCCTGACAGATCCTGCCCTCGATATTCAAATCATGGAAACAGCCCGGAACGACGCCGTCCGCTTGTTGCGTTCGGATGCCTTTTGGCAAACATCGGACTACGACGTGTTACGCCATTATATCGAAGAGCAAGGACTGCTTGACGGAGAAAGAATTGAATAATACTTGAAAGTGAACAACGGGGGATATATACTACTATTAGTACCAGGTGATAATAGTGATTATCCTTCTTGTAGGAGGAACGTACATGCGGGTACCTAAAAAAGAACGGCAAGTAGAACTACAGCATACAATTGAACAAAATCCATTCATCACGGATGAAGCACTTGCGCTTCATTTTAACGTCAGCATTCAGACGATTCGGCTCGATCGAATGGAATTGAAAATCCCTGAATTACGGGAACGGATTAAACACGTCGCGACAGAACGACTCGATGACGTGCGTACTTTGACCGAAAGCGAAGTCATTGGTGATATGATTGACCTGAAACTTGATACATCTGCGATTTCGATTTTAGAAATTTTGCCGGAACACGCTTTTAGCCGGAACGCGATTGCACGCGGGCATATTCTGTTCGCTCAAGCCAATTCGCTCGCCATCGCGTTAATTGATGACGAGTTAGCATTGACGACACGAGCAAACGTGCAATTTACACGATCTGTCCATGTTGGGGAACGTGTCGTCGCGAAAGCGTTCGTCAGTTCCCATCGACAAGATGGACGATCAGACATCAACGTCGAAAGTTATGTCGGTGATGAGTGTGTCTTTATCGGTGAGTTTACGGTGTATCGTAGTAGTAAGGAGGAATCATGATGATTTTAGCAGTAGATGCAATGGGTGGCGACAACGCCCCTCGTGCGATTGTCGAAGGTGTGATTCAGTATTTAGGGGAGCGCCCGAAGGCGGACATTGAAATTCGATTGGTTGGAGATGAATTGAAGTTACGTTCTTACGACATCAAGGATTCCCGTGTGACGATCGTTCACGCGGCAACTGTCATCACTGGAGAAGACGAACCGGTCCGTGCGATTCGACGGAAAAAAGATAGCTCACTCGTTGTGGCTGCAAACCTGGTGAAAACAAAAGAGGCGGATGCCTTGATTTCAGCAGGCAACACGGGAGCACTGATGACTGCCGGATTGTTTGTGATTGGTCGAATCGAAGGGGTTGACCGTCCTGCGCTGGCCCCGACTTTCCCGACAAGAAACGGAAAAGGTGTCGTCATCTTAGATGTCGGTGCTAATCCGGATGCAAAAGCAGAACATTTGCTTGATTATGCCATCATGGGATCAGTCTACGCAGAACAAGTACGTGGTATCAAACAACCGAAAGTTGGTCTGCTCAATATCGGCTCAGAAGCTGGTAAAGGCAATGCACTGACGAAGGAAACATATCCCTTACTTGAGACTGCCCCTATTCATTTTATTGGGAATGTCGAGGCGAGAGAAGCGATGAGTGGTGATGTGGACGTGATCGTCACAGAAGGATTTGCAGGGAATACGTTGTTGAAAAGTACGGAAGGTGCTGCAAGCATGATTATGGGTGTCATGAAGGAACAGTTCATGAGTTCATTCAGTTCGAAAATCGCGGCGTTAATTTTAAAGCCGAAACTTAAAAAAATGAAGCAATTGCTCGCGTACGAAGAATATGGTGGGGCCGGGCTGTTCGGAATTGCGGCACCTGTCATCAAAGCACACGGCTCGAGCAATGCCTATGCCTTCAGTCGTGCGCTGGCACAGGCTGAAATGATGGTCGAGCAACACGTCGTTGCGAAAATCATTGAAGCGAAGACAAAATAGAGCTAAAGGAGTGAGCGAGATGGGGAAAACGGTATGGATGTTTCCGGGGCAAGGGTCACAAATGCCCGGTATGGGACAGACACTTGTCAGTGAGGAAGAAACTAAACAAACGTTAGTCGATCTCGGAACACGAATCGGCCTAGATTTAACAACGCTGTTAACGACGGGGACAAAAGAAGAACTAAAGGCGACGGAGCTTGCTCAACCCGCAATCGTCGCACATAGTACACTTCTCGCCACTCGTTATGCAGCACTCGGTAACAAACCGGACTATGTCCTTGGGCATAGCGTCGGGGAGTACAGCGCGCTTGTCGCAGCATCGGTCCTTACGCCGAGTGAAGCCGTTTATCTTGTCCATGAACGTGGTAAGTTGATGAACCAGGTTTCAGGTGGAACGATGGCTGCCGTCATCGGTTTAAGTGATGTCGAAGCCGCGCACCATGCCGTCGAATCGATTGCGGCGACAGGTGAAATCGTGCAAATCGCGAACTACAACTGTCCTGGCCAATTCGTCATCTCAGGGCACGTCGCAGCCGTCGAATCGGCGACAGCGAAATTAAAAGAGCTCGGTGCAAAGCGTGTCTTACCACTCGATGTCTCCGGTGCGTTCCACTCCTCTTTAATGACACCGTTCGCACCACGTTTCGAAGATTTCCTTGCTTCTTCACCATTCGAAGCGGCGCAAGCGAAGTTTATCTCAAACGTGGACGGATCGTTTCACGATCAACCGGACGACTTGAAACGACTGCTCGTTCAACAATTGTATTCACCTGTTCGCTTTGAGGCATGTGTCGAGCAATTGATTGAAGAGGGTGTCGATACCTTCATCGAATTCGGACCGTCTTCACCACTTAGTGGGCTTGTCAAACGTATCAAAAAAGACGTTAAAATCATTAGTATCACGACACTTGAACAACTAGAAGCGGAGGGAATTCGTGGATGAGTAAGGTAGCACTCGTAACAGGCGCCTCACGAGGAATCGGTGCGGCAATCGCAACACGTCTCGCGACAGATGGTTTTAAAGTCGTCGTCAACTATGCCGGTAGCACAGAAAAAGCAGAAGCCGTCGTCGCGGATATCATCGCTTCTGGTGGTGAGGCAATCGCCATCCAAGCAGACGTTGCGAAAGCTGATCAAGTCAAGGCGTTGGTTAAACAGACCGTCGATGCATTCGGTCAACTGGATTGTGTCGTCAACAACGCCGGTATCACACGCGACGGTTTGTTGATGCGTATGAAAGAAGCCGACTTTGATGCTGTCATTGATACGAACCTAAAAGGTGCGTTCCTCGTCACACAAGCGGCGTCACGCCCGTTGATGAAGACGGGTGGTCGCATCATCAATATCGCTTCGGTCGTCGGCATCACGGGTAATCCGGGGCAAGCGAACTATGTGGCCGCGAAAGCCGGTTTGATTGGGTTGACGAAATCGGTCGCCCGTGAACTCGCAAGTAAAGGGGTCACAGCGAATGCGATTTGCCCAGGATTCATCGAAACAGACATGACCGATGAATTGACGGACGATCAACGGAATCTGTCACTTGGACAAATTCCATTGAAACGGTTTGGGCAAACGCAAGACATTGCAGCACTCGTCAGCTTCATCGCTTCGGACGAAGCCCGTTACATCACAGGGCAAACGCTCGCAGTTGATGGCGGCATGACAATGTAACTGAACACCGGTAGTACTTTGCCAAATCGGCAATCATCTTATATACTCAACTCATGGAGGGATTTCAAATGACAAAAGAACAAATTTTAGTAGACGTACAAGAGGCAATCGCAGAAAAATTAGGTAAAGAGCAAAGTGAAATCACACTCGATAAATCGTTCAAAGACGATCTCGGTGCAGATTCACTTGAAGTAATGGAACTCGTTATGGATCTCGAAGATAAATTCGAAATCACAATCGAAGACGATCAAGCAGAAAACTTGAAGACTGTCGGCGATGTCGTCAGCTACATCGAAACACAAGTCTAATCATTGACGCTGACCCACCGCTCTTTTTGCGGTGGGATTTAGCTGTTTAGGAGGAATTATGACGAATCAAAAAGGACGTCGTGTCCGAAAAGGACCTTACGTAAAACGTCGAAAAGATGCGCGGACGTTTGCTCAAATCGAGCAAAAATTCGAAGAGTTACAAACGCGCCTTTCGATTCATTTTTCAAATGTCGAATTGTTGAAGCAAGCGTTTACTCATTCTTCGTTTGTCAATGAACAACGTGAATCGGATGGGGATAACGAACGACTTGAATTTTTAGGGGATGCAGTCTTAGAATTGACGGTCTCAAGATATTTATTTGAACACTACCCGGAACGTTCCGAGGGGGAATTAACAAAACTGCGAGCAGCTATCGTGTGTGAACCATCGCTCGTCCAGTTTGCCAATCATTATGAATTCTCTGACATGATTTTGCTAGGTAAAGGGGAAGAACTGACAGGCGGACGAAATCGGCCAGCATTACTTGCTGACGTATTTGAAGCGTTTATCGGTGCACTTTATCTCGATCAAGGCATTGAAGCAGCAGAGCGATTCCTCGCCGAAGCGGTTTTTCCGAAAGTGGCATCTGGTTTCTTCGAAGAGCAGACAGACTTCAAGAGCCAATTACAAGAAGCGATCCAACGGGTCGGCCTCGGACAAATTGAATACGAGATCATCGAAGAACGTGGTCCTGCACATAGCCGGGAATTCATTTCGCGTGTTCAAGTCCCGGATAAGCTTGAAGGAATCGGGACCGGTCGTTCGAAAAAAGAAGCAGAACAGCAAGCAGCGAAACAAGCCTTGCTTGTGCTGAAAAAACAATTTTAAGTAAAAAAACCATATAAAAAAGGCGCCCGATTGGGAACGCCTTTTTTATATGGTTTCTTACACCGTCTTCAGTGATTTTAGTTCATCGACGATTGCATCGACCTCAGCGAGTGATAACGATTCACGCATCATGACGAACTCATAAATTTCTTTTAAGTCGTCATTTTTTGTGCCATCGAACTGCTCAGCTTTGATGACGCCTTTATTAATAATATTTAATTTATCCAAGATTGCTTCAATCATTTGTTCAATTGTCATATCGTTGAATTCTCCTCTTCACGTCTTTACCGTTAACATTACCATAAAACCTACCATTTTGTAGACCTTTCGGCTATGGTAAACTAAAAGAAAATTAAAAGAAATTTAAACATATGGGTGGTAAAGATGTACTTAAAACGAATTGAAATCAACGGCTTCAAATCTTTTGCGAGCCGGACAGAACTTGACTTCCTACCGGGAGTGACGGCAGTCGTCGGACCGAACGGTAGTGGGAAGTCGAATATATCGGATGCAGTGCGCTGGGTGCTCGGTGAGCAATCGGCTAAATCATTGCGCGGTGCGAAGATGGAAGATGTCATCTTCGCCGGCAGTATGTCAGAACATCGAAAGCAGTTCGCAGAGGTGACGCTTGTCCTCGATAATGAGTCGGGAACGGTTGCTTTACCTTACCAAGAGTTGAGCGTGACGCGACGCGTCAGTCGAAATGGAGACAGTGATTATTTTCTTAATAAAAAACCATGCCGCTTGAAGGACGTCCTCGATCTCTTTATGGATACAGGTCTGTCCCGTGATGCCTTCGCAATCATTGGTCAAGGACGTGTCGAACAAGTCATCTCCGGGAAACCGGAAGAGCGGCGGTCCGTCATCGAAGAGGCAGCAGGTGTCTTAAAATACCGCCACCGGAAAAAACAAGCGGAGCGGAAGCTGAGTGACACGGAGACGAATCTCTCACGTGTCGATGATATTTTATTTGAACTCGGTGGACGAATCGAGCCGTTACGAGAACAAGCAGCGCTTGCAAAAGAGTATTTGATTGCCCGCGACCGGTTCGATTTTTTAGAACGTGGCATCATTGCAGAAGAAATTCAAAGTTATATGGAACAAATTGCCCAATTGACGATGGAAATCGAAACGTGTGAGCGTGAGTTGTCAAATGAACAGGCACGTCTTGAGGAAACGCAAACCTCGAGAGAAGAACAAGAAACGATGCTTGAAAACATTCGCCGGACAGAGACAGAGATGCAGGAACGGTTGCGAACCGTCTCGACGACGCTCGTTGAGATTCAAGGTTCGCTGAACTTGGCAAAAGAACGTGAGAAACATGGGACGCAAATGAAAGAGCGTTTAGAACAAGAAGTCGCGACGCTTGAAGCGCGTGTTTCCCTAATTGAGGATGAGGCGAAAAAAGCAGCTCGCTTACGAGATGAGACGAAGCAAACATACGAGCAAACTGTCAAACGTCGTGAACAAGCAGATGCCGCATTAACGTATTCGGACCGTGATTTTGAAAAAGAAGCAGAGCAACTACGGTCTGAAGCGTTTGAAGTAGCGAGTCGACTGGCGGCGACGAATAACGCCTATAACCGAGCAAAACAAGATTTACAGAGTGCGGAAGAGTTACGCCGGACGTTCGCGGAAGGGACAGGGTCGAAACAATCGGCGCAAACAGCTTATGCGGCCGAGGTTGACCGACTAGAAGCGAGCTCTTTCAACGTGCGGCAACAGCTCGATGCCTTAGTGGCGGAAGAGACGCAAGTTGAAACGAAGCAACACGAACAGCGAACGATGATGACGCAAGTCGAACGATCCATCGTCGATCTCCATCGCCGGCGTGATAAAACAGAGGACCGGATTGAATTTTTGGAGTCCGTCAAGGCAGATTACAGTGGTTATTTCGGTGCCGTCAAAACGATTTTGAAACAGCGTGATCACATTTCAGGAATATATGGAGCGGTTGCCGAATTGATTTCCGTACCGGCCCGATATGAAGCGGCGATCGAAACGGCACTTGGCGGTGCCATGCAAAACGTCGTCGTCGATACAGACGCGACGGGGCGGAAATTGATTCAGGAATTACGTCGTCTAAACGCGGGACGTGCGACGTTCATGCCGCTCAGTTCGATTCAACGGCGCGATTTGAATCAATCGGTTCGCAATCAACTATCTGCGATGCAAGGATACATCGGCGTTGCGAGTGAACTCGTGACGACGACGGATGAGCTGACGAAATTAAAACAGAACTTGCTCGGGACGACGCTTGTCGTCGAATCGCTTGAACAAGCGAACGCGATTGCCCGTGCGACGGGACATCGGTATCGGCTCGTGACGCTCGACGGAGATGTCGTCAACGTCGGTGGTTCGATGACAGGGGGGAGCTGGAAAAAAGGGACGCCACTCTTTAGTCAATCACGGGAGTTAGACGAACTCCGCGAAGGGCTGACGCAAGGACAGGCGGTCATTCGTGAACAAGAGCGCCGCCTTGCGGAGATGAAAGTAGTAGATGAACAATTGAACGTTACGCTTGAGACGCTTGCGCAAGAAATGAAAACGACGCGAACGACACTTGAATCACTTCGGGATGAATTGACGGAGGCGAAACATGGTCTCGCAATCACAGCTTCGGAACTGTCCGTCCAAGATGGCCAGTTGCAACGGTTGGCGGAGCAAGAACGGGAAGCGAAGGCGACGATTGAACAAGCTGAGCACGATATCGCGAACTTGACGAAGCGGCAACAAGAACTCAGACGTGATCTCGATCAGCTAAAAGAGGCACAGGCCCGTGGTGCTGTGACAATCGAAGACTTGAAACAACAACAAGCAGATGCCTTGCTCGAAGAACGGACAATGATCTTGAAGTTAGATCAAGTCAATCGTGAAGTCGAACGAATCGAAGAATCGTTGAATCATGCGAAACTCGAACGGAGTCATAAGCGACGTGATTTAAAACATGTGCTCGAAGGGTTTGGCGAAGGTCAAATTGAAGCATTGCATGCAGAGCAGGCGCAGATGCTTAAAGAACAAACAACGGTCGAACAAGAGTTGAAAGCAATCACGGACCAAATCCAACGTGACGGCGAAAGTTTACGACTTCTACGAATCCGGGAAGCGAAGCTGAAAGAGGAGCAACAGTCGGCAAAACAACAAGTCGATCAAGCACGCCTCAACCACGGCAGAATCAGTACACGTCTTGAAACACGTCAAGAGACACTCGACGAGATGGGGCTGATTCTCGAATTGATTGAACCGCTGACGATTCCGTTCGAAGAGGCGAAAGAGGAAGTACACCTCCTCAAGCGTCAATTAGAAGAAATCGGAGTTGTCAATATCGGTGCGATTGAAGAGTTCGCTGAAGTCGATCAACGGTTTACGTTCCTCTCGACGCAACGTGATGACTTAGTGACGGCGAAAACGGATTTATATGCCGTCATCGATGAGATGGATCGTGAAGTCGTCCGACTCTTTAAAGAGACGTTTACGGCGGTACGGGAACACTTCCGTGAGACTTTCCGCGAACTGTTCGGCGGTGGAGAAGCGGACTTGATTCTGGTCGATCCGAGCGACCTCTTGACGAGCGGCATCGACATCGTTGCGAAACCACCGGGTAAAAAACTACAGAACTTGTCACTCTTATCTGGTGGGGAACGCGCATTGACGGCGATTGCCTTGTTGTTCGCGATTTTGAAGACGCGTCCTGTCCCGTTTTGTGTCCTTGACGAAGTCGAAGCAGCTCTTGACGAAGCGAACGTTGCCCGGTTCGGTGAGTTCGTTCATCAGTTGGCGCGTGATACACAATTTATCATCATCACACACCGAAAAGGGACGATGGAGTCAGCAGATGTTTTATACGGCGTGACGATGCAACAAAACGGTATTTCGGAAGTGTTATCCGTTAAACTAGAAGAGGCACGACGAACATTGACTGAAGAAGTAGAATCAAAGGAGCTAAAACAATGAGTTTTTTTAAAAAGTTAAAAGATCGGTTGACGACGTCGACACAGGAAGTCACGACTAAATTTACGGAAGGGTTGTCGAAGACGCGGGACGGGCTTGCGAGTGCCGTCAATGATCTCGTTTATCGTTTCCGGGAAGTCGATGAAGAATTTTTCGAAGAGTTAGAAGAAGTGTTGATTCAAGCTGACGTCGGTGTGACGACGACGATGGATTTGGTCGAAAAACTAAAAGTCGAAGTCAAACGAAAAAACGTTAAGGACACAAAAGAAGTCCGTGATGTACTCGTTGAAGTCGTCGCCAATATGTTGATTGAAGAAGAAGAAACGGAACTTGATTTAAATCATGAGTTAAATGTCATTCTGTTCGTTGGTGTCAATGGCGTCGGAAAAACGACGACGATCGGGAAGCTTGCGAATCGCCTGAAAAATGAAGGGAAAACGGTCATGCTCGCAGCAGGGGATACATTCCGAGCAGGAGCCATCGATCAGTTGCAAGTCTGGGGCGAGCGCTCCGGCGTACCGGTCATCCGTCAAGGAGAAGGATCAGATCCTGCTGCCGTCGTCTTCGATGCTGTCCAGGCGGCAAAAGCGCGGAAAGTCGATGTCTTGATTTGTGATACGGCAGGACGTCTCCAAAACAAAGTCAATTTGATGAATGAACTCGAGAAAGTCAAACGTGTCATCGAACGTGAAATTCCAGGGGCACCACACGAAGTCCTGCTGGCGCTCGACGCGACGACCGGACAAAATGCGATGGTGCAAGCCAAAGCGTTCAAACAAGCGACGAATGTCAGCGGCATCGTCTTGACGAAGCTCGACGGGACAGCAAAAGGTGGTATCGTTCTCGCAATCAAAAACGAACTGGACCTACCCGTGAAGTTCGTTGGATTAGGTGAAAAAATTGACGATCTCCAACCGTTTAATGCCGAGCAATTCGTCCATGGTCTCTTCGGTGACGTATTCGAAGAAAAGCAAACGACGGAAGAGGCACCGGAAGAGGAATAAGCTAGGTTTGCTTGTAAAGAAAAAAACTTGACAACACACTGTGAGGGCTGTACTATACTATCTGTAAAGGAATTTCACTTAACAACCGTGGAGGTGCTCGGATGACACTTGATAAAACGAACCGGATGAATTATCTGATTGACTTTTATCAGGAGCTTTTGACGCCGAAACAACGAAATTATATGTCACTCTACTATTTAGATGATTTTTCGTTAGGTGAAATCGCCGATGAGTTTGAAGTCAGCCGACAAGCAGTCTACGACAACATAAAACGTACGGAAGCGATGCTTGAGCAATATGAAGAACGACTTTCTTTGTTTCAAAAATATGAA
The DNA here is from genome assembly GCF_000702625.1 of Exiguobacterium oxidotolerans JCM 12280. Classification (NCBI taxonomy): domain Bacteria; kingdom Bacillati; phylum Bacillota; class Bacilli; order Caryophanales; genus Exiguobacterium; species Exiguobacterium oxidotolerans. Next base: position 416,084 of record NZ_JNIS01000001.1, on the reverse strand, counting down.
CAGCGAAAGATCCTTCTTGATGAACTGAAGCGGCTCGACCTTCCAAGCGAGGCACTGGTGGCGATTGAGTCACTGGAGCAATTAGAGTAGGAGGCATCATCAATGGCATTCGAAGGATTATCGGAACGGCTCCAAGCCAGTCTCGCCAAAATGCGAGGTAAAGGTAAGATTTCTGAAGCGGACGTAAAGGAAATGATGCGTGAGGTTCGCCTCGCGTTATTAGAAGCCGACGTCAACTTCAAAGTAGTGAAACAGTTCGTAAATGATGTGAAGGAGCGTGCCGTCGGTCAAGACGTGATGACGTCTCTCACACCCGGTCAACAAGTCGTCAAAATCGTCCATGACGAATTGACGAAATTGATGGGGGGGGAAGTATCTCCGTTGACGCTCGCTAACCGTCCGCCGACCGTCATTATGATGACTGGTCTCCAAGGTGCTGGTAAAACGACGACGACTGGAAAACTCGCCAATCATTTACGAAAAAAACACAATCGCAGTCCACTGCTCGTAGCAGCGGACATTTACCGTCCGGCTGCGATTAAACAACTTGAGACGCTAGGAAAACAACTTGAATTACCGGTCTTCTCGATGGGAGATCAGGTAAGTCCACAAGAAATCGTAACCGGCGCGCTCGACTATGCAAAAGAGCATCACCACGATATCGTGTTGATCGATACGGCGGGACGCTTACATGTCGATGAGGACCTGATGCAGGAACTTGTCGATGTGAAGGAAATCGCCAAGCCTAACGAAATCTTCCTTGTCGTCGACTCGATGACGGGTCAGGATGCGGTCAATGTCGCAGAAAGCTTTAATGAAAAGCTCGGCGTGACAGGGGTCGTCCTGACGAAACTCGACGGAGATACTCGAGGCGGAGCAGCACTCTCCATCAAGGCAGTCACCGGAGCACCGATTAAGTTCGTCGGTCTTGGAGAGAAGCTAGACGCAATCGAGCCATTCTACCCAGAGCGGATGGCGTCACGGATTCTCGGTATGGGAGACATGTTATCGCTGATTGAAAAGGCAGAGTTCCAAATGGACGCAACACGCGCCAAGGAGCTCGAAGGCAAAATGCGCGATGCATCGTTCACGTTTGACGATTTCATCGAGCAGTTGCAGCAAGTGAAACAGATGGGTCCTTTGGATGAGTTGTTAGGAATGATTCCGGGTGCCGGTAAAGGAAAGATGAAGGGCTTGAAAAATGCTCAAATCGATGAGAAGCAACTTGTTTATGTCGAAGCGATTATTCAATCGATGACAAAACGGGAGCGGACTGAACCGGAAATCCTCAATGCGAGTCGTCGGAAACGGATTGCGCGCGGCAGTGGTCGTAGCATTCAAGAAGTGAACCGGTTGATCAAGCAATTTGAAGACATGCGGAAGATGATGAAACAATTCTCCGGCCAAATGGGCAAAGGGAAAAAGAAAGGCGGCTTTGGCCTCCCATTCTTCTAAAAGTCTTTTCTCTTTTGCTGTAACGTTGTATACTAGTGAAGTTGTCAATTTGACTAAACCAAAAAACTATTTAATATCTGGAGGGACTTACGAATGGCAGTTAAAATTCGTCTTAAGCGCATGGGCGCAAACAAATCACCTTTCTACCGTGTGGTAGTAGCAGACTCACGTGCACCACGTGATGGTCGTTTCATCGAGCAAATCGGATACTACAACCCGGTTGCTAAACCAGAAGCAGAAGTAAAACTTAACGAAGAGCTCGCTCTTAAATGGCTCGCTGAAGGTGCTAAACCGTCAGACACAGTTCGTAACCTCTTCTCAAAAGCTGGTATCATGGAGAAATTCCACAACGCGAAACTCGCGAAGTAAGACATTTGGAGGTGAGCGAAAGCTTACCTCCTTTTTGTTGCAGAAAAATATCTGATTGACGATTTTAAAGGAAGGAAGTGAAGAAGATGCAATGGTTAGAAGTCGCGAAAATCGCGAACACACACGGTCTAAAGGGCGAATTGAAGTTACTTGCGAGTACCGATTTTCCGGAGGAACGCTTTAAAGTCGGAAATGACGTATTTCTCGAGACAGAGGGGACGTATGTACCGCTGACTGTGAGCAGTTACCGGAAACATAAACAATTCGTCATGGTGACCTTCAAAGGAATGCATCACATCAACGACGTCGAAAAGTATAAAGGGATGAAACTTTTCGTACAGCCGGAAGTCTTACAAGAGCTCGGAGAAAATGAATATTACTACCACGAAATCATCGGTTGCGACGTCTATGACGGAGATGAGAAAATCGGGGTCGTCTCGGAAATCTTAGAGACCGGAGCAAATGATGTCTGGACGATTAAACGTCCAGGAAAAAAAGACGTCTTGATTCCGTATATCGAACAAGTCGTCGCGTCGATCGATGTGCAAGAAAAGCGGATTCAAATCACACCATTACCTGGATTGATTGAAGGATGAATATCAAAGTCTTGACGCTTTTTCCGGATATGTTCACAGCACTCGATCATTCAATCGTCGGACGGGCACAAGAAGATGCGCGAATACATCTCGAGTACATTAACTTTCGCGACTATTCGACGAATCGACATGGGCGTGTCGATGATTCTCCTTACGGGGGTGGGGCAGGGATGTTGTTGACGCCGCAACCTGTTTTTGACGCTGTTGCGGCCTTGCCGAAAGCGAACCGTCGCATCATTGCGATGACACCGACAGGACAGCGTTTTGATCAAACAGTAGCAGAAGAATGGGCGCAGGAATCAGAACTTGTTTTTTTATGTGGACATTATGAAGGATTTGATCAACGGATTCATGACGAACTGGTGACAGATGAAGTTTCGCTTGGAGACTTCGTTTTGACGGGAGGGGAACTCGCGGCGATGACGATGATTGATGCTGTTGTCCGACTGTTACCTGACGTCCTTGGCAAATCGGCCAGTCATGAAGACGATTCCTTTTCGACCGGACTGCTCGAATACCCCCATTATACCCGTCCTGCCGACTATAACGGATTAGTGGTCCCGGACGTCTTATTATCCGGGAATCATGCAAAAATCGAGCAGTGGCGAAGACAACAGGCTTTGAAACGAACACAGGAGCGACGTCCAGATTTACTTGAGTCAGCCGATTTGTCGGCAAGTGATTTAAAGTACCTCCGGTCAATTTCAGGATTGTCAAACGACTGAATCTGTGATAAGTTAAAACATGTGGCAAAAGCCACCTATTAACGATGTTCCGCTGTTGGATGCAATAAGCAAATGAAGATAAGAACATTGGTGAAAAAAGGAGAAATCATTCATGAACACACAACAATTGTTCCGTGAAATTACACAAGAACAAATCAAGTCAGACGTCCCTTCGTTCCGTCCTGGGGATACAGTCCGTGTACACGTTAAAGTCGTCGAGGGTACGCGTGAGCGGATCCAGCTTTTCGAAGGCGTAGTTATCAAACGTCACGGTGGCGGCATCAGTGAAACTTTCACAGTCCGTAAGATTTCTTACGGAGTTGGCGTAGAGCGTGCTTTCCCGCTCCACTCACCACGTGTTGCACAAATCGAAGTCGTTCGTTACGGTAAAGTCCGTCGTGCGAAACTTTACTACCTCCGCAACCTTCGTGGTAAAGCGGCACGTATTAAAGAAATTCGTCGTTAATCATGTGAAAAAGTGGCTTGTCTTCGGACAAGCTTCTTTTTTTTATCGTTTATGCGTATACTAAGTCTAGAGTAAAGATTTAATCAAAGGAGTGGAACGCGTGAAGGAGTTATTTAGTTGGGTAAAGGCGCTTGTCGTAGCGCTCGTGATTGCGTTCATCATCCGAACGTTTCTATTCGTCCCGGTCATCGTGGACGGCGAGTCGATGATGCCGACACTGCACAATTCAGACCGGATGGTCGTCAATAAGGTTCCCTATTACTTTAATGAACCAGAACGTGGCGATATCGTCGTCTTCCATGCGACGGAAACACGTGACTATATCAAACGTGTCATCGCTGTCCCAGGTGATACGTTGTACTACAAGGATGATATGCTGTATATCAACGATAAAAAAGTGGAAGAACCCTATTTAAAAGAATTTAAAGCACAAATGAATGGTGTCCCGTTGACGGAAGACTTTACGTTAGAAGAACGGACTGGCGAAACGAAAGTTCCAACCGGTAAAGTATTCGTCATGGGAGATAACCGTCAAAACTCGAAAGATAGCCGTGACATCGGGTTCGTCGATGAAGATCAAATCGTCGGAACGACGAATTTCGTCTTTTATCCGTTCGGCGATTTACGATCAGTTGATTAAAAATCAAGACTTCGCAACAAAATGCGTCTAGTAGAAACAGCTCCATCAGCCGTGCGTTTGATGGAAGAAGGTCAGGAATCGAGTAGTGTCCGCACGACACTACTTCTTTTCTTGGCTTTTTTTGCGTATACTAAGGAATGGATCGTTTCTTGAGAACGAAGTGACGGTAACTGCAGCAGGACTTACCGCGTCACACAACATGAAGTTAGCAGTCCAGTAATATGATGAGTTGAGGTGGAATATATGACGATACAATGGTTCCCTGGTCACATGGCGAAAGCACGTCGTGAAGTTCAGGAAAAATTAAAATTAATCGACGTCGTCATCGAATTGGTCGATGCACGTCTCCCGATGTCGAGTCGCAATCCGATGGTCGAGCAAATTACGGCAGGAAAACCGCGGTTGATCGTCTTGAACAAAGCCGATATGGCTGATGCGCGTTTGACGGAGCGTTGGATGAAGGCCCTTCGTAAGGATGGCGTCGATGTCATCGCTGTCGATGCGAAACACAATAAGGGTCTCGGACAAATTCATGAAGGTGCGTTACGCTTGATGAAAGAAAAACATGATCGCATGCGTGAAAAGGGACGAAATCCGAGTGCGATTCGAGCGTTGATCATCGGCATCCCGAATGTCGGGAAATCAACATTAATCAATCGCCTTGCCGGACGAAACATTGCCATCACGGGTGACCGCCCAGGTGTGACGAAACGTCAGCAATGGATCAAAATGAAGACGGGTGAGATGGAGTTGCTCGATACACCAGGTATTCTCTGGCCGAAATTCGACGATCAGCTTGTCGGATATCGCTTGGCAGCAACGGGGGCAATTAAAGATGATATCTTAAACATCGATGACATCGCGTTGTTTGCCATCCGTGAGCTCAAATCGCGTTATCCGGATCAGTTGATTGAACGCTATCGCTTAGACGATGTGTCAGGTGAAGCCGTGGATGTATTAGAAGCAATCGGGAAAAAACGAGGGTTCACTTCAGGTGGATACGTCGATTTCGAACGGACGAGTGAGATGCTGTTACATGAGCTGCGGACGGAAAAAGTCGGTCGTGTAACACTTGAAACAGTCGAAGAATGGACAACAACAGCAGAATAAGACGAGCTTGGAACCTTCTCTAGAAGGTCCAAGCTTTTTTCGAAATAGGAGTGAATGTAAGATGAAGATTCAGGACTTAAAAGAACGTCTCAAAAGGGTTTCACGCGAACAATTCGAAGTAATCGAACAGGAACTGATGCACGATGAACGAAAAGGAATCAGGCTGTTATTGAAACAAACAAGCCGTCGCCTTGATCTCGAAGAACAATTGCGCCTCAGTTTTATCGAACGCTCGCAGTTCGAAGAAGCTTACCGGGCACAGGGGTGGGAGAAGATTGCTGGTGTCGATGAGGTTGGGCGAGGTCCACTTGCTGGACCGGTCGTCGCGGCGGCAGTCATCTTACCAAAAGATTTTTATCACCCCGCGTTGACGGACTCAAAACAAATGTCAAAAAAACAACGGCAACTGGCGTATCAGCATATTTGTGAAGTCGCAGAGGTCGCCATCGGCATTATCGAACCAGCAGAAATTGACCGAATCAATATTTACCAAGCCTCGAAACAGGCGATGTTACAAGCGGTGAATGAATTATCTGCCGAAGCACTACTCGTTGATGCGATGGAGCTTGATAGCGATTTACCTCAAACATCACTAATCAAAGGGGATGCGCGTAGCATCTCAATCGCAGCAGCGAGCGTCATTGCGAAGGAAACGCGTGATGCGATGATGGAGGACTATGCAAAACAGTATCCGGGATACGGGTTTGAGCAACATGCAGGGTACGGGACAGCACAGCATTTACAGGCACTCGATACATATGGTGTGACACCGATTCATCGCAAAACGTTTAAACCCGTTCTTGACCGACTCTAGGAGGTGAATGTGCGTGCAAATCGAACATCGGGCCTTACTTCCCTTTAAAATTATTGATCAAGCCAACATGCAGTTACGTGAAGGGGCAAATGTCGTCGGCAAAGTGCTGAAGCTCCTCCCCGATGGTTTGATGGAGTTACAAGTCGGACAACGGGTTTTAACTGCCGGAACGACGGCCAACTTGAAAGAAGGGATGTCGTACCGGTTCGTCGTGACGAGTACGGAAGGGCAACCCGTACTGAAGATTTTGTCGGAAGCTCCACAAACTGCGGCGAAACAAGTCCTTCCTTCGATGCTTGAGAGTCTCTTGCGACCAGCGTCAGAGGGAGTACCGCAGACGACGCGTACGATTTTGCAACAACTTGGCCAACGCGCGATGGAAGGATCGGGTCAAGTACTCAAACAGACGATTGTTGAGCTCATTCAGTTAGCGCGTACTGCAGAGACGGATGGGCAAGGGTCTCTTGACCGAAAGACGAGTGATCAAATCTTGACGCAACAACTCGTTCAAGCGACGAATGAACCGGGACGCGGCATCTTTATGTTGCAACTACCACAGTTTGGTCCCTTTGAAGATGTCGATGTGACGATGGAAGCACCGTTCGACAAAAAAGAATTCAACCCGGACCATGCCCGAATCGCTTTTTATCTCAAACTGCCCAAGTTAGGTGAAATTGCGATCGACTTATTAATTACTGATCGAAAGATGGCGGTGTCCGTTTTTCATCCGGATCAACGAATTAGTGCATTCATGGCTACCTATCAACCGATGATGGAACAACGGTTAAAAGAGCAGGGGTATGAGTTGATTCGGTTTGAATTAGTCGAGCAAACAAAAGAGAGGGTTCCAATCGATTTGACGCGACGAAACGGAAGGGTGGACTACCAAGTATGAAAAAAGCAATTGCCTTATCTTATGAAGAACAGATGGCAGCCCCGAAAGTCGTTGCCAAAGGTTCCGAAATCGTCGCCGAGCGAATCTTAGAAGAAGCGATTCGACACAACATTCCGATTCGGCAAGATCAGACTTTGTTGACATTACTTGATGCAATCGAGGTGTCTGAGCAAGTTCCACCGGAGTTATACGGGGTCATCGCTGAGTTGTTTGCCTTTTTGTACCAGCTCGATCATGAGGGAATCACGAAAAAATAAATGCTTTCGGTCGATAACGATAGACAGCGCTTCCAATTTTAACTACAATGAAAGAGCCGAAACTAAAGGGGTTAAGGGGGATTTTTTCATGAATGTACATGAATATCAGGCAAAAGAGTTACTTCGTTCATACGGTGTACCTGTACCGAACGGAATCGCAGCATTTACGGTCGAAGAGGCTGTCGATGCAGCAGAACAATTGTCAGGCCCAATCAAAGTTGTCAAAGCACAGATTCACGCAGGGGGACGCGGTAAAGCTGGTGGTGTCAAACTAGCAAAATCGCAAGAAGAAGTAAAAGAGTTCGCGACGGAGTTACTCGGCAAAACGCTCGTCACGCATCAAACAGGACCAGAAGGTAAAGTCGTTCAACGTCTTCTCGTCGAAGAAGGTTGTGCGATCGATAAAGAATACTATCTCGGGATTGTCCTTGATCGTGTGACAGGTCGTGTCGTCATCATGGGTTCAAGTGAAGGCGGAATGGATATTGAAGAAGTGGCAGAAGCGACTCCTGAAAAAATCATCAAGGAAATCGTTGATCCAGCAGTCGGACTTCAAGCTTTCCAAGCACGTAAATTAGCGTTTGCAATGGGTGTACCCGTTAAACTCGTTAACAAATTCGTTGGTATGGTGACGAAACTCTACACGTTCTTCGTTGAAAAGGATTGCTCAATCGCTGAAATCAATCCACTCGTCACAACAAAAGACGGTGACGTCGTTGCACTTGACGCGAAGTTGAACTTCGATTCGAATGCGTTGTATCGTCATGCGGACATCGTCGCACTCCGTGATGAAACGGAAGAAGATCCACGTGAAGTCGAAGCTTCAAAAAGCGATTTGAACTACATCGCACTTGATGGGAATATCGGCTGTCTCGTCAATGGCGCAGGTCTTGCGATGGCAACGATGGACATCATCAAGCACTTCAGTGGCGATCCGGCCAACTTCCTCGATGTAGGTGGCGGCGCGACGAAAGAGAAAGTAACAGAAGCGTTCAAATTGATTCTCTCAGATGATAACGTCAAAGGAATTTTCGTCAATATCTTCGGCGGCATCATGAAGTGTGATGTCATCGCGGAAGGAATCGTTGCAGCAACAAAAGAAGTCGGCTTAGAGTTACCACTCGTCGTTCGTCTTGAAGGAACAAACGTTGACGCAGGGAAACAAATTCTCAAAGATTCAGGTCTAGCGATTACAGCAGCTACATCAATGGCAGACGGCGCAGAAAAAATCGCTGCGCTCGTGAAGTAAGGGGGAGCTAAGGATGAGTATTTGGGTAAACGAATCAACAAAAGTGATCATTCAAGGAATTACAGGTAATCAAGGGATGTTCCACGGGGAACAAATGATTGATTACGGAACGAACCTCGTCGGTGGTGTCACACCAGGTAAAGGCGGAACAGAAGTGCTCAGTGGCGTGCCTGTCTTTGATACGGTTGCGCAAGCGGTCGCTAAAACAGGGGCAAATGCATCGATTATCTATGTACCACCAGCATTCGCTGCGGATGCGATCATGGAAGCAGCGGATTCAAACATCGCTCTCATCATCTGTATCACAGAAGGAATTCCCGTTCTTGATATGGTAAAAGTAAAACGTTACCTTGACGGAAAACCAGTCCGTTTGATTGGTCCGAACTGTCCTGGCGTCATTACACCAGGTGTCGCGAAACTTGGCATCATGCCTGGTTACATCCACACACCAGGTCATGTCGGAATCGTTTCACGTTCTGGAACATTGACGTATGAAGCCGTTCACCAATTGACGACGGCTGGAATCGGTCAATCGACGGCTGTCGGTATCGGTGGTGATCCTGTCAACGGGACAGACTTCATCGACACGCTCAAAGCGTTCAATGAAGATCCTGAAACAAAAGCGGTCATCATGCTTGGTGAAATCGGTGGTACGGCAGAAGAAGAGGCGGCTGAGTGGGTCAAAGCCAACATGACGAAGCCGGTCATCGGATTCATCGGTGGACAAACTGCTCCTGAGGGCAAACGTATGGGTCATGCGGGTGCCATCATCTCAGGTGGTAAAGGTACGGCATCGGAAAAAATCAAGACACTTCGTGCAAATGGTATTGAAGTCGCAGACTCTCCGGCAGTCATTGGTGAAACGTTAATTCGTGTCATCAAAGATGCTGGTATCTACGATCAATGTGTCACGGGTTCAACGGTCAAATAAAAACGTCGAGAGCTGTCCTGAAGATTCAGGACGGCTTTCTTCTATATAAAAGGAGTGTATGTTAATGGAGCGAGAATGGTATGTCCGATTTGCAGCATGTCGTGTTCCTTATCCGATTGTCGCCTTGGTAGAACAATATGGTATTTTATCCGTCGCTGATCTTCCGACAAATGCCGAGAGTAAAAAGCGATATCAAGCAGCTCTTTCACTCGAACACCTCCCGTCTCAGTTACTTGTCCCGACCGATCCCGAGTTCCCGCAACAGTTACTCCACATACCACGACCGATTTACGGTCTGTATTACGTAGGTGATCCGTCGCTTCTGCGTCACCCTTTAATCAGCATCATCGGTAGCCGAACCCCATCCCCGTCTCATAAAGAACGTCTGTCGTTCTTACGTCCGTTTTTTAATTCCCCTTTCGTCACTGTCTCTGGTGGAGCTTATGGGATTGATTCCCTCGTCCATCGCCTTTCCTTGAAGTATGACCAACCAACCATCGCCGTCATGGCAACAGGACTCGATTCTCTTTATCCGAAACAAAATGCGTCCCTCTTTGATCGCATCGCACAAGCTGGCTTGTTGCTCTCCGAGTACCCTCCTGAGACCCCCATTCAAAAATTCCAATTTTTAGAACGTAATCGCATCATCGCTGGATTATCTTCTGCTCTCGTCATCGTCGAAGCAGCGTTGAAAAGCGGAACGATGAATACAGCAGGACACGCTCTAGACCAAGGAAAAGACGTCTATTGCTTACCGGGTTGTCCGACTGAAAAAATGTTTTGTGGAACGAATCAATTGATTGCGGAAGGCGCGATTCCGCTCCTGAATCCGGAAGAAGTTTCAAAAAGTATCTTGATGGACGTTGACAAATGGGAATCGAGACTACTATGATAAGTGAGATTAAAATACGAGTACGCCTCTAATAGGGAGCGATTGCAATGGCAAAATATTTAGTAATCGTCGAGTCACCTGCAAAGGCAAAAACCATCAAACGTTATCTCGGTTCGAACTATACCGTGAAAGCATCGATGGGGCATGTCATCGATTTGCCAAAAAGCCAAATGGGTGTCGACGTCGAACATGACTATGAACCAAAATATATTACGATTCGTGGTAAAGGTCCGGTCTTGAAAGAATTGAAAACTGCTGCTAAAAAAGCACAAAAAATCTATCTCGCGGCCGACCCCGACCGTGAAGGGGAAGCGATCGCTTGGCATTTAGCGAAAGCCCTCGGTGTCGATGAATCGACAGAGTGTCGGGTCGTCTTCAATGAAATCACAAAAGACGCCATCAAGGATTCGTTCAAGAAACCCCGCAAGATCAACTATGATCTTGTCGACGCGCAACAAGCGCGGCGTATTTTGGACCGTCTTGTTGGGTACAGCATGAGTCCGTTACTTTGGAAGAAAATTAAAAAAGGATTGTCTGCGGGACGTGTTCAATCGGTTGCCGTGAAGATGATCATTGATCGGGAACAAGAAATCAATGCCTTTTTACCAGAAGAGTACTGGACGATTAAACTTGAGCTTGATGCGAACGGTGAAAAACTCGAAGCAAACTTTTATGGCGTCGACGGTAAAAAACGTGAACTCCATTCGGAAGAAGAGGTCAACGAGGTGTTGGCAAAACTTTCAGAATCCTTTACGGTCGACTCGGTAACGAAGAAAGAACGCAAACGTAATCCAGCGTTACCCTTTACAACGAGTTCGCTCCAGCAAGAAGCGGCACGTAAGTTGAACTTCCGGGCGAAGAAAACGATGATGATTGCCCAACAACTTTACGAGGGAATCGAGTTAGGGAAAGAAGGGACAATCGGTTTGATTACGTATATGCGTACCGATTCGACACGGACTTCTGAAACAGCGAATCTCGAAGCGCACGGCTTCATCGAAAATGCGTACGGAAAAGAATACATCGCCAGTGAAAAACGAAAAGAGAAAAAAGCGGCCAATTCACAGGATGCGCACGAAGCGGTCCGTCCGACGTCAACGATGCGTGATCCGCAACTCGTCAAATCGTATTTATCACGCGATCAGTTCCGACTCTATAAACTTATCTGGGAACGATTCGTCGCGAGTCAAATGGCACCGGCGATCCTAGATACGGTCAAAGTTGATTTGAATTCGAACGATGTCATGTTCCGGGCGAACGGTTCGACGGTCAAGTTCCCTGGTTTTATGAAAGTCTACATCGAGGATACAGATGATGAAGCAGTGACGGATGTCAAAGAAGGACTCTTACCACCACTCGAAGACGGTGAAGTCTTGCAACAGGAATCGATTGACCCGAAACAACACTTCACGCAGCCACCGCCACGCTATACAGAGGCACGTTTAGTACGAGCGATGGAAGAACTCGGGATTGGTCGTCCTTCGACATACGCTCCAACACTCGACACGATTCAAAAACGTGGGTATGTGACGCTTGAAGAAAAGAAATTCTTACCGACTGAACTCGGAGAGCTTGTCATCGATATGATTAGTGATTATTTCCAAGAATTCATTACGGTTCAATTCACGGCGGACATGGAAGCGTTGCTTGATGCGATTGAAAAAGGCGATATGCAGTGGACGGAAGTCGTCGATCCGATTTATAAATCATTCGCGAAACGTTTGACGCGGGCAGAGGCAGAAATCGAGAAGATTGAAATCAAAGATGAACCAGCCGGAGAAGATTGCGAAGTATGTGGTCATGCGATGGTCATCAAGATGGGCCGATACGGCAAGTTCATGGCGTGCTCAAACTTTCCGGAATGCCGCAACACGAAACCGATCCAAGTCGAGATTGGCGTCAAATGTCCAACATGTGGAACGGGAGACATTGTTGAACGTCGTAGCAAAAAAGGTCGGTTGTTCTATGGCTGTTCAAATTATCCAGAGTGCGAATTCGTCTCATGGGATAAGCCGGTCGAAGAGCCGTGTCCCGTCTGTAGCAGTATGATGGTACAAAAGAAAATCAAGAACGGTGTGAAAGTAGAATGTACATCTTGTGGACATCATGAAACGCGCATCGATCAGGAGCAAGAGGAGGAATGACCGTTGAAACGAGTAACGGTAATTGGCGCCGGGCTCGCAGGTTCTGAAGCAGCATGGCAACTTGCGAAGCGTGGCGTCCAAGTAGATTTATATGAAATGCGACCAGTGAAGCAGACACCTGCTCACCATACCGATCAATTTGCAGAGCTCGTCTGTTCGAATTCGCTCCGTGCGAATCAATTGACGAATGCGGTCGGTGTTTTAAAAGAAGAAATGCGACAGCTGGACTCACTCATCATGAAGGCGGCTGATTTAGCGAGTGTCCCTGCAGGGGGCGCACTCGCTGTCGATCGGCATGACTTCGCAGGCTATGTGACAGAGACACTGAAGAATCATCCGAACGTCACGGTCCATCATGAAGAGCTCGAAGCGATTCCGGATGGTCCGACGATCGTCGCGACAGGTCCACTGACGAGTGCCGCGTTATCTGAATCACTCAAACAGTTTACGGGAGAAGATTATCTGTATTTCTTCGATGCGGCAGCACCGATTCTCGATGGGGATACGATTGATCGAGATAAAGTCTATCTCAAGTCACGTTACGATAAAGGAGAAGCCGCGTACTTGAACTGTCCGATGACAAAAGAAGAGTTCACGCATTTCCATAATGAACTGATTGCAGCAGAAGTCGTTCCGCTGAAAGAATTTGAAAAAGAAATTTACTTCGAGGGCTGTATGCCATTTGAAGTACTCGCTTCACGCGGACCAAAAACATTGTTGTTTGGCCCGATGAAACCGGTCGGTCTTGAAGACCCGAAAACAGGCGAACGTCCATATGCGGTCGTTCAATTGCGTCAGGACAACTCAGCAGGGACACTCTTCAACCTCGTCGGTTTCCAAACGCACTTGAAGTGGGGCGAGCAAAAGCGGATCATCCGTTTGATTCCTGGTCTAGAAAATGCCGAAATCGTCCGATATGGTGTCATGCACCGGAATACGTTCGTCAATTCACCGAACTTATTGCAAGCGACGTATCAAACACGGACACGACATGATTTGTTCTTTGCCGGTCAAATGACAGGGGTCGAAGGATACGTCGAGTCAGCAGCATCCGGTTTGACGGCAGGCATCAACGCGGCACGGTTAGTGAATGAAGTAGAACCAATCGCGTTCCCGAAAGAGACGATGATGGGGGCGATGGCGCACTACATCACGACGACCGAAGGAAAGAACTTCCAACCGATGAACGCGAACTTTGGACTTGTTCCCGGGCTTGTCGGTCATCCAGTCCGAATGAAGAAACCTGAGAAATATGCGCTCCTCGCAGAACGAGCGTTAGAATCCATCAAAGACTTTACCGATATGTAAAGAGGATGGGGGAAAAGCCGCAGAAACAGCGGACTTTTCCCCCATTTCTTAATTTTTCATAAAAGCGTGATAATTTCGTCATTTTTTCGGTTTTTGGTCTATTGTCAGACTACTTACGGTGTGCTATGCTAAGGTCGATTCGAGAACACATGGTCAGGAGGAGGGCTCGGAAATGGGATTAGACTCAGAGTTTGAGCGGCTGCGGAAAGACTTTTTGCGGTACGTGCATATCGAACGTCAACTATCTCCGAATACGGGTCGCTCATATGATCAAACCCTTCGACAATACGCCGCTTTTTGCCTCGATCATCAACTACGATCGATTGAATTGGCAACTGCACGGCGTTATTTGTATGCACTCTACGAGCAACAAGCTTCAAAATCGACAATTGCCCAAAAAGTATCATGCTTGAAGCAATTTGGTCGCTTTTTGACGCGCGACACGGATGCAGTCAACCCGTTTGAAGGATTGAAAGCGCCCAAACGTGCCCAATCGTTACCGACCTTTTTAGTTCCATCTGAATACGAACGATTTTTAGAAGCCTTTCGAGCGGAAGATACACTAGGTAACCGAAATGTCGCAATGATTGAACTGCTCTATGCGACCGGGATGCGTGTCAGTGAGTTGGCAGGACTAAATCTTCAAGATTTAGATCAAGACTTAGAGTATGTCCATGTATATGGGAAAGGTCGTAAGGAACGTATCACGCCGATTGGTTCTTTCGCTAGACAGACGTTACAGGTTTACTTGCAAGAGCGTCGAGGAAAAGATGAAAAGGAACAGGCTGTGTTCGTTTCGAAATCGGGACGACGATTGACGACAGACGGTATTCGTAAAATCTTAAAAAAAGGCGATCATTTGCTTTCGAAACATGTGACGCCTCACGCACTTCGACATAGCTTCGCGACAGACCTGTTAGAGAGAGGGGCGGACCTTCGGGCGGTTCAGGAACTCTTAGGTCATGCTTCTCTATCGACGACGGGACAATATACTCATGTAACGACGGAGCGGTTGCGTCATGTTTATCAGCAAGCGCATCCGCGTGCTTAAGGGAGGAAACGGAATGTTTCATGCAACGACGATTTTTGCGATTCAACATAATGGTCAATCCGCGATGAGTGGAGATGGTCAGGTGACATTTGGTAATCAAGTCATCATGAAGAAAAGTGCAAAGAAAGTAAGACGCCTTTATGGGGGAAAAGTGATTGCAGGATTTGCAGGAAGTGTAGCAGATGCCTTTACGCTGTTTGAGAAATTTGAAGCGAAGCTAGAGATGTATAATGGTAATCTCCAACGTGCCGCAGTCGAGCTAGCCAAAGAATGGCGCGGCGACAAAATGTTACGTCAACTCGAAGCATTGCTACTCGTCATGGACGGGACACATTTACTGCTCGTTTCCGGAAATGGTGAAGTCATCGAACCGGATGATGGAATTCTTGCGATCGGTTCAGGCGGTAATTACGCGCTTGCTGCTGGTCGAGCATTGGCACGTCACGCTGGACAGATGTCAGCAGAAGAAATCGCACGAGCCGCTCTTGAAACAGCTGGAGAGCTCTGCGTGTTCACGAATGATCAAATTGTTTTAGAGACGATTGGAGGAAGTGCAGATGCATGAATTGACACCAAAACAAATCGTAGCCAAATTAGATGAACACGTCGTTGGACAATCGGATGCGAAACGCGCCGTCGCAATCGCACTTCGTAATCGGTACCGTCGCCAATTACTTGACCCGGCATTACGCGACGAAGTAACACCTAAAAATATTTTGATGATTGGACCGACTGGAGTCGGAAAGACGGAAATCGCAAGACGTCTAGCGAAACTCGTTCGCGCACCATTCGTTAAAATCGAAGCGACGAAATTCACAGAAGTCGGATACGTCGGTCGTGACGTTGAATCAATGGTTCGTGATTTAGTCGAAGCTTCACTCCGACTTGTCAAAGATGAGAAGAAAGAAGCGTTAAAAGATCGAGCAGAAGCCGTTGCGAACGAACGAATCGTGGATGCGTTAGTCGGGAAAAAATCGACGTCGGGTCTTGGTGGTGGAAGTAATCCATTCGAAATGTTGTTTGGTGGTAATCAAGCACAACCTGAACAAGAAACAGCGAATGATACGGCGGACCGCTCAGTCATTCGTCAACAATTAATCAGTGGTCAACTAGAAGACCGCATGATTGATGTCGATGTCGAAGAACGCCAAATGGATTTATTTTCGGGACAACAAGGGATGGAAGGCTTATCAAACCTACAAGATATGCTAGGTCAAGTCATGCCGAAGAAAACGAAAAAAAGACAACTGACCGTCAAAGAAGCACGACCGATTTTGACTGCTGAAGAGGCGGAACGTTTACTTGACTTAAACGAAGTCCATGATGAAGCCGTTCGACGTGCGGAGCAGATGGGGATCATCTTCGTCGATGAAATCGATAAAATCGCAACGAAAGGTCAAGATAGCGCCGGCGTTTCACGCGAAGGTGTCCAGCGAGATATCTTACCAATCGTCGAAGGCTCGACCGTCGTGACGAAATATGGCTCGGTCAAAACGGACCATATGTTGTTTATCGCCGCAGGAGCGTTCCATATGGCGAAGCCGTCTGATCTCATTCCAGAGTTACAAGGACGTTTCCCGATTCGAGTCGAGTTGGATAGTTTAACGGAAGAAGACTTCGTCAAGATTTTGACAGAACCGAATCAAGCGTTACTGAAACAATACAAAGCGTTGCTTGGAGCAGAACAGGTCCACGTCACCTTTACCGAGGATGCGATTCGTCAAATCGCGCGGATTGCTGCTCAGGTCAATGATGAAACCGATAATATCGGTGCACGACGTTTATATACAATCATGGAACGGGTGTTAGAGGAACTATCCTTTGAAGCGGCAGATATGCCAGAGTCGGATGTTACGATCACACCACAATATGTAATGGACCGAGTTGGAAAAGTAGCAGATGATCGTGACTTAAGTCAGTTCATCTTATAAGTGGAGGAAGAAAATCATGAATTTATTGGCAAAGACACGAAAGCTTAATACGATGTTACAACAGGAAGCTAGTACACATGTAGACTTTAAAATTATGGCGGAACGGTTAAGTGAAGTCATGGAGTCGAATACATTCATCGTTAGCCGCCGTGGGAAATTACTCGGTATTGCCATCAAGCAACAAATTGAGAATGCGCGAATTCGTGGATTCCTCGAAGAACGTCAATTCCCAGAAGACTACACAAAACGTTTATTTAACGTCATGGAAACGACAGCGAATATTACGATTGATAGTGAACATACGGCATTCCCGATTGATAATCGTGATACGTTCGAATCATCTAAAACAACAATTGTTCCAATCATCGGAGGCGGCGAACGCTTAGGGACACTCGTCCTCGGACGAATGGTCGATGATTTCGACGAAGAAGATCTCGTCCTAGCTGAATATGGAGCGACGGTTGTCGGTATGGAGATTCTTCGAGAGAAGGCACATGAAGCTGAGGATAAAGCACGTAAAAAAGCTGTCGTCCAAATGGCAATCAACTCGTTATCGTATTCAGAGCTTGAAGCAATCGAGCATATTTTTGAAGAACTCGACGGCAATGAAGGATTACTCGTCGCATCAAAAATCGCAGACCGTGTCGGGATTACACGTTCCGTCATCGTCAATGCACTGCGCAAGCTTGAAAGTGCGGGTGTCATCGAATCGCGTTCACTCGGTATGAAAGGGACGTATATCAAAATCTTAAACGATAATTTCCTTTATGAATTAGAACGGATTAAATCAAACTAGACAACGAAAACTGGAATCAATCA
Source organism: Exiguobacterium oxidotolerans JCM 12280 (assembly GCF_000702625.1). NCBI lineage: Bacteria > Bacillati > Bacillota > Bacilli > Caryophanales > Exiguobacterium > Exiguobacterium oxidotolerans. The sequence goes on along the minus strand of NZ_JNIS01000001.1, from coordinate 398,432 downwards.
AGAAGACCTAGTAAATACTAGGTCTTCTTTTCTTATATAGGCATTATTTATCATTTTTATAAGAAAAGGTAATAAAAAACATGAAATTAACATCTCATTACCCTGATTTTCAAAAAACTTCTTTCCATACATTGACTTATTTGTTTCAATTATTTCAGAAGTGTTACTAAAAATTACGAAAAAAACTAAATACTCGATATAAAATCAAGTGGAGGTTAAGGGATGAATTGGTTAGGCTCAGATTATTCACTCATGACACAAGCCGTCGATCGGACGGTTGCAGCTCAAAAAGTAATTTCAACGAATATTGCGAATGTGGATACACCCGGATACAAAGCAAAACGCCTCGTTTTTGGTGATGTATTGAATTCAGAGATGAAAATGAGTTTACAACGACATACGACGATTAATACTTCAGGAACGGTCGTCGAACAAAGCACATCGATGCGAAATGATGGAAATGGCGTCGATATTGACCTTGAGATGTCTGAATTATCACGAAATCAAATTGAATATGAAGTGCTAGTCGAACAATTGAATCGTAAATTCTCTGGCATTCAATCTGTTATTCGAGGAGGGCGATAAAGATGACGATGTTCTCAGGATTTCATACATCCGCTACAGGATTAACAGCGCAGCGGCTCCGACTCGATACGGTATCAGCAAACATCGCCAATGCTCAAACGACACGAGGCGAACTCGTGAATGGAGAATGGCAACCGTATGCACGAAAATTAGCCGTATTAAAAGAAACAGGTAACGGCGTCACAGTCAGTGAAATCCGGAAGGATCAAGAGCCGTTTAAATTAGAGTACAATCCAAACCACCCAGATGCAGACGAACTTGGCTATGTAAAAATGCCGAACGTGGATTTATTGAAGGAAATGGTCGATATGATGGGAGCGACCCGCTCGTATGAAGCAAACGTCACGGCGCTGAATGCGACAAAGGCGATGTTAGTAAAAGCGATGGAAATCGGTAAATAACGAGGAGATGACATCATGGCAATTCAACCTATTCAAGGGATGCAACAAATGATCTTACCATCACAATCGGTCGCTAAGGCGTCCCCAGGAGATTTTAGCGATGTACTAAGCCGAGCTATTAATGGCTTGAACGACGCGCAACAAGCATCCTCACAAGCACGTGTGGACCTTGCGACAGGGAAGACAACGGATCTACATAACATCATGATTAAAACAGAAGAAGCATCGCTTTCTATGCAACTCGCCATTGAAGTCCGGAATAAAGGGATTGAGGCATACCAAGAAATGATGCGTATGCAACTGTGACTGCTAAGGAAAGCGTGGGAGATGTTTGATGAACGAACGGCTAAAGGCGCGTTTTAGCGCAATCAACACGACATGGAACGAATGGTCACTCGCAAAAAAAGCGACCATCATCGGTATTACCTTAATCATTTTATCAGCTCTTATTGCTGCCATCATTTGGTTGTCGACACCGACAATGACGCCATTGTATTCAAAACTATCACCGCAAGAGGCTGGACAAGTCACTGAAAAGTTAAATGAAGATGGCGTTCGTTCGGAAGTTGTGACAGCTTCAGACGGAGTGACGATTCTTGTGCCGGAGGCGAATGCGGAAAATTTGAAAGTAGAGTTGGCTACTGCTGGCATACCGAAATCCGGTCAAATCGATTATTCATTCTTCAGTGAAAATGCCGGGTTTGGTACTACTGACAAGGAAATGAATATTTTAGAGCGCGATACGATGCAGACTGAACTTGAGAACTTGATTACGCAAGTAAACGGGATTGATGCAGCGAAGGTAATGATTACACTTCCTGAAAAAAGCGTCTTTTTATCAGACGCCGAAGAGACGTCAACCGTATCGGTTGTGTTAACGTCAAGCGCTGGGAGTGATTTAAATCAACAGACTGTACAAGGTCTTTACCACCTAATCGCAAAAAGTATTCCTAATTTGAAAGAAGAAAATATTACAATCATGGATCAGTACTTTACGTACTACGAACCGGGCCAGGGAACACAGACGGCTGGGGGCGCAGATCCGATGCAATTAAAGAAAACAACGGAAAATGATTTACGAAAACAAATTCAACAAATGTTATCCGTCGTTCTCGGACCACAAAAAGCGCTCGTGTCAGTCACGGCAGACGTCGATGTCACACAGCGCCAAGAAGAACAAAAACTAGTCGAACCCGTTGACCCTGATAAAATCGAGGGGATTGTAACTTCGGCAGAAAAGGTTGCCGAAGCCTACACGGGTGCAGCGAATGAAGGAACAGCTGGTACTGGTGAAAATGAGACCATCAACTTCCCGGCCGGTACAGGAACGACAGGTGATACGAGTGAGAAAACGCACGATATCATCAATTATGAAGTAAACCGGATTACGAAACAGATTACGGGAGCACCTTATGAAATACGTGATTTAGGTATTCAAGTCATCGTTGAACCACCAAAAGGTCAAGCTCAAATCGATCCGCAACTTCAAACGGACCTTCAAACGATGCTCTACTCGATTATTCGGACGTCTATCACGAAAACGGATGCAAAAGCGACGTTGACGGATGCCGAATTGACGAACAAGGTTGTCGTCATGTCCCGACCGTTCGCTGAAACACCAACACCAAAAGCGACGACTGCAGTCACGCCGATGTGGGTTTGGTTCGCGCTTGGTGCAGCGGCACTGATCGTCATCGGCGCTATCTTCATGATGATGCGACGACGTCGTACGACGGAAGTCGAAGAATTAGAAGAATGGACACCAATCGAAACTGAGATTCCAGAACTATCGACAGAAGATACGAGTGGCGGAGCAGTCAAACGGAAACAGCTTGAAAAATTAGCATCCTCAAATCCAGATGAATTTGCGAAGTTATTACGCACATGGTTAGCGGAGGATTGATGAGATGAAAAAACTAGATATGAATAGTCGTGAGAAAGCAGCGATTTTGATGATTTCGTTAGGTCCAGAAGTGGCGGCGAACGTCTACAAACATTTGACTGAAGAAGAAATGGAATGGTTGACACTCCAAATTTCGAGCATGAAACGAATTGATCCTGAAGAAAAACTAGAAGTACTCGAAGAATTTCATGAGTTGGCAACGGCGCAAAACTACATTACGCAAGGTGGTATCGGCTTTGCGAAAAATGTGCTTGAAAAAGCATTAGGTGAAGAAAAAGCGATGGAATTGATTCATCGATTAACTTCGACCTTGCAAGTCCGACCGTTCGAGTTTGCCCGTAAAGCAGATCCGAAGCAATTATTGAACTTCATTCAAAACGAACATCCCCAGACGATTGCACTCGTCTTGGCACATCTCGACCCGGGAAAGTCCGGTCAGATTCTTTCGGAGCTTCCAGCTGAGGCGCAATCGGATGTAGCACGACGAATTGCAACGATGGACCGAATGAACCCGGAGATCATCAGCGAAGTCGAACAGATTCTTGAGCGGAACTTATCTCAAGCCGGTATGCAAGATTATGCGCAGTCTGGTGGTATCGAGGCAGTCGTTCAAGTATTGAACGGTGTCGATCGGACGACGGAACGGACAATCCTCGATACGCTCGAAATTCAGGATCCGGAACTCGCCGAAGAAATCAAAAAACGGATGTTTGTCTTCGAAGATATTGTCACACTCGATGCACGAGCAATCCAACGAATCATCCGCGAAGTTTCAAACGAAGATTTGTTGCTTGCGCTTAAAGTCTCTTCGGACGATGTCAAAGAAATGGTGTACCGAAACATGTCTCAGCGAATGGTCGAATCGTTCAAAGAAGATATGGAGTTCATGGGACCCGTCAGATTGCGCGATGTCGAAGAAGCGCAAAGTCGAATCGTCGGAATCATTCGTCGCCTAGAGGATATGGGTGAAATCGTCGTCGCACGTGGTGGAGGAGATGATATCGTTGTCTAACGTCATTAAACGACAAATTGTCATCGAAGGTCATCAACGGACAATTCTTCATCAAGAAGAGCGAGCAATCGAACGGGATGCCGAGCCGAGTATTTCTTATGAGGCGTTGATGGCAAAAGGTCAAAATGAGCTCGACGAGCAACTTCAGCTGATGCGTCAACAAGAAGAAGCGCGTCGGCAGGCTTTCGAACAGGAACGTGAAATGGCTTTACAGGAAGCGAAGGAGCAAGGCTATCAAGCGGGTTATGAGCGAGGGCAGCAAGATGGACTGGACGCCTATGCACGAAAACTCGAGGAGACGAATCAATTTGCAATGCGTCTTGAGCAGATGCAGACGGACCGCTTGTTAGCGATGGAAGATGAGTTGTGTGCATTGTCACTGCAAGTGACCCATCATTTTTTAGAAAAATTACATGATACAGATGAGGAAGCACTCTATCAATCGATTCACCAATTGATTATCCAGTTCCGTGACCGTGAAAAAATCATTGTTTACACGTCTGCAGAAGATTTTGAACGGGTTGTATTACTGGATGAACGTCTACATACGATATTAGGTGGTGCTGCGACAATCAGCTTACGAATTGATCCAGAACTCGCGCCACGCGATTTCCGTATCGATTCAGAAAATGGAGCGATTACGGGCGGGCTTACTTCTAGTTATGAGGCGTTGATTAACCAGGTGACTGAGGTGCTACAAGATGTATAAGGTGAAGCAATTGCAAGCGGCCGTTCGAGATATTCGGACGGAAGATTTAGTCCGACATTCCGGTAAAGTCGTGCAAGTAATCGGTTTAATGATTGAATCACGAGGACCGACGGCAGTCGCAATCGGGGAACGGTGTTTGATTCAACTGCATCGAGGTCAAGAAATCGAAGCAGAGGTTGTCGGCTTCCGAGAAGGTCACGTCTTATTGATGCCTTACGGTGAAACGACAGCAATTGCACCAGGATCAATCGTCATCGCAACAGGAAAACCACTTCACGTACCCGTCGGTGAGGAGCTGATCGGGAAAGTGTTAGATGGATTAGGTCGAGCACTTGATGGTGAGGAGTTGACTCATCTCCGGACAACATCAATCGTGCGAAAACCACCGAGTCCACTTGAACGACCACGTATCAATGAAGTGTTGTCAACAGGTATTCGCGCCATTGATGGTCTGCTGACAGTCGGTCAAGGGCAACGCGTCGGTTTGTTTGCCGGGTCTGGTGTCGGGAAATCAACACTGCTCGGAATGATTGCAAAACGTTCGACTGCTGACATCAATGTGATCGCCTTGATTGGAGAGCGAGGGCGGGAAGTGAAAGAGTTCATCGAAGCGGAGTTGGGCGAAGAAGGAATAAAGCGTTCCATCATCGTCGTCGCGACGAGTGACCAACCACCGCTTGTCCGTTTAAAAGGAGCCTATACGGCGACAGCAATCGCAGAATACTTTCGGGATCAAGGTAAGAACGTCGTCTTGATGATGGACTCCGTTACGCGGTTCGCGATGGCGCAACGTGAAATCGGTCTAGCGACGGGAGAACCGCCTGCTTCAAAAGGTTACACGCCGAGTGTATTCGCTCTACTGCCTCAGTTACTTGAACGAAGCGGAAAGACGACAGCCGGGTCGATTACAGCTTTTTATACCGTACTCGTCGATGGAGACGACATGAACGAACCGATTGCGGATGCAGTCCGCGGGATTTTAGATGGTCACTTTGTCCTTGATCGAAGTTTGGCGAACAAAGGGCAGTATCCGGCGATTCATGTTTTACGTTCGATTAGCCGGGTTATGAATCAAATCACATCGACGGAACATAAAGACAGTGCGATCGTCTTTCGGCAATTGCTCTCGACATACTTAGATGCAGAAGACTTGATCAATATCGGTGCATATAAAAGTGGGACAAATCCTGAAATCGATCGTGCCGTTGAAAAATATCCAGAATTAATCGGCTTTTTGAAGCAACGTGTTGAAGAAGGAAGTCAATTTGAAGAAGCCATGAACCGTTTAATCATGACGATTCGCTAAGGAGGAAAAGGTATGAAAACAATATATGAGCGAATCATTCCTTTAGCCGAGGCGGAGAAAGATCGTGTATCGAAACAAACGGCTGAAAAAAAGAAACGCTACGAGATTGAAGTCGAAAAGTTGTATCACTTGCTCGTTCGTTACGAAACGTTTTTGAAGGCGCAAAATGAGATGGGTACCGTCGAATTACTCGCTTCTCAATACCGTGAACGTGCGCGTGACGTCGTCAAACAGCAAATCGAACGGCAACAATTATATGTCACTCAAGCAAAAAATCAGTATGAACGCGCACAAGTCGATTTAAAAGAAGCGATGATTGAGGAAAAGAAATTCACGCGTCTTCAGGCGAATCAACTAGAAGAAGCACGGCAAATCAATGCACTACTCGAACAAAATCAATTAGATGAACTGGCACTGCTACAGTTTGGAAGAGGGCGGACATCATAAGTAATTCAAAATCATCGAAACAATGGATTTTACCGTTGTTGATCATTCCCTTGATCTTAATCTTAGGTACAGCCTATCTCGTGCTCAATTATGCTAACGGTCGTCCGATGCTTGCACTCCCGTTTTCGACAGAGGAAACGTCGAAACAAACGAAGGGAACGCCTGGTAAGGAAACGTCTGATTTAGAAAGTCGATTAAAAATAGCGAATCAAGAAATTAAAAAATTGCGAAATGAAGCGACGGAACAAGCGGATACACTCAAAGTGAAAGAACAAGAGATTACGCGATTAATCGCAGAGCGCGATCAATTAAAACAAACGCCTTCCCCGGATAAAACAACCGAGGAAGACAAGAAGACAACCAAGACGGCAAGTGTGACCGATGTTTATGCAGAGATGTCGCCGAAAGAAGCAGCGACAATCTTAAATGAACTCAGTCCGACAGAGGTCGTTCCTATCATCGAGACTATCGATGCGGAACAACAAGCAGCCATCATCGCAAAGATGGATGCAAAAAAGGCTGCAGCATTGACGCAACTACTTGCGACGAAATAGAGGTGAGCGAATACGATGAATTTGACAGATGTGCAACAAAATCAAACAGTCAAAGGGACGGCGAAATCAGTCGTCCAAAGTGCTCCTTCGGCTGAAGGCATGGGGAGCTTTGCTTCTTTGCTACAACTGTTCACGACGCCAGAACCAAGTCTTTTGCCTGCGAATGTCGTCTCTAGCACGACGACGCCACAATCAAATGAAGGTCAGTTGGTGAAGATACTCACAGCACAACCCGAGCAAGCCTTGCTTTTACTGGATCATCCGCAACTAGAAGCACTAGAACAAGATTCAAAAGGAATGACGGAGCTCGTACAACTCGTAAAAACGATCCAAGAAGGAGATGCGGAACAAGCGACGGCGATGTTACAACAGTTACCGGCGTCGGTCGGTCAATTGATTACGGCGACAATCGCGTCGATTCTTGGTGTTACGAAACCGGTAGCAGATCAACTGCAACCAGTAGCGGATACGCCCGTCGGAAAAGTTGTCAAGACAGGGGAAGGTGAAGTGAAGACGGGAAGGGTCGTGCAGACGGCTCTTCCAGTGACACGACAAGCCGCCCTGGCTCAAACCTTACCGGCTTCGATGAAGTTAGGCGAAGGATTGACGCGTAGTGAGCCGTTGAAAGGAACAGTTGATTCGGAAGGGACAGCATTACCGCTCGCCTTTTCTTCGACGCTGTTCGTGAAAAACGATCGTACCGTTACGATGCCTCCCCTCATTCCGCAAAGTAATGTCGATGAACAATTGGCAAAACGAATCGAAGCAGCACTCCAGCAAGCTCCGTTCTTAAAAGGAGCAGACGGTTCGACACGAATGTCGATTCGTTTATACCCAGAACAGCTAGGTGAGGTCGTCGTTCAACTCGAGCGAAAAGAAGGCGTGTTGACAGTGAAACTGTTTGCGGGCACCGAGCAGGCGAAACAACTGATTGAGCAACAGCTAGGTAAATTACAAGGTTCACTGCAACATCAAGCGCCGCTCGTTAAAATCGAGACGGGATTACTGGCCTCGACCGTAAAAGAGTTTGATACATCGACACCACAAGAGCGGCAAGAGACAGCGCAAGAGGAACAACCGAAACCTCAAGATGAGGAGTTAGAGGAGGAAGAAGATGACTGATTCCATTAATGCGGCATCGTCCTACCAGTTGCCGGATAAAACGACAGCTGTGCCGAATAATTCGATGGACAAAGACATGTTCATGAAAATCTTGATTGCCCAGTTATCGAATCAAGATCCGACTGCACCGATGGAAGATAAAGAGTTCATCTCACAGATGGCACAATTTTCTTCCCTTGAACAAATGCAAGCGATTGGAAAAGGGATGGACACGATGGTCTTGAATCAACATGCGAATTCCTTGCTGACATACAGTAATTTAATCGGGAAATCAGTTAGTTACGAAACAGATGGAACGGTTGAGGATGCGACGGGAACGGCGACGGGCGCGACGGTCAAGGAGACAGCGAACGTCATAAGCGTCAAGCGAGACGGAATTGACGTCATCGCGGAACTTTCGAACGGGAAGCAAGTCAGCGTCTATGAATTAACGGAGATTAAAACAAAGGAGGAAAAATAATGTTACGTTCAATGTATTCAGGAATCAGTGGGTTAAAGAACTTCCAGACAAAGCTTGATGTCGTCGGGAATAACATCGCAAACGTCAATACGTTCGGTTACAAAAAAGGGCGGGTTACCTTTAAAGATCTCGTTAACCAATCAGTCGGTTCAGCTTCAGGAGCAGGCGGCGGCGTCGGGGGAACAAACCCGAAGCAAGTCGGACTCGGGGCATCGATGTCGACGGTTGATAACGTCTATAACCAAGGCGCACTTCAAAACACGGGACGGGCGCTCGATGTCGGGATTTCGGGCGAAGGATTCTATCAAGTGCTTACAGCAGATGGCGTTCGTTACTCGCGTTCAGGAAACTTTTACACGGACTTACAAGGAAATATCGTCACGGGAGATGGGAACTACCTCGTCGGATTATCTGATCCGCCACCAGCAAACCCAGGACAGCCACCAGCGAACCAAGCAAACTTACCGGCAAACCAGTACGATGCGCAAGGACAAATTACGAATAAAGTGAACAATGGCTACATGAAACTCCAAATTCCGACTGGCGCGCAAAACTTAGCTATCGGAAAAGATGGATTAGTCACATTCGTTGATGCGACAGGTGCGTTACAACGCGTCGGTTACGTCTCGATGGCAAACTTTGCGAACCCGGGTGGACTTGAAAAATCAGGGGTGAACCTCTTTTCTGCATCACAGAACTCAGGGATTCCAGCAACCGGGACACCAAGCACGAACGGACTTGGGCAACTGACGTCTGGGACGCTCGAAATGTCGAACGTCGACTTATCGGAAGAGTTTACAGAAATGATTATCGCCCAACGTGGATTCCAGGCAAATACACGAATTATTACGACATCCGACCAAATCTTAGAAGAACTCGTTAACTTGAAACGATGATTACACTGACGACGTTACGTCAAGCACCGCTCGTATTGAATGCTATATTAATCGAATCGATTCGATCGACACCAGATACGACGATTCAACTCGTTGGAGGGCAGACATACATCGTCAAAGAATCGTTAGAAGAGGTAAAAGCGGCAACAATCGATTTTTACCGACAAGTCGGACTAGCGGGCTTGAACAGCATTAGGAGGTTCGAAGATGGCAGAAGAAAAGAAGAAGAGTAAGTTAAAAATACCGTTGATCATGGTTATCGTGGCCCTCATGATGATCGGCGCAGGGTATATGCTCACGAAGTATTGGTTAGTCGGAGATGAGACGGAAGCAAAAGTTGAACAACCGACAGGTGCCGAGCTCGAAGAACGAAGTTTTCAAACAGACGACTTGACGACGAACATCGCAGACGAACGGTTTTTGAATGTTCAGTTTACGATTGTCACGGATGATGTGAAAACGAAGGAAGAGTTAGAACTACGTAAGTTTCAAATCAACAACATCATTCTTGGTGATTTAGCATCGATGAAAAAGCAAGACTTGGATTCAAAACAAGATATGGCAAAGCTTGAAGAAAAATTACGTGGTCAATTCAAAAAACTTCTTCAAGAAGGCGATGTTCAACGCGTCTATACGACGAAAAAAATCATCCAGTGAGGTGGCAGCATGAGCGAAGTATTATCACAACATGAAATTGACGCCTTGCTATCAGCCATTTCGAGCGGAGATATGGAAGTCGAGGAGATACGAAGTCAAGAAGAGGAACGGCGTGTCAAAGTGTATGATTTCAAACGGGCACTTCGTTTCTCAAAAGATCAAATGCGGAACTTGACTCGAATCCATGTGCAATTCGCACGTGTACTGACAACACACTTTTCAGCGCAGCTGAGAACGTACGTCCAGTTCACGGTCAATACGGTCGAACAGTTGCCATACGATGAATTCATCCATTCCATTCCGAACATGACCTTAATCAATCTAGTTAACCTGAAACCGCTTGATGGGAAAGTCATCTTTGAAGTCAACCCGAACATCGCCTATGCGATGCTCGATCGACTCCTCGGTGGTCCTGGCGAAGGGATGAATAAGATTGAAAATTTGACTGAAATCGAGACACGTATTTTGACGCAATTGTTTAAGCGAGCATTCGTTCAATATGGCGAAGCTTGGGAGTCAATCACAGAACTAGAAGCAGAGTATGATGATTTAGAAATCAATCCGCAATTCCTTCAACTCGTTTCACCGAATGAGACGGTAATCCTCGTCTCGATTTATGTGACGGTGGGAGAAGTCAGTGGGACGCTCAATGTCTGTCTCCCGTTCGTCACACTCGAACCAATCATTCCGAAGCTATCGAGTCATTTTTGGATGCAACAAGAAAAACGTAAAGCGGTCGATAACCAAGAATCTGAACAGATGCAAACTCAGTTGATGGGGTCAATCGTCGATTTAAAAGCTGTGCTCGGCCAAACCGAATTATCGTTTGGAGAATTGTTACACCTCGAGGTAGGCGACTGCCTGTCCCTGAAGACACGTACATCCGACCCGGTTGAATTGTTTGTTGATGATCGGAAAATGTTCAAAGCGCGACCTGGTCTGAATGGGAAGCATCTCGCTTTACAAGTCATACAACGAATTGAGGAGGAATAACATGAGCGATATGCTTTCGCAAGATGAAATCGATGCGTTATTACGCGGGACCCCGTCGGATGATGAGCCGACTGATACAAGTTCGGACGATGGATTAGAAGAATTAGACGAGATGGAAATTGATGCCTTAGGTGAAGTAGGGAATATTTCACTCGGGAATTCAGCAACAGCGTTATCTGCATTACTCAACCAAAAGGTCGAGATCACGACGCCACATGTGCGGATGATCACGATGGACGAATTACGCAGTCGTTATCCAATCCCGCACGTGGCTTTGCGCGTCGGGTACACAGAAGGATTCAAAGGTGAAAACGTCTTGATTTTGACGCAACGTGACGCATCTGTCATCGCGAACTTGATGATGGGCGGCGACGGGATGGTCGAGGAGGACCATGAAATGGAGCCAATCGCCCTTTCTGCCGTTCAAGAAGCGATGAACCAAATGATGGGAGCAGCGGCGACATCGATGTCAACGGTCTTCTCGATGCGGATCGATATTTCGCCACCAGCCGTTGAAATTTTCGACTTTTCGCAAGAGAAAAGTATTGTCGACAGCTTTTCTTTATGGGAAAGCATGGTCATCATCGAATTCGATTTGAAAATCGGGACATTGATCGATTCAAAAATCGTTCAGCTTGCACCACTCGAATTTTCAAAGCAGTTGATTCAGAAATTATTCAGCGCAAGCACTACGACGACTGAAGAAGCAAAAGGTACGACGCATGAACCGGTTCAACCGTCGCCACAAGCAGCACCGCAACAAACGCAACAAACGCAACAAACGCAACAAACGCCCCAGCAGGAACAACGTTATGAAACGCCTGTTGCACCGAAAAAGGAACCGGTAGGTGTCAGCCCGGTCCAGTTTGGTCAATTTGAAGAAGTGCAACAAGAAGGCGTACCGGGTAACATCGGAATGTTGTATGATGTCCCGCTGAATGTAACCGTCGAACTCGGCAGAACACGTCGCTCTGTACGCGACATATTGGAATTGACACAAGGTTCGATCATCGAACTTGATAAATTGGCTGGAGAGCCGGTTGATGTGTTTGTCAACAATACATTGATTGCGACAGGTGAAGTCGTAGTCATTGAAGAAAACTTTGGAGTACGAATTACAGAAATCGTAAATACAAAAGAACGTCTTCGGATGTTCTAAGGAGGAAATAAGATGAGTGCAAAAGTATTGATCGTAGATGATGCAGCTTTCATGCGAATGATGATTAAGGAAATTTTATCGAAGAATGGATATGACGTCGTCGGGGAAGCAGAAAATGGTCGCGAAGCCGTAGCGAAATACAAAGAATTAACACCGGATCTCGTAACGCTCGATATCACGATGCCAGAAATGGACGGCATTTCAGCACTAAAAGAAATCAAAGCCTTTAACCCAGCAGCAAAAGTCATCATGTGTTCGGCAATGGGACAACAGTCGATGGTTATCGATGCGATTCAAGCCGGTGCAAAAGACTTCATCGTTAAACCGTTCCAAGCAGACCGTGTGCTTGAAGCCGTTTCGAAAACTGTTTCGTCATGAAAAGACTGACCTTTTTGACCTGTCTCCTGTTGTTCCTGTTCTCAGCACAAGTCGGGGCAGAAACAGTGGAAGAGAATTTGAATCCATCTAAGAAGAGTGAACCAACAACTCAACAGGTCGATGGGTCGTCGACGATTGTGACGGTCATTAAAGTCATCGTCACGCTCGTGGTCTTAATCGGGGGATTTCTCCTGGCTGTCCGATTAATCAATGATCGGACGCGAGGTGTCCGCCAATCCAATCAACTTTCACATCTCGGAGGTGTGCCGCTCGGGAAAGATCGATCGGTGCAACTCGTACGCGTCCACGATAAAGTTTACGTCGTCGGTGTCGGGCAAAACATTGAGCTACTCGACACGCTCGAAGCGGATACGGAATGGTCGACTGAAGAGATGCATGACATGAAGCAGTCGACGAGCGAATCGCCTTTCTTGGAGTCGTTCAAGCAACAACTTGATCAATTCCAGAAGAAACGAGGTCGTTCATGACAACGATTGAAAGTCTGATTTCTCTAGACACACCATCAGGAACAGCGACATCAGTTAAGTTACTTGTCTTGTTGACATTATTATCCTTAGCACCCTCGTTATTGATTTTGATGACATGTTTTACGCGCGTTGTCGTCGTCTTATCGTTTGTACGCTCAGCGCTCGGGACACAACAGACACCACCGAACCAGTTGCTAGTCGGTCTTGCCTTATTCATTACATTATTCGTCATGTCGCCGGTTCTGACGGAACTCAACACGACGGCACTTCAACCATACATGGGTGAAAAAATTAGTCAGGACGAAGCGTTTGATCGAGCAGGTGGAACGATGAAACGTTTCATGTCAAAACATACACGTACCAATGACTTAGAATTATTTTTGAAGTATGGAAATTACGACAAGCCGGAAAAAGTCGAAGACATTCCGCTTGTCGCGTTAGTTCCTGCTTATGCCATCAGTGAGTTGAAAACGGCTTTTCAGATCGGGTTCATGATTTTCATTCCATTTCTCGTCATCGACATGGTCGTCTCGAGTGTGTTGATGTCGATGGGGATGATGATGTTACCGCCTGTCATGATTGCTTTACCGTTTAAATTATTACTATTCATCCTCGTCGATGGTTGGCATTTAATTGTCGAGTCATTGCTTGTCAGCATGAAGTAGGGAGGAACGATATGACGCAGGAAATGATTATTCAACTAGCGAGTTCGGCCGTCTGGACCTTATTAAAGGTATCGGCACCGCTCTTGCTCGTCTCACTCGTTGTTGGTCTGCTCGTCAGTATTTTACAAGCGACGACGCAAATTCAAGAGCAGACCCTCTCGTTCGTCCCGAAAATCGTTGCTGTATTTTTAGCACTCGTCTTTTTCGGACCATGGATCATGGAAGAATTAAAAACGTTTACGATTGAAATCTTTAAACAGATTGCTGAGGTTTCAAGGAAATGACGTTATTGTCTTTTGTCAGCGTATTTTTACTCGTATTTGGTCGCATCGTCGGATTTTTGGTCGCGGCACCGTTGTTTTCATCAAAACAATTGCCGGCCCAACATAAATTAGCCTTAGCTGCCGGTCTTGCCTATTTTGCGAGCTATGCCGTCAAAACGACCGTTGAAGTCGATGATTTCAATTTTTTCTTTCGGATGGGTACGGAAGTCATCGTAGGGTTATCGCTTGGCTTATTAGCTAGCTTCCTTTTATTTGCCCCACAAATCGCCGGTTCCATCATCGATTTACAGATGGGACTCGCGATGGCATCAGCTTATGATCCGATGTTCGGTGGTCAATCACCAATCATTGGCCGGTTTTATTACATGTTGACACTACTCGTGTTACTTGCCTCCGACATGCATTTGATTTTACTCGATGGCATTTACACCAGTTTTCAAATCTTTCCACCCGGCAGTTCGATTGCAGTTTCAGGCGAGGCGGGAATGAGTCTTGTCGTTCGAGTCGTCGGTCTAGCGATGTTAACGGCCCTTCAAATGGCGATGCCACTCATCGTGTCCTTGTTCCTGGTCGATCTTGCACTTGGGTTTTTAGCAAAGACAGCACCGCAATTCAATATTTTTGCGATTGGTTTTTCAGTCAAATTACTAATGGGCTATGCGATTTTATTTTTACTTGCCGGTTCGACGATTACCGGGATTTCAAAGTTCATTCCGCTACTGCAAGACGTTTTAGCGGATGCCATTCGATTACTGGGAGGTTGAGATGAATACATATCGTTTAAAACTCGACCTCCAGTACTTCGCTGGTGAAAAAACAGAGAAAGCCTCACCGCGTAAGCGGGATGATTCGAGAAAAAAAGGGCAAGTCGCAAAATCCGCTGATTTAACGAGTAGTTTAATGTTATTCGCGATGTTCCTCGTCTTGTTTTTCTTTGGACCGTTTCTCGGCAAACGTTTCGTCTTGGTTTTAGAAAATGGATTGAGTGCAAGGACCGTCCTTGTTGCAGTAGAGGAAGGGCGTGTCGAGCAGATATTAATTGAGATGTTAGGGCAAATGGCGATTCTCGTCGCCCCGTTTTTTTTAACGGCTGTCACCATCGGGATTTTAGGAAACTTCGTGCAGATTGGTGCTTTACTCAGTGCAGAATCGATTCAACCAAAGTTAGATCGAATCAATCCACTCCAAGGAGTCAAACGCATCGTCAGTATGAAAGCACTGATCGAATTTTTAAAGTCTGTTTTTAAGTTACTTGTCATCGGGATGACGAGCGGGACGATCTTATGGAACAACAAAGTCGAAATCTCACGGTTGACGTCTGAGCCGATTGGAGATGCGTTAGCCATCATTGGTCATTTGACCTTTTTACTGGGTCTCTCGGTCAGCATCGCGTTGATTGCACTTGCCGTTTTAGATTTTGCCTATCAAAAGTTTGATTTCGAAAAATCGATTCGGATGAGTAAACAAGACTTAAAAGACGAACATAAGAACACGGAGGGTGACCCTCAAATCAAAGGTAAAATCAAACAGCAACAACGAGAGATGGCGATGCGACGGATGATGCAAGAAATACCGAATGCAGACGTCGTCATTACGAACCCGACCCACTATGCAGTTGCCATTCAATACGATGATGGAAAACACGCGGCACCAATCGTCGTCGCAAAAGGTGTGGATGCTGTCGCATTCCGTATTCGGGAGAAGGCGACAGCAGCTGACATCCCGATCATCGAAAATCGTCCGCTCGCACGGGCCTTATTCGCAAAATCAGAGATAGGTATGGCAGTGGATGAATCATTTTATCAGGCACTCGCTGAAACACTCGCCTTTGTCTACCAAATGAAACAAGCAAAATGAAAGGATGGAGCATCATGACTATTTCAACAAGAGATCTTTCCGTACTACTGGGCGTCATCATGATCGTCTTCATGCTGGTCATTCCACTGCCAGGCTTTTTACTCGACTTTTTAATCATCATCAACATCTTGATTGCTTTGATGGTCTTACTCGTTTCGATGAACGCCAAAGAAGCATTGGAATTTTCAGTTTTCCCAACTTTATTGTTAATCGTCACCCTGTTTCGTCTCGCATTAAATGTCTCGACGACCCGCTCGATTCTCTCGAACGGGAATGGGGGCGAAGTGATTGAAGCATTTGGGAGCTTCGTCGTCGGCGGGAACGCACTCGTCGGGTTCGTCGTCTTCTTGATTCTCGTCTTGATCCAGTTTCTCGTCATTACGAAAGGATCAGAACGGGTTTCGGAAGTATCGGCTCGATTTACACTGGATGCGATGCCAGGGAAACAGATGGCGATTGATGCCGATTTGAACTCCGGCATGATTGATGAACTTCAGGCACGGACACGCCGGCAAAAAATCCAATCCGAAGCCGACTTTTACGGGGCGATGGATGGGGCGTCGAAGTTTGTAAAAGGAGACGCAATCGCCGGCATCATCATCGTCATCATTAACTTGATTTTCGGGATGGTCATCGGAGTCGTCCAACAAGGCTTACCGATGACAGAATCAATCAACTTATATACGCTCTTGACAGTCGGAGATGGATTAGTCAGTCAGATTCCAGCGCTGTTGATTTCTGTCGCAACCGGGATTATCGTCACACGCTCGACATCGGACGGCAATCTAGGTGAAGACATCATCGGTCAGTTAACGCGGACGCCATTGCTCGTCATGATTGGGGCAGGCGCGATTTTCTTACTCGGTCTGTTCACGGCGATTCCAGACTATGTGACAATTCCTGTCGCAGCAGCAGCCGGCTTCTTTGCTTGGCAACTGAGACGAACGCCAAAAGCGACCACGGAAGAAGTCGCCGTCGAAGAAGAATCGACGGAGAACCTACGTTCAAGTGAATCGGTCATTTCGCTTTTAAATGTCGATACGATTGAGTTTGAATTCGGTTATGGATTGATTCCACTTGCTGATGAAGCACAAGGTGGCGATTTACTCGACCGTGTCGTCATGATTCGTCGCCAGTTAGCATTGGAACTTGGTTTCGTCCTCCCGACCGTTCGGATTCGCGACCACTTACAACTCCCGCCGAATCATTATCGGATTAAGATTCGCGGTAGTGAGATGGCGACGGGAGAACTCTTGCTCGATCATTATTTAGCAATGAGTCCCGGAGTCGATGATCCTGAAATCCAAGGCATCGAAACGGTCGAACCAGCGTTTGGAATGCCAGCGCTTTGGATTGATGAAAAGACGAGAAGTCGGGCAGAAATGTCTGGTTATACGGTCGTCGATCCACCATCCGTCGTCGCAACGCATTTAACAGAGCTGCTTAAAAAACATGCTGCAGACTTGCTGGGACGAGAAGAGACGAAGCAACTCGTTGATCACTTGAAAGAAACACATCCAATTTTAGTCGATGAAGTCACGCCGCAACTCTTAACGATTGGAGAACTGCAAAAAGTCTTCGTTCAATTACTAAAAGAAAAAATATCGATTCGCAATTTACCATTGATTTTTGAAACACTAGCTGATTATGCGGCCGTGACGAAAGATAGCGAATTGCTTGCTGAGTACGTCCGCCAAGCCTTATCACGGCAAATTACGGAACAGGTGCTGCAAGGGGACGTCTTACACGTCGTGACGGTATCGAGTGAAATGGAAATCGATATTCAGTCCGCGATTCAAAAAACAGAGTTCGGAAATTATCTTGCGCTTGACCCGGAAAAAGCGACACGGTTCATCGAGTCGTTTAATGAACTGTCGTCAGAGTTCGAGCGTTACGGAGTACAACCGATCATCTTGGCCTCACCAAGCATTCGGATGTTTGTTCGTCAGTTGACGGAGCGCTATTTCCCAGATGTACCTGTCCTGTCATACAACGAATTAATTCCGACGATTGAAGTCAAGAGCATTGGGGTGATTTAATACATGATGGTTAAAAAAATTATTGCAAATTCATTTAGTGAAGCAATGGAACTTGTCAAACGTGATTTAGGCGAAGAAGCGATTATTTTAAATACACGACATATCAAAGTGGGTGGACTCTTCGGATTGTTTGCACAAAAAAAGGTCGAACTCGTTGCTTCTGTTGACGAACATCCAATCATTCATGAAAAAGATGTCCAGCAACCAGCTCCTAAACGGACCCCACAGCTTAAGAAAACGATTGAAATGCCAGTCCCGAAAATCATTTCGTTTTCCTCTCGCCGTTTACCGGAAGAGTTAGGGGCATATGAAGCGATTTTGTCCGAACCGGCTTTACAGGCACGGGTGGAGCAATTGCACGACGTTTTGTTATCGACGTATTACAAAACAGACGATCTTGAACAAGTTCAACAAGCGTTCGCCCAAACGATTGAACATGAGTTACAAGTAACGACCGTGACATCACGTTATGTGATGTTGACAGGACCGACAGGGGTCGGCAAGACGACGACAATCGCTAAACTTGCTGCTTACTACCGATTGACGGAAGGTAAGACGGTTGGATTGATTACAACGGATACGTACCGGATTTCGGCAATCGAACAGTTGCAAACCTATGCTGAAATCATCGATGTTCCGCTACATATCGCCTACGATTTAGCAGAGTTTGAACGAGCGAAAGAACAATTAGCAGATTGTGACATCGTTTTGATTGATACAGCTGGACGAAACTTCTTGGACGCAGGTTACATCACACAGCTTGAATCACGTCATGATTTTTCAAATACGGATGTTTTTCTTGTTTTAAGCTTAACGGCAAAATACCGGGACTTAGAGCAGATTAGACGACGTTTTGAACAAGTTCCACTCAACGGGTTTATCTTTACGAAAGCAGATGAAACGACGGAGTTTTGGTCCATCTACGGTCTAGCCGTGAAAGCGAAGCTGCCGGTGCTCTGCATCACGACGGGGCAAGAAGTACCAGAAGATATCACGTGGGTCAATCAATCCGACATGTCTCGAATGATTGTAGAAAGAGGGGGCAGGTGATGCGAGATGATCAAGCGCGTGTCTTACGTTCAAAAGTGTCAGTCAAAGAAACAAAAACGATTGCGATCGTCAGTGGTAAAGGGGGCGTTGGAAAAACGAACGTCGCCGTAAACCTGGGTGTCGCCTTATCGCTTCAAGAAAAACGTGTCCTCATCATCGATCTTGATATCGGGATGGCGAACGTCGGGGTGCTGTTAGGAAAATCATCGAAGACGTCGCTCATGGATTGTGTCAAGCGTCGTGAATCCTTGGCAGATGCAGTGGTTGAAGTTTCACCAACCTTACATTTCATCCATGGTGGAAGTGGTTTTACTGAATTAACGAATTTAACGGATCCGGATGTTGCGTTCATGATGAAAGAATTTCGTTTTTTCTATGAATACGACTTTGTCATCCTCGACCTGGGTGCTGGAGCAACACACCAAACATTCGATTTCATTAGTAGTGCCGATGAAGCCTGGCTCGTTGTTACACCAGAGCCAACATCGATCATGGATGGTTATGCGTTCGTTAAATTGTCGCACCATCATGCAACGGAGTTACCGATCGGTGTCATCGTCAATCGTGCGATGAACGGTGAAGAGGCACTCGAAACATTTGATCGTCTCGAACTTGTCAGTAAACAATTTTTGAACAAACCTTTACGATTCGCTGGGTTTTTACCAGATGACCCAACAGTCGTCAGAGCCGTCAAAGCACAAAAACCGTTCTATCTTTTTGATCGGACGAGTGATGTTAGCTGGCGACTCGATCATATTACCACCGCATTAACAGGTCTTCGCGTGCAGGAACGGAAATTTTTAGATCGATTGGTAAGTCGCTTGAAAAATCGAAACAATCGTGTGCGCTAATCATGAAGGAGGGTATCACCAATGGATTTAAATGAATATTTAGGATTGTTTCTAGACGAATCGATTGAACATTTGCAAGCTATCAATTCAAGTCTGCTCATTTTTGAACAGCGTCTCGATGATGAAGCCGTCATCGATCAGATTTTCCGCTCTGCCCATACATTAAAAGGAATGTCCGGTACGATGGGGTACGATGCCATCGCGGATTTAACACACGAAATGGAGAGTGCGCTTGACTTAGTGCGCTCAAAGACGCAACCTGCTACACCAGAGCTGATTGATGTTTTGTTCATCGCGGCGGAACAACTCGAAACGATGGTTGAGGACATCAGTCAAGGTGGAACCGGAAAGCTCGACGTGAAAGAAACGGTCGTACGTTTAAAACGATTCATTCAAGCAGAAGAAACTGCTGTAGAGACGACTGAAGAAGCGACGGCTGTGGCGACGAAACGTAATTTTGAATGTGATGTCTATTCAGAGTCTGTCGTTAAACAATCGATTGCGTCCGGTTACCATGCATACGTCATCACGGTCGAACTATCGGCAGATGTCATTTTAAAAGCGGCGCGTGTCTACATGGTGTTCGACCGTCTTCAAAGTCTAGGCGATGTCATCCTTTCGAATCCGACTTCAGATGAATTAGAGCAAGAACAATTCGAAACGAGCTTTGATGTCTTGTTCGTCACGATGAAATCAGAGGAAGAAGTGACTGAAGGCATCCAGTCAGTGTCGGAAGTGGCACACGTCTCGATTCAGCCTTTTGAAACAACGATAGAAGCCGAAGTTGCGACATCCACGTTAGTTGAACCTAAATCAACAGTCGAGCCAGAAACGAAAGTCGTCAGTGAAACAACAGACGTAACAGCACCAGTCGCCTCGAAAACGATTCGTGTCAACTTGGAACGAATTGACCGTTTGATGACTTATTCGAAGAATTCATCATTGATCGTGGTCGTTTAGAACGAATTGCTGCCGAAGTCGGTTCATCTGAATTGACGGAAACCGTCGAACGTATTAAACGCGGCACGAATGAATTACAATCGCTGGTCTTGACGTTACGCATGATGCCGATTGAACAGGTCTTCAATCGTTTCCCACGGATGGTCCGATCGGTTTCAAAAGATGTCGGTAAAAATATTAAATTGCATATCACGGGTGCAGAGACGGAGCTTGATCGAACAGTGATTGACGAGATTGGTGATCCACTCGTTCATTTAATCCGTAATGCCGTCGATCATGGCATTGAAAGCAAGACGGATCGAATTTTGGCCGGGAAACCAGTCGAAGGCAATCTGTCGTTACGTGCTTATCATTCTGGAAACCGGGTTTTCATTGAGATTGAAGATGACGGGGCAGGAATCAACCATGAGCGGGTCACACGGATTGCGATTGAGAAAGAGTTGCTAACGGAAGAAGAAGCTGCTGTTTTAACACCGGAAGAAGCGTCGATGTTACTATTTGCACCAGGCTTCTCAACGGCAGAAACAGTAACCGACTTGTCGGGACGTGGCGTAGGTCTTGACGTCGTCAAATCGAAGATCGAGTCGCTCGGTGGCGAAGTTTTCGTCGAGACGAAACGTGGCGAAGGGACAATCTTTAGAATCAGTCTTCCATTGACGCTCTCAATCATTTCCGCGATGCTTGTTGAGCTCGGTCAAGAAACGTATGCGATTCCGCTGACGGCAATCATCGAAACGACATCGCTTCGACAAGATGCCATCTTACAAGCGCATCGTGAAAAGGTGTTTGATTTCCGTGGACAACTCGTTCCATTGATTTCGTTGAATGAAGTGTATGGTCTTCCACAAGTAGAAGCAGAAGCCTACTCAGTTGTCGTCGTTCGAAGTGGTGAAAAATTAGCCGGACTGATGGTCACTGAATTAATTGGTCAACAGGAAATCGTCATGAAGCCGCTCGGAAGTTATTTGGAAGGAATTCGCGCGATTTCTGGCGCGACGATTCTTGGAGACGGTCAAGTCGCGTTAATCATTGATAGCAATGCACTGCTACGAAAGTGAGGGAATAGATAATGGAACAAAAATGGGTCGTTTTTCAACTGGAACAAAATGCTTACGGGATTGATGTTCAATCTGTCCGCTCCATCGAACGCGTGATTCCGATTACACGAATCCCGAACGCTGCACCTTACGTAAAAGGCGTCATCAATTTGCGCGGGGTCGTGACACCGGTGATTGACTTACGGACACGTCTTGGTTTTGAGGAAATCGAAGGAACGGAAGAAACACGAATCATCATCGCGACGCTCGAACATGGAGATGCCGGGTTCATCGTCGATCGGGCGAACGAAGTCGTCGAAGCAATCGATGTCCGGATTGAACCGTTGACTGATCAAAAACAAGAAGAAACCAATTATTTGACAGCAATCGCTAAAGGGGAAGATCAATTGTTCTCCTTACTTGAGCCGAACCGTTTATTCGAGGACATCGTTCATGCTTAATCGGATGGAACAGGACATTTTCAAGGAAGTCGGAAACATTGGGGCAGCGCACGCAGCTACGGCATTATCGACACTTCTTGGACAGCCTGTTGAAATTGAAGTACCGTCAGCAGAACTCGAACACTTTTCGACGATTATTGATCGTGTAGGCGGAGCGGAAGCTTACACAGCTGGAGCCTTACTTCGCTTTACAGGAGATATCAAGGCGTCTCTACTCTTTTTGATGCCGCTCCAAGATGCGGAAAAACTGATTTCTCAGTTGATGCAACAGCCGTTTCAGTTTTTTTCGGAACATCATGCGATCGGTGTTTCCGCTTGGGAAGAAATCGGCAACATCTTGATCGGCGCTTACGCTCGCGCGATTTCTGACTGGCTAGATTTATCCGTGCATGTGACGGTTCCTGCCTCCGCTTTTGATATGGTTGGAGCAATTTTGGAAGTTGCCTTACTTGAGTCGACAAAATTTGGTAACATGGCAGTATACATCGATACGCGTCTTTCAAGTTTAGGTAACGACTTAAACGGTCATTTATTATTACTGCCAGAAGCAGATGCTTTTGCAGCGGTCTTTCAACGATTGGGTGTGGAAGTTGATGGATGAAGTCATTCGGATTGGAATAGCGGAATATGCCGTTAGTCGAAAACCGGTCGTCCTTCGTACTGCAGGATTAGGTTCCTGTGTCGGCGTCATCATTTATGATCAAGAACGTGGTCTATCGAGCATGGCACATGTCATGCTTCCAGACTCGGCAATCAGTCGCGATATCACCGTTGAAGTCGGGAAATTCGCAGATACTGCAGTAACTGAGCTTGTAAAGCGCTTACGACAAGGTGGCGCGATTCGGTTACGGGCAAAGATTGCCGGGGGAGCGCAAATGTTTCAATTCAAATATGAACATGAATCGATGCGTATCGGTGAACGGAACATCGCTGCTGTGAAAGCAGCATTGCAACAAGCGAAAATCCCACTCGTCGCGGAAGATGTTGGTGGAACGAACGGTCGGACGATCGAGTTCCATTCAAGCTCTGGTCGTCTCGTCATTCGGACGGTCAACGTCGGAACGCTGGAAATTTAGAGGAGGAATGGTCATGCGTGAGGAACTACAACAACTTTGGGATAAATGGCTATCGACGCGCGATATAGCGGTAGCTGACCTATTACTTCTGAATTATGAACCTCTAGTTCAATACCACGTTCAACGTCTTAGTGCGACACTTCCGAAAAGTGTCGATCGTGATGAGTTAAAAAGTCTTGGTATGATGGGTCTATACGACGCACTGCAAAAGTTCGATCAAAATCATAACAATAAATTCGATACATACGCAGCCTTTCGAATTCGTGGAGCCATTTTAGATGGATTAAGAAAAATTGACTGGCTGCCACGCTCTTTGCGTGAAAAATCGAAACGTGTCGAGGCGGCCGTCGAAATTCTCGAGCAGAGCTTACAACGGACGCCGACGCTTGATGAAGTATCGTCCATCGTCGAAATGAGTCCGGACGAAGTCAAGACGGCGCTTGCAGAAAGTTACTTTGCGAATGTCCTCTCAATCGACGAGGCGGTGACGCTCCAAGATGAGGGAAAAGCAATGGCCGTATCGTATCTCGACCCGGAAGCAGCGACGCCGGAAGATACGTTACTGATGCGTGAATTGATTTCGAAGCTTGCAGAAGAAGTCGAGCAACTATCGGAAAAAGAGCAATATGTTGTGTCCCTTTTCTACTTTGAAGAACTGACGTTAACGGAAATCGGAGAAGTGCTAGGATTGTCGACTTCACGGATCTCACAAATCCACTCGAAGGCGTTACGTAAATTAAAGCAAGCGCTAGGAAGTGCCTATTTGTCTGATCGTGTCGCGATGTGAAAGGAACTACTATGACAATTTTTTATATTTTACTGGCGGCGCTCGTTAGTTATGGTCTGTTGCTTCTATTTAAACAACAAGCATTGCTAAAAGATCGTGTGACCGATCTTGAACGTCAAAAACAAGAGACAGAAGAAATCTTGCTTCGCTTCATGGAACAAGTGAACGGATTGGCTGAACGCGAGGAGCAACCGACTGCTGAGGCTGCTCCTACTCAGTCCTCATATGAAACGGTCGTCAGTCCTGATGTAACAGAACTTCCACAGTTCGAACAGGCGCAGGAAGAATCGGCTGAATCCGTTCAGCCAGTACTGACAGATGTGAAAGATCAACTTGCGGCGGGGGCCGATCTGGATCAACTCGCGCGTTCTTTAAATCGAGGAACGGGTGAAGTGGCGTTGATTGCGAAACTTTCTTCAAAAACGAAGGTTGCCCGACGGTAAAGTTTATGCTATATTAGTCTACGGTGTTAATTACGCACGCATGTATCGCCGGCTGCGGTGCCTTTAATAGGTTAGCTGGGACAACGATCATCGCGGAGGACATCCAAAACCCAAAAGGAGGAATTCATCATGGCAGTAATCTCGATGAAACAATTGTTAGAAGCTGGTGTACACTTCGGTCACCAAACACGCCGTTGGAACCCAAAAATGGCAAAATACATCTTCACAGAACGTAACGGAATCTACATCATTGACCTACAAAAAACGGTTAAAAAAGTAGACGAAGCTTACAACTTCATCCGTGAAGTAGCGTCTGAAGGCGGAAATGTTCTTTTCGTTGGTACGAAAAAACAAGCTCAAGACACTGTGAAAGAAGAAGCGATCCGTGCTGGTCAATACTTCATCAACGAACGTTGGTTAGGTGGAACACTCACGAACTTCTCTACAATCAAAAAACGGATTAACCGTTTGAAACAACTCGAAAAAATGGAAGAGAACGGTACGTTCGAAGTTCTTCCTAAAAAAGAAGTCATCATTCTTAAAAAAGAAATGACTCGTCTTGAGAAATTCCTCGGCGGTATCAAAGATATGCCAGGCGTTCCAGATGCACTCTTCATCGTTGACCCACGCAAAGAGCGTATCGCGATTGCAGAAGCACACAAACTCAACATCCCAATCGTTGCGATCGTTGATACTAACTGTGATCCAGACGAAATCGACTACGTCATCCCAGCGAACGACGATGCGATCCGTGCAGTCAAATTGCTCACTGGTAAAATGGCTGACGCAATCCTCGAAGTTAAACAAGGCGAAGATAACGTAGCACCTGAAACTACTGAAGAAGTAGTAGCAGACGCTGAGTAATTCGTGATGCCAGGTGATAAAGGGAATTGACCTTTTATCACCTTTTTTTTGAAAATAAGGACGTTATAAGGAGGAATATCGAATGGCTATTACAGCAGCAATGGTAAAAGAACTTCGTGAAAAAACAGGTGCAGGTATGCTCGACTGCAAAAAAGCGCTCGTTGAAACGGATGGGGATATGAACGCGGCAGTTGATTTCTTGCGTGAAAAAGGGATCGCAAAAGCAGCAGCTAAAGGCGATCGTATCGCAGCAGAAGGTTTGACAGCAGTCGCAGTTGACGGAAACAAAGCAGCACTCGTCGAAATCAACTCAGAAACAGACTTCGTTGCAAAAAACGAACGTTTCCAATCACTCGTTCAAAACATCGCGGATGCAGTTCTCCGTAACGGTTCTGAAACGGCTGAAGCAGCTCTCGCTTCTGAATATGAAGCGGGTAAAACAATTGAAACGTATATTTCTGAAGAAGCTTCTACAATCGGAGAGAAAATTTCACTCCGCCGTGTAGCACTCTTCACGAAAGAAGACAACGCAGCGTTCGGTTCTTACCTCCACATGGGTGGACGGATCGGTTCTGTCGTCGTCATCGAAGGAACAACAGACGAAGCAGTCGCGAAAGATGTTGCGATGCACATCGCGGCAGCACGCCCACTTTACGTCGATCGTTCTTCTGTCACAGAAGAAGAAAAAGCACGTGAAGAAAAAGTTCTTACAGAGCAAGCAATCAACGAAGGCAAACCTGCTAACATCGTTGAAAAAATGATTGCTGGACGTATGAACAAGTACTTCGAGGAAATTTGCCTCGTCGACCAAACATTCGTTAAAGACCCAGACTTCAAAGTTGGTAAATACGTAGAATCTAAAGGCGGAAAAGTCGTTTCATTCGTACGCTTCGAAGTTGGAGAAGGTATGGAAAAACGTGAAGAAAACTTCGCTGAAGAAGTTATGAACCAACTTAAAAAATAAGAATCAGGATTTCCTGATGACAAGAGAAGGAACACGTATGCTTCAATCCACTTTCGTGTGGAAGTGGTTCGTGTTCCTTTTTTACGGAATTTAGCAAGGAGGACGTAGTCATGCAACCGAAATATAACCGGATTGTGTTAAAATTGAGCGGAGAAGCGCTCGCAGGTGATCAAGGGTTCGGAATCAACCCCGTAATCGTCAATTCAATTTCTCAACAGATTCGTGAATTGGTAGAATTGAATGTACAAGTTGCCGTTGTTGTAGGTGCAGGTAACATTTGGCGTGGTAAAACAGGGGCAGAACTTGGAATGGACCGGGCAAATGCCGATTATATGGGGATGCTTGCGACGGTCATGAACTCGCTCGCATTACAAGATAGCTTAGAGTCAGTAGGCGTTGAAACGCGCGTTCAGACTTCAATCGAAATGCGACAAGTTGCTGAACCGTACATTCGTCGTCGTGCGATGCGTCACTTAGAAAAAGGGCGGGTTGTCATTTTTGCGGCCGGAACGGGAAATCCGTACTTCTCGACAGATACGACAGCAGCGCTTCGTGCCGCTGAAATTGAAGCTGAAGTCATCTTGATGGCGAAAAACAATGTCGATGGCGTGTATTCGGCTGATCCGAACGTGGATCCGGATGCGAAGAAATTCGAAACATTGTCTTACCTCGATGTCTTAAAAGACGGCTTGCAAGTCATGGATTCGACGGCAACGTCACTCTGCATGGATAATGATATTCCGCTCATCGTTTTCTCATTGATGGAAGAAGGAAATATTAAACGCGTCGTCGTTGGCGACGAAATCGGAACACTCGTAAGGGGGAAATAATATGTCACAGCAAATCATGAAACAAGCCGAAGATCGGATGGAAAAAGCGCATCTTTCACTTAAAAAAGAACTTGCGACACTCCGTGCTGGTCGTGCGAACGTTGCAATCCTTGACCCTGTTCATGTCGATTACTACGGTTCACCGACACCACTTAATCAAGTCGCGAACGTCAATACACCGGAAGCGCGCCTCATCTTAATCACACCTTGGGATAAATCGATGGTTACAGAAATCGAAAAAGCAATCCAACGTGCAGATTTAGGATTGGCACCATCTTCAGATGGTACAGTCATTCGCTTAGCGATTCCACCACTGACAGAAGATCGTCGGAAGGAACTCGTTAAGCTCGTCAAGAAGTATACAGAAGAAGGCAAAGTTGCGTTACGTAACATTCGCCGTGATACGAATGAGCAACTGAAAAAAGAAGAAAAAGATGGCGCGTTAACAGAAGATGACTTACGTGGTTACACGGAAGACGTCCAAACATTAACGGATAAATTCGTCAAAGCGCTTGATCAAACGGCGACGGATAAAGAAAAAGAAATCATGGAAGTATGACGCAAAATGTCGTCATGTTGGGGACTCTTTGTCACACGAAGAGTCCCTTTCTTCTTATAAATGAATGAGGGGAGGAAGAAGTACATGTTTCAATGGTTAAACCAGACAAAAGAAGTGATCGAACAACACGTACCTGATCACATCGCGATCATCATGGATGGAAATGGACGTTGGGCAAAAAAACGAGGACTTCCCCGCATCATGGGGCATCGTGAAGGGATGAAATCAGTTCGCGAAGTCGTCCGTGTCGCCAATGAGTTAGGGGTAAAGAGTCTGACCTTATACGCTTTCTCGACCGAAAATTGGACGCGTCCTGAAGAAGAAGTCAGTTTCTTGATGAAGTTGCCGGCTCAATTTTTAGAGTCGGATT
Organism: Exiguobacterium oxidotolerans JCM 12280; assembly: GCF_000702625.1. NCBI lineage: Bacteria > Bacillati > Bacillota > Bacilli > Caryophanales > Exiguobacterium > Exiguobacterium oxidotolerans. The sequence continues at coordinate 370,265 of NZ_JNIS01000001.1, read as the reverse complement.
TAAAAGACTTGAATGAACGCAATGTCAAAGTAGAAGTCGCTGGTGAAATATCGCGTTTACCCGTCTATACACGGGAGGCAGTTCAACAAGCGAAACAGGATACAGTTGACAATACTGGACTACGGTTAATTTTTGCATTAAATTATGGCGGGCGAGATGAAATCGTTCAAGTCATGCAAAAGATTGCTGAAAAAGTACAAGCCGGACAACTGCTTCCGACTGAGATTACAAATGAGGTCATCGAACACGAATTGATGACGGGTTCCATGACAGATGTCGATCTCGTCATACGAACGAGCGGAGAACAGCGGTTATCGAATTTCTTGTTATGGCAAGCAGCCTATGCGGAGTTTTACTTCACCGATGTCTTGTGGCCGGAATTTCGACGGGAACAATTTTTGACAGCAATCGAGGATTACAATCAACGGACACGCCGATTCGGCGGCGTCTGACTAAACGAGGACATAGCTTATGAAAACGCGTATTATTACAGGGGTTTGGGCAGGTGCCATCTTTTTAGGGTTACTTTACTTAGGTGGTCTTCCATTTCTTGCCTTCATGGCAATCTTAACAGTGATCGGTTATACAGAACTCGTCAAGATGAGACAACTGAGCTATTCGTCGATTCCCGTTCTCTTGTTCGGGATTGGGACATTGCTTCCCTTCATTCGTGTTTATGAATTAACGAGTGAACAAACAGTGGTAAGCGGATTATCTCCACTTGCTTGGGGAATGCTGATTATTTTAGTCGGTCTATTTTGGACTGTATTTTCAAAAAATGTGTTCACGTTTGACGACGTGGCTTTTTTGCTACTAACGAGTGTTTATGTTGGTGTTGGTTTTGCATCGTTTGCGTTCATCCGTTTACTGGATAATGGTCTGACGTTATCGCTGTTAATCATTCTTTTGATTTGGTTCACAGATTCAGGGGCCTATTTTGTCGGGAAACGTTTCGGCAAAACAAAACTATGGCCGGCAATCAGTCCAAATAAAACGATTGAAGGGGCAGCAGGTGGAATTTTACTCGCGGTACTTCTTGGTGTGATTTTTGAAGCGATTACACCGACAATCGGGTATGCAGAAGTCGTTTTATTAGCATTGATCGTGGCTGTCGTCGGTCAACTGGGTGATCTCGTACAATCAGCATACAAACGACATTATGGCGTGAAAGATGCCGGAAGTTTACTTCCAGGGCACGGTGGGATTCTTGATCGTTTTGATAGCATGTTAATCGTCTTTACGGTATTGATCACACTCGGCATCTTCAGTTGAGGAGGAAGTTACATGAAGAAAGTCAGTATTATTGGGGGAACAGGTTCAATCGGGACACAGACGCTGGACGTCATTGCCGCCAATCCTGAACAGTTTCAACTCGTCAGTTTTGCGTTCGGGAAAAATATTGACGTTGCAGTTCCATGGTTGAATCGTTTACGTCCGATGCTCGTCTCCGTCATGGACGAAGTGACGCGCGGACAGTTGCAAAAGCTACTCGACTATCGTCCGACAATTTTGACGGGCGATCAAGGCTTGATTGACGTCGCGACAATGGAAGAAGCAGATATCGTCATCACGGCAGTTGTCGGTGCCGTTGGTCTCCGTCCGACGCTCGCAGCGATTGAAGCAGGAAAAACGATTGGTCTTGCGAATAAAGAAACCTTGGTCACTGCTGGACATCTTGTCATGAAAAAAGCACGTGAAAAAGGTGTTGCTATCTTACCTGTCGATAGTGAGCATGCAGCGATTTTCCAATGCTTGAATGGAGAACGACGTGAAGATGTCCGTCAAATCATTTTAACGGCATCTGGCGGTAGTTTCCGTGACATGACGCGCGATCAATTGGCGGATGTTACGGTCGAGCAAGCGCTCAACCATCCGAACTGGTCGATGGGGGCGAAAATTACGATTGATTCTGCAACGATGATGAATAAAGGATTTGAAGTCATTGAAGCCCACTGGTTGTTTGATGTTGCGTATGAAGAAATCGATGTCGTCATTCACCGCGAATCAATCATTCACTCGATGGTCGAGTTCAATGATGGTGCCGTCATGGCACAGCTCGGTATGCCGGATATGCGTGAACCGATTCAATATGCTCTTACATATCCGTCCCGCCTTGAAATCAAAGGGGGAGAACGGTTAAACTTAAAAGAAATCGGACGCTTGAACTTTGCTGAAGCTTCATTTGAACGCTATCCCTTATTACGCCTTGCTTTTGAAGCGGGTAGTGCAGGGGGTTCGATGCCTTCAGTACTTAATGCCGCGAACGAACAAGCCGTTGCCCGCTTTTTAAAAGGGGAAATCAGCTTTTTAGAAATCGAAGTGAGTGTTGAAGCTGCGTTACAGGCGCATGAACTGATCAACGATCCGTCCTTGGATCAAATTTTAGAGGCGGATCGCTGGGCACGTGCGTTTGTCGCGTCACTTTCACTCGCTAACTAAGGATGGGATAGCAATGACGACCTTTATTTCGATCGTATTGATGTTCGGTGTACTTGTTGCCGTACATGAATGGGGTCACCTCGTAATGGCGAAGCGCGCGGGAATCCTTTGCCGGGAGTTCGCGATCGGCTTTGGACCGAAAATCTTCTCATTTTTCAAAAATGAGACATTGTATACAGTTCGCCTCTTGCCAATTGGCGGATATGTTAAGATGGCTGGCGAAGAACCAGAGTTCGTTGAAGTCAAACCCGGTCAGGCTGTTGGCTTAGGAATGAACGAGGGACTTGTCGACACGATTTATTTAGATGCAAGCCATCCGAAGGCGGACCAAGTCGTGACGGTCGAACGGATTGATTTATTGCACAAGTTAGAGCTCGTTGGATTACAAGATGAAGTCTCGACACGATACGATATTTCAAAAACCGCCTTCCTCGTCGAAGGGCAGACACGAACACAAATTGCGCCGTACGACCGGACATTTGGTTCGAAATCCGTTTTTAAACGGGTACTTGCGATTGCTGCCGGACCAGCGATGAACTTTGTTCTCGCCTTCATCATCTTATTTGGATTGGCGTTGTACAACGGTTCTCCAACAGGTGAAAGTGTCATCGGGACCGTTCAAAAAGGTTCGCCGGCGGACCAAGCAGGACTCGTCGAAGGCGACCGAATCGTCTCCGTCAACGGAGACGAGACGACAAAATGGGAAGACCTTCGCGCTGGCTTCCAAGATGAAGCTGGAAAAGAAACGACCGTCGTCTATGAGCGGGATGGTCAAGAAACAACAACACAAATCACGCCGAAAATTCAACAACAAGGCGATCAAAAAGTCGGAATCATCGGTGTGACGAATGAGACGGAAAAGTCGTTCGGGACGGCACTCGAAACGGGTGTAACGGAAACATGGCGGATGTCGACGTTAATTGTGGGCGCAGTCGGTGACTTAGTGACGGGGGTCGTTGGTGTCGATCAACTATCAGGTCCTGTCGGGATCGTCAAGATGACGGACCAGGTAGCGGACAGCGGATTTTCGATGCTCTTGACGTGGACAGCTCTATTGTCCGTCAACTTAGCGGTCTTTAACTTATTACCACTACCCGCACTTGACGGTGGTCGATTACTCTTCCTCTTCCTCGAAGCGTTACGCGGCAAACCGGTCGATCCGCAAAAAGAAGGGCTCGTGCACTTCGTTGGATTTGCACTGCTCATGCTATTGATGCTCGTCGTCACATGGAATGACATCCAAAAGTTCTTTTAATCTTTCAATCAAAGGGGTTCACGACTCATTATGAAACAATCGAAAATGTTTATGCCAACATTGCGTGAAGTACCATCAGACGCAGAGGCTATTAGCCATCAACTTTTATTGCGTGCAGGTTTTGTCCGTCAAAATGCAGCAGGGATTTACTCATACTTGCCACTAGCGAAACGTGTCTTAGCGAAGATTGAGACGATCATTCGTGAAGAGATGGATGCAGCAGGGGCACAAGAGTTATTGATGCCAGCCATTCAACCGGCAGAGCTATGGGAAGAAACAGGACGCTGGGACATTTACGGACCAGAATTGATGCGCTTGACAGACCGTCATGATCGACGGTTCGCGCTCGGTGCGACACATGAAGAATTAATTACGTCAATCGTTCGGGATGAGTTGAACTCGTACAAAAAATTACCGGTCAATCTGTTTCAGATTCAAATGAAGTATCGTGATGAACGTCGGCCCCGGTTTGGTCTCTTGCGTGGACGTGAGTTCATCATGAAAGATGCGTATTCGTTCCATGCGACACAAGAAAGCTTAGACGACGAGTACCAAAACATGTTTGAAACATACAACAAAATCTTTACGCGTGTCGGATTAGAGTTCCGCCCTGTCGTCGCCGATTCAGGTGCGATTGGTGGAAGTGGCACACATGAATTCCATGCACTTGCAGCAATCGGTGAAGATACGATCGTTTATTCCGATCAGTCGGATTACGCGGCAAACCTTGAGATGGCAGAAGCTGTTGACGCGTACGACGTACAAGACAAAGCACCGGAAGCACTGGAAACCGTTAATACAGGAGAAGCAAAAACGATTGAAGCGGTAGGTGAGTTCCTGCAGGTACCGGCAACCGAATCAATCAAGACGGTCGTCTTCAAAACGGAACAAGGTCTTGTCATGGCCCTCGTCCGCGGTGATCACGAAGTCAATGACATTAAATTGAAAAACTACCTTGGTGCGCTTGATATCACGATGGCTTCTGATGAGGAAATCGAACAGGCACTGCATTCGAAACCGGGCACGCTCGGTCCGATTGGGGCAGACATGCAGGTCGTGGCGGATTATGCTGTCCGTGCTTTGACGAACGCAGTTTGTGGAGCGAACAAAGCGGAAACGCATTACATTCATGTAAATCCAAGTCGTGACTTCGAAGCGGAATATACAGATTTACGCTTCGTCGAAGAAGGCGATGCTTCACCAGACGGCGAGGGGCACGTCAAGTTCGCACGCGGGATCGAAGTCGGACAAGTCTTTAAACTTGGAACACGTTATTCGGAAGGGATGGGTGCAACCTTCCTTGACGAAGGTGGAAAAGCACAACCCCTCATCATGGGTTGTTACGGCATCGGTGTTTCACGGACACTTTCTGCCGTCGTCGAACAGCATTATGATGAGCGTGGTATCATTTGGCCGAAAGCGATTGCTCCGTATGATGTGCACTTGATTGCCGTCAATGGGAAAAACGCTGAGCAAATGGAAGTGGCAGAAAATGTCTACCGTCAACTGACGGCTGCTGGATTTTCTGTTCTGTTTGACGATCGGAAAGAACGGGCTGGCGTGAAATTCGCAGATGCTGATTTAGTTGGCTTACCTGTTCGAATCAACGTCGGGAAAAAAGCGGCAGACGGAATCGTTGAGCTGAAAGCCCGCCGCGGCGGCGAAGCAGAAGAAATTGAACAAGGAAATCTCGTTCAGGCTGTTCGTTCGCTTTATGAAGGTTTAGAATAAGTAATGGGAACGGTCACTTAAAACGTTTAAGTGACTGTTTTCTTGTCTCACACCCATTCGCCCCTTGGGCAATCTGCAAGAGGAGGAGGAGTTGCTGTCACGGTGTGATGCGATAGGACAGCACAATTGCGAGTGGATACACAACAACGCATGTCGCTTTTAATGAGTGACTTAGATTTACCGACAGGAATTACTGAAGAATATTTTACGGGGGCTACCCTTGAGAAGCTCCGTGTCAATAAAAGCAATTCGACGTGGACGTTCCAAATTCGAATTCCGAAGATTTTGCCGCAAAACGTCTATCAGATGTTTTTCAGTCGTTTGACGAGTCGTTATCAACAATTTGCGGAAGTCAAATTGATCCTCGTCTCGGACGATCGTCCGGAAAGCAAACTTTTCATCGACTACTGGCCGTACGTCGTTCAGGACTTAGCTGATGCGTCTGCAGCGATGCGGACCCAGCTCAGTCGTGTCTTGCCAGAGTTTAGGGAAAATAAACTGTTCATCCCTGTTCGGAGTGAACCAGAAGCTGGTTTCTTAAAGAATGATCTGTGTGGAGAGATGCAATTATTATACGGTGCCTATGGATTTCCGAAGTTTGTTTGTGAACCGATTGTTCAGATGGATCAATCGACGCAAGAGGCGTTACGTAATCAAGTCAAACAAGAGGACATCGAGGAAGCGAAACGGATGCTCGAGCTCCAATTCAAACGGGAGCAGTCGCGCGATGATGATGAGGGGCCGGTCGACATTCGGATCGGGAAACCGATTCAAGATGAAATCGTGCCGATCAAGACGATTCAAGATGAAGAACGTCGGATTGCGATTCGGGGACTTGTATTCTCAGCAGAGAGTCGGGAATTACGAAGTGGAAAAACGATCTTTACGTTCAAATTGACCGACTATACCGATTCACTTGTCGTCAAGATGTTCGCTCGTGACGAGACCGATGTTAAAGTACTGTCGGCAATCAAAAAAGGCATGTGGATCCAGGCAGCCGGACGAGTCGAACTCGATACGTTCCTCCGCGACCTCTGTATGATGATTGCCCAACTGTCGGAAGTGAAAGTCGAGCTTCCGGGTGATCCGTGGACAGGCGAGAAGCGTGTCGAATTGCATGCGCACTCGCAAATGAGTCAGATGGACGCCGTCATGAACGTAACGAAATATGTCGAACGTGCCGCAGCTTGGGGGCACCCTGCTGTCGCCATTACCGATCATGCCGGGGCACAAAGTTTCCCGGATGCCTATTATGCTGGAAAGAAAAATGACATCAAGGTGTTATACGGAATTGAAGCGAATGTCGTCAACGATGGTGTCCAAGTGGCATACAATCCAGTCGACAAAAGTCTCGAAGAAGCGACGTTCGTCGTCTTTGACGTCGAGACGACCGGACTATCGGCGATGTACAACAAAATCATTGAGCTCGCGGCAGTTAAGATTTACGACGGGGACGTGATCGATAAATTCGAGGCGTTCGCTGACCCAAAACACTTATTATCTGCGACGACGATCGATTTGACGGGCATCACCGATGATATGGTCCGCGGGAAACCGGACCCAGAACAAGTCGTTAAAGAATTCATGGACTGGGCGGGGGATTCGATTCTCGTCGCCCACAACGCGGCCTTTGACATCGGGTTTTTGAATGCGACGCTTCGTTCGGGTGAACATGACGAATCGACATTGCCTGTTATCGATACGCTGGAACTGGCACGTGTCTTGATGCCGACGCTGAAGAATCACCGGTTGAATACGCTCGCGAAACGGTTTGATATCGAACTGACACAACATCACCGGGCGATTTATGATGCGGAAGCAACCGGCTACTTGATGTTGAAGTTATTGCAAATGGCAGATGAAATGTTCAACATGACAACGCACTTGTCGCTCAACCGGGAGATGGGAAAAGACATTTCGCGGACGCGTCCATATCACGCGACCGTCTACGCGAAAAATCGGACAGGCTTAAAAAATTTGTACCAGCTCATCTCGCTTGCGCATACGAAACACGTCCATCGTGTCGTTCGGACGCCACGTTCGCAGCTCGTTGCGCACCGGGAAGGTTTAATCATCGGCTCTGCGTGTGATAATGGGGAAGTGTTTGATGCGGCGCTCAATAAATCGGATGAAGATTTAGCGAAGGTCATGCAGTTTTATGATTTCATCGAAATTCAGCCACCGGCGATGTACGGACATTTAATTGAACGGGAAATCGTTCAGAATGAACTCGAACTTCGTGAATTGATCAAAAAAGTCATCCGGGTGGCAGAAGAAAACGATATCCTGCCGGTCGCGACAGGGAACGTACATTATCTCGATCGCCATGATGCGACGTACCGTGAAGTTTTGATTCGGACGCAAGGTGGGGCAAATATGCTCAACATGCGGAAACAGCTTCCCCCGGCTCATTTCCGGACAACGCAGGAAATGATGGAAGACTTCCGGTTCCTTGCACCGGATCTTGCAGAACGTCTTGTCGTCACGAATAGTCAGAAAGTCGCTGAGATGTTCGAAAACATCGATATCATCCCGAAAGACCTGTTTACACCGAAGATTGACGGTGCCGATGATGAAGTCCGGAACCTATCCTATGACATGGCACATAAAATTTACGGCGAGACGTTACCGGAAATCGTCGAAGCCCGACTCGAAAAAGAATTGAAATCAATCATCGGTCATGGCTTTGCCGTCATCTACTTGATTTCGCATAAACTTGTAAAAAAATCGCTAGATGATGGGTATCTCGTCGGTTCACGTGGTTCGGTCGGGTCGAGTCTTGTCGCGACGATGACAGAGATCACGGAAGTCAACCCGTTACCGCCGCATTACGTCTGTCCGAACTGTCAAGAATCTGAATTCTTCGATGATGGATCGGTCGGATCGGGATTCGATTTACCGGATAAGGAATGTAAGACGTGCCAAATTCCGTTGACGAAAGACGGACATGACATCCCGTTCGAAACGTTCCTTGGGTTCAAAGGGGATAAAGTACCGGATATCGATTTGAACTTTAGTGGGGAGTATCAGCCGAAGGCCCATGCCTATACAAAAGTTTTGTTTGGTGACGACTATGTCTACCGGGCAGGGACAATCGGAACGATTGCCGAAAAAACAGCTTACGGATATGTGAAAGGCTATCAATCGGAAAATGATTTGAATTACCGCAACGCGGAAGTCGACCGGCTCGTCAGCGGGGTGACGGGTGTCAAGCGGACGACCGGACAGCACCCTGGGGGAATCATCGTCGTACCAGATTACATGGACATCTATGATATCAGTCCAATCCAGTTCCCGGCCGACGACATGGGGTCGGAATGGAAAACAACACACTTTGACTTCCACTCGATTCACGATAATCTACTGAAACTTGATATTCTCGGACACGATGACCCGACGATGATTCGGATGCTGCAAGATTTATCCGGTCGTGATCCGAAAACGATTCCCGTCGATGACGCCGAGGTCATGAAAATTTTCAGTTCGACGGAATCGATTGGTGTTACACCAGAACAAATCGATTCGAAAACCGGAACGCTCGGGATTCCGGAGTTCGGGACGAAGTTCGTTCGACAGATGCTTGAAGAAACGAAACCGACGACGTTCTCGGAACTCGTTCAGATTTCCGGACTATCACACGGAACGGACGTGTGGCTCGGAAACGCCAGTGAGTTGATCTATAACGGAACCTGTGAACTGAAAGACGTCATCGGCTGCCGGGATGACATCATGGTCTACTTGATTTATGCCGGTCTTGAGCCGTCGCTTGCCTTTAAAATCATGGAGTCTGTCCGTAAAGGGAAAGGACTCTCGATTGAGATGGAAGAAGCAATGATTGAAAACAGTGTACCGCTTTGGTACATCGACTCCTGCAAAAAGATTAAATACATGTTCCCGAAAGCCCATGCTGCAGCTTACGTCTTGATGGCGGTCCGGATTGCCTATTACAAAGTTCATCATCCGATGTACTACTATGCGTCGTACTTTACGGTCCGGGCGGGTGACTTTGACATCGGAGCGATGAACAAAGGGACAGCTGCCGTCCGAAAAGTTTTACAAGATATCAAAGATAAAGGATTCGAGGCGACGGCGAAGGATAAAGGACTCTATACGGTTCTTGAAATTGCGCTTGAGATGATTGAACGTGGCTTTACGTTCCAAAAAGTCGATTTGTACAAGTCGAGCGCAAGTGAATTCTTAATCGAAGGGGATTCGCTGTTACCACCGTTCGACGCTGTGACCGGACTCGGAACGAACGCGGCAAAACAAATCGTCGAAGCTCGTAAAGGTGGCGAGTTCCTGTCGAAGGAAGATTTACAGAAACGTGCCAAATTATCGAAAACGATTATCGAAACGCTCGACAATCTTGGTTGTCTCGAAGGTCTTCCAGACGAGAACCAGCTTTCGTTGTTTGACCTGTAAAGCCGGGCGGAGACTTGCTTAGAGCGGTTCATTATGCTATATTAAGTGAGGAAATGTTTTTTATACTACGACTTGGAAGGAGTAGGGGGACCTGCTCCTTTCTTGTTTGTTTTTTGAAGGAGGATGAAGATGACGAACGTAACTGAGAAGGTCGAGGCGCTCGCGAAACCAATCGTAGAACGAGAGGGGATGGAGCTTGTCGACGTCGAATTCGTCAAAGAGGGGGCGGATTGGTTCCTACGTGTCTCCATCGATAAGGAAGGTGGCGTTGACCTTGAAGATTGTGTCAACATCAACGAACAGTTATCGGAAGCATTAAATAATGATGATCCGATTGACGAACCCTACTATCTAGATGTTGCCAGTCCAGGTGCAGAACGACCACTCAAAAAAGCGGAAGATTTCGAAAAGGCGATTGGTAAACATATCTACGTCAAAACGAATGATCCGGTTAAAGATGCTACCGAATTTGAAGGAACGTTACTTGCGTATAACGATGAAATGCTTGAAATCGAAGTCCGCGTAAAAACACGAAAATTGAAAATTGAAATACCGGTGATCAAGATCGCGATGGCGCGACTTGCGGTAATGTTCTAAGGAAAGGAAGAGAACGATGGGACCACAGTTACTCGAAGCAATCGAGCAAATTGCAAAAGAAAAAGAAATCGATAAGAACATCATCATCGATGCGCTAGAACAAGCATTGATTTCAGCTTACCGCCGGAACTTCGGTAAAGAGTCGGAGGCAGTCAAGGTTGAGTTCGACCAAAAAACAGGAGAGATTCGTGTCTTTGCACTGAAGGAAGTCGTCGAACGGTTGACACAACCAGAAGAGCAACTTTCGCTAGAAGAAGCGCATGAAATCGATCCGACCTATGAACTAGGAGACTTCCATAAAGTTGAAGTCACACCGGGAGATTTCGGACGTGTCGCGGCACAGACGGCAAAACAAATCGTCACACAAAAAATGCGTGAAGCAGAGCGCGAGCGCATCTACAATCACTTTGCGGATCGTGAAGATGAAATCATGACGGGGATGGTCGAACGTCAAGACGCACGTAACCTCTATGTTAATCTCGAGGGAATCGAAGCGGTTCTATCAACACATGAACAAATGCCGAATGAACGGTTCGGTATTCGGGAATACATCAAAGTATACGTGACGAAAGTCGACCCGATGGTGAAAGGGTCTGGCGCATCGATTCTTGTATCACGGACACACCCTGGCTTACTCAAACGCTTGTTTGAGATTGAAGTGCCGGAAATCGCTGATGGCGAAGTCGAAGTGAAATCTGTTGCTCGTGAAGCCGGAGATCGCTCGAAAATCGCGGTCGCGTCAGATGATATCGACCCGGTTGGTGCGTGTGTCGGTCAAAAAGGGGCACGTGTTCAAAACATCGTCAACGAATTGAACGGTGAAAAAATTGACATCGTTCGCTATTCCGATGATCCGAAAGAATATGTGGCCAATGCCTTGAGTCCTGCTCAAGTCGTCGGCGTGTATGTCAACGAACCGGCGAAGGCGACAATCGTCGTCGTGCCTGATTTCCAATTGTCACTCGCAATCGGGAAACGCGGACAAAATGCACGTCTTGCGGCGAAACTGACGGGATGGAAAATTGACATCAAGAGTGAGTCAGAAGCAGAATCGATGGGTCTTCGTGATGTGTTCCTTAAAGATGAAGCAGTTGACGTGGAAGCGGTCCAAGTCGAAGGCGAGGAATAATTCGTGCAAAAGAAGGTACCTTTACGTAAATGCGTCATCACACAAGAAATGAAAACCAAAAAAGAGCTAATTCGCGTCGTTCGAACACCTGACAGTGAGGTTGTCATCGATCTTAATGGTAAGATGAATGGGCGAGGTGCCTATTTAACGAAAGATGTAGCTGTCATTACTAAGGCGAAAAAGAAGCGAACGCTCGATCATCATTTAAAAGTCAAGACGACAGATGAATTATATGATCAATTGCTTGAGATCGCGGGAGGTATACATGAGTAAATGGGAATCGCTACTTGGTCTCGCGAACCGAGCGCGGAAAGTGACGACTGGAGAAGAACTCGTGCTGAAAGAAGTACGAGGAGGGCAAGCGAAGCTTGTCCTCTTAGCAGCAGATGCGGGGGCTGCCACGCGTAAAAAGGTTACGGATAAATGTACAAGTTATCATGTCCCATATCTTGAAGTCGGGGATCGTTCGATTCTTGGCCATGCACTAGGGAAAGATGCGCGTGTTGTCGTGTCAGTCAATGAAGCCGGATTTGCGAAAAAGCTAACTGAACTCCTCTCGAACGACTAATTGGAGGTGGATCCTTTGGGTAAACGTGTATACGAATTCGCTAAGGAACAAAACGTAACAAGTAAGCAGGTCATCGCACAGCTTGAAAAGCTTGAGAAACCCGTCAAGAATCATATGGCAGTATTAGATGAACAGACAGTACAGCAACTCGACAAAGTATTTAATCCCGAGAAACATCGGGCTCAAAAAACGGAGGCTCCAAAACAAGTGAAATCAGACAATAAACCGAACAGACCAGGAACTACTACTAATAAACCAGCAGGCAATCAATCACGTAATACAAAAGGCGGACGTCCAGAATTCGGAAACCGCAACAACCGCGGTGGAAAACGTCGTCCGAACCAGAAAAAAGCGGAACCACGCAAATTAGAAGTCGCTGACCCGAACTCGAAATCAAGTCAACGGAAAGCAGCACGCCGTGCACAAGAAGAAGCGATGGCGAACGTCGTTCAATACGCGGATAACTTGACGGTCGGTGAACTTGCTGAAAAAATGGCGAAAAAACCAAACGAACTCATCATGAAATTGATGGGCATGGGCGTCATGGCGACAATCAACCAAGATCTCGACGATGAGACGGTTGAATTGTTAGCATCAGACTTCGGTTTCGAAGTTGAAAAATCAGTCCAAGTCGATGAAACGGATTTCGATGCGTATGAACTCGACCTTGATAACTACGAACTCTCGGAACGTCCTCCTGTCGTTACAATCATGGGTCACGTTGACCATGGTAAAACAACACTTCTTGACTCGATCCGTAATACGAAAGTAACAGCGGGCGAAGCAGGTGGGATTACGCAGCACATCGGAGCATATCAAGTTGAAATCGATAACAAAAAAATCACATTCCTCGATACACCAGGTCACGCAGCGTTTACAACGATGCGGGCACGTGGTGCAGATGTGACGGATATCGCGATCATCGTCGTTGCAGCAGATGATGGCGTCATGCCACAGACGGAAGAAGCGATTAGTCATGCGAAAGCAGCAGGCGTACCAATCATCGTTGCCGTCAACAAGATGGATAAAGAAGGAGCGAACCCGGACCGCGTCAAGCAAGAATTGACAGAGTTCGAACTCGTTGCGGAAGATTGGGGCGGCGATACGATTTTCGTACCAGTTTCTGCTCTTAAAGGCGAAGGAATCGATGAGTTACTCGAAATGATTCTTCTCGTCTCAGAAGTTCAAGAATACAAATCAACACCAGAAATGCACGGGCGTGGTACGGTCATCGAGGCGAAACTCGATAAAGGTCGTGGACCGGTTGCGACGTTACTCGTCCAGCACGGGACACTTCGCGTTGGAGATCCAGTCGTCGTCGGTCATACGTTCGGTCGTATCCGGGCAATGGTCAACGATATCGGTCGCCGTGTGAAAGAAGTCGGTCCATCCACACCGATCGAAATTACAGGCTTAAACGATGTACCAAAAGCCGGTGATCAATTCTTCGCGTTTGAAGATGAGAAAAAAGCGCGTCAAATCGGTGAAGCACGTTACCAACGTGAAATCGAAGCACAACGTCGCGATTCGGCGAAAGTCAGCCTCGAAGATCTCTTTGATCGTATCAAAGAAGGCGAAGTCAAGGACTTAAACATCATCATCAAAGGTGACGTTCAAGGTTCAGTCGAAGCCCTCGCTGGTTCACTCAAGAAAATTGATGTCGAAGGCGTTAAAATCAACATCGTTCACTCAGGTGTTGGTGCCATCACAGAAGGTGATGTCATCCTCGCTTCAGCAGCGAACGCGATCATCATCGGTTTCAACGTCCGTCCAGACGGCAACGCGAAATCAATGGCAGATCAAGAAAAAGTTGAGATTCGTCTTCACAAAATCATCTACAATGCGATTGAAGAAATCGAACAAGCGATGAAAGGGTTACTTGACCCTGAATTCGTTGAGAAAATCATTGGACAAGCTGAAGTCCGTGACGTCATCAAAGTTTCGAAAGTCGGAACGATTGCTGGTGGTTACGTGACGGAAGGTAAGCTGACACGTGCAGCAGGTGTTCGTGTGGTCCGTGACAGCATCGTTATTTATGAAGGGAAACTTGATACACTACGTCGCTTTAAAGACGACGTCAAAGAAGTCGCAACCGGCTACGAATGTGGAATCAAGATTGAGAAATATGACGACATCAAAGTCGATGACGTTATCGAAGCCTTCATCATGGAAGAAGTAAAACGGAAGTAACAGAACGGAGAACATCCGAACTGGAGGGAATTCACATGAGTGTACGTTCAAATCGTGTTGCAGAACAAGTTCGTAAAGAGATTACGCAAATGCTCATCAAAGACGTCAATGATCCCCGTGTCAAAGCGATTACCGTAACAGGTGTCGAAGTGACGGGTGATTTACAGCAAGCAACGATTTTTTATTCAGTGCTTGGTGACGAGAAAGTACGCGAAGAGGCACGGATCGGTCTTGAAAAATCAAAAGGATTCATGCGTAAAGAAATTGGATCACGCATCCGGTTACGCAAAACTCCTGAATTGATGTTCGAGATTGATACATCGGTCGAGTATGGATCGCGGATTGATGAGTTGCTCCGGAACTTGAACAAGGATTGACACATGAACAGGGCAACCACAGGCGTGGTTGCCCTTTTTTTAGGAGATGATGAGAGATGGAACCGATTGGTGTACTACCGTTAGACAAACCAGCGGGTATGACGAGTCACGATTGTGTATTTAAATTACGTCGTTTGTTTCAAACAAAGAAAGTCGGACATACCGGCACGCTTGATCCTGAAGTCACAGGCGTCTTACCGATATGTTTAGGACGGGCGACGAAACTCGCGCGGTTCATCACGGATGAAGGAAAACGGTATGTAGCGGAAGTGACGCTTGGTTTTTCGACGACGACAGAAGATGCCCATGGGGAAACGGTCGAGACGACCGGAGTGCCGCAAGGGGCAGTGACAGAAGCAGAACTGGATGCGGTCCTTCGGCAATTGACAGGGCAAATTGAACAGACCCCGCCGTACTACTCTGCCGTTAAAGTTAATGGAAGAAAGCTATACGAATATGCACGAAAAGGCATCGAAGTCGAGCGACCAACGCGCGTCGTTACGATTCACGACTTGAAACGAACGTCTCCTTTGACGTTCGATCACAACACGTGTCGCTTTCAAATGGAGATTGCCTGCGGAAAAGGGACCTATATCCGGACTCTTGCCGTGCAAATCGGGGAACAACTGGGCTACGCGGCGCATATGAGCCACTTACGCCGGACGGAGTCGGGCGCAATCCGTGAGGGTGACACCGTGACGCTTGCGACACTCGAGGACTGCCAGACGGTCGAGGAGCGGATGGCGTACGTTTTACCAATTGAACAAGTCATTCAAAAGTGGCCACGGATGACGATTGACGCTGAAACGGCAGCCCGGGTCTTAAACGGAGCAAAGCTTGCAAGCATTCCGGATGAATTCGAACTGTTTACTGTCTATAATGAAGAGGACGTACCGTTAGCGATTTATCGCCGAGACCCTGAAATCAATATGGGGCGTGTCGAGGTCATGTTACAAATCGATTAAGATCGGAGAGATAGGGATGGAAATCATTCATTTAACATATCCGGAAAAACCGGTGGCGGAGTCGGGAGTCATTGCACTTGGATTCTTTGATGGGGTTCACCTAGGGCATCAACATGTCTTGCAAACGGCAATCGACAAAGGGAAAGAACTCAAACTTCCTGTTACCGTGATGACGTTTGATCCCCACCCGAAGCAGGTCCTCGGAAAAAGTGACGATCAAATCCGTTACATCACCCCGCTTGATCGAAAGCTCGAGAAGATGGCGGACCTCGGAATCGATCGGGCTTACGTGATTGAGTTCACGATTGCGTTTTCCGAGTTGTCCCCGCAAGAGTTTGTCGATACGTACTTGATTGCGGCGGGTGCGAAACATATCGTTGCCGGATTTGACTATTCGTACGGACGATTTGGAGCTGGAAAGATGGCGACACTCGATTTCCATAGTCGCGGTCAATTCACACATACGACCGTCGCTGAACAGCAAGCAGATGATGAAAAAGTCAGTTCAACGCGGATTCGGAAACTATTAGCGGCTGGTGAAGTCGAAGCGGCAGCAAGTTTACTCGGAGAACCGTATCAAATTAAAGGGACAGTCATTCATGGAGATGCACGAGGAAGACAAATCGGTTTTCCGACTGCTAATATCCGTCCGGAGTTTGCGTATGTCATCCCGAAACTTGGTGTATACGCGACACTTGTCCATTTAGAAGATGGACGGACATTCCCCGCGATGACGAACATCGGACGGAGACCGACCTTTTACGAAACAGGAGAAGTCAGTGTGGAAACTCACTTACTTCAGTTCGACGAAGACTTATACGGTCAAGAATTAAAACTTGAGTGGATTGCCTATTTACGTGACGAGCGAGCATTTGACGGGATTGAGAGCTTAAAAGCACAACTGGCTCAAGATAAAATCGAAGCCGCGCGCCGTTTAAACGTTTGACAGAAGAATAGCGGTTCGTTATGATAAGTCAGTACGATCACGTACAGCCGATTGACTTGGCATCAGGTCTCACCATCCGATGCTCGGCAATACGGTCATTCAAAAGATGGAGGTGGAGTGACAATGGCACTCACTAAAGAACGTAAAAACGAAATTATCGAAGCTTATGCTACGAAACAAGGCGATACTGGTTCGCCGGAAGTACAAGTTGCTGTTTTAACTGAACAGATCACAACTTTGAACGATCACTTACGTACACACAAAAAGGATCACCACTCACGTCGTGGTCTCTTGAAAATGGTCGGTCGTCGCCGTAACTTGCTCACATACCTTCGTAACAAGGATGTTGCTCGTTACCGTTCATTGATCGAGCGTCTTGGTCTTCGTCGCTAATCCGACTAAAAGGACAAGTGGAAGCAGGAGCATTGTCTCCTGTTTCTTTTTTTTGCCGATTCGTGGACATTTGGCGCAAGAACCTACATAATTAGATTTGAATGAAAAAACGGATAGTAGTGAGAGGAGATTTGTGCATGTCACAAACAAAACAGACGTTTTCGACCGAACTCGGTGGACGTACTTTAACAATTGAAATCGGTCAACTGGCCAAACAAGCGAACGGGGCAGCGATGATTCGCTATGGCGAGACAGCCGTCCTCGCAACAGTCGTTGCGTCGAAGCAACCGAAAGACTTGGATTTCTTCCCATTAACAGTGAACTATGAAGAAAAATTATACGCAGCAGGTAAAATTCCAGGAGGCTTTTTAAAACGTGAAGGTCGTCCTGGAGAAAACGCGATTTTAACATCGCGATTAATTGACCGCCCGATTCGTCCACTCTTCCCAGAAGGATTCCGTCATGACATTCAAGTCGCGACGACAGTTCTTTCTTCAGATGCGGACAACTCGTCAGAAGTCGCAGCGATGATTGGTGCTTCGATTGCCCTTTCCATCTCGGATATTCCGTTTGACGGTCCAATCGCTGGTGTGACGATTGGTCGCGTTGATGGAGAGTTCATCATCAACCCAACGGCAAGTCAGTCGGAAGCAAGCGATATCGATTTACAAGTCGCAGGGACAAAACATGCCGTCAACATGGTCGAAGCCGGTGCGAAGGAAGTACCGGAAGAAGCGATGCTCGAAGCGATTCTTCTCGGACATGACGTCATCAAAGAATTGATTGCGTTCCAAGAGGAAATCGTTGCTGCCGTCGGGAAAGAGAAATTTGCCTACACGGTGTCATCATTTGATGAAGGACTTGTTGCGCGTCTGAAGACGGAAGCATTAGCAGAAGTTACGACAGCGGTTCAAGTCGAAGAAAAACAAGCGCGTGACGTCGCGATCAACGAAGTCATCTCAAAATATATTGATCTTTACGCAGCCGACGAGTCAGTCACGGAAGCACAACTTGCTGAAGTTTCTGGTGTATTGAATAAGTTCGTCAAAGCGGAAGTTCGTCGTCTCATCACAGAAGATAAAGTCCGTCCGGATGGTCGTGGACTTGCTGAAATTCGTCCGCTCGACTCAGAAATCGGTCTCTTGCCACGTGCTCACGGTTCTGGACTCTTTACACGTGGTCAAACACAGGTCTTGTCTGTCGCGACGCTTGGTGTCGCTGGAGACGCACAAATCATCGATGGACTTGGTTTGAAAGAAGAAAAACGTTTCATGCACCATTACAACTTCCCGCCGTTCTCAGTCGGAGAAGCGCGTCCAATGCGTGCACCAGGTCGTCGTGAAATTGGTCACGGAGCACTTGGAGAGCGTGCCTTACAGCCTGTCTTGCCATCAGAAACAGATTTCCCATATACGATTCGTCTCGTCTCGGAAGTGCTTGAATCAAATGGATCTTCTTCACAAGCCTCAATCTGTGGATCAATCCTCGCGATGATGGATGCCGGTGTCCCGCTTAAAGCACCAGTTGCAGGAATCGCGATGGGATTAATTAAAGAAGGCGAAAATTATTCAATCTTAACAGACATTCAAGGGATGGAAGATCACCTCGGAGACATGGACTTTAAAGTCGCAGGAACAAAAGATGGTGTAACTGCTTTACAAATGGATATGAAGATTGGTGGCATCACGCGTCAAATTCTTGAAGAGGCACTCGAACAAGCACGTCTTGGTCGTTTGCACATTCTTGAACACATGAATTCGATCATTGCAGAACCACGTGTCGAATTGTCGAAATATGCACCGAAAATCGTTACCCTCAAAATCAATCCGGATAAAATCCGTGATGTGATTGGACCCGGCGGTAAAGTCATCAATGCGATCATCGATGAAACAGGCGTCAAGATTGATATCGACCAAGATGGTACGGTCTTTATCGCATCGACAGATCAAGATGGCATTAATCGTGCACGTCAACTCGTCGAGGACATCGTTCGTGAAGTCGTCATCGGTGAAGAGTTTGACGGGACAGTCCGCCGGATTGAGAAATTCGGAGCGTTCGTTGAGTTGTTCAAAGGAAAAGATGCACTCGTCCACATCTCTGAACTTGCACTTGATCGTGTCGGTCAAACGGAAGATGTCGTCAAACTCGGCGACAAACTGAAAGTTCGTGTCACAGAAGTCGATGATAAAGGCCGTGTCAACGCCTCGCATAAAATTCTTCTTGTTGAAGGAATGAGTGCGGAAGACCGTGCAGCATACGATGAAAAGAAAAAAACAGAGCGTGACAACCGCCCGCCACGTCGGGATACAGGATCTCGCCCACCACGTGACGGACAACGTCCACCACGTCGTAACTAATGAAAACAAGGTGGCTCAACGGTGCGGATGTCGCAACGAGGGCCACCTTGTTTCCGATTCAGGAGGAAACTATTATGGTCGAACGGATACAGCTACAAAACGGAGTACGAATCATCATCGAACGGATGCCGAGCGCGCGGAGCGTAGCAACAGGAATTTTCATCAAGGCCGGCTCACGAACAGAAACGCTTGAGGAACATGGGATCAGTCATTTAATCGAACATATGGTCTTTAAAGGGACAGAACAGTTCTCAGCGAAAGAGATTGCGGTTTACTTCGACCGACTTGGTGGAAATATTAATGCATTCACAAGTAAGGATCAAACGTGTTATTACGTTAAGACGTTAGACGAACATGCGGCGACGGCATTTGATGTCCTAGCGGATATGTTCCTCGACTCGACGTTCGACGAAGAAGAACTCGAAAAAGAGAAACGGGTCGTCATCGAAGAAATCAAGATGTACGAAGATACACCAGATGATCTCGTCCATGAACTGCTCGCGATCGCAGCCTATGGCGAGGATGTCATGGCACGTCCCATCCTTGGGACAGAAGAGAGTGTTCTTAAAATCAATCGGCAGATGATTACGGAATACATGAAACAGGCGTATGCACCGGACCAAATCGTCATCTCGATTGCTGGTCATGTATCGGATGCTTTAGTGGAACAAGTGAAGGAACGGTTCAGTGTCATGACACCGAGTGAAACATCGCGTCCGATTCAGCTTCCTCAACTAAAAAATGATGTAATCCGGAAGGAAAAGGATACAGAACAGGTCCATCTTTGTTATAATTTCCGTGCAATCGATTCTACGGACGATCGTTTACCGGGACTTGCATTATTGAATAATGCCTTTGGAGCGACGATGTCTAGCCGCTTGTTCCAATCCATTCGTGAAGAACGCGGACTGGCGTACTCTGTCTTTTCGTACTACACGACATTTGACGACCATGGGACGTTCACGATTTACGTCGGTACTTCACACGAAACACTGAAGGAAGTCGAAGATGTCTTAGAAGCAGAAATCAAACTGTTGCTTGCGAATGGTTTGACGGATAAAGAAGTTGAAGATGGCATCGAGCAACTGAAAGGTTCACTCATTCTCGGGAATGAAGGAACATCAAGTCACATGAACCGAAATGCACGAAATGAACTCCATCTGGAAAAACATCCGACGTTAGAAGAAGTCATCGAAGAGGTGGAGCGCATCACTAAAGAAGATATTCAAGGATTGATCACACATATCTTCGAAGAACCACCAGCAAAAGCGTACATCTTACCGGAAATGGAAGAAGAAACCGTGTGAGAGAAGCTCTCAACTAAAAAAATCATACAGAAAACATGTTGTCGAGAAAGAAGGAATACCCTTGAATTTAGCTGAATTAATCGAAGCCATCCAAATTCAAAAAATTGAACGGATGGTAGATGCGGAAGTCGTCTCTTTGACGACAGATTCACGTGACGTGAAGCCTGGGACATTATTTGTCGCGATTAAAGGATATACAGTAGATGGACACGATTACGCTCGACAGGCGGAATCGAGCGGAGCAATTGCAATCATCGCTGAACACGCGCTCGATGTGACGATTCCTGTCATTCTTGTCAGAAGTACGACGCGGGCAATCGCTGAACTTGCAGGGAAATTCTATGATTATCCTTCCGAAAAAATGCGGATGATTGGCATTACAGGAACAAACGGAAAAACGACGACGACGACGATTGTTCGTGACGTCTTGGCACGTCTAGGACGCAAGACAGGAATTATTGGGACCGTCGAAGTGAAGATTGGTGACCGTGTCGTTCCAAGTCGGAATACGACGCCACAAAGCTCGGAACTGCAAGCATTTTTCCATCAGATGTACCAAGAGGGCGTTGAAGACGTCATTATGGAAGTATCGTCGCATGGATTAGAGCTAGGACGTGTCACGGGCGCGGATTTTGATGTGGCAGGATTTACGAACTTAACGCATGATCATCTCGATTTCCATAAGACGTTCGAAAACTACGCCCGCGCAAAAGGGTTATTGTTTGCACAACTCGGACAGCGCCTATCGGATGAGAAGGTAGCCGTTTTGAATGCAGACGATGCGACAAGTGAATTGTTTGAGATGATGACGGGTGCGCGCGTGTTAACATATGGCATTGATCAGCCCGCGGATTTGCAGGCACGCAACATTACGCAGACCCTTCAAGAGACGACATTTACGATGGATTATCAAGAAGAGTCGATTGAATTGACGGTCCAATTCATTGGTCGTTTTAACGTCTATAACTTGTTGCTCGCAACAGGTATCTTATTATCACTCGGCTATCGTTTACCTGAGATTTCGAACGCGATCACTCAGATTCAGCCAGCCCAAGGACGGATGCAACGTTTACCGATTGACGGGTATAATGTCTATGTCGATTACGCCCATACACCAGATGGAATCGAGCAATGTCTGAAGGCTCTCGTCGATGTCCCGAAAGAGAAGATTATTTTCTTGATTGGAACAGGTGGAAATCGGGATGTGACGAAACGTCCGATGATGGGACAACTGGCATCGACCTATGCCGGGACGGTCATCGTCACGACGGATGATCCGCGCTTTGAGTCTTATGAGTCGATCACATCAGGGATTGCGTCAGGGATGCTTCATGACCAATTCGTCGAAATTGGCGATCGTGTCGAAGCCGTTCGATATGCAGCAAGTCTTGCACGTCCCGATAATATCGTCATTCTCGCAGGAAAAGGGCATGAAAAATATCAAATCATTGGTGACGAAAAAACACCACTCGACGAAGAACAAATCGTCAAAGAGATGATACGCCAATTGGAGGAAAAGCAGTGAATTATCAACCACTTGAATTAACGACAGAACGATTTGAAGCGTTTGTTAAAACACATCCAAAAGGGGACTTATTACAGTTACCGGCATGGGGAGACGTCAAACAGGCGACAGGATGGACCCATCAGCGGATTGCTGTTGGAACGCCGGACGGTCAACCAATCGGTGTCGCTTTACTCTTATTTAAGCAAGTACCGAAACTACCGTTTACGTTATGTTACGCACCACGCGGATTTGTCGTCGATTATGCAAATAAAGAAGCCGTCACAGCACTGCGTGATCTCGCGATTAAGGTGGCAAAACAACATAAAGCCATCGCCATCAAACTGGATCCGAACATTGATCGTGATGAAGACCCGACACTGCTGACAGAAATGATGGCCCTCGGATTTAAGCATAATGGTTTTGGTGGCGGCTTCGATCATGCGCAACCGCGTTTTACGATGGAGACGAGCCTTGAAGGAACAGAGAAAGAAATCTTTGATCGGTTTCATTCAAAGTTTCGCTACAACGTCCGACTAGCTGAACGAAAAGGAATTGTTTGCTATGAAGCGAGTCGTGAAGAACTGAAAACGTTCGCGAAGTTGATGGTCGAAACGGGCGAACGGGACGGGTTCTCGATCCGTGGTCTTGACTACTTCGAGAATCTCTATGATCATTTGCGTCCGAACGGGGATGCGGCACTCTTTTTAACAAAACTTGATGCGGCGAAGGCACTTGAAAGCACGGAAGCATTATTGTTACAAGCTGATCGTGAATTAGCAAAAATCCACCGACAGCTTGAAAAAGAGACGACGGAGAAAAAAATCAAGAGTCTGAACAATCGTCTCGAACAGACGACAGCACAGATCGACAAGGCTGAGAAATCAAAAACTGAGTTGATGGCAATTGCCGCGAAGCATCCGGACGGTGTCATTCTCTCAGGTGGATTATTGACGCTTGCCGGTCGTCGTTCTTACTATTTATATGGTGCGTCGTCAAATGAGTATCGTGAGTTCATGCCGAATCACTTGATGCAGTGGACGATGATGCAGTATGCCAAAGCACACGGCGCCGTATCGTATGATTTTGGTGGCGTCAGTGGATCGACGGACCCGGATGATCATTATGCAGGGTTATATGCGTTTAAGTCGGGCTGGGGCAGTACGATGATTGAAAAAATTGGAGAATTTGATTACGTTCTCAACAAACCTCTGTATCTTGTGCTTGAAACAGGTCTACCGATTCTGAAGCGATTACGGAAGAAGTTCCGCCGCTAATGAAGAGAGGGACAATCTTTGCCTGGATCTTGTTTTTATTTGCGATGTTCGCGGTCGGGTTGTTTCTTGCCGCTTCAACAAATCGTTTACCGTCTGTTCTACTAGACCAACCAGATTTAGGAATTGACAGCTGTCCCCGGGATGTAGCAGGGGAGAACCGTTTGATTAACGCTAGTCGAGACAACCTCAAACAGCTCCACCCAGCCGTCGAGGCAGGGGCAGAGGACTTGATTCGAATTAGCCACTCTTGCTACGATATCGACATTCGAATCACGCAAGGTTATCGGACAAAAAAACAACAGGATGCCCTCTATGCACAAGGTCGTTCAACGTCTGGTGACATCGTAACAAATGCGCGTGGCGGGGAATCAATGCATAACTACGGTCTAGCGATCGACTTCGTACAAATGATTGATGGTGGGATTTCATATGACATTGACTACGATGGCAATCAATCAGGCAAGAGTGATTGGCGAGAGGTCGCCGATGTCGGTAAAGCCCTTGGATTTGAGTGGGGTGGCGACTGGAAGCGTTTTGTTGATTATCCGCATTTTGAGATGAATTTCAATTATTCTTTAAGTGAATTGAAGTCCGGTGCACGACCGAGTAAGCAAGAAAAGGCCAATCGAACTGAGGAAATCGAGCACTTGCTTGAATCTTGATGAAGCGTCATACCGGACATGTTCTGATTCGGTATGACGTTTTTTTTTAATTTTCCTAGTCCCGTTGTTGGCAGGAAGGCAAAGTTCGGCTAGAATAGTGATAGTGATAAGTGGACGGCTCACGAAAAGTGAATACAAATAGGAGGTCATGTTGTGTCAAAGAAAAAGACGGAAAAAGTAAGCGTCTTTGCTCTTGGTGGGGCTGGTGAAATCGGTAAGAACATGTACGTCGTCGAACTCGACGAGGACATCTTCGTAATCGATGCTGGCTTGATGTTCCCAGGAGATGAGATGCTTGGAATTGACAAAGTCATTCCAGACATAAGTTATCTGAAGGAAAACAAAGAACGGATTCAAGGGATTTTCATCACGCACGGTCACGAAGACCATATCGGTGCCCTCAGTTACGTCTTACGTGACTTGAAAGTGCCTGTATACGGGACACGCCTGACACTCGGATTGATTGAAATCAAATTAAAAGAAGCCGGTTTATTGAAGAAGGCAGATCTTCGTCCAATTGATGCCAAGACGAAATTAACCGTTGCGGGACATTTCATTACGTTCTTCCGCGTCAACCACTCGATACCGGATGCGGTCGGGGTTTGTATCCAAACATCACAAGGAGCCATCGTTCATACGGGGGATTTCAAGTTTGACTACACACCAGTCGACGGGAAACAAGCAGATTTCGGTAAGATTGCAGCAATCGGGCAACGGGGCGTTTTATGTCTTCTATCTGATTCAACGAATGCAGAGCGACCAGGGATGTCCGGTTCAGAGTCGACGGTCGGGTCCGAATTGAACGACGTCATCTATGAAGCACCGGGTCGTGTGATCGTTGCATCGTTCGCATCGAACGTTCACCGCTTGCAACAAGTATTCGCAGCGGCCGAAGCGAATAACCGGAAAGTTGCAGTCGTCGGACGAAGTATGGTCAACATCGTCGAAGTCGCGCAACGTTTGAACTATTTACGGTTTAAGCAAAAAACATTGATTGAGTTGTCAGAAATCAATCGCCTCGATGATAACCAAGTCGTCATCTTGACGACCGGTTCACAAGGCGAGCCGATGGCGGCATTAACACGGATGGCACGCAATGCACATAAACAAGTCAATATCCGTCTTAACGATACAGTCGTCGTCGCAGCGTCACCAATTCCAGGGAACGAGAAATCGGTCTCGAAAACAATCGATCTGTTGTTCCGTGCCGGGGCGAACGTCATTTATAACCAACGTAAAGTTCACGTGTCTGGTCACGGTCACGCAGAAGACTTGAAGTTGATGCTCAACTTAATCAAACCGAAGTTCTTTATTCCGATTCACGGAGAATTCCGGATGCAAAAAGCGCATAGTCGTCTCGCACAGACGGTCGGTGTCAATGCAAACAACATCTTCATTATTGAAAATGGTGATGTGGTCGAATTTGAAAAACGTAAAGCACGGATGTCACGTAAAGTGAATGCCGGAAATGTGTTGATTGACGGGATTGGTGTAGGCGATGTCGGGAACATCGTCTTACGTGACCGTCGTCTCTTGTCTCAAGATGGTGTCGTTCTCTGCGTCATCACGATTAGTCGGAAGAACAAAACGATCGTGTCAGGCCCAGAAATCATCTCACGTGGATTCGTCTACATGCGTGAGTCAGAAGATATGATCAATGAGGCGAACCGAATCGTCGCGAAACAACTCCAAGGAAAATTAACGGGAGAACTCGATTGGACTGAAATGAAGTCGTTGATTCGAGATAAGCTGAGTTCTTATCTATATGAACAGACAAAACGTCGTCCAATGATTTTGCCGATCATCATGGAGATTTAACAAGAAGAGCGACTCAGATCGACCAATTCCTGGTCAGCTGAGTCGTTTTTTTATCAGGAGGTAGTATAGATGGCGACGACAAAAAAGAAGCCTGTTCGCAAACAAACGACGGCACGGAAACGACCGCCGGCTAAAAAACAACGTCCTCCGATTCAATATCGTACATATGTAGGTGTCTTCGCTGTTTTGTTATTACTAGCCTATCTTCTTGCATTAGGAGAATTTGGACGAGTCGGTGAGAAGCTCGCCGAGTTCGCTTTTGATACGGTCGGTCAATTCGGATCGTTGCTTTATGGCTTGTCAGGGAGTGTGCTCCTCTTGTTCCTCTCGCAACTCGAGCGACAAAAAAAATGGGCAATCAGTTTGCTCGCAGCCGGTCTTTTAATTTGGATTGATTTAATATTAGGAGAGCCGAGGGGGACATTGAATGCTTGGCTCTATCAAGGATCGGCCTATTACATTTCGAGTTTTGGTGCCTTCTTGATTGGGTTGTTTTTAATTGGCACAAGTGTGCACCTGCTTCATCCGTTATTCTTCAGTGAACTGGCGCATGGAATGCTCGAGCGGGTGGAAGCGTTTCGAAATCGTGAGCGGTCTTTACCTGAACGCAAGGAGCGTCCGGTCAAAGAGGCTAAAAAACTAAAAGAACGTAAACCACTCGAACGGCAAGCAAAACCAGCAACGGCTAAACAGGAGACTACTGTGCCGTCACTTCCGGAAAACGAACCAGAAGATGCAGTAGAGAGTATTCAAGACGTCCCAATCATCGGGTTCGCGGACCATGTCGAACCGCAGGCGACTGAACTACAAGGTCCGTTGACGATGACTGAAACACCGGATGGATATCAATTGCCTTCTCTTGAATTATTGATGGAGCCGACATCAAAAGATTTATCAGGAGAGAACAAACGTCTCAAGGACAATGCAACGAAATTGATTGCGACCTTAAAGTCGTTTGGGATTGGGGCAAAGGTCTTAAAAATTCATTTAGGTCCAAGTGTCACGAAGTATGAAATTGAACCGCATCAAGGGATTAAGCTCAGTCGGATCACGGGACTCGCAGATGACCTGGCGCTCGCGCTCGCTGCGAAGGACATTCGAATCGAAGCACCGATTCCGGGAAAGGCAGCGGTCGGGATCGAGGTGCCGAATCGTGAAGTGGCGATGGTCTCACTTCGGGAAGTCCTCGGAGCAGAAAGCGTTCAAGCCGATCCAGATCGATTACTTGTCGCCCTTGGACGGAGTATCTCGGGAGAGACCGTGACGGCGAAGTTAAACAAAATGCCACACGTGTTAGTCGCAGGATCGACGGGATCCGGAAAGTCAGTCTGTATCAATGGGATGATCGTCTCGATATTGATGCGGGCACGGCCGGATGAAGTCCGCTTGATGATGATCGATCCGAAAATGGTTGAGTTGAATGTCTACAATGGCATTCCGCATCTTCTCGCACCCGTCGTCACCGACCCGAAAAAAGCGGCGCAAGCCTTAAAACAAGTCGTTTCAGAGATGGAACGGCGGTATGAAATCTTCAGTCAGAACGGCGCCCGCAACATCGAAGGCTACAATGCATTGATTGATAAGATGAATGCGGAAGAGAAAGTCCATCAACGCCTACCTTACATCGTCGTCATTGTCGATGAGTTAGCAGATTTGATGATGGTCGCTTCAAACGAAGTCGAAGATGCCATCATGCGTCTTGCTCAGATGGCACGAGCGGCAGGAATTCATATGGTGATTGCGACACAACGGCCGAGTGTCGATATCATCACGGGTGTCATCAAAGCGAACATACCGTCCCGGATTGCTTTCAGCGTATCGAGTGGAACGGATTCTCGCACCATCCTCGATACGAGCGGGGCAGATAAGCTACTCGGACGAGGGGACATGCTACTCCTTGGAAATGGGATGAATAAACCCGTTCGTGTCCAAGGGGCGTTCTTATCGGACGAAGAGGTTGAAAAGGTCGTCAACCACGTCATCAGTCAACAAAAAGCACAGTACGTGGAAGCGATGATTCCAAAAGATGTTCCTGAGGGTGAATCTGACGTCGACGATCCGTTATATGACGAGGTTGTTCAGTTCATCTTGACGCAAGATACAGCCTCGACGTCAATGATACAGCGGAAGTATCGGATTGGTTATAATCGCGCTGCACGACTGATCGATGCATTAGAAGAGAATGGCCTCGTCGGTCCGTCAGAAGGATCGAAACCACGCCGCGTCATCGGACGTTAAGTAATAATAGAGAACCAGCGTTCACATAGTGAGCGTTGGTTTTCTTTACGTGTAAGAAAATATTAAAAAAAGTCTAAATGAGAACGATTTCAGAAAAATAGTTGTCAGACGTCTGTTGATTTTATACGTATGTTTTGTCATACTCAGTCATATGAGTTGGCCTACCTCTCACAGAGGTAAGTGAGCGACTTTTACACAAATAGATAATGAAAGCGCTCACATAAATGGAAGAGGAGATGAATGACAATGAAGAAAAAACAAGTACTTGTGTCAGCAATGACGGTAGCAACAGTAGGGCTCGCAGCATGTGGAGGTTCAGACGACAGTGCAAAGGGAAACAAGGACGAGTTTTCTGTCGCAATGGTTGCCGATAAAGGCGGAATCGATGATAAATCGTTTAACCAGTCGGCGTGGGAAGGTCTGCAAGCGTATGGAAAAGAAAACGACCTTCAGAAAAACGAGGGTTACTCGTACCTTCAATCAAAATCGCAACAAGATTACCAACCGAACTTATCGCGTCTTGCACGAGCGGGGGAAGATTTGATTTTTGGGATTGGGAATACCTTTAATGAAGATATCAAAACAGTTGCCGATCAGTTTAAAGACACACAGTTTACAATCATCGATAACGTCGTTGAAGGAGACAACGTGACATCGATTACGTTTAAAGAAAACGAAGGTGCCTATCTTGCGGGAATCGTTGCCGCGATGGAAACGAAAACAGATCACATCGGGTTTGTCGGTGGAATGAAGATGGATGTAATCGAACGCTTCCGGGCAGGCTTTGAAGCGGGTGCAAAATCCGTTAATCCGAACATCAAAGTCGACGTACAGTACGCAGAAGATTTCGCTGCACCTGAAAAAGGACAAGCAATCGCAGCAGGCATGTATGGTAAAGGGGCAGATATTATTTTCCCGGCAGCCGGTGGAACAGGAAACGGCGTCTTCACAGAAGCGAAAAATCGGAAGAAAAATGGAGAAGAAGTTGCTGTCATCGGTGTCGATCGTGACCAACAAGAAGAAGGCATGCCAGAAGATGTCACGTTGACATCTGTTATCAAGCGAGTTGACTTAGCTGTCAAAGATACAGCGAATGAAGCGAAAGCTGGAAAACTCACAGGTGGAGAGACGATTCGTTACGGTTTGAAAGAGCAAGGCGTTGACATCATCGAGTCAGAAAAAATCTCGAAAAAGACACTCGACATGCTCGAACAAGCGAAAGAAGAAGTCATTTCAGGTAAAACAGAAGTACCTGAACAATAAGCGTCAAAGGAAGAGCGGGCATTCTTAGGTAGAACGCCCTATTTTCTTCCAGCAATAGATACGTTATGAAAAGGGTTACAAAAGCGCCAGAAGTCAGACTTCTAACCTGTTACAAAATGATTGCAGGATTGTGTTCGACGTCATATACTTATCTTGGCTGGAGTTCTCATACGTCAGAAGTCTGAGCACTGGTTACAACTAGATAGAGGATGGAGATGCGTCATGTCGATTAAATTAGATCATCGTTTGCTTTACTTACGAGTGATTGAAAAGATTAAGTCTGACATCGATGACGGCGTTTACAAGGAAGGCGAGAAACTACCTTCAGAGTTTGAACTTTCAAAGCAACTTGGCGTTAGTCGAGCGACTCTTCGGGAGGCTTTACGAATTCTTGAAGATGAGAACATCGTCATCCGTAAACACGGTGTCGGTACGTTTATCAATGCAAGACCACCATTCACGTCGGGGATCGAAGAATTGTACAGTGTGACGGAGATGATTGCGCGCGCTGGGATGATTCCAACGTCTGAAGTCTTATCTTCAGAAATGGTCCAACCGACAGAACGTGACCGAGAACGTTTCCAACTTGGTCCGGATGAACTGGTTTATCGAATCGAACGAATCCGACTTGCAGGAGATGTTCCTGTTGTCTATTGCGTCGATAAGATTCCAAGCCATTATATTAAAAATGAAGAACAGTTTACGTCTTCGACTTCACTGTTCGACGCACTAGAAAAAGAACTAGGTCGTCGGGTCACACATGCGGTGACGCATATCGAACCTCGAATCGATCCGAAAATCGCTGAACAATTACATACGGACCAACCCTTGCTCGCGTTGCGACAAACGCATTATGATGAGCTCGACCGATCCGTTCTTTATTCAGCGAACTATTTCCGTGCGGATAAGTTTGATTTCCATGTCATCCGTAAACGTGTATAATCGATTGTTCTAGGAGTTTTACTGAAAGCGCTTCCGCCAACCTACGTAACGCTCCTCATCACCAGCCTCAGGTGCTTGACGTAGTCAGGAACTTTGTATGACCATATTCGAAAGGGGATTATTTCAGATGAAAAAGAAGTCACTTCTCGCATTAGCAGCAACAGGTTTAGCAATGAGTTCGGTACTCGCAGCATGTGGTAGCAACGATGATTCTAAAGATTCAGGAAGCGGCGAAAAAGACGGCTTCAAAGTAGGTATGGTCACAGATACAGGCGGTGTTGATGATAAATCATTCAACCAATCTGCGTGGGAAGGCATTCAGAAGTTCGGTAAAGATAACGATTTGGAAGAAGGAACTGGTTACAAGTACCTTCAATCAGCAAAACAATCGGATTATCAACCGAACTTACAACAATTAGCACGTGCGAACTACGACTTGATTCTCGGAATCGGGTTCTTGATGGCAGAAGATATCGGTAAAGTAGCGGATCAGTTTGACGACAAGAACTTTGCACTCGTCGATATGGTCGTTGATAAGCCGAACGTCGCGTCAATCGTCTTCAAGGAAAACGAAGGTTCGTTCCTCGTTGGTGTCGTCGCGGGTCTTACTACGAAAACAGATAAAGTCGGATTCGTCGGTGGCGTAAACTCAGACTTAATCAAAAAGTTTGAAAGTGGATTTAAAGCAGGCGTCATGGCTGTCAACCCAGATGCAAAAGTTGAAGTTCAATATGCAGAAGATTTCAATGCTGCTGAAAAAGGACAAGCAATCGCTTCAGGGATGTATGGCAAGAAAGTTGACGTGATTTATCACGCAGCTGGCGGTACAGGACAAGGTGTCTTCACAGAAGCGAAAAACCGTAAGAAAAACGGTGAAGATGTTTGGGTCATCGGTGTTGACCGTGACCAAGTCGAAGAAGGTATGCCAGAAAACGTGACATTGACGTCAATGGTTAAGCGTGTTGATACAGCAGTTGAACAAGTTGCGAAAGATACGAAAGATGGCAACTTCCCAGCAGGTAAAGTCGTAGAATTCGGTCTTAAAGATGGCGGCGTCGATATCGCACCTTCACAAGACAACATTGAAAAAGACGTCTTGACGAAAGTCGAAGACTACAAAAAACAAATCATCGATGGAAAGATCACAGTTCCAGCAACTGACGATGAGTATAAAGAGTACGAAGCATCACTTTAATAAAATGGAAGCGGGGGTCGCTAGCATTGCGGCCTCCCCTTTTAAACTAAACATGGGAGTGGATTTTCTTGGAATACGTCATTGAGATGCTAAACATACGAAAAGAGTTTGGCAGTTTCGTCGCAAATGATAATATCACGCTCCAGCTTCGGAAAGGTGAGATTCACGCTTTACTTGGTGAAAACGGTGCCGGAAAATCGACGCTGATGAACGTCTTATTTGGTTTGTATCAGCCTGAGGCTGGAGAAATTCGTGTACGCGGTGAAAAAGTTAATATTACGAGTCCGAACGTCGCGAATGATCTTGGAATCGGCATGGTGCATCAACACTTCATGCTCGTTCAAAATTTCACCGTCACGGAAAACATCATTTTAGGTGCAGAACCGAAATCTGGTCTCAAAATCGACCGCGCAACTGCCCGGGAGAAAGTACGCCAAATTTCGGAGCAGTATGGTCTTGCGGTAGATCCAGATGCAAAAATTGAAGATATTTCAGTCGGGATGCAACAACGTGTCGAAATTCTAAAGACGCTGTATCGTGGAGCTGACATTCTCATCTTCGATGAACCATCGGCTGTATTGACGCCTCAGGAAATCAAAGAATTGATTCAAATCATGAATCGGTTGATTGCTGAAGGTAAGTCGATCATCTTGATCACACATAAATTGAAGGAAATCATGGAAGTGGCAGATCGCTGTACGACGATACGTCGTGGTAAGTACATTGGTACGGTTGATATCGATGAAACGATGACACAGTCGAGACTCGCTGAAATGATGGTTGGCCGTGAAGTAAACTTTGATGCGGAGTATTCCAAGGCAAATCCACAAGAACTCGTTCTCGATATAAAAAACCTCGTCGTTAAAGACGGTCGTGGGATTAAAGCGGTCGACGGACTGAACTTAGATGTTCGAGCTGGCGAAATCGTCGGGATTGCAGGGATTGATGGGAATGGTCAAACTGAATTGATTGAAGCAATCACAGGATTAAGAAGAGCCGAAAGCGGAGAAGTATTCTTAAACAACAAATCGATCAAAAACTTGAAGCCGCGGAAAGTGACGGAAGCGGGCATCGGTCATATTCCTCAAGACCGTCATAAACATGGACTCGTTCTTGATTATTCAATCGGTCATAACATGGTCTTACAAACGTACTATCAAAAACCGTATTCAAAAGCAGGCATCATGAACTATAAGCAGGTCATGGAAAAAGCTCAAACGTTAATTGAGAAGTTCGACGTCCGAACTCCAAGTCCTGAAACATTTGCGCGCGCCTTATCGGGCGGGAACCAGCAAAAAGCCATCATCGCGCGTGAAGTCGATCGTTCACCTGACTTATTAATTGCTGCGCAACCAACACGTGGACTCGATGTAGGTGCAATTGAATTCATTCATGAGCAGCTAGTACTGGAACGGGAAAAAGGACGCGCTGTCCTCTTGATTTCGTTTGAACTCGAAGAAATTTTACAAGTCTCAGACCGCATTGCCGTACTGTATGAAGGACGGACAGTAGCCTTTCTCGATCCTAAGGAGACGAATGAAATTGAACTCGGCTTCCTGATGGCTGGCGGTAAGAAAGAGGAGGTAGGTCGTTCATGAAACTCGAACGTTTTTATGGAATTCTGATTCCAATCTTGTCAATCATCCTCGGGATGGTGGTTGGTGCCATCGTCATGGTGATTGGTGGTTATGATCCAATCGCTGGATTTGATCAACTGTTTTACGGAATCTTTGGTGAACCGTATAGTATCGGGGAAACATTGCGTGCCGCAGCACCATTGATTTTTGCGGGTCTCGCCGTCGCCTTTGCCTTTCGAACGGGATTATTTAACATCGGGGTTGAAGGTCAAGTTTTAGTCGGTTGGATGGTCGCGGTCTGGATCGGGATTTCTTTCGATCTCCCGACAGCAATCCACTTGCCACTCGCGTTAATCGGAGCGGGTTTAGCGGGTGCACTATGGGCTGCGGTTCCAGGTATTTTAAAAGCGCGTTTCCATGTCCATGAAGTTATCACGTCAATCATGATGAACTACATCGCGTTGTATGTGACGAATGATATTTTACGTCATGTCATCGGAATCAAAAACGAACGGACAGATTCAGTCAAAGAAACGGCTTCGTTGGCTTCACCATTCTTGCAAGAGTTAACGGATTTTTCACGTTTGCATAATGGGATTTTCATTGCTGTCGTCGCCGCACTCGTCTTCTGGTTCATTCTTTGGAAGACGACGCTCGGTTATGAGTTACGTGCAGTTGGATTTAATAAAAGTGCTGCAGAATATGCCGGTATGGGTGTCAACAAGAACATCATTCTCTCATTCGTCATCTCTGGTGTATTCGCTGGATTTGCTGGAGCGATGGAAGGGTTAGGAACATTCCAAAACATGACGCTAAACGCATCCTTTACAGGTGTTGGATTTGACGGAATCGCCGTCGCCTTACTTGGTGCGAACAACCCGATCGGAGTCGTTCTGGCCGCATTATTATTTGCCGGACTCAATATTGGCGGACTGTCGATGCAACAAATCGGGATTCCACCAGAACTGATTAAAATCATCATCGCCTTCATCATCATCTTCGTCGCTTCCGGTTACGCGATCCGTCTCGTCATCGAAAAGCTGACGGTTAAAAGAGCAGAAGGCAAAAAAGTGAAAGGAGCCGATAAATAATGGGCTTTCTAGATGTACTTTATATTATCGTACCGATTGCGCTTGCCTATTCGGCTCCATTGATCATCGCAGCGCTCGGTGGTATTTTCAGTGAACGTTCTGGTGTCGTCAACATCGCGCTTGAAGGCTTGATGGTCATGGGAGCATTCACGGGTGTTGTTTCAGCCCTGACATTATCGAAGATGGGATTCGGCGCTGCTAGTCCATGGATCGCGATGTTAATCGCTATCGTCATCGGGGCAATCTTCGCTTTATTCCTTGCAGTGCCTGCGATTTTGTTCCGTGCCGACCAAACGGTACTTGGTGTCGCGATCAATATCTTAGCAGTTGGTCTCGCGATTTTCTTAGTCCGTGCCTTTTATGGAAAAGGACAAACAGACTCGATTCCGAACCGGATTTCGAAAGAGAATGTGCCGTTCCTATCTGATATTCCTGTTTTGAAAATGTTTTTTGCAAACGTCTACTATACCTCGTACATTGCGATCATCTTAGCAGTTGTGGCATGGTTCGTCGTCTTTAAGACACCATTCGGTCTTCGTCTCCGTTCTGTCGGAGAACATCCGATGGCAGCAGATACGATGGGGATTAACGTCACAAAGATGCGCTTTATCGGAGTCATGATTTCAGGCGGATTCGGTGGTCTTGCGGGTGCAGTTTATGCAACTTCGATTTCATTGAACTTCAGCGTGACGACGATTCTCGGGCAAGGTTTCCTTGCGATCGCCGCGATGATTTTCGGAAAATGGAATCCGCTCGGTGCAATGGCAGCTGCCTTGTTCTTCGGTTTCGCTCAAGCGATCTCGATCATCGGACAACAGTTACCATTACTCGATCAAATTCCTCAAGTCTATCTTTTGATTGCGCCTTACGTCTTAACGATTCTTGCACTTGCTGGTGTCGTCGGTCGCGCCGATGCACCGAAAGCTGTTGGTGTACCGTACATCAAAGGGAAACGATAACGATCATTCAGGTATTCTTGTTAAAAAAAGCTGTACGGCTCGACCGATTGGGTCGAACCGTACAGCTTTTTTGATGTATAGTCATAAAAAAACAGCATGGCGTGAAGCTACCATACTGTCAAATACTTATTCGTATTTTAATGCGTCGCCTTCGAATGATTCGTCTGCCACTTTAATTGAATCAGTTGGGCAACCTTCGAATGCGTCAATCATGTCATCGAACAATGCTTCCGGGATTTCTGCTGTCCCTTTGTTATCGTCTAGAATGACGTATGCTAAGCCCTCGTCATCATAGTCATAGATATCAGGTGCTGCGGCACCACAAGCGCCACAAGCGATACACGTGTCTTTATCGACAATCGTAAATTTAGCCATTTTGTATTTCTCCTCTCTATTCGAAAACATGATTGATCTAGTATTGTTCTCATCTATATGTCATTGTATCGGACTCATGCGTTCTTTTCAATGAGGAAGCGGTAGAAGTATTCAAACAAAGTAACAGGATGCGATGGAAATAGTCGAGTAAGACGCAATAGGTGCGTTAATCTAAGAAAGAGGTTTGGAAAGGTCAAGCTAATTATGCTATACATATAAACGAATGAAGACGATACTTTAAATATAATCAAACCGATTGAAGGGAGGGGAGTGGATGAAATTGACTGTCGTCAATCAAGTTTTGTTAGAAACCATTAGTCGCCTCCGGGGTGAACGGACAGATCGTAGCCTCTTTCATATCCTTCAAGGAAAACGTTCGGCAACATCACTCCAAGATGCACACTTCTATGAATTAGAAACTGTTTTTGGGATGTTGCCCTTTCGACGAGAAACATTCGATCGGCTATTGCTTGAGCTGGAACAGCAGGGATTCATCGAACGAGCGGAAACGTTGCGCATCACGGAGCTTGGCCAATCCTCGATTAAAGTGCCGTTTTTAATCGATGACATGGGCGGTGAATTGCGTGGATTTTCAGTTGTTTTATGGAAACGCTTAAGCCTTTTGATTCAAACCGTCGTTTGTCTCGAGCAAAAACGATTTTTCGTACCGGTTCAGCAAGACGTCGCGATAAAGGACTGGGTCCGGCGATACATCAAAGGGATGCCGCAGCGTACGCAATGGATTGACCAGGTGTACCAAGAATTACGAGAGGCGTTGCGTCAGTTGTCGGTAAAAGAAGCAACGCTCATCAGCTACCGCTTGTCGGGGTTGAAAACAGGGTTGTCTTACCCGCAACTTGTAGAGAAACTTGACAGTGACGTCTTGTCGCTTCGTTTGGAATTTATGATGGCTTGGCGAAAATGTCTGCGTCACTTGGATGAAGCAGGACTGATTTTACGTCTTGGTGAAGATATTGATCAATCGAAGATGACACAATCAGCACAGAAAACATGGGACATGTTACGTAACGGATTTGCTTTGAATGAAATCTCCGAGCGGCGGCGCCTGAAGAAGAGCACGATGGAAGATCACCTCGTCGAAATTGCGATGTACAGTGACGTATTCCCGCGGAGCCAATTCTTATCGGATGCACAATTTAAAGAAGTGATTGAAGTAGCAAATCGAAACGAGACATTTTCGTTGAAACGAATTAAAGGTGAATTGAAGCTCGAGACCGATTATTTTCAAATTCGTATCGCGTTAGCGCGAAAAAGATGGGAGGAGAGATGATGGAGACTGTCTTAAAACGTTATTTTAAGCATGACCGCTTTCGAGCAGGTCAAAAAGACATCATTGCGTCCGTTTTAGCAGGCCGCGATACGGTCGCCATCTTGCCGACCGGGGGAGGGAAGTCGATCTGTTATCAACTTCCGTCCTATTTGTTGCCAGAAGGATTGACCGTCATCCTTTCGCCGCTCTTATCGTTGATTGAAGATCAAGTCATGCAAATCAAAAGTCGCGGAGAACGTTCCGTCGCTAAGTTGACGTCGCACGAAACAAAAGACCAAAAAGAACAAATTTTACGTCACCTGAGTCAACTTCGGTATTTGTATTTGTCACCGGAACAATTGGCGATGCCGAACGTCAAACAACGGCTTCAGCAAACGAACATTAATTTATTCGTCGTGGATGAAGCGCATTGTATTTCACAATGGGGTCATGAGTTTCGCCCCGAATACGCGAAGCTAGGAATCGTCAAGAAAGAACTCGGAAACCCGACTTGTCTAGCTTTGACGGCAACAGCAACGAAACAAGTGGAACAGGATATGTTAAGAGGCTTAGAGCTATCGGACCCGACAATTATCCGGCATTCCGTCAATCGACCGGAAATTCAATTCATCGTCGAAGACGTTGAGCCTGATCAAAAAGATCATGTGCTGGCAAACTGGTTGACGAAGGTAGAGCGTCCGTGTGTCATCTATACGACGACAAGGAACGAAGCGGAGCGTGTCGCACGTTTAATCACGAAGGCGACATACTACCATGCAGGACTCGAAGCGGAGGATCGTCAATTGATCCAACAACAATTCTTACACGATGAGATTGAGTGTCTCGTCTGTACAAGTGCCTTCGGTATGGGTGTCAATAAAGGAAATGTCCGGACCGTCATTCATTACGCGATGCCGGCGACGATTGAAGCATACATGCAGGAAGTCGGTCGGGCAGGGCGAGACGGAGAGCTGTCGACAGCACTACTACTCTATGCGAAGGGGGATCACCGTCTGCAGCAGTTTTTAGTCGAAAAGCAGTATGCCCCTGTGCTTTGGATTGACCAATTGTTAGCGGGCATGGCACGTCAGGAACCGATTGAAACGATGGAACGGCGTTTAGGATTAGATGTCGAAGATCCGGCGTATCGGTTATTAAAATCGCAACTCAGTGATCGCTGGTCGCGTGAGGACATCATCGGTTGGCAAGAAGAGCGGAAAAAGATACGTTTATGTGAACTTATGCAAATGATAAATTATATTCAAAGTATAACGTGTCGACGAATGTTCATCTTGAATCATTTTGATGAGCAACCGATCGTCCAGGACCGGTGCTGTGATATTTGTGGTAATACGACAACACAATCACCGGAAAAAAGGCATACGATTGAGATTTTGGATTGGGAACAACGATTAGAAGAGGTCTTTTTTTCATCAACCGATTCAGTGTAAACTAGTACTATCCTTATTTTTAGAAAAGGTGATGAAATTGAGTAAATACGATCAACGAAAGAACCGACAAGAAGAACCGAAATCAAGCTTACCACCACGTTCTTCACGAATTGAACATGTGCGGAATGAACGGTTAAAACAACCCTTTGTCAAAAATCCGTTAGCTATCACGCTGACGATTCTTATGATTACAATCATTATCGCCTTCGTTTCCCTCGGTTTCATGATGTAAGGGCACATTGTGAACAGAGATTATTTTCCTTTACGGGTATACTGAAAAGGAGAAGGAAGGAGGCACGGTGCATGGATCGTGGGAAATATAATATCAAAGCAGTCGCTGCATTAGTAGGGCTCAACCCAACGACCATTCGTGCTTGGGAAAGGCGATATCAAGTGCTTGATCCGGACCGGAGTGAATCTGGGCATCGCATCTATAGTGATAGCGATGTCGCGAAGCTCCGCTGGATTGTAGACAAACAAAAAGAGGGACTATCTGTTTCGAAAGCGATTCAACTGTACGAAATGCCTGTCAGTCGCACGGAGCTTCCACTTGATTATGGTGTTGAACTACGTGAACAGCTGTTTGAGGCATTAACGACATTTGAGGAACGACATGCCCCTGACATCATGAATAAGGCATTCTCGATGTTTAGTTTCGATAAGGTGATTCAAGATATCGTTGGACCGTTGCTGCACGAAATCGGCTCGAAGTGGGAAAATGGTGAAATTACGATTGCGCATGAACATTTTGCGACAGCCTTTTTACGGGCCCGCCTTTCGACATTATCGTTACAAATGCCGATCAATCCTTTTTTACCGCGCATTTTATGTGTATGTGCGCCAGAAGAAGAACATGAATTGGGATTGTTATTTTTTACGCTATACTTACGCCAATCCGGCTTCGATGTGATTTTTCTTGGGGCAGGAATTCCCGTGTCAGATCTTGTGACGGTGACGAAACAATTAGTACCGCGTGCTGTCGTCCTTTCTTGTACGATTTCTGACCACCTCAGTCTTTTAGATGAAGCGCTTGTCGAACTACGACAGGCTGTACCGAACGTCGAGATTGGTCTAGGTGGTTATGCCGTCGAACAGCTCCCTGAAAAATACGCGGATCATCTCCTCGGGACGGACGATTCCTCCTGGAAAAGTTGGTTAAGTCGACTCACTCCGACAACTGGTGTATAGTGTGATTCATATTGAACGGAGAAGTTGTTTTTCTCCGGCATTGACTGGAGGAGTCTTAGATGAGGTTTGAGACATTTAAACAAGGGCATTTACGTGTGTTTATTACGAAGCAGGAACTATCCGTTCACGACGTTCGACCAGAAACACTGGCAGTTGGAAAAGGACAGGACCTATTACGTAACCTGTTAGAAGAAGCAGAATCAAATTTTGGATTTCATGCGGTCGGGACACTTGAATTTTTTGTGACATTCTTTCCGAATGACGGGATGTTAGTCGATGTACGGCGAGAAGGTGAATTACCAGAAGAAACGTTTGATGAGTTTGATCAAGTAGAAATTCGGATGACCGTCGATATCGTACATCATGTCCTGTATCAACTCGAAGAATTCGAGGACGTCATTCAAGCGAGCCACGGATTGCTTCGCCACGTTCCGATGACGGAAACGGGTGGTGCGCTATACTACTTCGAAGGGCGGTATTACTTGTATTTCGAGGAACGGATGGCAGAGGCGCTTGAACGGACGATTACGACCGTACTGTCTGAATATGGCGTACCAAGTGCGAAAAGTCCGCTCGCGATGGCGGAATACGGAAAAACACTTCAACGTGCGGATGCAATCAAAATGATTGCCGGAACATTTTCCGTGTAAATGATGATTTTTAACGAATCGGCACATACGACGATTCTTTTTAAGGCCACTGACCGGTTACTGACGGAAAGTGGTCTTTTTTCTTAGGAATCATCAGTTAACACCATTTTGTATTTTTTCGTTGAAAGAGTGATGGTATGATAAACAGTGAACGTAAGATGAAGGAGTGAAGAGTATGAGAGTGGCAGTATTGTATGGTGGGATTTCTGGAGAACGTGAGGTTTCGTTAAGTAGCGGGAAGTCCGTGATTCAAGCATTGGAGGGAAAAGGGCACGAAGTCGTTGCCATCGATTTCCATCCGGAACGTGCTGAAGAAATTTTCAATCTGGATGTTGAAGTCGCCGTCATTGCTCTTCATGGAAAATATGGAGAAGATGGTCGTGTTCAAGCATTACTAGAGTTAGCGGATATTCCGTATACTGGATCAGGTGTGTTGGCT
This sequence comes from Exiguobacterium oxidotolerans JCM 12280, assembly GCF_000702625.1. NCBI lineage: Bacteria > Bacillati > Bacillota > Bacilli > Caryophanales > Exiguobacterium > Exiguobacterium oxidotolerans. The sequence continues at coordinate 329,690 of NZ_JNIS01000001.1, read as the reverse complement.
TCCGCATTAGCGATGGATAAAGCACGGTCGAAGTTGCACTTTGAGAAGGCTGGCATTCGGATTGCGCGTGATGTCTTGATTGAACGCGGTGACGACATCGCAGATAAGGTCCGGCAGTGGGGCGGTGAATTCCCTTGTGTCGTCAAACCGGCTCAAGAAGGATCGTCAAATGGATTGACGATTGCGATGGACGACGCGATGTTACGAAGCGGAATCGAACTCGCTTTTCAGGCAGACGATGCGGTTTTGATTGAACAATTCATTAAAGGGCGAGAAGTAACCGTACCGGTGCTCGGCCAAAAAGGTGCTGAAAAAGCGTTGCCCGTCATCGAAATCATTCCTAAAAATGAATTTTATGATTATGAATCAAAATATGCAGTCGGTGGATCAGAGCATATCTGTCCTGCTGATTTTGACGAGGTGACGACACAAAAATTACAAGAGTGGGCAGTCCTCGCCCATCAAGTCCTCGGATGTTCGGGCTATTCCCGTTCTGATTTCCTGGTGCCTGAAATCGGTCATCCCGTTATTTTAGAAACCAATACGCTACCTGGTATGACAGCGACAAGTCTATTCCCGGACGGGGCACGGGCAATCGGGATTGATTATCCAGAGCTAGTCGAATCGTTTATCAATCTAGCGATTACACGTCATCAAGCGACTTCGAACAACATAAAGTAAACGAAAAAGAGTAGATGATAGAAAGCGCTTACAAATATAGTAGGAATCCCTTTCATTACACGTCGGAACAAGGTATACTTTATCCGAACAAGGAAACGGCATAGGGGATGCCACTTATGGGGAGGAACGTTGGAATGATCACTGACCAACAACATGCGAATCATCGGAAAAACGTACTTGAAGCAACACAGGAAATCGTAAAAGAAGCTCTTGAGAAGTTGGGTTACCCGGATGAAATGTATGAATTATTAAAAGAACCGTTGCGAATGTTGACGGTTCGGATTCCAGTTCGGATGGACGATGGGTCAACAAAAATCTTTACCGGCTACCGAGCGCAACACAATGATGCTGTCGGGCCGACGAAAGGTGGGATCCGTTTCCACCCGAACGTAACGGAAGTTGAAGTCAAAGCGCTATCCGTCTGGATGAGCTTGAAGGCAGGAATCGTCGATTTACCATACGGCGGTGGTAAAGGTGGGATCATTTGCGATCCACGAGAGATGAGTTTCCGGGAAATCGAGCGTCTGAGTCGCGGCTATGTCCGAGCAATCAGTCAAATCGTTGGTCCGACAAAAGATATTCCAGCACCTGATGTCTTCACGAACTCACAAATCATGGCCTGGATGATGGATGAGTACAGCCGGATTGATGAATTCAATTCACCAGGCTTCATTACAGGAAAGCCGTTAGTACTCGGTGGTTCCCACGGACGTGAGACTGCGACAGCTAAAGGGGTCGCCATCATGATTCGGGAAGCTGCTGCGAAAAAAGGGATTACATTAGAAGGAGCCCGCGTCGTCGTTCAAGGGTTTGGTAATGCAGGGAGCTTCTTATCGAAGTTCATGCATGATTTAGGGGCGAAAGTCATTGCGATCAGTGATGCGTATGGGGCGTTACATGATCCGAACGGCCTGGATATTCCGTATTTACTTGATCGTCGCGACTCGTTCGGGACGGTGACGACGCTCTTCAAAAATACGATTTCAAATAAAGAACTGCTCGAATTAGAGTGTGACATTCTTGTTCCGGCAGCGATTGAAAATCAAATCACGGAAGATAATGCGCATGACATTAAAGCGCGAATCGTCGTCGAAGCAGCCAACGGTCCGACGACGAATGAAGCGACGAAAATTCTCGCGGATCGTGAAATCTTGATTGTTCCCGATGTCTTGGCCTCAAGTGGTGGCGTAACAGTGTCTTACTTTGAATGGGTGCAAAACAACCAAGGGTATTACTGGACGGAAGAAGAAGTGCATGAAAAGCTTGAAAAAGTACTCGTGAACTCGTTTAATCAAGTGTATCAAACATCGCATACGCGAAATGTTGATATGCGCCTCGCTGCCTACATGGTAGGCGTTCGCAAAATGGCGGAAGCCTCACGTTTCCGTGGTTGGGTTTAATTTGAAAAAAGTTCACTTCTTACAGGAGTGGACTTTTTTTGTCTAATTTAAATTCTTTCTTCGTTTGCTCATGTTTGCTAAGATAAAAAAAAAGCACGTGGAAGAGGAGAAAAGATTATGCTGGATTGTCTCATCATTGGTGCAGGGCCGTGTGGGTTATCGGCAGCGATCGAGATGCAAGATCGTGGATTAGCTGTCGAAGTCATTGAAAAAGGAAATATCGTCGAAGCGATTTATCAATATCCGACGCATCAAACATTTTTTTCGAGTAGCGAAAAACTAGAAATCGGTGGTGTTCCGTTTATCAACAAGGAACTTAAGCCGAAACGCCAAGATGCACTCGTCTATTATCGTGAAGTCGTTAAACGGAAAGAAATCACGATTCGTCCGTTTGAGACGGTGGAACGAATCAGTAAACGTGTGGATGGTGAAGGGTTCGAAGTCGTATCGTCGCGAATGGAGGAGACGGTGACGCGCCAGGCACGGGCACTCGTCTTAGCGACAGGCTATTACGGATTGCCAAATAAAATGGACGTACCAGGCGAGGAATTACCGCACGTTTTTCATTATTTTAAAGAAGGTCATCCTTTCTTCGGACAAGACGTTGTCGTCATTGGTGGAAAAAATTCGAGTGTCGATGCCGCAATTGAACTTGAAAAGGCAGGTGCACATGTCACGCTGTTATACCGTGGTGAAGCGTACAGTCCGTCGATTAAGCCATGGGTCCTCCCGAACTTCGAAGCGCTCGTACGGGCCGAGAAGGTCAAGATGGTGTTTAACGCAACGATCGATTCCATCACACCGACGCACGTCCATTATAAAGAACAAGGAGAAGCGACCTCAATCAAAGCGGATTTTGTTTTTGCGATGACAGGTTACACGCCGGATGTTGGTTTGTTCGCGGATGCCGGTATCATGATTGATGGAGAAACGGGAATTCCGGACTTCAATGAGGAAACGATGGAGTCAAACGTTCCCGGCATTTATATTGCAGGTGTCGTCGCTGCAGGATATGACGCCAATAAAATATTTATCGAGAACGGTCGTTTTCATGGAGAATTGATTGCGACGAGTCTTGCGAATCGACTTGCTCGTGAAACGATGCGATAAGCGTTCTTTTCGATCGCTAAAAAAATAACCGCTTCCCGAGGAGGGAAACGGTTATTTTTATTAGTGATAGATCATTCGACTTGAAATGAAGTCTCAAGTTCAGGGTGTGTAGCCTCGATTTCGAGCTCAATCATCAATTTCAAGCGAGCTTTTTGTGAGTTCAGACCATTCGAGAAAATCAGACCAAGTTCTTTTAATTGTTGCCCTCCGCCTGCATATCCGTAGACATCTTGGACGATGCCGTTAAAGCAACGACTGACGATGACGATTGGCATTTGTTCAGTCAGCTGACGAATCGCATCCATCAGACTCGGTGGCACATTTCCTTGCCCGAGTACTTCGAGGACTAGACCATCATAACCAAGTTCACCGACAGCAACTAAAAGGTCGGGGTCCATCCCGGCGTAAACTTTTAGGACGGAGACACGTTTTGTTAGTTTCGTCACCATGTGCGTTGGTTTTAAGACAGGTGTATTGAATAAATAGACATGATCTTTCGTGACCATCCCTAAGTTACCGAAATGAACAGATTTAAAAGTATCGACAGAAGAAGTATGCGTTTTCGTGACGTTGAAAGCAGAGTGGATTTCTCCGTTAAAGACGACGAGAACCCCTTTTCCTTTAGCAGCATCACTGACGGCTACACGCAATGCCGTAATCAAATTGAACTCACCGTCTGAACCGACTTCATTTGATGAACGCATCGCACCTGTCAAGACGATTGGGATTGGAGCACCAATCGTCAACTGTAAGAAATAAGCTGTTTCTTCTAACGTATCCGTTCCGTGCGTGATGACGACGCCATCATACCCTGCCTGCAGTTCTTCTTTGATGAAGTGTGCGAGACGGAGCATGATGTCCGGTGTGATGTGTGGTGAAGGAAGGTTCGCGAAGTGGCGTGTCGTGATGTCCGCGATGTCGGTCGCACGTGGCAATGAAGCATCAAGTGGGTTGATGTCATTCGGCAGAACGTGACCGGAATGATTTTGTGCCATCGCGATCGTGCCTCCGGTATGGACTAATAGTAATTTTTTCATAAAAAGCCTCCTGTCTATTCGTTCGATAGTCAGACATTAAAAGCCGACTATTCATTTTCATCCATAATTGTACCTTTTTTTTTCGGATATACAATGGACTCGGTTTTCTTTTCCAGAAGAAACCTTTATCCTTAAGGAATAGGAAGGGGGCAAAGACGTGTTATCGATCGTTTTCTCAGGAATTGCCCCGGGAATTGCACTACTTACTTATTTTTATCTCCGCCATGAACATGAAGCTGAACCCGTTGGTTATATTTTACGGAGTTTCATTTTTGGCATTTTACTTGTGTTTTCATTGATGTTCATCGACTACGTCGTTCAGACTGAATTTGGGGGAGATGAATCGATTCGTCTGTTTCGAACGGCGATTACGGAAGAATTTGCGAAATGGTTTATTGTTTTTTATACCGTATATATCCATCAACGTTTCAATGATTATTATGATGGCATCATTTACGCGGTCGCCTGTTCGCTCGGCTTTGCGACGCTTGAGAATATTTTATATTTAATGGTCAATGGGACGGTTGAACACATGATATTCAGAGCGTTGCTTCCTGTATCGGGTCATGCACTCTTTGCTGTTCTAATGGGCTTCTTTATGGGGCGTGCAAAATTTTCGATTTACCCGAATCGTTGGCTAAGTCTGTCCTTAATCGTTCCGATGATTGCGCATAGTATGTTTAATTTGTTAATATTGGAAAATGGTGGTATTTCTTTGTTGCCCATTATTTTTATGGTGATTTTATGGGGAGTCGGCCTTTACCAAGTTAAGAGTGCGAATCGTTTGAATCATCGATACAAAAAAAATAGTAATTGAATAGAATGGATTGGGAGAGAGTGACATGATGCAAACAGGTGATTTGATAATGGTACGCAACAGTGAAGATCGACAAGGTCGGACGAAGGTCACGGCTGTGACGAACCGTTTAATCTGGATGGAAGCGCCGAGTGAGGCGGATACGCTAAAAACGTTTATTTTATCAGAAGATGAATCGATTCACGTTTACTTTTTTAAAGAAAAGGGACGGTTGTATGGCTTTGAATCGGAAATCGTCGAACGACAAAATGATCCACTTCGTGGACAACGATATGCAATCAGACGCCCGACCGACCAACAGGTTGAGCGTGTTCAACGTCGTCAGTTCGTACGTGTGCCGTTACTTTTGGACGTCGCACTTCATCCACATAAAACTAAATTCGAACCGTTCACGACGGTCTCGCTTGATTTATCAGCAGGTGGAATATTGATCTTAGCGAATCATTTACCGATTGAACTAAAAGACGAGGTTGAATTGACGTTTTTACTACCGGCCGAACATGGAGGAACCCATACACTTGACGTTTTAGGTGAGTTGGTTCGCGTCGATCGACGCGAAGAACGTTACGAACTCGCCTTTCAATTTACACAAATTCATGATCGAAGTCGTGAACTCGTCTTACGGCACTGTTATCAGGCGCAAATGAAAAATTCGCGGAGTGGCACGAATTCATTCACCTAAGTCTATTTTTTTGCTATGATAACGGTCGATACTATGAACCGCTTAAAAATGGTTCAAACGGAAGGAACGAAAAACATGACTAAAATTCAAATCGCACTTGACGGGCCAGCTGGTGCCGGAAAAAGCACAATTGCTAAACAGTTAGCAGCACATCTTGACTACGTCTATATCGACACAGGGGCAATGTATCGGGCCGTAACGCTCGCAGCACTCGAGCAAGGAATCGATCTCGAAGATGGACAACAGTTAGGTGAGTTAATGACATCACTTGATATTCGTTTAACACCAGGGGAAAACGGGCAACGTGTCTTTATTGGCGAGCGCGAGGTAACAGAATCGATTCGGTCGAGCGAAGTGACGAACAATGTCTCATTCGTCGCAAAACATGCTCAAGTACGTTCGGCACTCGTCGAGATGCAGCGCCGCTTAGCAGAATCAGGCGGTATTGTCATGGATGGACGTGACATCGGTACAGTCGTCTTACCAGATGCTGAACTGAAAGTCTTCATGACAGCAACAGTCGAAGAGCGGGCAGGTCGTCGTCACCGTGAAAACGTCGCACGTGGCATGGAGAGTGATTTAGAGGCGTTGCAAGCTGAAATCGCCTTGCGTGACAAGCGGGATAGTGAACGAGAAGTTTCGCCGCTCAAACAAGCGGAAGATGCCATTTATCTCGATACAACAGACTTAACGATTGATCAAGTCGTCCTCCGTCTGACAGAACTTGCGGAAGGAGTCTTGAAATGAAACGAACAGACTCCGCCTATCGGTTAGCACGATTCGTCGTGCTCATCATCGCTAAAACCGTGTTTCGACTGAAAGTGACCGGGAAAGAGAATTTACCGAAGGACGGATCGATTTTATTATGTGCGAATCATAGCTCGAACTGGGATCCTGTCTTTTTAGTCAGCGCGATTCCGACGAGCCGCTCGGTTCGTTATATGGCGAAGGAAGAATTGTTTAAAATTCCGGGTTTAAAGCAATTGATGACGGCAGCGGGGACGTATCCGGTCGGTCGTGGACAGGGCGATCGTCAAGCTTTAAAACGAACGATTGAATTATTGAAAACGGACGAAACCGTCGGAATTTTTCCAGAAGGAACACGGTCTGCTCCAGGTGAGTTCACGGCAGCGCAACCAGGTGTCGGATTTTTTGCACTCCGATCTCCGGCGCAAATTGTTCCTGTCGCGATCATCGGCAACTATCGCCCGTTTAAGCCGATGCGGGTCGTAATCGGCAAACCAGTCAATATCGAAGATTTACGTGATCAACGCGGTGCCGCAAAAGCGATTTCAGAACGAATTCTCGAAGAAATTAAAACCGTCTACTACAATCACGTGTAAAACCTTGACAAATAGTCAGAATTGTAAGAAGTTAAAAGAAGGATAAACGTATTTTATTACGTTTCTTGTACTCATCGTGAGGAGGTTGTGTTGGAATGGTCGAAGAAATGAAAGATATGCCTGATTTTGAAATTCATCGGGACCAGGTAGTTACTGGGATGGTCGTGAAGATTGAAGACAAGCAAGCACTCATTGATATCGGATATAAGACAGAAGCAATCCTGCCGATTAGCGAAGTCTCAAGTCTCCATTTGGATGACATACGAGGTGTGCTAAAAGTCGGTGATGAATTACAAGTAAAGGTGAAGAAGATTACAGACGAAGAAGTCGTCGTCTCAAAACGTGAGATTGATGCCTTGAAAGCATGGGAAGAAGTCGAAGCGAAATATGAATCGGCTGAAATATTTGAAGTTGTCGTCAAAGACATCGTCAAAGGGGGTCTCGTCGTCGACATTGGCGTACGTGGATTCATTCCAGCTTCACTTGTCGAACGTCACTATGTAGAAGATTTTTCTGACTACATCGGTCGGTCGATCGAAGTCAAGGTCGTTGAGCTCGACCAAGAAAAAAATCGTGTCATTCTTTCACATAAAGCGGTCGTCGAAGGCGAGCTTAATGCGAAGAAAAAAGAGACGCTTGAAAACTTGGAAGTGGGTCAAGTCCTTGAAGGAACTGTCCAACGCTTGACGGATTTTGGTGCATTTGTCGATATCGGTGGTGTTGACGGACTCGTCCACATTTCTGAAATGGCGCATCATCGTGTCGAACGACCGTCTGATATCGTAACGGAAGGGCAACAAGTCGAAGTGAAAGTACTTGGTGTCGACCGCGATACAGAAAAGGTCAAGCTATCAATTAAAGAGACGCAACCAGGTCCATGGCAACAGATGGAAGGGAAAATCGAAGCGGGTGACATCGTCAAAGGACGTGTCCGTCGTCTCGTTCAATTCGGAGCATTCGTCGAACTTGCACCGCAAGTCGAAGGTCTCCTCCATATTTCTCAAATCGCTAATCGTCATATTAGTTCGCCGTCGGAAGTGCTTGAAGAGGGACAAGAAATCGAAGCGAAAGTTCTTGAGGTTCACTTAGATGAACACAAGATTTCCCTTTCGACGCGTGTCTTAGAACAAGAAGAGACGGATGAAGATGACTATTCTCAATATACGGATCAAAATGAAGGGTTTTCGGTAGCGGACCTCGCTGATAAAGACTCGGACGCAAAAGAATAAATTTTGACAAAAAGTGGACACGATTCGTGTCTGCTTTTTTTATGTTTCGGTTAGATGTGGTATAAGCGCGCTTGATTTGATACAATAGAACGGCTATGAAGCGAGAGAAGAGAAAGAAGGTGTTGGGATGGCAATTCCAGTAGTGGCGATCGTAGGTCGCCCAAATATCGGAAAGTCGACGATTTTTAACCGGGTGATTGGAGATCGGGTTTCGATCGTAGAAGACAAGCCAGGTGTTACCCGCGACCGTATATACGGAACTGGAGAATGGCTCAATCGTCATTTTCATTTGATTGATACAGGTGGAATCGAAGTCGGGGATGAGCCCTTACTTCAAATGATGCGTCATCAGGCGGAGCTTGCAATCGATGAAGCGGACGTCATTATTTTTATGGTCAATGGACGCGAAGGGATTACGGCTGCCGATGAAGAAGTCGCCGGCATGTTGTTCCGTTCAAATAAACCAGTTGTTATCGCGGTCAATAAAGTCGATAACTTTGAAATGCGTGATTTAATGTATGAATTTTACTCATTAGGATTCGGCGATTTATATCCGATTTCCGGAACGCATGGTCTAGGACTCGGAGACATGCTTGATCGTGTCCTCGAACTAGCTCCAAACAAAGAAGACATCGAATACGACGAAAATACAATTAAGTTTGCCCTAGTTGGTCGTCCAAACGTCGGGAAGTCGAGTATGACGAACTCGATTCTCGGTGAAGAACGTGTCATCGTCTCAAGTGTCGCTGGTACAACCCGTGATGCAATCGATACACCGTTTACACGTGACGATCAAGAATACGTCATCATCGACACAGCAGGTATGCGTAAACGTGGGAAAGTCTACGAATCGACAGAACGCTTTAGTGTCATGCGTGCCCAAAAAGCCATTGAGCGAGCTGACGTCGTTTGTGTCGTCCTCGACGGTGAAGAAGGTATCATCGAACAAGATAAAAAAGTCGCCGGATATGCCCACGAAGCCGGACGTGCGATTGTCATCGTCGTCAATAAATGGGACGCTGTCGAAAAAGATGATAAAACGATGAAGAAAATGGAAGAAGAAATTCGTGAAGAATTCCGCTTCCTCGACTATGCACCAATCGTTTTCGTTTCTGCGAAGACGAAACGTCGTCTTCAAACATTGCTCCCTGTCATCAATCAAGCGGCGAAAAGTCATGCCCAACGCATTCAGACAAGCGTCTTGAACGATGTTATCGTCGACGCAGTCGCGATGAATCCAGCGCCGACGGATAAGGGTGTTCGTCTACGGATTAACTATGCGACACAAGTGGCATCGCGTCCGCCTACATTTGTCTTGTTCGTCAACGATCCAGAGCTCTTGCACTTCTCATACAAACGGTATCTCGATAACCGAATCCGGGAAGCATTTGATTTTACTGGAACACCGATTCGGATTTTGGCACGTCAAAAACAATAAGGCAGGGTGAAAATCATGATGAAAAAAATTGCAGTCATTGGAGCTGGAAGCTGGGGAACTGCGCTTTCACTCGTTTTAGCAGATAATGGTCATGACGTCATTCTTTATGGCCGTGATCAAAAAAATGTTGATGCCATTAATGAAAATCATGAGAATACACAATTTCTGCCTGGTGTGGCATTGCCTTCTTCTTTACGGGCAACGACGAATTTAGATGATGCTGTAGCAGGTGCTTCGCATATTTTGATTGTGACGCCTTCGTCAGCGATTCGTGGCGTCGCACGCCAGTTAAACGAACGATTAACAGAACCCGTCGTCCTCATTCATGCGTCGAAAGGGATTGAACCGAAGACGCACTTACGATTGTCTCAGTTGATTGAAGAAGAAATCGATCCCGCAAAACGTTCAGCAGTCTGTGTTTTGACAGGACCGTCACACGCAGAAGAGGTTGCATTACGTAAACCGACGACGGTGACGATTGCTTCTGAAGATTTAGAAGAGGCCGGTCGTGTCCAAGAACTCTTCATGAATGAAAACTTCCGGGTGTACTTGAACGCGGATATTATCGGAGCGGAACTTGGTGGCGCCTTGAAGAATATCATTGCCTTAGCTGCAGGAATGACGGACGGTTTAGGATATGGAGATAATGCGAAAGCAGCATTGATTACGCGTGGAATGGTAGAAATCGCGCGTCTCGGTACATTGCTTGGTGCTAAACCGATGACGTTCACCGGTTTGACGGGGATGGGTGATTTGATCGTGACCTGTACATCAGTCCATAGTCGGAACTGGCGAGCCGGGAATGCCATCGGGCGTGGTGAAAAACTCGAAACCGTATTAGAAAACATGGGGATGGTCGTTGAGGGAGTTCGTGCGACTCGAGCTGCTTACGATTTGGCAGAAGCGAAACAGTGCGAGCTGCCAATCACGACGGCACTCTACCATGTCCTTTTCGATGGTCACACACCGGAAGAAGAAGTACGGAAGTTGATGCAACGCCCGCAAAAAAATGAAATTGAACATCTGTTTACGACGAAAGATTAACGGAGTGGGGTGGAAACCTTGAGTCCTGGATTATTAAAAATGTGGATTTCGTTTGGCGGAATCGGGTTATTTGCGATTAGCGTCCTATTCGTCACAATCAGTCGAACGAAATTGACAGGGGTTTGGCAGTTTTTGCTCTCGACCCTTGCCTTCCTATGTTTTATTGTAGCTTCCATTATTATGGTGTTCATCGTCATGGCAGGTCCGAGCGCATGAAGAAGCTAGTCGTTCTTTTCATGTTGGTGCCTGTCATGTTGTTATCGGGATGTCTCTTCCCGGATAGTCAAAAACCTTCGAACCGGATACCCTATCCGCAACAAATCGCAACGGTTCAAGATGCTGTTGACGCGTATCAAAAAGATACTGGTGTCTTACCGATCAAAACAAGAGACGCAGATACGCCTTTGATGGAGCGGTATCAAATTGAACTCGGACGCTTGATTCCTCGTTATATGAGTGATCCTCCACCGAATAGTTTCGAAGGTGGTGGAACGTTCATTTACTTGTTAGTCGATGTGGAAGAGAAACCGACTGTGAAGTTGATGGATTTACTTGTTGCGGAAGAACTCCAGAAGCTACAGGTGCGTATCGATACGTACCGAAAGAAAAATGAAAAATATCCATTTAAAGGTTCGATTGGTAAAAATCAATTCACACTCGACTATAAAAAGTTGTTTATTAAGGAAGAACCGAAGATTCCAAGTCCTTATTCCGATACGGAACTGGACATCTATGTCGACGGTCAAGGGCAGTTGTATGTCAACTATCTTCCTGAATTGAAGAAAGCCGTTGAAACTGCGAAGAAAAAACCAAAAGTCGGTCAAGATATTCGTCATTTACTGTATGATGATCAACCTTTTGTCCCGGCATACTCTCAAAGCTATACAATTAACGAAAAAGGCGAACCTACGTTTTCTGAGGAATCGATCGAAGAATCAGAAAATTGAGAGGGATTATGACGAAAATGTTGTAATAGCAACGTTTATAAGGTATGATTAGCCTCGAAGAAGCGATTGGGAGGGGGTGAAAGTAATGAACAAAACTGAACTCATTCAAGCGGTTGTCGAAAAATCAGGTCTTACAAAAAAAGACGTGACTAAAGTTGTTGAATCAACATTCGAATCAATCACTGAGACACTCCAATCTGGAGAAAAAGTCCAATTGATTGGTTTTGGTAACTTCGAAGTCCGTGAACGTGCCGCTCGTAAAGGTCGCAACCCACGTACGAAAGAAGATATCGAAATCCCAGCAAGCAAAGTGCCTGCCTTCAAACCGGGTAAAGCATTGAAAGATGCAGTCAAGTAATTTGGCTACATAGTCGTTCGAGGAATTCCTCGAACGGCTTTTTTTTGTGGGTATTCAAAGGCGTGAAAAAGCGATGATTATGGTATATTAAAAAAGAAGAACATCCATCAACGAGATGGCACTGGAGATCGGGGGGTAAAAGCATGGACCAACGAGAGCTATTCATGACAGAAATCATTACTGCGCTCAACAACAAACAGACGACTCAACTAGCTCGACATGTGGATTTCCCTTCCATCGATCGTGAACAGATCAGTTGGTTGATTGATGTCGCTCAAAACGAGACATTGGATTGGCAGGCGCTCGTAAAGGGCGTACATTTTGCGAAGGTCGCACTTGTCTTACATGAACGAGTAGGTGAAACGAAACGAGGATCAAAAGAAAGACAATTGCTCGTATTGGCGGGAGATCTTTTTTCGACTTACTTTTTTGAAGAGTTGGCGTCGCTCCCTCAAACGGCACTCGTGACGTTAGGACGGACCGTACAGCGTGTAAATGAAGCAAAATGTTCGATCCATGAACGAAATTATACGTCGACAGAAGATTACGTCTTGCTCTGGCTGACGGCGGAATTTGGACTCGTTCAAGGTTTGGCGGCAATCAGCGGTCAAGATTGGTTAACACGAGAAGGGCAACGCATCATTCGGAAACAGGCCGAGTTGCTCGATCATGAAGCGCAACAACTACTATTATCACATTTAGAACAAATGGCAGTAGCGTAATATTCTTGAAAGGGTGAACTGCGTGCAGACACAAGAAAAAGAAAAGAAAGTTTATGAAGTGTTTCAATCAATTTCGACAAATTATGATCAGATGAATTCCATCATCAGTTTCCGCTTGCACAAATTATGGCGAAAAGAAACAATGCGACGGATGGATGTATTTCCGGGGGCGAAATGTCTTGATTTATGTTGCGGAACGGCTGACTGGACAATTCAACTCGCGAAAGCGGCTGGTCCGACAGGTGTAATCAAAGGGCTCGATTTCTCTGAAAACATGCTTAAAGTCGGAGTCGATAAAGTCGAGGCGTTAGGCATGAAAAACGTCGAATTGATCCATGGCAACGCGATGGACTTACCTTTTGGTGATCATTCCTTTGACTACGTGACGATTGGGTTTGGACTACGGAATGTTCCGGACTATCTCCAAGTCATCAAAGAGATGCATCGTGTCTTAAAACCAGGTGGAACAGTCGTATGTCTTGAGACGAGTCAACCGACGGCACCAATTTTCCGTGAAGCCTATTCGTTATACTTTGGCAAAATCATGCCACAAGTCGGTCGTTTGTTTGCAAAATCATTTGATCAATATAACTGGCTTCAAGAATCGACGGAAGTGTTCCTCGATCGTGTAGAATTAAAGCAATTATTTGAGCAGGCTGGCTTCATGCAGGTCGAAGTAAAGGCGTTTGCAGGTGGGGCGGCTGCGATGCACCTCGGGAAGAAGTGGTGAGATGTCACTGCATTCAATTTATCGAGATGTAACGAAAGAAGTGAATTTAGTCGACCGATTCTTAACCAATCATATTGCGTCCGAAGAACCGACGATTGATGCTGCGGGGCAACAACTCTTGCAAGCAGGGGGAAAACGGATTCGTCCAGCCTTTGTTTTACTCGCTTCGAAGTTTGGTCAAGCAGACCGGGATGAACTGGTCCGTGTCGCGGCAAGTCTTGAACTGGTCCACATGGCATCACTCGTACATGATGATGTCATCGATGATGCCGAACTGAGACGTGGAAAGCCGACCGTCATGCAACGTTTTGATGAAGAAGTTGCATTATACTCGGGTAACTATTTGTTTGGTGAGGCAGTCAAATTGATTGGAGAAATCGGGAAACCGGAACTCGTCCAAGTCATGGTCCATGCGATGCGCGAAATTTGTGAGGGTGAAATCGAACAAATTTATGATCAATACGATTGGAATCAATCGATTAAACGATATATTAAACGAATCGAGCGGAAAACGGCGATCTTGATTGAGGCAAGTTGTCATCTAGGAGCCATCGTCGCCAATTGTTCGAAAGAGGACACAAAAGCATTGCGGCAATTTGGGCGTGACATCGGTCTTGCTTTTCAAATTGCGGATGACTTACTGGATTTCACGGCGAACCGGGTCGAGCTTGGTAAACCGGTCGCAGAAGATTTACGACATGGGCATAAGACGTTGCCAGTTTTCTATGCCTCAGAAAATCCAGCTTTTTTCGAGGAACTCGTCAAAATTCAGGAGATGCCCTCCCACGAAGAAGTCGCGCCACTTCTTGATCGTCTGCAAGCGTCTGACGCACTTGAACGGACACAACAGACCGTCGATCTCTACATTAAGCGAGCGATTCGTCGTTTAGAGCATTTACCGAAGTCTTCTGCAAAGCGTTCACTTGAAGAAGTCGCACGTTATGTTGGAAAACGAAAAGGTTGAACTACCTCCACCTACGCTTCGCTTAGAGGTGGAGGATTCCTGAGTCATCCGACCTAACGGTCGAAAAGTGATCAGGCTAACCCCGTCGTCCCGACGGTTGAAGAAGCTAAAATGCGTTCAGCTTCTTGTTTGAGGTTCAGTCCTGCGTTCACATCGCGGTCGTGATGGATGCCGCAACTTGGGCATGTCCATTCACGTAAGCCAAGATGTTTCACGTCTTTGTGTTGATGTCCGCAACTGGAGCATAGTTGACTAGAGGCGAAGGTCTTGCCGACTTTCACGACGGCCTTTCCGTACCATGCCGCCTTGTATCCGAGCATGCGGAAGAACTCCGACCAACTGACATCAGAGATGGACTTGCTCAACTTGCGATTCTTCTGCATGTTCTTCACCTGCAAGGTCTCGATGCCGATGACGTCGTGGTTTTTGACGATCTCGGTCGATACCTTGTGCAGGAAGTCGGTGCGCTTGTTGGCAATCTTCTCGTGGATGCGGGCAACCTTCCGCTTTTGCTTCTGATAGTTCCTTGCCTCGGAAAGTTTTACTTTCTTGTCCAAGGCCAACCGTTGACGGCGAGAAAGCTTGCGTTGCTCGCGCGCCAGCTTTTTCTCAAGCGAACGGAAGTAACGGTCATTCTTGTACACTGTGCCGTCCGACAGGATGGTGAAGTTCTTGAGTCCGACATCGATGCCGACGGATGAGCCCGTCTTCGGCATTTCGTTGCTCTCCTGCTCGACGAGCAGGGAGACGAAGTATTTTCCTGAAGCGTTACGTCGGATGGTCGCGTTCAAGATGCGCCCGACGACCTGCCTCGAGTTGGCGAAACGCACCCATTTCAACTTCGGGAGTTTTAACTTGTTGCCGACGATGGAGACTTCTGGAAGTTGAGACTTACCTTGAATGTTCGTCTTATACGATTGAACGGGGTTGCACTTTGACTTGAAGCGGGGCCGTTCGTTCTGCTTCTTGAAGAAGCGGTCATAGGCATCGGCAAGATGCTTGACGCTGGTCTGCACAGACGTGCTATCGACTTCCTTCAGCCAGTCGAACGCCTGCTTCAACAACGGGAGTTCTTTTGAGCAAGACGCGTAGGACAATCCTTTACCTGTCGCTTTATACGTCTCATCCCACTTCGCTAAGAAGTGATTGAAGACGAAGCGCGAACAACCGATTGTCTTCGCAATCAGGATTTCCTGCTCTTTTGTCGGATAGATTCTGAATTTGTAGGCCTTGTGTGTCAGCATGATGTTCACCACCTTACAACGGATATACCCGAAAGAGAGGGTGGCGATTCATCTCCCACTTTCACTAGGGTTTCACCCGAATCGTTTAGAAGTGGGCGTATTCTCGCCTGATTTTGATAAAAAACTGTCAAAAATTTCTTGCCGCTCGATCCGTTTACGAGTAAACTTACTATGTAAGCGCTTTTCTAAAAGCATTTCATAGGGGGACTCAAAAATGGAACAAACATTTTTAATGGTAAAACCTGATGGTGTCGAACGCGGATTGATTGGGGAAATCATCGGCCGGATCGAACGGAAAGGATTTGTTGTACGTGAAATGAAAATGATGCAAGCGTCTGAAGAATTGGCGAAAGCACATTATGCAGAGCACGCAGAGAAACCATTCTTTGGAGAGTTGGTCACTTTCTTAACGTCTGGTCCTGTCGTCGCACTTCGTGTCGAAGGAACGGATGCCGTATCTGTTTCACGTTTGATGATTGGAAAAACAAAACCGACAGAAGCGCTACCAGGGACGATTCGGGGAGATTTCGCAAACACGATGAGCGAGAACGTCATCCATGGTTCAGACAGCGTCGAAAGTGCGGAGCGTGAACTTGGACTTTGGTTTCAAGGACAACCAGTAAACGCATAATGAAACGAACGGCAAACAGACGATTGAGCAATTGCTCAATCGTCTGTTTTTGTATTTTGGAAAGGAAATGGCTTTATGCTACTATAGAGAATAAGATAGGGTCATGACATGTGTGTGACCGATGATAGAGAGGACCAGTGAGGTGTACTATGGACGATTACGAGCTTTTCATCCAACGTTTCTTAAAAAAATCGGGAATTGATTTAGGACAATATAAAGAAGCGCAAATGAAACGACGTTTGACGGCTTTACGCGATAAAAAAGGACATGATACGTTCGCCTCGTATATGCAGGCAATGGAAAAAAGCGAGACCTTATATGAAGAGTTCTTGGACCGGATGACGATCAATGTTAGTGAATTCTTCCGAAATCCGATTCGCTGGCAACAGCTCGAACAAGATATTCTTCCGGTGTTGCAGGCACGTGCACATGGTCGGATTCGAACATGGAGCGCAGCTTGTTCGACGGGGGAGGAGCCCTATTCGCTGGCGATGATTTTGAATGAAGTGATGGACCCTGCCCAATTCACGATTCAAGCGACCGATTTAGATGAGATCGTTCTTGAAAAAGCGAAGCAAGGACGATACGGCATTTCAGCCTTGAACGAAGTCGTCGAATCAAGAAAAAAACGATATTTCATCGAACAGGATCAACAATATGAGGTCGCTCCAGAAATCAAACGGCTCGTTCGTTTCAGTAAACATAATTTGTTAGGGGATCGCTATGACAGTGGATTTGATTTAATCATCTGTCGTAACGTACTTATTTACTTTACAGAAGAAGCAAAAGCGCACGTCTATCGCTCTTTTGTGGATGCGTTAAAACCGGGGGGCATTTTATTCGTCGGCGGAACGGAACAAATTTTTCAACCGGAACGATTTGGTCTAAAAATGAAGCAAAGCTTCTTTTATGAAAAAATTTAACGACGTGAAGGGATGAAGCGTATGCGCTACATGACAGCTGGAGAATCACACGGAAAAGGACTTTCCGTCATCATCGATGGTGTTCCTTCCGGACTAACAATCGATTTCGAAAAAATTCAATCTGAAATGACACGACGTCAAGGTGGTTATGGACGTGGACGGCGGATGCAAATCGAACAGGATGCGATTGATGTTCGGGGTGGAATTCGTCACGGTTACACGACGGGGGCGCCAATCAGTCTGTTTATTGAAAACAAAGACCATACGCACTGGAAACAAGTCATGCAGGCGGAACCGCTCGAGGAAGCGCTTGAACGTCCGCGGACATTGACACGCCCACGCCCAGGACATGCGGATCTTGTAGGTGGCTTGAAGTACGGTCATCGTGATCTCCGTGATGTCCTCGAACGTTCCTCTGCTCGAGAAACGGCGGCCCGAGTTGCCGTTGGAGCAATCGCGAAACAACTGTTGGCACAGCTCGATGTCGATTTGTTTTCCCATGTACGATCAATCGGTGGCGTTGATGCTGAAGCCGTTGATCCGACGACGCGGCGTGAGTTGATTGAAGCTTCTCCCGTCCGTTGTGCAGATGAAGCAGCGACTGAACAGATGATGCGTGCGATTGATCAAGCTAAAAAAGACGGTGACACACTTGGTGGTGAAGTCGAAGTCATCGTCACGGGACTTGTTCCGGGGATTGGATCATTTACGCAAAATGACATGAAGTTAGACAGTCGGATCGCCCAAGCTGTCATCAGTGTCAATGCGATGAAAGCGGTTGGATTTGGTGATGGTTTTGATTTGGCGCGTCGTCCCGGTAGTACGGTCCAAGATGAAATCATTCATAGTGAGGCAGGTTACTCCCGCAGAACCAATCACTTAGGCGGAATTGAAGGTGGGATGTCGACAGGAATGCCGATCCGGGTTCAAGTAGCGATGAAGCCGATTCCGACATTGTATCAACCCCTGCAATCGGTCGATATTGAAACGAAAGAGCCGTTCACGGCCCAAATTGAACGCAGTGATGCGTGTGCTGTGCCCGCAGCAGCTGTCGTTCTCGAAGCTGTCGTCGCATTCGAAGTCGCAGCCGCGATTCTCGAAATGTTCGGGAGTTCGACGATGGATCGATTAAAACAAACGATAGCGGATTACAAGGAGGAGGTGCGTCTGTTTTGACGCATCTTTGCATCAAAGCGAGTCGCCCGTATCCGGTTCACATCGAGCCGGGTGCGTTGCGACACTTGGCGGAAGTCGAAGAAGCACAGGTAGCGGATCGATTTTGGATTATCACTGATCAAACGGTCAGTGCCCTTCATTTAGAGACATTGATCAAACACGTCACGACTCTTTTTCCGAAAACAAACTGGATGACGAGTACTGTCGTACCAGGCGAGAGCAGTAAGTCGCTCGAAACGTATGCAGACTTGCTTCATGAAGGCATTGAACGAGGAGTGTCCCGTCGTACGGTCATCCTGGCATTTGGTGGTGGAATGATTGGAGATCTCGCCGGTTTCGTTGCAGCAACGATTCTACGAGGCATTCCGTTCATCCAAATTCCGACGACGTTACTCGCGCATGACTCGAGCGTCGGTGGGAAAGTCGGGCTAAATCTATCGCTCGGTAAAAACCTGGTCGGGGCGTTCTATCAACCGAGTGCCGTTCTCTACGATGTATCTTTTCTGAAAACATTACCGGACCGCGAGTGGAGAAGCGGTTTTTTTGAATTGTTGAAACATGGTCTATTGGCAGCGGAACCGTTTGCTGATCAACTGATGGATTTAAAACTGTCCGATATGAAACAGTTGCCACTCGAATCCTGGATTGCGAAAGGAATTTCCGTCAAACAACGAATCGTCGAACAAGATGAACAAGAACAAGGCATCCGTGCCTTTTTAAATTATGGGCATACATTTGGTCATGCCGTCGAGTATGCGAGTGAGCGTCTCGCGCATGGTGAGGCAGTCGGAATCGGTTTAGTCTTTGCCAAAATGTTAGAGGGACAAGTCGTCGAAGCAAATCAACTGGCTCAATTGTTGACGCGTTTAGGTGTCGAACTACCAAAAAGGCAATCTTTCGAGGTCTATTTCGACTATATGAAACGGGATAAAAAAAATAATCAGTCGATTCGATTCGTCTTAGCAGAAAACGGGAAATTTAACTTAGAGGAAATTCCGGTGGGACTATTATTGTCCGCCTATGACATGACTGTGAGGTGCTTGAAATGGGATTAAAGGGAAAGGTCAGAGTACCCGGCGATAAATCAATGACACACCGTGCTTTTTTATTTGGTGGGATTGCAAACGGGACGACGACGATTTCGAATGCACTCGAAGGAGCGGATTGTCTCGCTTCACTGAAGGCGGTTGAGGCACTTGGTGCGAAAATCGAGCGTTCTGAAAAAATGATTCAGATTACAGGGACGACTGCATTAAACGAAGCACAGATTGATTGTGGGAATTCCGGAACGACGATTCGACTACTAAGCGGTATTTTAGCTGGTAGCGAGGCAGCGTATGAATTGACGGGCGACGATTCGTTAAAAAAACGACCGATGGATCGGGTGACGATTCCTCTCAGTCAGCTTGGTGCGAAAATCGAAGGGAACTACGCTCCGTTACGAATTCAGGGGCAACCGCTCGTCGGAACGACGTATACCTTACCGGTCGCGAGTGCTCAGGTGAAAAGTGCGGTCTTACTAGCGGGGTTATTTGCGACAGGTGAGACAACGGTGATTGAGCCGATCTTATCACGCGATCATACGGAACGGATGTTGCCGCAATTCGGTGTCGATGTGACGATTGATGACTTTGAAGACGGACGGCATATTCGTGTCGAAGGTCCTGTTCAACTTACGGCGACGACGGTCGATATACCGGGCGATCCATCTTCGGCTGCCTTTTGGTGGACGGCGGCGGCGATTGGCGAGGACAGTGTCATCACGACGGAACGCGTACTCATGAACCCGACCCGGATCGGATTTTTACAAGTATTACGACAAATGGGCGCGAGCGTCAAAATTTCGAACCGGCAGGAAGTGGCAGGGGAGGAAGTCGCGGATGTGACGGTAGAATCGACTTCCTTACAGGCGATGACGATTGAAGGAGAACAAATCCCTTCGTTGATCGACGAGATCCCGCTCCTCGCCTTACTCGCGACGCAAGCGGAAGGAAAGACGATTATTCGCGATGCAGCGGAGTTACGCGTCAAAGAAACGGACCGGATTGAGACGGTCGTCGCGTCACTCCGCCGACTCGGTGCGTCGATTGAAGCGACGGCAGACGGGATGACGATTGAAGGCCCGACGTCATTAAAAGGGGCGGAGGTCGACAGTGCCGGTGATCACCGTTTGGCGATGATGTTGACGATTGCTAAGACATTGAACGAAGAAATTCAAGTGAACGGGAATGAAGTAGTTGAAGTCAGCTACCCAACGTTCTATGATGATTTAAAGAAACTGCAAGATAACGGGAACGGATAAGTTCCGAATTGAATTTAGAAAGTGAGGCGTTTGCCTTGAACGAACAGGTATTAAAAGAAATCGTCGAAGGGCTAGAACACGGCCATACGTCGGAAGCGTTAGCTTCACTCGAACAACTTGAAAAGACGGGGACCGATGAGGATCGCTTAGCTGTCGCAGATCTTTACATCGAACTCGGACTATCGGACCGGGCGGTCGATATCTTATCGCCTCTTTACGTCGATTATGCGGGAAATGCTGGCGTCGCTTTATTGCTTGCCGAATGTTATATCGATCTTGACAGAGAAGAAGAAGCAATCACCGTCCTTGAACAAGTCGATAAGACGGATAGCGAAAATGGACCTCGGACATTAGTGTTGTTAGCAGACCTCTATCAATCACAAGGACTCGACGAAGTCGCGCTCGCGAAATTAAAAGAGGCACGGTCACTTGCGCCGGATGAACCGTTGCTCGCTTACGGACTGGCTGAACTCTATATGACACTTGGAGCATTTGATCAAGCGGTCCCGTTGTTCGCTGAAATTGCAGCTGTTCCGGCATTAAGAGAAGAATTACCACTGGATGCCCTATACGCTGAGTCGCTCGCAATGATTGGTGAATTCGAAGAAGCGATTCCCTTATATGAACGTGCAGTCGCGGAACGGTCTGACTTGCATACGCTGTTTGGACTTGCGATGACCGCCCACCGCGTCGGACTACACCAAAAAGCGGTCGAAACGTTCCAACAACTGATTGCTCAAGATCCCGATTATACGTCGGCTTACGTGCCTTACGCCGAGAGTCAAGCAGAACTCGGCTTGACGAAGGAAGCGTTGAATGTCATCAAGCAAGGGATGGAGCGAGACGATTATAATGATGAGCTCCGGACGATGGAAGCTTTATTCCTCTTGAAGCTAGGAGACCGCCAAGGGAGTGTCAACGCCTTACGTGAAGCTCTTGCCCTTAACCCGGAATCCTTGCTCGCTGCGGAACGTTTACTTGCGCTCCTCGCTGAAGATGAGGACCATGAGGCGACGATTGAAACGATTTCAGCAATCGAAGAACACGTCACGGCACCAATCTTGACGTGGTACCGTGCTCGATCACTTTATGCGCTGGAAGATTATACGAATGCGATGAAGCAGTATGCTCAAGTGGAATCTGCATTCGCGGATGATGCCCTCTTCTTGAAAGAATATGGTTTCGCATTGGTTGAAGAAGGACGACGCGAAGAGGGGCAAGCATTGTTGCGTCGGGCAGCGATGTTCGCTCCAGAAGATGCTGATCTCGTCGATTATGTCGAACGGATGGATAGTTGATTCGATTGGAGAAGGGAGTAGGATTGAGATGACAGAGAGAAAACAGCGTTTCTTGCGCCGCATCTTGACCTATTACACGTTGAAGCGTCGGGAATCCAAATGGATCCTTGATTATTGGCTTCGTAATGATGCGAAACTGGATCAAGTTCATTTTGTTCAAAATGCGATGTTCGCGCCAAAAGCAATCATCATGACGACATACGGGTTTGACGCTGAACCGTTTCTCTTTAAAAAAGGTGAGGTTAAAACGACTGACCCGGAAAAGGCCTATCATGACATCCGATTGACGGACGAACCGATTTATATCGAGTTAAATTTTCAAGGGATGATGATGGATGATGAATACTTGTCCCTACTCGAAGAGAACCCGTTTCGTCCGGAGGTCACTGTTGAACCACGATTAGCGGACGAAGCGATGAATTTCATCGCGGCGACGGTCAATCGGCAAGAGGAAGAGCGATTGATTCGTTTGATTGATGAAGCACTTGATGCACGCGATCGGAGTCGCTTTCAATCACTCTCGGAAGAACTGAGGACGATTCGGAGCCAACTCCAATAACTAAAATACACTTTTCAATCTTCATACACGTTCGTCTACAGTCATCCTCTTCGGATAAAGAAGAGGATGATTTTTTGGAGAGTTTGAAAAAAACCTAAATATGAAGAAAAATAGAACGGAATTTCATAAAACGTTCACATTAAGCGAGCAGTAATAAAAGCGGATATGATACATTAAATGTGACGAAATGTAAGTGAACAGGAAAGGGGGAAATGATTTGCGTTTCAAACCATCCGATGTTCAAAGGACGAGAAACGAACAAGCGTATATCGATACGTTGGTCGTCCCATTGATACCGATCGGATTTGATGAATCGATGCATGCTTTTGCGGAATGTGCTGACATGACACTGACGGTTGCGTCAGAAGTCGAGCGGCAACTGTCCGGTCGGGCGATGCTCCTTCCAGCAATGACATATGTCGGGATACCGTCACTCGATCAATTGAACGGTTGGCGGGAAGCGGCATCTGCCGAACAATTCCGTTTTGTCACGTTCATTACGGCAGATTTACGCTGGAAAGACACAGCGGTCGACGACATCGTCTATGTTCCACGATTATCGCTCGAGACGATGAGTCGCGACCAGCAAGGTCAGATGGTCGGGAATTTTGTAGGACAAGTTCTCGAACAGTTAGGAAACCGTTGGACCGCGCTATGAAGCGGTTGACGCGATGATTTTATTAAGATACTATTACCATGTGAGAAATTTGTGTGAAGTACAGTGGTCTTGGGGCACGGCGTACATCACAAGGGGGGATCGATATGGCTCAAAACGGGTCTAACGTAACACGTCGTCAATTCTTGACGTATACACTGACTGGAGTCGGTGGCTTTATGGCAGCGACGATGGTCATGCCGATGGTCAACTTCGCAGTTGATCCGGTCCTGAAGAAATCAGGATCAGGCGATAAAGTAAAAGTAATGAAGTTGTCGGACATCACGACAGAACCAAAACGGGTCGACTTCAAGAAGCAAACACAGGATGCTTGGTATGATTTCGAAGAAACACTATCAGCATGGGTCTTCAAAAATGATAAAGGCGAAATTCTCGCACTATCACCGATCTGTAAGCATTTAGGATGCCAAGTCAGTTTCGGAGCAGATCCGACGCACCCAGAGCAATTCTATTGCCCATGTCATTTCGGACGGTACACGAAAGATGGCGTCAACGTACCAGGAACGCCTCCGACGAAGCCGCTTGATGAATATGAAATGCAAGAGAAAGATGGTTTCCTCTACTTAGGTAAACCAGTCGAAAGAGGTGCGTAAGCGATGATGCAAAAAATCTATGATTGGATTGATGAGCGGGTTGACATCACTCCGCTTTGGCGAGATATCGCCGATCATGAAGTTCCAGAACACGTAAACCCTGCCCATAACTTTTCAGCATTCGTTTATTGTTTTGGTGGGTTGACGTTCTTTACAATCGTCATCCAGATTCTTTCAGGGATGTTCTTGACGATGTATTACGTACCAGATATCATCAACGCCCATGCGTCCGTGTACTACCTTCAAAACGAAGTAGCGCACGGTCAAATCGTTCGTGGGATGCACCACTGGGGCGCATCAGTCGTCATCGTAATGTTGTTCTTACATACATTACGCGTCTTCTTCACAGGATCATACAAAAAGCCACGTGAATTGAACTGGGTCGTCGGTGTCCTCTTGTTCTTCGTTGTCTTAGCACTTGGTCTAACAGGATACTTGTTGCCTTGGGACATGAAAGCATTGTTCGCGACGAAAGTTACGATTCAAATCGCGGAAAGCATACCGGTCATCGGTGGCATCGCGAAGACGCTCCTCGCGGGTGGAGAAATCGTCGGTGCAAGTACGATTGCTCGATTCTTTGCGATTCACGTCTTCTTCCTTCCTGCGGCATTGTTCGTCTTGCTCGGGGCCCACTTCATGATGATCCGTAAACAAGGGATCTCTGGACCACTTTAAACCGACAATCAATTTAGGCAACCTAAAAGGGGGAGAACACGATGCATCGTGGTAAAGGAATGAAATTCGTCACCGATTCACGGGTGTCGATCAACAACCGGATGCCGAATAAGTCGAAAGACTATTCTGAGTATCCAGGTCGGACGGAAGCGTTCTGGCCAAACTTCTTACTTCGCGAATGGATGGTAGGAGCGGTCTTCTTGATCGGCTTCATGACGCTGACAATCGTTGAAGCAGCACCATTACAAAACATCGCTGACCCGACGAATACGTCGTACATTCCGCTTCCGGACTGGTACTTCCTATTCCTCTATCAGCTCTTGAAATACCAATTTGCTGCCGGTCCGTATATTTTGATGGGGACTGTCATTCTTCCAGGTCTTGCTTTTACGGCGTTACTCGTAGCACCGTGGCTCGACCAAGGGATTGAACGTCGCCCGGCAAAACGTCCAGTCGCAGTCAGCATGATGTTACTCGGAATCGTCTCAATCATTTTCTTGACTTGGGAATCTGTTCAAACAACGCACTGGGATACGATCCATAAACAAGGTGAGTTGACGATGAACGAAGGTCCAGAAATCGATACAGCGGCGAAAGGGTATGAAATTTACTCGAACCAGTCATGTGTCAACTGTCATGGTAAGAACCTCGAAGGTGGAGCAGCCGCTCCTGCCCTCGTCGGGACACAAAAGACAGAAGATGAAATTTATGAAATCGCAGATAAAGGTGTCGGTGCGATGCCTGCTGGACAGTACAAAGGTTCAGATGCAGATCGTAAAGAACTCGCTAAATTCATCGCTTCTTACGGTGAAGGCGGAGAGAACAATAAATAAGAGAAGAGCCGGGGGAATGATTCCTCCGGCTTTTGTCTATCATGAGGTGAATGAATGTGCCGTTTTTGCAGATTTTAAAACATAAAGCCCTCCTTTGGCCGCTCGGATTAATCAATCTAGCGGGAACGTTATACGGATATTATTGGTATCAACCGCAACTCGAGACGGCGAAATGGTACTATTATCCGTTCATCCCGGACAGTCCGACGGCGTCGCTATTTTTTACGATCATCGTGTTTTTATGGATCTTCAATCGTCGTTCCCGACTGTTTGAAGCGCTCGCGTTCGTCACGTTGATTAAATACGGTGTCTGGGCCGTCGTCATGAATGCCTTGATGCTTCAAGAACTCGGGACAAGTAACAGTTATTTGACGGCGATGGCACTGATGTTGATGGTCTCGCACGGCGCGATGGCATTCCAGGCACTGCTTTATGTTCCATTCATGACGTTTCGCGTCAAGGAACTTGTCCTTGTCTCGATTTGGGTCATCCATAACGATGTCGTCGACTACGTGCTCGGTCAGTGGCCACGCTATCCGGCGCTCGCGGAGCATATCCAGTGGATTGGCTATGGTTCGTTCTGGTTGACGGGATTATGTATTTTGATGGGATATTTCTTTGTCGCACGCGATTCGATTGACAATAAGGTCGCTTGAACGTAAAATAAGGATATAATCTTTTAAGAAAGGACAGATGTTACATGGCTAACTATCTGATTTACCTCGCCATCATCATCATTGTTCCCATTTGGGCACAAATGCGAGTCCGAAAAACGTATAAAAAATACCAAGAAGTTCCGATTCATAGTGGGGTGACAGGCGCTCAAGTCGCTGACTTCATCATGAAACAGAATGGGATTACGGATGTCCGTCTCGAACCAATCGGCGGAACGATGTCCGATCATTACGATCCGACGAATAAAGTCGTTCGTCTTTCGGAAGATGTGTATCATGGTTCAACAGTTTCTGCTGTCTCGATTGCAGCGCACGAAATCGGGCACGTCATCCAAGATGCGACGGACTATAACATGATGCGTGTCCGTCACCGGATTGCACCTGTTGCGTCAATTACGTCGAATCTGTCATTCCCGTTATTACTCGTTGGTTTCTTCGCTGGGATGACTGGTCTTGCGATGCTTGGTGTCATCTTGATGCTCGGTGCCGTCGTCTTCCAGCTCGTGACGTTGCCGGTTGAGTTCGATGCGTCGAAACGGGCGATGGCTCAGTTAACGGAACACGGGATCATCGATGCGGAAGAAGAGCGTGGCTCACGCCGTGTCTTGAACGCCGCCGCCTGGACTTACGTCGCTGCGACACTCGTCGCTGTCGCGGAATTCCTCCGCCTCGCTTTGATGGTCTTTGCACCGTCTGACGAGTAATTCAAGAGTAACGCGTACAAATTAATAAAAAATAAACACCCGGCTGGTTCGATCTTCTTCTTCAGAATCGAATCATACGGGTGTTTTTTTTTTGTTTTTACGTTTCCTTGATCGGAACACGATTTTCATCGAACGTAAATCCTTCGCCGGTTACTTCATACACATCATGGAGTGTGATGAAAGCATGTTGGTCAACTGTTTTGACGAGCGTCTTCAACCGGGTGATTTCATTGCGGGCGACGACGACATACAAGACTTCGAGGTCGCGACCTGAGAATCCACCTTTCGCGAGTAACCGCGTCGTTCCGCGGTTCATCGTCGCGTGAATCCCGTCGGCGATCTCCGTCCGGTGATCACTGATGATCATCGCGGCTTTACCAGCATACGTTCCTTCCTGCATCCAGTCGATGACACGGGCCCCGACGTAGACGGCAAGTAACGTATACATCGCCTGTTTGTAGTCGAGGTATGTCAATGAAGCGACGATGACGAAAAAATCAAAGATCATGAACGTCCGACCGATCGACCATCCGAAATACCGCTTCGTCAGTCGGGCGATGATATCGACCCCGCCCGTCGTCCCGCCGTTGTTGAAGATGATGCCGAGGCCGACACCGATGAAGACACCGGCGAACAACGAAGCAAGCACCATATCGTCTTTCAACATGATTTCAAGCGGTGAATATTTGGCGATTAAGCCGTACCAAAGAGAAAAGCT
The DNA here is from genome assembly GCF_000702625.1 of Exiguobacterium oxidotolerans JCM 12280. Taxonomy (NCBI): domain Bacteria; kingdom Bacillati; phylum Bacillota; class Bacilli; order Caryophanales; genus Exiguobacterium; species Exiguobacterium oxidotolerans. The sequence goes on along the minus strand of NZ_JNIS01000001.1, from coordinate 302,182 downwards.
GAACGTGCCGATCAAGGTATAGATGAACGTCGTCCGCCCAAGCATTTTATAGCTGACGAAAAATAACGGGACGTTTAGGACGAGGTTCGTAATCGACGGGGATAAACCGAACAAACCCTTTAAAATAAGGGTGATTCCCGTGAATCCACCCTCAGCTAACTCATTTTGAACATTAAAATGATAAATGCCGAACGCAAAAATAAATGATCCGATTAAAATCCAAAAAATATTTCGGAAGCGAATCGGAAATTGAAATGGGGGTGCCATATCAGGTTGCTCCTCTCTAACAAGACTCTTTCTCTAGGGTAACGGTAGACGTTGAAAAAGACTAGCTTTTCTACGGAAATCTCCTTGAAAAGTGGTCGATGTAGTTTTTAAGAGGCGTTTTGTTTACAATTGAATCGAGAAGACAAGCTTAACCTAATTAAAGAGAGAGTGATCTTATATGAAAAAGTCGATTGGAATCCTTTGTTACCCGTCCGTAGGTGGAAGTGGTGTCGTCGCGACGGAACTCGGGATGAAACTTGCGGATCGTGGGCATGATGTCCATTTCATTACATCAAGCATGCCGTTTCGCCTGACGGAATATCGTCCGAATATCACGGTTCACCTCGTAGAAGTCAACCAATATTCAGTATTTAAATATCCGCCTTATGATATTACATTGGCTTCGAAAGTCGCAGAAGTCATCGATGTGTTCGATCTCGATATCATCCATGCCCACTACGCCGTCCCGCATGCCGTCTGTGCAGAGCTCGGACGCAATATGGCGAAGAAGAAAGGCGTCGCTGTCGTGACGACTTTACATGGAACGGACATCACGGTCATCGGTCAAGACTTAGAGATGCAGCCAGCCATCCGTTACGGAATCGAAAGTTCGGATGCTGTGACGGCCGTCTCGGAAAGTCTAGCTCTTGAGACGAACATGACGTTGCATGCCGAGTACGATATTGACGTCATTGCGAACTCGATTGATGAGAGTGTGTATTATCCGATGCGCGACGAACGCCTTAAGCGACATTATGGGATTGAGCCGGGAGAAGTCGTCGTCATACATATTTCGAACTTCCGTCCGGTCAAACGCATCGATGATACGTTAGTCGCGTTTGCAATTGCTGCAAATAATCGTGACATGCGGTTATTACTCGTCGGAGATGGTCCGGAGATGGGGCAGACGCGCCGCCGGGCAAAAGAACTCGGGGTCTATGAAAAAATCATCTTTGCCGGAAAACAAGAACATGTCGCCCAGTTGCTCGCAATCAGTGACATTCATTTATTGTTGTCGGAAAAAGAGGCGTTCGGACTCGTCGTCCTTGAAGCGATGGCGGTCGGAGTCCCAAGTGTCGTCTCGAATGCCGGTGGCTTACCAGAAGTGATCCAAGACGGACAAACCGGATTCATCGTTCCGACGTATGACGTCAAGGCAGCGGCGGAACGAATCGGCCAGTTAGCCGATACGCCCGAGTTACGCGAACAGATGGCGGGTGCCGGAATCCGCGATACACGGCAACGGTTCGATTCAAATGAAATCGTCCGGAAGTATGAACAGGTCTATGAACGGGTGTGTGCACGATATGAAAATGTCTGAGTTGGCGAATACGATCATTGAAACAATCGAACGTGCAGGTGGCGAAGCGTATGTCGTCGGTGGAGCTGTCCGCGACACGTTACTCGGACGCGTGCCTGGCGATTATGATTTAGCGACGTCACTCTTGCCGGACGAGGTCATCCCGTTGTTTCCGGTCGTCATCCCGACCGGACTCGAGCACGGGACGGTGACAATCGTCTTAGAACACGTACCGTTCGAAGTGACGACATTTCGTTCCGAGTCAACCTATAGCGACCGCCGTAGACCAGATCACGTGACGCTTGGCGTCTCGCTGGAAGAAGATTTGACACGACGTGATTTTACGATCAACGCGATGGCGTTAAAACCAACTGGGCTCGTCGATCTCTTTGGCGGACAATCCGACCTTGCGAACAAAATCATTCGGACGGTCGGTCGGCCAGAAGAGCGCTTCGAAGAAGATGCCTTACGGATGATTCGTGCCTTTCGCTTCATGAGTCAGCTCGAGTTTTCGTTAGACGATTTGACGGAGCGGGCCATCGCGAAGCAAGCGGAGACGATTCAACACGTCGCGATCGAACGTGTCGCGATTGAGTTCGAAAAACTACTCCTTGGACCGGGGCGTGCTGCAGCGTTGCAAGCAATGTTACGCACGGGACTCGCGACCTATCTTCCGCACGTCACTTCAGAAGTGATGGGACGATTAGCACAATCACCATTACAGGGTGTCTCAACAGAAAATGTGTGGACGCTGCTGCTCGACGCCGGCTTTCCGCAAGAACGGTTACGTGTCTTTAAACGTTCGAAAAAACAGGAGCAACGGGCAAAACGACTCGTAGCGCTTGTTCGACTGGAGCAACTAACGGACTGGCAACGGTATACATTGACGGACGAGGAATTGCTCGCCTTAAACCAAATGACAGGTCGGAGTCACGCAGACCGGACAACTTTAGCGATCCGTTCATTAAAAGATTTACGAGTCGGCGGACGCGACATGATTGCTGCCGGGCTGAAAAAACAAGAAATTAAAGAAGCACTCCACTATTTGGAACAGCATGTCGTAAGCGGACGGCTTGAAAATCAACGTTCGATTCTGTTAGAGGAAGTGAGCAAATGGAAAAATCAACACGAGACTTAATCTTGCAACGATTGATGCAGACGGATTGGATTTCAGGTCAAGATTTAGCTGACCAGTTAAATATTTCACGTACCGCTATTTGGAAACAAATTGCGTCCTTAAAAGAAGCAGGGTACGCGATTGAATCGAATAAAAAAACCGGGTACCACCTCGTCGATCGTGGTGATCATTTAACAGCACTTGCAATCGAACAGTACTTACAGACGAAATTTCTCGGACGCGATATTTTTCATGTCGAGGAGACGGAGACGACGCAACGGATTGCGCATGATTTAGCACAACAGCAGGTCAAAGAAGGGAAACTCGTCGTCTGTGACTACCAGACGAGTGGGCGCGGACAGCTCGGTCGTGTCTGGCACGAGACGAAAGGGAATGGAATTGCAATGAGTTTGATAGTAAGACCAGACGTCCCGCTCGATCAAGCTGGACAATTAACACTCGTGTCCGGCATTGCCCTAGCGACATCTTTACGTGAGTTCGACGTGCCAGTGACAATCAAATGGCCGAATGATTTATTGATTGATGGTCGAAAGGTCGCAGGGATTTTGACGGAAATGCAGACGGAAGCAAACCGGATCAGCTCGGTCATCATTGGAATTGGAATCAATGTCCACCATGACGTCTTCAGTACGGCAATCGCTGATCGGGCGACGTCCCTTAAACTCGCGACCAATCGAACGTTTCGGCGGGCAGAAATCGTTGCATCCTTCTTAAATCAGTTTGAGCAGATGTACGAACGGTGGTTGGTCGATGGATTCGGCTCTTTTGTCGAAGCGTGGGAACATCTTGCGGATAAGCTCAATCAACCCGTTACACTACGCTCGCGTCAACAAACCTTGTCTGGTTATTTGCGCGGAATTCGTGCCGATGGAACGCTGATGGTCGAAACGGACCAAGGAATGGAAGCATTCCATTCGGCGGAACTCGTCTACTGGGCAGAAAACTAAAATCCCGACGTTTGCAGTTGCCAATTTGAATCATGTATAATAAGGCGAAGGATGATAGCCGTTAGGAGTCATACCGGTAGAAAACTTTTTTTATCGCTAGTACGACCTGCCTTGATCCTATTTCGGACAGGGACAGAAGGACGATGTTGCACTTATTCACGCCTTCTTTCCTATGGGTATTTTTAGGAAGGAAGGCGTTTCCTTTTGTCCTCTCTACACTAACGAAGGAGAGAACACACATGCACACAATGACACCTTTATTAAAAAAGCAAGCAACAGGAGAAAAACTTGTTATGTTGACGGCGTATGATTATCCGTCAGCGAAATTAGCAGAAGCAGGAGCCGTCGATCTCTTACTCGTCGGTGATTCGCTTGGAAACGTAATTTTAGGATATGATTCGACGATTGCCGTGACGGTTGAGGACATGATTCATCACGCACGAGCTGTTCGGCGTGGGGCACCGAAGACGTTCATGGTCGTTGACATGCCGTTCGCAAGTTACCACGGTTCGTTCGACCGGACGCTTGATGCTGCGGCACGTATTTTTCAAGAAAGTCAGGCTGATGCCTTGAAACTTGAAGGTGCAGGCGACATCTTGACGACGATTCGTCGCTTGACGGACGCAGGGATGCCTTGTGTCGCACATCTTGGATTGACACCCCAATCCGTTGGCGTACTCGAAGGTTTTAAAGTACAAGGAAAATCGCTTGCAGCAGCTGAACAGTTGATTGCAGACAGTTTAGCAGCGGAACAAGCCGGTGCGAAGATGCTCGTCCTAGAATGTGTCCCGCACCAACTTGCGAAACGAGTCAGCGAATTACTTCAGATTCCTGTCATCGGAATTGGTGCCGGCGTTGATGTCGATGGACAAGTCCTCGTCTACCATGACATCCTGACATATGGTGTTGGACGTCTACCGAAGTTTGTTAAAGCGTATACGGACTGGAATACGTCAGGGACAGCAGCGATTGCTAGCTACGTCGAAGAAGTAAAACAAGGTGTATTCCCATCTATTGAACATACGTTCACGATGGATGAAGAATTGATCGATTCGCTTTATGGAGGCGGTAAAGAATGAAAGTCATTCAAGACATCGACGAACTACGGCAAGAATTAGCAGCCTATGACTCAATTGGGTTTGTCCCAACGATGGGGTTTTTACATGAAGGACACGGATCATTGCTTGAACAAGCACGCCGCGAAAATGAAATCGTTGTGTTAAGCATCTTCGTCAACCCGACACAATTCGGACCGAATGAAGATTTAGAACGGTATCCACGTGACGAACAACGCGACCAACAGTTGGCGCGTGCAGCAGGGGTCGATTATGTATTTTATCCGACGAATGAGACAATGTATCCGCTCGATATGGCACGCGTGATGGTCAGAACAGGCGACGATGTCCTTTGTGGTGCGTCACGACCAGGACATTTCGATGGTGTCTTGACGGTCGTCAGTAAACTGTTGAACATCGTGCGTCCGACCCGTGCGTATTTCGGACTGAAAGATGCTCAGCAGTTAGCTTTGATTGAAGGGTATGTCGCAGATTATTTCGTTCCGGTCGAGATTAAACGGTGTCCGATTATCCGGGAAGCGGACGGTCTCGCAAAGTCCTCACGAAATGTCTATCTGTCTGAGCAAGAACGCAGTCAAGCACCGCGTTTGCAACAAGCTCTACAGCAAGCAAACGCGTTACTTGAAGCAGGCACAGCCGTCGAGGAAGTCGTCGAACGGACGAAAGATGCTTTGCATCTTGAGGGAACAGCGCTTGATTATGTCGAAGCGGTCGACTATCCGACGCTCGGACCGGTTACAGCAGAAACGAAAACGATTTTATTAGCCGTCGCGGTTCAGTTTGAATCAGCACGCTTGATTGATAATTTACTTTATACGAGAGGAGCATGATTTATGTTACGGACATTCATGCACGCTAAACTACACAAAGCTCGAGTGACGGAGGCGAACCTCCATTACGTCGGTTCCATCACGATTGATGAAGATTTGCTTGATGCAGTCGGAATCTTTGAAAATGAAAAAGTTCAAGTGACGAACAATCAAAATGGTGCCCGGATCGAAACGTATGCGATCAAGGGTGAACGTGGCTCTGGTGTCATTTGTTTGAATGGTGCGGCCGCTCGCCATTTCCAAGTTGGAGACGAAGTCATCATCATGGCATATGCACAATTGACGAATGAAGAAATCCTCGTCCACGAGCCAAAGGTGGCTGTTCTCGATGAAACAAATAACATCAAACAGATGCTTTCTCAAGAAATCGCGCATACGATCTTATGAAATTCAGAGACCCGGAACACATTCGGGTCTCTATTTTTGTTAAGATGAAACATGAGAAGTTCGATACGTAACAGATGGATGGTTAAAGGTGGAGATAAGTCGTGGAGAAGAAGTATGTGGTGATCGACCTAGAGACGACAGGTCATTCGATTAAAGCTGGAGATGAGATGATTGAAATCGGCGTAGCGGTCGTCGAACAAGGGCAAGTGACGGAACGTCTGTCGGCTTTCGTTCGACCGAAAAAGCCGATTCCGCCGTTCATCTCGCAATTGACAGGAATATCCGATTTAGATGTAAGGGACGCAGACACATTTGATGTCATTGCACCGCGCGTCCTCTCGATGTTAGATGGCGGAGTGTTTGTCGCGCACAATGTCCAATTCGATTTAACATTTTTAAATGAAGCGCTTGAAGAAGAAGGTTACTTACCGTATACCGGTCCCGTCATCGATACGGTCGAACTGGCACGGATTCTATTACCGACGGCAGAGAGTCACTCCTTATCGCACTTGACGGAAAGTTTACAGTTGACGCATCAAGAAGCTCACCGGGCGGGCAGCGATGCAGAAGCGACGGCAGAATTATTACTCGAACTGTTAAGTCGACTTCGCGAGCTACCGCTCGATACATTAAAACAGTTGCGTCGCTTAGCCCCAAAATTATTCAGCGCGATGGAAGAAGAGATTGATTTTGCGATTCAAGCCGTCGGCATCGAGACAGACGATCGGTTCGATTCGTTCCGAAAGATTGTGCTGAAAAAACGTCTTGATCCGGAACTGATGCCGAACCGGTCGGAACTCCAGCCATTCGGACCGTTCGTTGATCACTTGAATCAAGAAATCTTTCCAAAGCTATTCAACGGCTATGAACAACGAACCGGTCAACTTGAGATGATGCGCCATGTCTATCAATCACTTGATCAAGAAGTACCATTGCTCGTCGAAGCTGGGACGGGTACCGGAAAATCTCTTGGCTATCTTGTTCCGGCGACACATTATGCGATTGAACACGAGACGCCGATTATCGTCAGTACACATACGATTCAACTGCAAGAGCAACTGTTCGCCCGTGATTTACCGCTGTTGCGTCAACTGTTCGATGCCCCAGTCGACATTACATTGCTCAAAGGGCGGAACAATTATATTGATTTACGTAAATTCGAGTTTTTCCTGAATGAAACAGAAGAACCGTATAATTTTACGTTAGCGAAAGCAACATTGCTCGTTTGGTTGACTGAAACGACGACGGGAGACTTGGAAGAAGTCAGTCTTCCTGGTGGAGCAGCACAAGGGAACATCGCCATCAAACAGTTGATCCAGTCGGATAGCCAGTCGCAACTCGGGCGATTCGATCCATGGTTTAGCCGTGACTTTTTCCAACATGCCGTCCGTAGAGCGAAGGACGCGACGATCATCGTCACGAACCACGCCTTATTGTTTAGTGATATTCAGTATGAGGCGGGTGTCTTACCGAAAGGCTGTCCGTTGATTTTAGATGAGGCCCATCAAATCGAGGAAGTCGCGAGCCACCATTTCGGACTCGTCTTCGACGGGCATTCATTCGACCGGATTTTTAGACAACTCGGATTCTCCGCGGATAAAAAATCGTTGACGCGTCTCGTCAGCCTCTCCGATCAGTTTGATTTGACGGAGATGGTCGAAGCGCATAGTGAAGTGATCGATGAGACGATGACGGAGCTAATCGAAGAGGCAGATAACCTGTTGATGATCATCCAAGCCTATGGACTTGATCTCTCTTCCCGGAAAGAGCGACGGGAAGGGCGTGTCACGGTCCGCTTCAAACGACTCGATCATTCGATGCGGGCCGTTCAGGAAAGTGCGAAACGGGTCGAATTGGTCTTACGTCGATTACGACAAGCGATTCGGGCGATTCATAAATTATTCCACGATCAACGCGAACACATGAGTTACCGGGAACGGTCCGTCGTCGCGGATCTCAAATCCGTGATCGGTCAAATCGAGGATGTCGAGAATGCGATTTTTGAGACGATGCTCGCGCCTCATGATGAAACAGTATCCTGGATTGAGACGACTGCAAAAAATCGGAAGTTGACACGGATTTATACGCAACCAATCGATATTTCAGAACGCTTATACCGGGATGTTTTCTCGAAACGGACGAGCATTTTGACATCCGCCACGTTGACGGTCTCGAATAAGTTTCAATTCATTGAAAAGCGGCTTGGTTTAAGCGAACTCGAGACACGGCGGTTCATTGTCCCGTCACCATTCGGGTACGCGGAAAAAGTCCGGCTGATGGTTCCGACGGACTTGCCGTTACTGCAGGACGTCCCACCTGCGAAATATGCCGAAACGATTGCGGAAGCAATCATCGAAATCGCTGAAGTGACGGAAGGGCGGATGCTCGTTTTGTTCACATCCAATGACATGTTGCGACAAACGCATGATGCGACGAAGCAGGCACTTCCGGCACGTTTTACGTTGCTGTCGCAAGGCATCACGCAAGGATCCCGGCAGCGCTTGATGAAACAGTTTAAGCAACTCGATGCCTGCATTCTTTTTGGGACTGCGAGTTTTTGGGAAGGGATCGATGTTCCGGGTGACGACTTAAGTTGTCTTGTCATCGTTCGTCTACCATTCGCACCGCCTGACCAACCCATCGTTCAGGCACGATCGGAACAAATCGAACAACAAGGTAAATCTTCGTTTTTCGAATACAGCTTACCGCAAGCGATTATTCGTTTTAAACAAGGGTTCGGTCGTTTGATTCGAACGACGAATGACCGTGGTGTCGTGTTCGTGTTTGACCGTCGAATCGAGACGACGCGTTACGGAAAACGTTTTGTTTCAAGTTTGCCAAATGTACCTGTTTTATCAAAACCACTTCAAGAATTGACGGCAGAACTCGAATTGTTCTTGAATGATACGGATTGAGTCTATTAAAATAACCATTATCGCATTATAATAGGTTAAGAAAAATGAGGGAGGATATAAGATGGATTCGAAAATCGAGACACTCGCAACGGTCAAGGTCAATCGCCATGACGATACGTACAAAATCGTAGACTTATTGAATCGCACGTTAAAAACGGAGGACTTAATGTTTGGTTTAGCGCTAGATGAGAAAGACAAGGAGCAGATGGTCTTCACCATCTACCGCACATGAAGTGGAAAATCGCCATCGGTTTGATTTCGGTCGTTCTTTTGCTTACGCTAATCGGTACAGGAATCTACCAGTTAACGGTTGGTGAAGCAAAGGGACGAGAACAAGAAGTCGTCAAGCGGGCAGAAAAACGCTTAACACAAGAAATGGCCCCGGACGCCGTGACATTCGAAAATGTCTTTAACGGAAAAGACCAGTATACCGTCTTCTCGATTAAAAAAGAGGGAGAGGCGTTACGCGCTTTCGTCCCGTCAAAAGGTAAGATTGAGACACGCCCGGTTAAAGACGGCATTAAGGTGGATGAAGTCATTCGTCAAAGTGGAGATCAAGGAAAAATCGTTTCCACGAAATATGGTTTCGAAGATCGCGCCTTAATTGAGATCGTCGCGGAAACCGAGACGGGCTATGAATATTCGTACTATACGTATCAAGAGGGATCTTTCATCAAACGACTACGGATTAACTAAAAGGAGTGTGCGACATGTTATCAAAACGCGTACAACAATTGACGCCTTCTACAACGCTTGCCATCACGGCGAAAGCGAAGGAACTGCGGGCATCCGGTCAAGATATCATCGGTCTTGGGGCTGGTGAACCGGATTTCAACACGCCGGAGTTCATCATTCAAGCGGCGTTTGCGGCAGCAGAAGCAGGCGATACAAAGTATACGCCTTCAGGCGGAACGGTTGCGTTGAAAGACGCGATTATCGAGAAGACACGTCGCGATTTATGGGTATCGTATGATCGCTCGGAAGTCATGGTCGCGTCTGGTGCGAAACATGCTTTATCGACACTCTTCCAAGCGATTCTCGACCCGGAAGATGAAGTCATCGTTCCTGCTCCGTACTGGGTCAGCTACCCTGAGCAAATCAAGTTGAGTGACGGCGTACCTGTCGTTTTAGAGACGACGGAAGCGTCACGTTTTAAGGTGACACGTGAGTTGCTCGAGCAACACATCACACCGAAAACGAAAGCAATCGTCTTGAACTCACCGTCGAACCCGACAGGTATGGTCTACACGAAAGAAGAGTTAGAGATGGTAGCAGAGATGGCGATTCAACATGACATTCTCGTCATCAGCGATGAAATTTATGAGAAATTACTGTATAACGGTGTGACGCACTTATCGATTGCGACACTTCCAGGAATGCGGGAACGGACAATCATCATCAATGGTGTCTCGAAATCGCATGCGATGACGGGCTGGCGGATTGGTTATGCGATTGGACCGAAAGCAATCATCGGCGCAATGACAAACCTTGCGAGCCATTCGACGTCGAACCCGACGTCAATCGCGCAAGCTGCTTCTGTCGCGGCCTACGAAGAAGGGGATGCCCCGGTCGAAGCGATGCGTGTCGTGTTCGAAGAACGACTCGAACAAATTTACGAACGCTTGATTCAAATTCCTGGTTTGACGTGCTTGAAGCCGGAAGGTGCCTTCTACTTGTTCCCACATGCCTTAGAGGCAGCGAAGATGTGTGGTTATGCGAACGTCGATGACTGGTGTACAGCCGTCTTGTCAGAAGCAAAAGTAGCCTTGATTCCAGGTTCAGGATTTGGTGCGCCGGAATATGTACGTCTATCGTACGCAACAGACCCGAAACGTGTCCTAGAAGCGCTCGACCGGATTGAAGGATTTATCGCGGCTCGTACAGCCGTTTAACTTAGAGAGGATGTTGACTTTTGAAAGCAATGATTCGAGATGTAGCAAAACATGTAGGAGAGGAAATCACGATTGGCTGTTGGTTAGCGAACAAACGTTCAAGCGGTAAAATCGCCTTCCTTCAGTTACGTGACGGTTCCGGTTTCATGCAAGGTGTCGTCGTCAAAGAAACAGTCGGAGAAGACTTATTCAAAACAGCGAAAGGCTTGACGCAAGAATCATCACTTTGGGTGACGGGAGTCATCAAATCAGATGGTGAGCGGACAGCACTTGGTCATGAGATGGAGATCACGTCAATTGAAATCATCCATGAAGCAATCGATTACCCGATTACACCGAAAGCACACGGAACAGATTTCTTGATGGACAACCGTCACCTTTGGTTGCGGTCAAAACGCCAACATGCCGTCATGGTCGTTCGAAATGAATTGATCCGTGCGACATACGAGTTCTTTAACCAAGAAGGGTTCATCAAAGTCGACCCGCCAATCTTGACGGGTAGTGCACCGGAAGGAACAACTGAATTGTTCCAAACGAAATACTTCGATGAAGATGCGTACTTGTCACAATCGGGTCAACTCTACATGGAAGCGGCAGCGATGGCGCTCGGCAAAGTCTTCTCATTCGGTCCGACATTCCGTGCTGAAAAATCAAAAACACGTCGTCACTTGATTGAGTTTTGGATGATGGAGCCGGAGATGGCGTTCTATGACCACGAGATGAACCTCGAAGTCCAAGAAAACTATGTCTCGCACCTCGTGCAGTCCGCCTTGAAGAACTGTAAAGCGGAACTCGAGTTGCTCGGGCGTGACTTGACGGTTCTTGAAACGATTCAAGCACCATTCCCACGCGTCCGCTATACGGAAGCAATCGATATGTTGAAAGAGCAAGGATTCGATGACATCGAATTCGGAGATGATTTTGGTGCACCACATGAAACAGCAATCGCAAATAGTTTTGCCCGCCCTGTCTTCATCACGCACTGGCCGAAAGCCATCAAACCGTTCTACATGAAAGAAGATCCGGAAAACCCGGGATTCGTTCTGTGTGACGACTTGATTGCACCGGAAGGATACGGCGAAATCGTCGGTGGTTCGCAACGTGAAGAAGATTACGACAAACTGCTTGCTGATATGAAAGAACATAACTTGGATGAGACAGGCGCCTATAAATGGTATCTTGAAACACGCAAGTATGGTTCAGTACCGCACAGTGGCTTTGGTTTAGGACTTGAACGAACTGTCGCTTGGATCACGGGCGTTGAGCACGTTCGGGAGACGATTCCATTCCCGCGTCTACTCAACCGGTTGTATCCGTAATTTAGACTGAAATCGACCCATCGCTTAGACGGGTCGATTTCTTGCTTAGACTCAAAGAATCGAGGAAGTGTCATGAATCATAATTTAATCCAACTTTTCGAAGAAGGGACCGTCGTGCTTCCGAAACGATTGTTCACGGAAGCGAAGCGGCTTGGAATCAGCTTCGTCGAGTTCACGTTAATCGGTCAATTGTTCGCTTGCCGTGCGGAAGGGATGGAGATGCCTTCACCGGAAGAATTGAGCAATCGTCTCGGGCTGTCCGAGACGGAAACGATTGAGACGACGCTCGGTTTGTTACAGAAGGGGTTGCTGGCGATGGAAAATGTCGCCGGATCGGAACGCTATTCGTTAGTTCCCCTCTATGAAAAATTGATGGCACCACCGGAACAAGAGGCGCCGAACTTCGATACGATCAATCCATCGGTCTTCCAACAATTCGAACGGGAACTCGGAATGATGTCGCCGTTTCAAATGGAACAAATCATTCAGTGGCTGACGATTGAAAACATTGCGGAAGAGCTAGTCCTTGCCGCGCTTCGCGAAGCCGTCTACCATAACGTCCGGAAGATGACCTATATCAATCAAATTTTGCGGACGTGGGAACGCGAGGGCATCAAAACACTCGAAGATCTTGCGACACGGGGAGGGTGAATCATGTTACGAGTAGCTGAAATCGACCGGATTGAACGAACACTTGAAGAGATGTTCCCGGACGCCTTTTGTGAACTGATTCATCAAAACCCGTTTGAACTCGTCGTTGCTGTCGCCTTGAGTGCGCAAGCGACGGACGTACTCGTCAATCAAGTCACGCCGGGATTGTTCGCAGCATATCCGACGCCAAACGACTTAGCGGCGGCACCCATCACTGCCATCGAAGAGAAAATCAAGCGGCTTGGTCTCTATCGCAATAAGGCGAAAAACATCAAAGCTCTCGCGGAACGCCTCGTCACGTTGCATGACGGGGAAGTACCGACGGACCGTGCCGGACTCGAAGCCTTACCCGGTGTCGGACGGAAAACAGCGAACGTCGTGTTGTCGGTTGCATTCGATGTCCCGGCGTTCGCCGTCGATACGCATGTCGAACGGGTCTCAAAACGCCTCGGTATCTGTCGCTGGAAAGATAATGTCACACAAGTCGAAGCGACGTTGATGAAACGATTCAAGCGGGAACGCTGGTCGAAACTGCATCATCAATTCATTTTTTTCGGACGGTATCACTGCAAGGCGCAACGTCCGAATTGCCTTGCATGCCCGTTACTCGACATGTGCCGGGAAGGGAAAAAACGGACGAAAGGGACAACGATTCCTGTCGATTAACGACGAACCTGTAATGATGCTTAAAAGCAAAAAAGGATAGCGCGTTTCCGGAAGAAACCCCGGAAGCGTGCTATCCTTTATTTGTGTGAAATAAAATGTCTCTTGTCCCTCATACGCGCGTATGTTTAACCATTCCAAGGCGTATCGGACCATTCCCGACGCTTTTTCGTGATCGGAACTTTTTTGAACCCCCAGTTCCGGAAATCTTGATCGGGACTATCGCGACGAATATAAATTTTTTCTTTGATTGCTTTAAAGATTCGGTTTTCGTCCCCGTAATGGACAAACCGTGGTTTTACCTCAATCACGCCACGACGTACGCGTGAAAGGGGAAGACAAACGAGGTCAGCAATCTCAAGACCGGATTGGTAGAGGTCGCTATCCTTTTCAGCAAAGATGAAGCCTTTGATTTTTTGACGGCTTTTTTCGACGTCGAGGTGGACCGTCCCTGAGTTAAAGATATCGAAGAACGCTTTTTGAATTAACAAGTTTTGATAATCATCCCGACTTTCGAGGACGACACGAGCACTCGTCGCTTCCGTTTCCTCTAAAAAAGCGTAAAAAGATTTCATCAAGTGGGCAAAGGCGACGACGTAAGGATCTTTGGGTGTCGAATAAAATTCTTGCAGCTTCTGTTTATCGACTTCGACACTGACGATCGTACAGTCGATATCGATTAGGAAGTCAGGTAATGCGACCCAAAAATGACGTAACATATCAATCGTGATCCCGTCTTCTTTGCCGTAAGGATGCTCCGCCTTTAAAATTTCTTTTAAATGGAGTGGAATGTGTGGATCTTCAAACACACTCGACTTAAATTCCATCAAGCGTTTCCGTAAAGGGCTCGGTTCACCTGTTTCGTCCGAATCGATGGCATATTTGTATTCCATCAAGACACCTGTCAAATTAAATTGCGTGTTCCCTTTAGGTGTCCCCGTCTCATCGACGAACATGACGTATTTTTTCGCAGTGTTGTTCGACGCTCTAGGAATCATTTTTGATTCATGGCGCGAATTCGATTTAGGTGTTGCCAATCAGATTCCTCCTCGCGCGGTTCTACAGGACCAGTTGTAACTGTCTCCCACACTATACTGTGTACGACAAGTATACCAAGATTTCCTGCTAAAAAAAGTAAAACCTGAAGTGAGAGAAATCACTGCATCAGTTGATCGATATAGCGAACAGACTTAATCGTTTCATTGAAACGTTTTAAACTTGTTTTTGGTTGGAACGCCTGGACTGATAGTTGTTTCAGTTGATCGACGGCACTCTCGACCATCGCCGGGCGTAAATAAGGGCTGTTCTGCGCGTTGCGTTGCCAGTCAGCGATGAGCACGTCTGCTTGTTCGACGAACGGAATGACATCTTCGTTGAAGTCATATTCTGTTCCGGCGCGTCCTGCTTGATAAATTTTTTCGATTTCTTGAAGTAACGGTTCAATTGTCATTTGTTTTTAACTACTCCTCTCGGCCGATACGATACAATCACATATCATGGTACAATAAACGCGATAGGAGGGGAATCGTTTTGAATTATCCGAACGGTAAAAAATTTCAAAAGCCTCTCGAACCTCATGGAACGACGATGAAAAACCCACGGGCGAATGCATCGACATTTTCTAATCGGGGGATGAAGCTTGAAAAATTGATTAATGAAAGCAATACGTTTTACTTGACGCATAATCGGGCAATTATTCACAAGAAGCCAACCCCCCTTCAAATCGTTCAGGTCGATTACCCGAAACGTTCTGCGGCTGTCGTGAAAGAAGCCTATTTCAAACAACCGTCGACGACCGATTATAATGGCGTCTATCGAGGGAAATATATTGATTTTGAAGCGAAGGAAACGAATCATAAGACCTCTTTTCCACTCAAGAACTTCCACCCCCATCAAATTGAACACATGCGGCAATGCGTAGCACATGGAGGAATTTGTTTTGTCATCATTCGATTCAGTATGTATAATGTGCAATATGTGCTTTCAGTCGAGCACGTGTTCCCTTGGTGGGAGCAATTGGAAACGGGTCGTAAATCAATTCCGCTCGACCAAATCGAACAACATGGTATAAAAATCAAGACAGGTGCGTTCCCTGCGATTGATTATCTCGAAGCAGTGGACGAATTATATTTCACTTGAGAAACTTACGGATTGAAGGAGAAGGATAGCATATGGAAAGAAGTCGTGTCGCACGTCGTGAAGAAACGAAGACGTCAACTAAACAATCGAATCGGACGAAACGTCCGAAAAAGAAGAAGTCCGGGGGTTCAGGTGGATCTGGAAAAGGTCCACTTTTTAAAAAGCTATTAATGATTGCAACCGGCTTATTCATCATCATGATGCTTGTCGGAGGTGGGTTTGCTGCGTATGCGATTGCCACTGCTCCGGAACTCGATGAGACGAAACTACGGGATGCACTCCCACTGAAAATTTATGCGAGCAACAAAGAAGAAATCAAACAGGGTGGAACGAGTCGCGAGTATGTCTCGATTAAAGAAGTTCCTGAAGTCGTCAAAGATGCCTTCATCGCGATTGAAGATCGACGTTTTTACCAACACAAAGGGATTGACTTCCGTCGTCTCGGTGGAGCAATCATCGCGAACATCACCGATGGATTCGGCTCGGAAGGGGCATCAACAATCACGCAACAGGTCATCAAACAATCGTTTTTAAGTTCTGAAAAAACAATCACACGGAAAGTACAGGAACAGTGGTTAGCGATTCGTTTAGAACAAGACTACACGAAAGATCAAATTTTAGAAATGTACTTGAATAAAAACTACTATGGTCAGAATTCGTTCGGGATTCAGACGGCTTCAAAAGCTTATTTCAATAAGACGGTCGATAAATTAGATTATGCAGAAGCAGCGATGCTTGCCGGATTGCCACAGCGTCCGACAGCATATGATCCGATTAAAGGGGATCCGAAGTTAACGAAGGGTCGCCAAACACAAGTATTAGATGCGATGTTGACGACAGGCGTCATCACGCAAAAACAACGTGATCAAGGAGTCGACCAACCGATTTCTAAATTAATTGATCCCGCTCCAAAATCGACGACAGATGCTTCGTACGATAGCGTCATCTTTGATATGGTCTCAAAAGAATTAGAAGATGTCTTTGGTCTTGAAGGAAAAGACATCTATGGCCAAGGACTCAAAATTTATACATCGATTGATAAACCGATGCATGATTATATGAATGAAGCCATTAAAGAAGACAAAGTCGTACAATTACCAGACTATGCCGAAGCCGCGGCCTCTGCCGTCAACACAAAAACGGGTGAAGTCTTAGCCGTCGTCGACGGAAAAAATCCAGGGGAAGACACGGCACGTCGTAACTACGCGAATGAACCGCACCAACCGGGTTCTTCTGCGAAACCATTCTTCGCGTATGGTCCAGCGATTGAAAATGAAAAATGGTCGACAGCAAAACAAATCACGGACCAAGAAACGAAGATTAACGGCAAGACGATTCAAAACTATTACGACGGTTACAAAGGAACAAACACGATTCGAAACTGGTTGAAGATTTCTGCCAATACACCGGCAATCCAAACGTTCCAAGAGATTGGTGGCGATGCGGTCGAATCGTTTGCTGCTAAATCTGGTTTGGCATTAGAAAAAGATGAATCAATTTCTCCAGCGTACGCAATCGGTGGGATGAAACACGGATTCAACACGACTGAGATGGCGGGCGCTTATGCGACACTCGGAAACGGTGGCGATTATGTAGAGCCACACATCATCAAGTCAATCGAGTACAGTGATGGATCGAAAATCAAATCACCAATCAAATCGAAAAAAGCGATGGAAGACTATACAGCCTATATGTTGACGGACATGCTTCGTGATGTCCTGAAGCCGGGCGGTACGTTCCCGACGGCTGGACTTTCATTTGATGCAGCAGGAAAAACCGGAACGACGAATGCCTATAAGGATGTTTGGTTCGTTGGTTATACTTCTGATGTCTCCATTAGTGTTTGGACAGGAACGACGACATCTGGAAATAATAACGGGATCGGCCTCGAAGGGCAAAACGAGAGTAGAATGGCGCAAAACCTATGGAAAGATTTTGTGACGAAAACACGTGACCGGACACCAGCACCGTTCGAACAACCAAGCTCGGTCCTCAGTATCGGCGACGAATTGTATGTGAAAGGCACGAAGGAGCCGGTCGTCGAAAAAAAGGCCGTACCAGCTCCGACTGGATTGCAAGCTTCTTACGATGAAGAGGCGCAGTCAGGTGAGCTGACTTGGAATTACAACGATTCAGCGTTGCGGACGAACGGATACGATAGCGTAACATTCGAAGTATCGATGAAAGATCCGGATGGCAATACATCGGTTCTTGGGACGAGTTCGACGAATCGTATTGGTATCAATGGTCTAAAACCAGGACGAACAGAGTTTACACTCGTCGCGAAAGCATCAGGAGAAGAGTCAGGTCCTGTTGCGACGTCCGTCACAGTCGCTGAACCAGAGACTGAAGAACCAGTGACGGATGAACCGACGACGGATGAACCGACGACGGATGAACCGACGACGGATGAACCGGCGACGGATGAACCGGCAACGGACGAACCGGCAACGGACGAACCGGCAACGGACGAACCGACGACGGATGAACCGACGACGGACGAACCGGCAACGGATGAACCGACGACGGATGAACCGGCAACAGACGAACCGACGACGGACGAGCCAACGACGGATGAACCGGCAACGGATGAGTCGGTCTCTACACAATCAACGGATGAAGCAGCAAAAGAAAATGATAAGAAAAAACAATCCGATAAAGAAAAGACGGACAAAAAAGATAAAAAAGAGGATTCCCAAAGCACGGAATAAGAACCAGAGGATTGAATTGAAGGTCAAGACTGAAGTGGCGAACCTGTCGCTACAGTCTTACCTCTTTTTTTTTGTATAATGAGTGAAGAAGGAAGGAAGTGAGTCGATGGAACCGAGACAATCACTCGTTACCTATTTAGAGGAGTTAAAAGCTGATCGCGCCTTTATGGAGCGCGTCACATATATGAAGACGATGGAAGCTACAGCAGGACGGTACTCACCATTTCCGGCACAGATGCCAAAACGATTACAACAAGCCATCAAAGCACGTGGCATCGATGCCTTGTACCGGCATCAAGCATTAGCATTTGATCAAGTCATGGCAGGGAAATCGACGGTCATCGTCACGCCGACGGCTTCTGGGAAAACATATTGCTTTAATTTACCGATTCTCTCGCATCTACTGGAGCATCCGAACGACCGGGCACTGTATCTTTATCCGACGAAAGCTCTCGCACAAGATCAAAACAGTGAACTGCTCGAGTTGATTGATGAGCTCGAAGCACCGATTCGTTGTTTTACGTATGACGGAGATACATCACCGACGATTCGGACGAAAGTCCGCAAAGCGGGGAACATCGTCATTACGAATCCCGATATGCTCCACTCCGGGATATTGCCACACCATACGAAGTGGATTGAACTGTTCGAAAACTTAAAATATATCGTCATCGATGAATTGCATACGTACCGTGGCGTCTTCGGGAGTCACGTCGCGAATGTCATTCGACGGTTACGCCGGATTTGTCACTATTATGGGAGTGATCCCGTCTTCATCATGACGAGCGCAACGATTGCCAATCCACAAGAACTCGCAGAACGGCTGATTGAGAAGCAGGTCAGTCTGATCGATGACAATGGTGCCCCGACCGGACGAAAACATTTTATCGTTTATCAGCCACCAATCGTCAATGCCCAACTCGGAATTCGACGTTCGGCGACACTCGAAACGAAACAACTGGCATCCCGATTCATCAAAAAGAAGTTTCAGACAATCGTCTTTGCCCGCTCACGTGTCCGCGTCGAGGTGTTGCTGACGTATCTACGCAGTTTAATTCGCCATGAACTCGGTCCGAAATCGATTGAAGGATACCGCGGCGGTTATTTACCGACCGAGCGGCGTGATATCGAGCGACGTTTGCGTAAAGGTGAAATCACCGGCATCGTCTCGACGAATGCATTAGAACTGGGCGTCGATATTGGCCAATTGCAAGTCTGTATCATGAATGGTTATCCCGGGACGATTGCTTCGCTTTGGCAACAGGCAGGGCGAGCCGGAAGACGGCAGGACGATGCCTTAATCATCCTCGTCGCTTCGTCCGGGATGCTCGATCAATACGTCGCAGAGCGACCGGAGTTATTTTTAAATCAATCACCAGAGGCGGCACGACTCGATCCGGATAATTTAATCATCGCCGTCGACCATATAAAATGTGCCGCGTTCGAACTCCCGTTTCGGCAAGGTGAAAGATTCGGCACACTCGAGACGGAAGATATTCTCGAGTATTTAGTCGAAGAACGTGTCCTGCATCAGCGGGGAGAACGTTTCTATTGGATGAATGATGCGTTTCCGGCACATGAGATCTCGTTACGCTCAAGTGATCAAGAAAACGTCGTCATCGTCGATCAGACGGAAGTCCCGAATCGGGTCATCGGTGAGATGGATACGTTCAGTGCGATGACCTTATTGCATGATGAAGCGATTTACTTGCATGGAGCGGATCAGTATCAAGTCGAAACCCTTGATTTTGAGGAGAAAAAAGCGTTCGTCCGTGCCGTGGATGTCGATTATTATACCGATGCTAATTTTTCAGTCGATTTGTCTGTCCTTGAAGAAGATGAAAGTTATTCGAACGATGCGTTTAGTGTCGCCCGTGGGGATGTCAGTGTCCGTGGGATGGCGACGATGTTCAAAAAAATTAAGTTCGGTACCCACGAAAACATCGGATCTGGTCCGATTCATTTACCTGAACGGGAAATCCATACGACAGGCGTCTGGTTTACGTTACCTGCTACATCTGCTTCGAGTACGGAGCTCGAACAAGTACTGGAAGGTGTCGCGAACAGCTTGCGGCGTGTAGCACCGCTCTATTTAATGTGTGACGCGAGCGACGTTTTCGTCGTGCCGCAAGTCAAGGCGACCCATACGCAAAAGCCGACCATCTATTTATATGACCGGTATCCTGGAGGGGTCGGCTTAGCTTCCTCGATTTATAAACAACGGAGCATCATGTTACGGGCAGCACGCGACTCGATTGAGACATGTCCCTGCCAGGATGGTTGTCCGGCTTGCATCGGTATGGTCGGTCTCGCAGACGAGAAGGAACGGACGGTCAGCATGCTAACTGAGATGGAGAAGGAGTTATCATGAAAAATAAATTAAGACGGATGTTAAAACCGACGAATCAAGAGAGCGAGCAATCACAAGCGATAGAAAAGACTTCGGAACAAACTGTCGATACGAAGACGGCGAACGAACAAGCGGCCTGGATTGAAAAAGGGGCGGACATCCTGACGTTCGAAGACGAATGGATTGTTCGAATCGATCAGCGTTACAACTTAGCGGACAGCCATGGGCACCGGACGTTCGGTGCCGGGTATGAATCACTTCAACTACCGCATCCGCCACTTGCGCTTGATGTCCCGCTTGAACAAATCATCTTTTTCGATACGGAGACGACCGGCTTACGTGGAACCGGGACAACGATTTTTTTGATGGGCTTTGCCCGTTTTGAACAAGGCGAGCTATTGATGCGGCAATATTTTTTACCGCATCCGCATTATGAAGCAGCTTTTTATCATCACTTTTTGACGGATATCGGAGAAGATGTCCGCTTCGTCACCTATAATGGAAAAAGCTTTGATTGGCCGCAAATCAAGACACGACATGTCTTCGTCCGCGAACGTGTCCCGCGCCTGCCGAAAGTCGGTCACCTGGATTTACTCCATGTCTGTCGGCGGATTTTTAAAGGATTGTCCGATTCGTACCGGCTGACGGCGATGGAAGAACAAATCGGATTTGAGCGAGCGGATGATTTACCAGGATTTTTAGCCCCGATGCATTACTTTCAATATGTCGAACATCAAAATCCGTCCATCATGGATGGCGTCCTTGAGCATCACCTGCATGACTGTCTGACACTTGTCAGTCTCTACGATGAATGCAATCATCTCGTGACCCACCGAAAAGAAGTATCACCTCGGATTGGGGAAAACATTGCCGTTTGGTTAGCCGATTTAGGAATCAACGAACAATCAGTCGAGCACTTTCATCAGGTAAACGATTTGTCGGCGGAAGGCTGGTTGCGGCAAGGTCTCTTATTTAAAAAAATGCAAGACTATCAACAAGCAGTCCCGTGCTTTGAGAAGAGTAAGACGTTTCGTGGATACATCGAGTTAGCGAAATGGGCGGAGCACATTGCAAAAGAGCCACGGCTTGCTTATGATTATACTGAGCAAGCAAAACAACTGTTAGAAGGACAGGTGTTACTAACAACACGGCGGGAACGTTTGACCGCTGAACTTACACATCGGAGCAATCGGTTACAAAGGAAGTGTCAAGAATGAAAGTCGTTGCCATCACGGGTTATAAGCCAACTGAACTAGGAATTTTTGATCAAAAACATCCTGGTATCCCGGTCATCAAAGCGGCGTACCGCGAACGCTTGATTCGACTCATTGAAGACATGGGGACGACATGGTTCGTAACAAGCGCGACCCCAGGCTGTGAACTGTGGGCCTGTGAAGTCATCTTAGAATTAAAAGTAGACTATCCGGACATTCGTCTCGGGATTTTGTTGCCCTTTTTAGAGCAAGAGGCTAAGTGGAAGGAACCTGTACAAGCTCAGTATTTAGCGGTACTGAACCAGGCAGACTTCGTCGATGCAATTAGCCAAAAGCCTTATGAGAATCCGAGTCAGCTTCGTAACAAAACGGAATTCATGATTGAAAAGAGCCAAGGCCTGTTATCCGTTTTTGATGAAGAACACGGTGGCTCAGCGAAGTATCTCGTTGAGCGTGCTAGAATAGAGATGGAACGGACCGATTATCAACTGTTCTTGATCACACAAGATGATTTATCGATGATGGAACAGGAACTGAACTATAATGATCAGTGGGAGTGAAGACGATGTATAAACCCTTATTGACAGCAGATGATATTTACAAAAAAGAATTTAAGACGGGTCTACGCGGTTACGTGATTGAAGAAGTAGATGGATACTTGGATCAAGTCATCAAAGATTACGAAGGATTCGAGCGCGAAATCGAGCGTCTGAAAAAAGAACTAGAAGCAGCAAAAGCGACGGCACGAAAACCCGAAGAGCGAATCGTTGAGACGGAAGCCCCAGTGTCTAATCCATCGAATTATGACATGCTACGCCGGATTTCAAATCTTGAAAAAGCTGTTTTCGGACGTCCACACCAAGAAAATCAATAAGCGTCAAGACATCTACTTAAACAGAAGTGGATGTCTTTTTTTTGTTACGAAATTCCCCTGATTTTGAAAGCGCATACCGCTTGTGCAAAAGGATGGTAAACTAGCTAATAATACATAGACGTAAGGGGGGACAATATGTTACAGGTGATGGCAACAAAAATGACACCTCTAGAAGAGCGGCGTTTCTTTTCCTTTAAACGTTCAGTTCCAAGTAAGGTGAACGACTTAGAACTCGTCTGTGATCAAGTGCGACATATTTGTCGGTACGATTGGATGTTATTTGAAAACGTCGAGCTCGATCGCTCCATGAAGATTGAATTTGCCTTAATCGGACCAAAAGGATTGTTTTTAGTCCTTGTCAATCAAGAGGCTGCGGTATTGCTAAGTGATCAAACCTATCACGTCGAAGACGAGCAACGTGTTCAACGGGTTGAACAACGGCATCCGGTAATAGAGGCACAACGCCTCACGAAACATATCAGATCACTCTTAAAGGCGGAAGGCGTGTCGATTCCCGTTCACACGATGATTGTATTCAAACAAGCACCGAATTTGCGTATGACGCGGGTTAAGTTTCCGATCGGCCAGTCCTTTGCTGCCATCAAGCCATGGATTGCAAGACGACAAGGAACTCCTGTCACGGAGAAAGATCGTAAACAGGTTGCTTTTATACTGGCAAACCATCAAAAATAAGCAACCTCTCAACTACGGAGAGGCTGCTTATTTTTTTAACGTCTTTTTTTAGGTTGAGTGAGAAAACGTTCGATACGGTCGATATCTTCTTTAAGTGCATAAATTGCAACACGATCGGCTAAATCTTTACTAAACCGTCGGAAAAAGATAGAGGTTTTAACACCTCGTTCGAGCCGGACTTCAAAACCGGCATCCGCTAGTAGCTCGTAATCTCGATGAAGCTGTTCGCCTTTTTCTCCAAATTCTTCACCGACGAGGACCCAGCGCAAAGACTCTTTTGTGCGACGCGCGACGATGATGATGAACAGAACAATTAGAACGATGATCAAAAAGTATCGTATATTCATAAACTCCATGGATCTTATCACCTCATACCTATCATACGTGCTTACCGGGCATAAAGTAAACGTTCAAGGTAGCGAGAGAAAGGTTTAATCTTCAAGCCTTGCTGACGATAAGCGATGTAGCCGTCTGGACGAATCAAATATAGACCACATTGCTTAATCCCGAACTTCCGTGCGAGTTCTCCCCCCTGGTCGACGACCCCGTCTTCTTTTAGCTCTTGATGAATCGAGACGGTCTCAAACAGGTCCGGATAGGAGTAGGCGAGTTCCTTATAAGGGGTCAGTTCTGATTCATCGGACTGACGCGGTAAAAAGAGCAGCAATAAGAAATTTCGATCGGCGCGACGTAGCAGTAACTCATTTTTTTTCGTTCGCGGATTTACAACTTCACTGTACGGCATCGGTTCACCCGGTTTCGGTGCAAGTAAGCCAAATCTCCCTTGCGTGACAAACGTATCGGATGGATGATAGTTACTATTCAATTGAGCAATCCGGTTCGTCACGTAATGATGAAGCGGTGTGATTTTTAAACTGTTCCGAATGACTTTTTCTTGCAGAGGGAGTAAAAATGGCACATTGATTTGCAACAATTCCGTCGCAAGGTTCGTCGAACGTAAAATTCCACGTGCCGCTTCCCGTCGTTCGGTGCTATAAGAGTCGAGTAGCGGGAAACTTGCCTTGAACTCATGCACACACCAAAGCTTCCAGGCTAAGTTCATCGCGTCTGCGATTCCTGTATTCATCCCTTGTCCGCCGACAGGCGAGTTGATATGCGCTGCATCACCCACTAAATAAATCCGGTGGTGACCGAACTTTTCGATGATTCGATTGTGAACACGGAACATGGAGTACCAATGAACTTTTTTGAGTTTAAACGGTACTTTCGCTCGATTTTTAAGAAAGTCTTCAATCGCCGCATGATCCGTTGGCACGACACCGTTCGTTAAGTTGCCCGTAATTCGAAATAAGTTTGATTGTAATGGGAATGACTCGATTACTCCATGATCGGAAAAGAAAATATGGACTTCTTCTGACGAAAGCGGCCAGTCGACTTCAATATCCGCAAGCGCCCAAGACTCCTTAAACGACTTGCCACTGAAGGGAAGTCCTAGTTCACGCCGGACGAAGCTGTTCGCACCGTCTGCTCCGACTACGAACGAGGCATCGACTGTCTCGACGACATTGTTTTTTCGAATCGATGCCGTGACGAATGTTGGAAATTGAGCGAATCCGGTCAATTCGGTATCCCGTTCGACATGATGTCCATAATCGAGTAGGCGTTGTTCAAGAATCCGTTCCGTTTCACTTTGAGGTAAGAGTGTTACAAATGGGAAAGGTGTATTCAAATCTGTAAAATCAAGTTTTGCTTGCCAAGCTCCATTCACATAGAGATTTCCTTGATTAATCTTAATCGCTTCTGCCATCAGTTCCTCGGCAACACCGAGACGGGCAAACAATTCAAGTGAACGTGCTTGAATACCGATTGCCTTTGAGACGACAGATGGTCCGCTCGCTCGCTCGATGATCCGGAATGTTAAGCCGTACCGTGAGAGCGCGAGTGCAAGTGTCAATCCGGTCGGTCCGGCCCCGATAATCAATACATCTATGTTTTTCTTCACGAATAAGCCCCCCTTATTTTACTTCTTAGCCAAAAGTAGCTACCATTAAACTATACACCTAGCGGCTAACCGCAAGAGAGGATGAGTCGGTTGAACGAACAGTTATTTACAGCAGACCGTTTAGTAGCGAATTTCAAAGAGTATATTCGACAAAATGAGGCATACATGACAAAGACACAAGCATTGAATGCGTATTATAAAGTCGTTTCGGGCTCGATTCTTGCAGACCGGATCGCGAAGAACGCCGATTTGATTGTTCGGATGCGTCACTTAGAAGAAGCGTATCAGAGAGTTTCGCAGGAAGGACGATGAATAATCCCGTATTCGATCAAATCAAAGATGTATTCAAATCGACAAGGGACCGTCTTCCACGGCAAGCAGCAGCAGTTCTTGTGCCGCTAGTCGAACGCGATGGGGAAATCTGTCTTCTCTTTCAAGTGCGGGCGAAGACGTTACGTTCGCAACCCGGAGAGATTTCTTTTCCGGGTGGACGAATCGATGCCGGAGAACAACCGAAAGAAGCGGCAATCCGGGAAACACGAGAAGAACTCAATGTGACAGTGGAAGAAATTGAAGTCATCGGGACGTTAGAACCGCTCGTGACACCGAACCGCTCCATCATCTATCCATACGTCGGAATCATACAAGCGAATCAAATCAATCCCTCTCCGGATGAAGTCGATCATATTTTTTATGTCCCGTTAAACGCACTGTTGAACGCGCGTCCGATTGAAGGAGAGATGGAATGGCGAATTCGCCCGGGAAAAGCGGTTCCGACAAGTCGGATGGCGAATCGGGAAGCTTATCTTGATCGGACGTACAAAGTCGTCGAACATTTTTATGAACATGAGGACTACTTGATTTGGGGATTGACGGCAAAGATTCTTCGTCAAGTGTTGAGTATGATTTCACGATACTAGCTTTTTTGTGAGTTCTTTTATATGATTAGTACTATCTGAACGTGTCAGGAGATGATTGAGATGGAAGAAACAGAAGAGTTATTTGATTATATCGTGGGCGATATGGTCAAAACGAAAGAAGGATGGGTCGCGGAAGTTACGGCTGTATTAACAAATACGGTTGTCGGTGATCTCTCGCATACAAAAAACTTTGAATCACTTGGATTCGAATTTGAAAAACAAGTTCTCCTCAAGTCAGAGATTGAATTGTTAGAACGTAAAACAAAATAACACGGGACCCGACAACATATTGTCGGGTTTTTTGTTTGATTGAACCACCTCCACCTCCACCTCCACCTCCGCTTCGCTTAGAGGTGGAGGCTTCCTGAGCTATTCAATCTATCGGTCGAAAATTAATCAGGCTAACCCCGTCGTCCCGACGGTTGAACGTTAATCTTGCCCGAAGACGATTCATCTCCCATTTACACGAGGAGTTCACCCTGAACGTTTAGAAGCGGGAGATGAATCGTCTGATTTTGAATAAATATTCAAAGCGTGGGTGAAAAGTTCATTTAAATAATAAGCAAATCAGTCATTTGATCGCTGAATCGATTGGATGACCTCAATTTTAAGAATAAATTAACAGAATTTCATGAACAATCGTAATCATTACAAAGACGTTACAAAAATAAAAAGATGACAGAACGGTAACAATCATAGAAATGGCTTGATATCAACGATAAGAGCATATTTTGAAAGCGTGTAACCATTTCGTTACTTTTTGACAGATATATTTCAAATGACCTTTTAGGGTTTTCATCCGCAAATTCATCGTGGTAAGGTGTTCGAGCCGTTAAAGGCCGGAAAGGTTGTTTTGAAAGATGAAACTAAAACAGATCGTACTTACAATCATTTTTACTTTTACAGGACTTATTCTTTTACCACATATGCATACGGAAGCCGCACAAATTGGAATCGGGACGGAAAAGAAAATCGTCCAAAATCCGCTCCAGATGAAACGAGAGGCTATTCGATTGGAAAAAGAGAAACAAGCAGCTAAACGAGCTGAAGAACAGGCGAAACAACGTGCTGCAGAACAGGCAGCGCAACAAGAACGTGAACGCCAGGCGAAAGCCGAGCAGGAAGCGAAGCAAAAAAAGGAAGCAATAGAAAAAGCAGAAGCACTGAAAAAACAACAAGCACAAGACGAAGCAAAACGTAAACAACAAGCAAATCAAAAAGAAACGGCAGCAACTGTCGAACCCAAAAAAGTAACTGCCAAAAATGAAACTGGTGGACGCCAAGAGACATTTGAAACGACGGCTTATACGAATGATGCAGCACTGAATGGTTCATATGATGGAAAAGTCTTAACGGCTTCAGGCTATGATGTCACACATACGATTCATTTTGAAGGCCGACGGATTGTTGCGGTTGATCCAAGCGTCATCCCCCTCGGCACGAAAGTACATGTTGAAGGATTTGGGGATGCGATTGCTCTTGATACGGGAGGCGTCATCCATGGGAAAATCATGGATTTAATGATGGAAACGGAACAGGAAGCAATCAACTGGGGCCGACGTTCGGTCCAAGTTACGATTTACGAATAAGACTAAAAGAGCCATCTTGACCGAACGTTTCGGTCGAGATGGCTCTTTTTTAATGAAACTGCTGAAAAATCAGGTTTTGGAAACACTGATTAAGGGGAACTTTACAAAGATAATAAAACAATAGGAAACGGAGGGATCGTCTGTGATTGAATTTAAAGAAGTCGGAAAAACTTATGCCGACGGAACAAAAGCGGTCCAAAATTTGAATTTTACAGTAGAAGAAGGCGAAATCTTTTGTTTGATTGGTCCATCTGGTTGTGGAAAGACGACGACGATGAAGATGGTCAACCGATTGATTGATCATACAGCAGGTCAGATTTGGATTAACGGAGAGCCGATCATGTCGATTGATGAACATGAACTTCGCCGGAAAATCGGCTATGTTCTGCAACAAATTGCACTTTTCCCCCATATGACGATTGAAGAAAATGTCGCTGTCGTTCCGCAGTTGTTAAAGTGGGACAAGAAAAAAGTTGCGAAGCGCGTCGATACATTATTCGAGTTGACGGGTCTTAATGAAAATTTAAAAAAGAAATATCCAAGTGAACTATCGGGTGGACAACAACAACGCGTCGGGGTCATGCGTGCGCTCGCTGCAGAGCAAGATGTCATTCTGATGGATGAACCATTTTCAGCCCTTGATCCGATTTCTCGAGACCAACTTCAAAATGACTTGATTCGATTGAACGGTGAACTCGGTAAAACGATTTTGTTCGTCACCCATGACATGAACGAAGCGCTGAAGCTCGGCAGTCGCATCTGCTTGATGAACGAGGGCGAAATCGTATTTATCGGAACAAAAGAGGAAGTCTTAGCGAGTGACGATCCCTTCATCAAAGAGTTCATGGGACAAGTCAGGGGGACGATGTGATGAACGGTTTAGTCGAAACGTTTCAAAATCGAAAAGAAGAACTACTGCAGGCATTAATCGAACATATTCAACTTTCGGTCATTTCGTTATTGATCGCATGTTTGATTGCGATTCCTTTAGGCGTTTACTTATCACGAAATAAAAAAATTAGTGAATGGTCGATTGGTGTGACATCCGTCATCCAAACGATTCCTTCGCTCGCACTACTCGGACTGATGATTCCGCTTGTTGGGATCGGGACACTCCCGTCTGTCATTGCACTCGTCTTATATGCTCTTTTACCAATCGTCCGGAACACATTTACGGGATTAGCTGAAGTCGATCCTTCAATTAAAGAAGCGGCCCGTGCCTGCGGAATGACACCGACGCAAAGTTTGCTGAAGGTTGAGTTACCGCTCGCTTTACCGGTCATGATGGCTGGTGTCCGGACAGCGATGGTTCTCATCATCGGGACGGCAACGATTGCTGCCTTGATTGGGGCAGGGGGACTCGGATCGATCATCTTGCTCGGAATCGACCGAAACGATAACAATCTCTTATTGTTAGGAGCTATCCCGGCAGCCTTACTCGCGTTATTGTTCGACTTTTTATTACGTCAGACGGAAGTCGCGACAAAAAAACGGCAAACGAGCCGAATGGTCGTTGCCCTGGCCTTGATTGCGACACTAATCATCACGCCGTTCGCGCTCGGACGGACGGAACAACCTGACTTGGTCGTCGCTGGAAAACTAGGCGTCGAACCAGAAATCTTGATGAACATGTATAAAATCGTCATCGAGGATGAAACGGACTTAAACGTCCAAGTCAAACCGAACTTTGGAAAGACGACGTTCGTCTATAAAGCGCTGCAATCGGGTGATATTGATCTGTACCCGGAATTCACGGGGACGGTCCTTGCTAGCTTAACGAATGAAAAACCGGTCTCAAATGATGCACAAGCGGTTTACGAGCAAGCACGAGATGGATTGGTCAAACAGGACCTCGCGCTGTTACCGCCGATGGACTACAATAACACCTACGCCATCGCAGTTCCGAAAAAAATCGCGGAACGGTATGACTTAAAAACGATTTCCGACATCAAGCGGGTTGCGAGTCAATTAACGGCAGGCTTCACGTTAGAGTTTAAAGATCGTCAAGATGGTTACAAAGGGATTCAAGAAAAATATGGCGTCAATTTTAAAGAAGTCGTAACGATGGAACCGAAATTACGATACAAGGCAATCGAATCAGGAGACATCGAAGTCATCGATGCCTATTCGACTGATCCGGAAATCGCGAAATATGACATGGTCGTCTTGAAAGATGATCAACAATTGTTCCCACCATATGAAGGTGCTCCTTTATTGCGACAAGAGACGCTTGATGAGTACCCGGAAGTCGGGCAAGCTTTAAAAAAATTAGATGGAAAAATCACAGATGAAGAAATGTCTAAAATGAATGAAGAAGTCGCCTATGGTGGCAAGACTGCCAACGAAGTGGCAAATAATTATTTGAAGAAAGAAGGAATCATTCAATGAAACTATTGATGATTAGTAACCCTTCCGCCGGGACGAACCGGAGTGGACTTTTAGAAGATGTCATTAGTCCACTTGCGGAACAATTCAATGAAATCGTCATTAAGCAAACGAGTCGGGCAGGAGATGCACAGCAGTTTGCAGAAGAAGCGGAAGACTTCGATGCCCTTGTCGTCCTCGGTGGGGATGGAACCGTATTTGAAGTCATCAATGGATTAGCCAAGCTGGAGACGCGTCCGATTCTCGGCATCGTGCCAGGGGGAACGTGTAACGATTTTGCACGGACACTCGGTTTACCAATGGTGCCGCGTCTTGCTGCAGAGATGATTGCAACCCAACAAATCGTCGAAGTCGATCTTGGACAAGTCAACGATACGTACTTCCTTAATTTTTTGGGCCTCGGATTAATTGCTGAAGCATCGATTGGCATTGATACGGAAGAAAAAGTCCGACTTGGGAAAATGGGGTATTATCTGTCAACCATCCGTTCAAGCTTGGATGCAAAACCGTTTGCCTATGAACTTGAGTTAGATGAAGGGCAAAAGATGACAGGAGAAGCTGTTTTGATTTTAGCAGCGAATGGTGAGTCGCTTGGGGGGATTGAAACAAATCTTTCGAACGGTGCATACAATGATGGGAAACTGGATTTAGTGATTGTCGATGAAGTCAACTTAGCGACGATTCGTGATGTGATCCTTCAAAAAATCGGACTGGCAAACGACCCCTCTTTCACGCACATCTTAACGAGTGGTTTTACCTTAAAAACGGATTCTCCAAAAGTCATCGATACGGATGGTGAGAAGGCGCTGAACTCGCCTGTCGAGGTGAAGGTCTTACCGGAATTCTTGAAAATGTACGCTGGACAAAATCGTAAACTGAATCGAACTTAAAAAGATAGTATCAGGAGAGACACAAAAGATTCGAAGAAGAATCAATGTCTCTCCTTTTTTAGTACATATGATTTTCATTTTAATACAAACATGCGAATATGCGGTTATGCTTTGACGCTTTAAAGAAAATGTTTGATAAAGGATGACTTCTTGATTTAACTTTTGTACAATAAGGAAGTATTTTTGAAAAGGAGGTGGAGTACCATGAAAAGCAATGCATGGGCTTCAAAAGTCGGGTTTATCTTAGCAGCAGCAGGATCAGCGATTGGACTCGGTGCGATATGGAAGTTTCCATATACGACAGGAACGAATGGTGGAGGCGCTTTTTTACTACTATTTTTAGTGTTCACCTTACTCCTCGGTCTCCCGGTATTGATTGCAGAATTTTTAATCGGTCGAACGAGTGGAAAAACGGCGTTGCGCGCTTTCGAAGAGTTGGGTCATAAGAAATTCACCTTCATTGGTGTGTTAGGTGTCATCACCTGTTTCTTACTCTTATCCTTTTACAGCGTCATCGGGGGATGGGTATTAATTTATACGGTTCTTGGTTTTTCCGGAAATCTGACTTCCATGAGTGGGGATCAGTTAGGAGAACTCTTCGGAACGATATCCGCCTCTCCACTCTATGCAATTTTAGGTCAAGTCGTATTCCTCGTTATTACGGGATTAATCGTCTTACGAGGTGTTCAGTCGGGGATTGAAAAAATGAGTAAAATCTTGATGCCATTATTATTCCTTTGTTTCATTATATTAGTGAGTCGGTCATTGACCCTTGAAGGTGCAAGTGAAGGGGTTCGTTTCTTCATCGAACCGGATTTCTCAGCACTGAACCGGACATCGGTCCTGAGTGCGCTCGGACAAGCCTTCTTTTCATTATCGCTCGGCGTCTCCGCAATGTTGACGTATGCCTCGTATATGAAAGAGCGTGGTCAAATCAATCGGTCAGCAGGATGGATCGTCTCTTTAAACATCGTTGTGTCACTATTAGCCGGATTCGCGATCTTCCCAGCGGTCTTCGCTTCAGGTCTTGATCCTGCTGAAGGTCCTTCACTCTTATTCATCGTGTTACCAACAGTATTCAGCCAAGTCCAATTTGGAACAGTCTTCTTAACGTTATTCTTCTTACTCTTTGCTTTCGCGTCGATCACGTCTTCGATCGCGATGCTAGAAGTTGTGGTCTCATCGATTACTGATCGAAAAGAAGATGCGACCGTCCAAAATAAGAAACGTAATACCATCATTACGACAATCCTTGTCGCAATAGTAGGTGTTCCATCAGCACTCTCCTTTGGCGTCGCGAGCGACATCATGTGGTTCGATAAGACGATTTTTGATTGGATGGATTTCCTCGTATCGAATATATTGATGCCGATCGGTGCACTCTTGATCTCAATATTTGCTGGATTTAAACTTGATCGGGCGATTGTCGAACGGGAGCTAGCGACAGGTCCCATGTTAAAACGAATGATTCCATTTTGGCGCTTTAGTGTATGCTACTTGAGTCCGCTCGCCATCTTAATCATTCTGATTTGGCCACTCGTCTTCTCTTGAGCGTTTGATGGAATCACAATATGATCACGAACACTAGCTTTCGTTTTGATTGACGGAAGCTAGTTTTTTTGGGGTGAAAGTAATTTTTCAATGAGTAAAGAATCTTATGTGTATGCGTTACGCGCGAAAAAGGAAAAAGTAAATGCCATCCCTTCAGCATCGTACATCTAGAGACGGATGCGTCTAATGAAAGATTATGGTGAAATAAAGAGTAGAGAGGACTAACATTTATCGAAAACGGGAAACTTTTTGTTAAGACATCCGTAATGGTAAGATATAAGAAACAGTAGATTCATTCATGACACAAATAGATGGAGTCAATAGAAAGAGGGGATGACATGAAATCTTCTACATGGTGGATTTTCGGATCGATTGGTTTGATGTTCGTATTTCTCCAGATAGCAGATACGTTAAATTTTTCCGGAATCTTCGTAGCGCTCGGTTTATGGTTCATTTGGAGCGGTTACCGGGCGAAACCCGGGAAGCGGTACCGGACAGAACGAAAATCAACAGAGATAAAACGACAAAATGTCAAAAAGAAATTGTTACTCGATGATGATGATCAATTTGTCGGAAGCGTCATCTTAAAGCCTGAACAAGCGACGCGCAGATTTGATGAAACGGATGATTTGGAGTTGCAGGTCTTGCGACGGACCGTCGAAGAAGGTTTCGTGAAGTTACAGGCATTCGATGGCATTATCCCATCGATCCGAGACAGCGAAGTACGTTCAGATATGCGAATCGTCTCGCGCGAAGCACATGTTTTATTTGAAGAATTATTTAATGCACCACGTGAAGTAAAAAAAGTACGCGACTTCTTCACGTTTTATCTCGATTCCTTATTATCGATTTCAGAAAAATTCGCAGATTTAGAACGACGTGGGGCTCAAGTGCAATTTGATACACGCGAACAACTGCAAGCGAACTTGAAGATGATTGCTCAAAAATTAAAACAACACCAATCCTTGTTGTTAGAAGGGGATACGGTCGACTTAGAGCGTGAACTTTTAACGATTGAAAAAGTATTGGCACAAGAATCGGAACAAAGAAAACAGGAGGAGAGTTATAAACATGACCCATTCTGATAACAATTCATGGCAAGAGTGGCCGGACGAATCCAAAACAGAGGAACAGGCACAACCAACGATTTCTGATCCATCAGTTGACCTGAATCTTGCGGAGACACCAAAACACCGGACGCCAGTTCGTCCTGTTGAAGAAATGATTCCAAGTGACGTTCCAGCCGAACAGCGTCAAAAAATCGAACGTTTACTTCAAGTGATTGATTTGAATAAATCCGATGCCGTCATGCAATTCGGAGCACCGGTTCAACGAGAACTCTCGCAATTTTCAGATCAAGTGTTAAGCGAAGTCAAAATGAAAGATGGTGGCGATGCCGGAAAACTGTTGTCGGATTTAATGCAACGTGTCCGTCAAATGGACCCGGATTCGTTACAAGAAAAGAAAAGCTTTTGGTCAAACGTTCCCGTCATCGGACGGGCGAAGAAAAAAGCGGAGACCTACTTCTTACAATATGAAAAGATGAGTGCTTATTTAGAAGAGGTCGTTCATAATTTAGATCGTTCGAAGTTCGGCTTAATGAAAGACATCACGTTACTTGATCAAATGTATCAAAAAAATCGACGTTACTTCGAGGAACTAAATCTTTACATCGCAGCGGGTGAGACGAAGATTGCACACGTCAGAGAAAATGAGATCGAACCGCTTCGGACAGAAGTCGAGGTTTCACGTGACCAGACGAAACTACAAGAATTAAATGATTTGATTCAATTGACGGACCGGTTCGAGAAAAAAATCCACGACTTAAAATTATCACGTACGATCAGTCTTCAAATGGCGCCGCAAATTCGTGTCATTCAGCAGAATAACCAGATTCTTGCTGAAAAAATTGAATCAGCAGTCGTCAATACGATTCCACTTTGGAAAAACCAAGTCGTCCTCTCACTCAGTCTGTCTAGGCAAAAGAGTGCCTTGCAGATGCAAAAGGACGTTACAAATACGACGAATCAATTGCTCGAACAAAATTCACGTCTCTTAAAAGATTCATCGATTGAAATCGCAGAAGAGAATGAAAAAGGAATCGTATCGGTCGAATCGTTAAAAGTCGCACATCAAAATTTAATCGAGACGCTTGATGAGACACTGCGGATTCAACAAGATGGGAAGCAGAAACGTCGCGATGCAGAGCATGAGTTAGAGCGGATGGAAAATGAATTAAAACAAAAAGTTATTGAAGTCGCTTCGAAAAGTCGCGAATTACCAAATCAACGATACTAAGGGACACGTTTACGTGTTCCTTCGTATTGTTTAAGGAGTGAACGTTATGGATCCGAAACAAGAGAAATGGGATACGACCTGGTTACTGTTTGCCCAGATGATGGCAGAACGTCATTCGAAATGTGCCTCGAAGTCTGTCGCATGCGTCATCGTCAAGGATGAAAAGCCAATTTCGATTGGAATCAATGGAACACCGAGTCAGCATGTGAACTGCAACGAAATTTTTTTAAAGCAACACGAAGTTTTCTATAAATCAATCAATGAAAATGTGTTGGAATCTGATACTACTATACATAATGGCGAAGTTTTTTATCGTTGTAATAACCAACAAGAACATCATGAGTGGTCAAAGCAACACGAAATTCATGCGGAGATTAATGCGTTAGGAAAACTTGCTGCGGATTCGACGAGTGCGCGTCATGCGACGGCTTATGTCACGCATAGTCCGTGTCACGCGTGTAGTTTAGCTTTAATCGCTTCGAAAATTGATCGCGTCGTTTATACGACGGGTTATGAATACGGCGATGGATTAAACTTGATGCGCCAAAGTGGGATTGAAGTCGTACATTTGCCATTAACGGAACAATATTTTCTTGAGAAAATTTTAGATAAAGGGTTGTAAACGCTTCCATTGCATTGTATGATGAAATCAAGCATTGCCATGGTAATTATTCACTCTTCCATTCGGGTTGATTTCTAACGAGATCAACCCACTTTTTTTGAAAATCAATTGACAGAACCTCCAATATCTGTGATGATGATGATAGAATATGACGAAGCGGAACGCCGCATTTTCATAACATACACCTTTCAAGGAGCTGGAATGCCAGGTCGTTGAAAAAAGTCCTGACTCACTCGAGTCAGGACTTTTTTAATGAGAGTGGGTGACGCAGGTTGACTCTTGCAGGCGACGTGCCCGAATCGAACACTTCTGTGCTGCTGCACCACAGAGAACACTTTGTAGGCGTTGACAAATGATATCGACTTGTGTCTGATGGAGAAAAAGTTTTTGGATGAGACGCGCGAAGATGGCATCGTATGAAGACGATTGTCTTTTGATTGCATTTGGTGTCATGCTGTTCAGTTCTGCGGTGCTAAATCCCGCATCACTACTGAAAGCGGACAAGACGAGTAACTTGACGAGGTCGGATTGAACGTCGAGTCCGGCATGCTGTACTTGAACGCAACATAAGTGGAGCTCCTGCTCGATTAACGCCTGTAAAGGTGATTCATCTTTAGCCGTTTTGCCATAGGCGACGACGGCCAGCCTCAGTTGAGCACGTGTTGCTGGATCGACTGTATCTCGCACTGTGTGCATCACGACATCATAACTTGAAGAGAGTGAGCGAAGCATCATGAAAGTCCTCCTTAATTGGAAGTATTGTACATATGCACTCATCATAGCCGATTAAGTAAACGCTTACAATCATTCTTTTGTTTTGTACAGGTGGTGAGCGACTTTGATATGATGGACAATAGAGATGAGAGGAGTGATTCGGAAATGATTCGCTTATTTAAAGCAATTCCAGAGCAACAGATGCCGCCTTACCTTGGGGATGAATTTGTGGTTGACGTATCGAATGCGTCAGGCGGCTTTTTGATTGAACGTCACGTTCCGGGAGAACAAATCGAAGAAACACTTTTAGTCGCTTCTGCGGAAATCAGAACGAGTCAGACAGGACGTGAATGGTTACAGTTTACATTCAATTCATCGAGTGGTTCTTGTAAAGGAAAACAATGGTTGAATCAAGGAACGGCGGAAGAGGCGATGCGTCCTTATCTAGA
Source organism: Exiguobacterium oxidotolerans JCM 12280 (assembly GCF_000702625.1). Taxonomy (NCBI): domain Bacteria; kingdom Bacillati; phylum Bacillota; class Bacilli; order Caryophanales; genus Exiguobacterium; species Exiguobacterium oxidotolerans. Next base: position 265,435 of record NZ_JNIS01000001.1, on the reverse strand, counting down.
GACGCGGATCGTCCGCGTTACTGCCAAAGTCGAGGAATACCCCGTCGACTCGGGGAATAAGTCGTTGACTGTTCAACGCGTCAAGGCCGTCCATGATGTCGCTGGAACGACATTGCTACCTCAGATGCCGATAGAAGAGTCTGCGAGCGATTACCGGGATCAATTGATTGGTCTAGTCGAGCAAATGCAACAACCTTACCGCCAGATTGCCCTGCGTTGTCTAAACACGTATTGGGACGATTTTTCGACGAGGCCAGCGGCATTGTTCCATCATCATGCCTATATTGGTGGGTTGATGAAGCACACAGCTTGTATGATGACGATCGCGGCAGGAATCTGTCAATCGGAGCGACCTTATTTGACGTTACTCCAATGTATTCAAGAAGCAGAAGCTGATCATAAAAACGATTTATTTCAAGCTCCTGAGCGGGCGACACGTCAGTTTGCCTGGGACGACAGCTTCGATTCCCTTTATCAAGCGGCACGATCGATTACGCTTCTCGATCAAGCACCGAATCAGGATGAACTCTTGTTAGGTGTCCTGTTGCATGACATCGGAAAGATTTGGGAGTATAATCATCTCGGCGCAACACCAAGTCGCTTCACGGACTTACTGCAAGTTGATGCGGTAGAGGAAACGTTATCCGGTATTGCGGTTGATCCGCTCGGAAGTCTAGTCGGACATATGCCATACGGCTGTTTCGTGTTCGAACGTGCGTTGCGTGACGAGGCAATCCGGATTCCGTTAGACATGCATCATCGGATGATGCATCTCATCTTATCGCATCATGGAAAAAAAGAATGGGGTTCAAGTGTCACACCACAAACAACGGAAGCATGGTATTTGCATGCGATCGATTTATTGGACGCACGAAAAGAGAAATGGCGAACGGCACAACTGCTGTAAGGAGTGAAAGTTATGCAAGAACGAATTAAAACGACATTGATTACGGGTTTTTTAGGAGCGGGAAAAACGACACTGTTGAATCATATTGTCTCCCATCCGACCGAAAAGGTGGCGCTGCTCGTCAATGAGGTAGGATCAGTCCATATCGATGAAGCTTTGATTGAACGAAGTGACGAAGAGATGATTGAATTGACGAATGGATGCATCTGCTGTTCAATTCGTGGCGATTTACGAGAGGCGTTATTACGGATTGCTAAAAAACGACGCGCAGGTGAGATGGTGTTCGATCGTTTATTGATTGAAACGACAGGAATTGCTGATCCGGGCCCGATCCTCCAAACCTTCTACTTTGAACCGGCAATTGAACAACAATATCAACTCTCGAGCGTCATTACGGTCGTCGATGCGTACCATCTCGAACGTGAATTGACGTTTGAAGAGAATGTCAGACAAATTGGCTTTGCCGATGTTTTGTTACTGAATAAAGTGGATTTGGTATCGGATGCTGTACGAACCGACATCATTGCCCGGCTCCAAGTCTTGAATCCGACGGCCCATATCATTCCGACAGTCGAGTCACGTGTCGAGGTAGCAAATTTATTTGAAACATTCCATTTTCCAAAAGCGGAAGAAGAACGTTTATTACAACAAGATGATCGCTTCGAACGAGCGGCGGATTCGTTCACGGCATTGACGATTACGGAAGTGCAGCCGTTGAATCGGAATCGTTTCGGTGCCGTTTTGCGTGAAGTACTCGAAGCCTATGCGGAAGATTTATACCGCTATAAAGGAATCATTCATTTTGCGGATACGGATCAAAAGACGATTCTTCAAGGCACCGGAATGATTTACGGAACAGCGGTACGTGGAATGTTCGAGCAAGAGAAACAAACGACACTAGTTTTCATCGGAAAAAATTTAGATGAACAAGCGATACGAAAAGGTGTAAAGGCGGCGATTGAACATGGTTGAAATGTATTTTGATGGGGCTGTTCGGCCATCGAATGATGACGCGACGGTAGGAATCTTCTGTAAGAATTCAGCAGGAGAAGTCATCGAACGGACGTTTCGGATTACCGCGGTTAACAATCATGAAGCGGAATTCCAGGCGTTTGCCCGAGCGGTCGAGTTAGCGGAAGAATTATTGAACGCAGGAGAAAGTGTCTTTTCGTTCCGGACGGACTCGGAAGCAGTTTCGTTAGCGGTTGAACGCGAGTTCGCCAAGAACAAGCGCATTCAAGTGTATTTTGATCCGGCGTTCGAACGGTATTCACAATTACCACTGGCATTCGTCAAGTGGATTCCGCGGTCTGAAAATAAAGCGGACCGTGTGGCACGTGAAGCATTAAATGAATTTTAATTTAAAAACGACCTTCTTATCCGAGTTACTCGGTATAAGTAGGTCGTTTTTCTGATATTACAAATCAGGAGCGACTTTTTCGATTAAGACTTGATCGATGCGACGCCCATCCAAATCGACGACTTCAAAACGATAATCGGCAATCATGACGTGACTGCCACGCTGTGGAAATTCGCCGAGTGTATATAAAATCAGTCCAGCTACCGTATGATACGCATTCTGGACTTCACCCGGAAGTGGCGTCGTCAAACCAAGCGTTCGTTTCAAATCATCGATATGCAACAACCCGTCTGCTAAATAGGAGCCATCACTTCGCATGATCAGCTCTGGTTCTTCTTCGATCGTTGAAATTTCTCCTACGAAGGCTTCCAATATATCAAATAATGTTATCATTCCTAAAAACCCACCATATTCATCGAGGACAAAGGCAATCGAGACGGTTTCTTTCCGCATCCGCTCGAGTAAGTCTGTTGCTTTGAGCTGTCGAGGAACAATAAGCGGTGTCTGGATGTAGCGTTCAATCGTCAAGGCGGGAGTATCGGATGCTAAGACTTCTTTCGCATCGATATAGCCGACGAAATGATCCAAATCATCGTGTCCGACGGGTAAGTTTCGGTGCTTCGCCCGACGTAAATCGTTTAAGATTTGTTCCGGTGAATCATTTAAATCAATCCACTCCGTGACGGTCCGGGGTTCCATTAATTCATAGGCGTATTGATCGTGGAACGCAAAGACACGAGAGACTTGTTCGGCTTCCGAATCTGCAAAGATTCCTTCCTGAGCACCACGAATCAACAACTGTTTCACCTCATCTTCTGTCTCATCTTCGCTTTCGAGACGATCGAGACCAATCAATCGGAAAATGCCACTCGTCGACTTACTCAAAATGTAGATGAATGGACGCAGGAGTGTTGAAAAAAAACGCATCGGTTGGGCAAGCCACATCGTGACACGTTCCGGACTGACGAGAGCAATCCGTTTCGGGACTAATTCACCGATGACAAGTGAAATATACGTGATGATTGTGACGACGAAAATATATCCGAGCGTACTGGCATAGGCTTCGAGCCAAGAAAATTGACCGAGCCAGCTGATGACGGGTTGCGATAAAGCAGCGCCGCCGAACGCGCCGTTGACGATTCCAATCAAAGTGATGCCGACTTGGACCGTCGATAGTAAATCCGTCGGACGATCTAAAAAATCAAGCGCGATTTGAGCTGATTTTTTTCCTTCATCCGCATACTGTTGCAATTTCTGGCGTTTTGAAGACAACAGCGCAAGTTCGGTCATTGCAAAAATCCCGTTTGCGACGATTAATAGTAAGACAATCGTCAGATTGATAAACCACATACTGCATTCACTCCTTTTCGATTAACAAACTATTCCCCAAACAACGCTCTATCATTCCCATTCAACGTTTTTTCCGTTAAACTGATAAGGTGTAAGATGAAAAAAAGGGGGAAACAACAATGGAATATCGTCTAGAGCGAGACACGATGGGGGAAATTCGTGTCCTCGATTCAAAGGAATGGGGCGCACAAACACAACGGAGTTTGGAGAACTTTAAAATCGGTACAGAAAAGATGCCAATCGAAATTATTCGTGCCTTTGCCGTCTTAAAAAAAGGTGCAGCATTAGCCAATCGAGACCTGGGTGTACTCGACCGGGAAAAGGCAGACGTGATTGCAGAAGTTTGTGACGAAATCATCGCGGGGCAATACGATGAGGAGTTTCCACTGGTCGTGTGGCAGACGGGGTCCGGCACACAATCGAACATGAACGTCAACGAAGTGATTGCACGCGTTGGGACACGTAAGTTACAAGAACGTGGTAGCGACTTGACGATTCATCCGAATGATGACGTCAATAAATCACAAAGTTCAAATGATACATATCCGACGGCCATGCATATCGCAGCCAAAACGGTCGTCATCGATGACTTGTTCCCGGCGATTGAAGCCATTCATGCGACGCTTGACGAAAAAGCGAAGGCATTTTCTGACATCGTCAAGATTGGACGGACACATTTACAAGACGCGACACCGATTACACTTGGTCAGGAAATCAGCGGTTGGGTCCGAATGCTCGATTTATCAAAAAAAATGATTACGTTGACGCTTGATCCATTGACGGAGCTCGCGATTGGAGGAACGGCTGTCGGGACAGGGATCAATGCCCACCCGGAATTCGGAGACCGTGCCGCTCAAAAAATGAGTGAAGAAACAGGTAAATCGTTCGTCAGCGCGGAAAACAAATTCCATGCTTTGACGAGCCACGATCAGCTCGTGTTTACGCACGGAGCGATTAAGGCACTGGCGATGGACGCGATGAAAATCGCTAATGATGTCCGCTGGCTCGCGTCAGGTCCACGGGCAGGAATTGGTGAAATCACGATTCCTGAAAATGAGCCGGGTAGTTCAATCATGCCAGGGAAAGTCAATCCGACACAGAGTGAAGCGTTGACGATGGTCGCGGCACAAGTGCTTGGAAATGATGCGACGATTGGATTTGCTGCAAGCCAAGGAAATTTTGAGCTGAATGTCTTCAAACCGGTCATTATGTATAATTTCATTCAGTCCGTTCGTCTGTTGACGGACGCGCTCCATTCATTCAACGACCACTGCGCAGTAGGTATCGAGCCGGAACGAGCAGTCATCGATGAAAATGTTGAGCGCTCGCTCATGCTCGTCACGGCCTTGAATCCACACATCGGGTATGAAAATGCAGCGAAGATTGCAAAAGCTGCACATAAGAATGGAACGACGTTAAAAGAAGCGGCATTGGCGACAGGATTATTGACAGAAGAACAATATGACTCCTGGATTGTTCCAGCCGATATGATTAGTCCGAATTTAAAGGCTTAATCTGAAAGTGAGGGTGCCTCCCTCGCTTTCTCTTCACTCGAAGCAACACTGCTTCGGTTGTAAAGAAAGAGGGGGAGGATGTTTTGAAAAATAAACAAATACAGTTGGAGAAACAAATCAATCAGACGATTCTGATGGTAGAACGTTTATTGCGGATGAAATCCGTCCCGACAGCGGAATTACTAGTGTTCGCCAGTTGGCTTGAGCGGCTCGGTCAACAGGAAAGCATGGAGTTCTTTGCGCGACAGGCGACGCGGCTTGAACAAGAACTACCTTCAGGAGAAAAGACGATTGGTCATGAGGTGGTAAAACTTCAATTACGACCTGTCATCGACTATTTATCTGCATATGGTCGTAAAAAAATGGTACGAAAAGAATTAATCGTCTCAATCACGAAACGTTTTCTAGATAATGTCCAGTGGAAAAAGGCGTTGGAAAACGAACGTTACATGACCCGTTTTTTTGGATCAGTCGAAGATATGCTTGAGGTCGGTTACGATTTACCGACGGATGCATTGTTGATTGACTATGAACTTGTCCGGGCGTCAAAAAAGGTGCAGCTAGATAAGTTAATCAAAAAATTAGAGGCGACGTTCACCCCTTTGATTATCATCGGAGAGGAAGATCAACAGACGCGTCAATATTGTTACCAACTCGGAGCAGATGATTACTGGGATGAAACGGTGACGCTCATCGAACGACAAATCCGATTGAAACGGCTACTACATAAGCTGCGAATTGTCTCATCTACGATTCTTGTTGATGAACTGACCGGGGCGTTCAATCGTAAATACTTACAGAATGCTTTTCAACGGCGTGTGTCACGCCTTGCGCGTGACGGTCAATTATTTGCACTGGCAATCTTTGATCTCGATCATTTCAAGCGGATTAACGATTTACATGGACATCCGACAGGGGATCTCGTGCTATCTGAGCTTGCCTCTTTAACGAAACAAGCAATTCGCCAAGAGGATGAAATGATTCGATTTGGTGGAGAAGAATTTATGTTGCTCTTTAGTACAGAGCATGTGGAAGCTGCGTGTGTAACGATGGGGAAAGTTCGGGAACGAATCGAACGGCATACATTTCCTAACGGTCTAAAGGTCACCGTTTCAATCGGTGTAACGCTTGTCTCTCAACCATCGTTCGACCTTGAAGAGATGACGTCCGAAGCAGATGAAGCACTTTATCAAGCTAAACGAAAAGGACGGAACCGTGTCGTGGCATACTCGGTCGCAACGGAAAAAGAAAAGATTGAGGGCTTGATAAAAATTGACGGAATGCCTTTGCAGAACTTGAGTCAGCTTGAAGTACCGGAGCATCCAAAATATCATTTCCGTGTCTTGCCTTACGAGGATTCGGCAGGGGCTGTAATGCAACTTAACTTTGTTCCGTTATCGATGATTGCGGAAGCAGATTTTCGTTTGCTCGATCAATGGAAACACGAACGCGAACATACGATTGAAACGATTGTTACTGTCACGGAGGAAAGTACGTTGCTTGGAGAAGCATTACAACGGGGTGTCGTCGATTACTGTCTACTTCCCCTTGAATCGAATCAAATCGAAGAACAGATTCGGCAATGGGTGCTTCGTTTATCATGATGAATAATGTAAAAAACGTCCTCTTCCTTAATTTAAGGAGGAGGACGTTGGAGTTTACAGACCTAAGTGACGTTATTTACAGACCGACGATTAAAAGAATCCTGTTGTCATTCCTGTTCATAACATTTTATCGAGAATGCAAATGTATTTTCTTTGTTAGCCGGATAAAATGTTTCTTCTAGTAAAGTGAAATGCGAGGGGATGGAAGGATAAAAAACATCCCCGTCAATCTCGGCTTCAATTTCGGTCACGTAGAGACGTTTCGCAACTGGCAAGGTTTGACGGAACAGTTCGCCGCCCCCGATCAAAAAGACTTCTTCTTCTGAATTAATCATAGCAGGGAGTGAATCAAGATTGTACCAAATCGTGACACCGTCTGCTTGAAACTGTTCATCCCGCGTAACGACGATGTTTTGTCGCCCGGGTAACGGACGTCCGATCGATTCAAAAGTCTTTCGCCCCATGATGATCGGTTTGCCGAGTGTCACGCGTTTAAAATGAGCGAGGTCAGCTGGAAGGTGCCAAGGCATATCATTGTCACGACCGATGACACGATTTTTCGTATAGGCGACGATATGTGAAATCATACGGCGACGACTCCTTTTATGTGTGGATCGGGATCGTACCCTTCGATGATGATGTCTTCAAAGCGGAAGTCCTCAATTCGAGTCACTTCGCGGGCAAAACGAAGCCGCGGGAGTGGTTTCGGTGTCCGACTCAATTGAAGACTGACTTGATCCATATGATTGGAGTAGATGTGTGCATCTCCTAACGTATGGACAAAATCCCCGACTTCGAGTTTACAGACATGTGCAATCATATGTGTCAATAAGGCGTATGACGCGATATTAAACGGAACGCCTAAAAAGACGTCTGCCGAACGCTGGTAAAGCTGACAAGAAAGCTTGCCATCGGCGACGTAGAATTGAAACAAGAGGTGGCACGGCGGTAACGCCATCTCGTCTACTTGTCCTGGATTCCAGGCGCTGACAATGAGACGGCGAGAATCTGGATTTGTTTTGATTTGCTCGATGACATTTGCGAGCTGATCAACTGTCGTTCCGTCTGGCTTAGGAAAGGAACGCCATTGTGCTCCGTAAACCGGACCAAGATTCCCGTCTTCGTCTGCCCACTCATTCCAAATTCGAACTCCGTTTTCTTGTAAGTAAGCAATGTTCGTATTTCCAGAAATGAACCAAATTAATTCATGGATGATTGATTTCATATGTAATTTCTTCGTCGTGACCATCGGAAATCCGTCCTTAAGCGGGAACCGCATTTGATGACCGAAGATGCTCATCGTCCCGGTCCCCGTCCGGTCTTCTTTTTTTGTCCCGTTCGTCAGAATTTCATGACATAAGTCGTGATATTGTTTCATTTGCAAAACTCCCCCTCTAACTCTCTATTCCCTTATTGTATCTGAAATCAGGAAGATGAGCTAGAGACGTGACGGCGAAAGAGATAGCTGAACAGTCCGAATAGTGGGAGGAAATCGCGCCACATCAACTTTTTTTCATCGCGTGAGCGAATGCGGTATAACATAAAAATTTGTAAAATATAAAACATCACGAGGTCGACGGTCATTGTTCGGACGAACTGATTCGTCATGAAGTAAAGCAAGAAAATCGACCAGTCGGAACGGGCTAACGCAATCCAGATGATGCACGCTGAAAGAACAGCTAACAGAGGAACGGCAATCAATATCCAAGTGCGCCGACGAAACGGAAGAAATGTCTGTCGCGGAATGGAGAGTGCGAGGTAAGGCATCAAAACGAACGATCCAAGGGCGAAGGCGCCGATACTGGCTAACATCGGTGATGGTTTTAAAAATCGTTTTTCGTCTAAAAACAGCATAAAGAATGCAAGCGGATAAATGCCTAACAGTGTAAATAGGCTCAGGGCTGACGTATCAAATTGACTTTGATCAAACCGAAGAAAAGAAAATAAAAAACCGTCCGGAAAAACACGATTGTTTCCGAAGGATAAAATAAAGACGATGGCAACAATCCAAATTAAAAATAAAAAATAACGACGATACACGATGAAACGCCTCCCTTCTCAAATTATTTTCCTCAATCAGTATACTTTAAACATCAAAAGTCTGTGGAAACGGATGTAAAGGTACTGTTTAAAATATTGGAATTCACTTGTTTTAAGTCAAAATGACATGGTACGATGGCGATGAAGTCTTTGGAAGCGCTTAACCGAAATGTGCAAGCGTTTGCCTAAAGCAATCATGGAGGAGTGATGACAAAGTATGGAACAAAAATGGTGGCATGATAGTGTTGTCTATCAAATTTATCCGCGTAGCTTTAATGATTCGAATGGGGATGGAATCGGGGATCTCGTCGGAATCATTGAAAAACTGGATTACTTAAAATTACTCGGGATTGACGTCATCTGGTTGAGCCCGGTCTATGATTCGCCGAATGATGACAATGGGTATGACATTCGGGATTATGAAGCGATCATGCATGAGTTTGGGACAATGAATGATTTTGATCAATTGCTTGATCAAGCGCACGCACGGGGGATTAAAATCGTCATGGATTTAGTCGTCAATCATTCTTCAGATGAGCACGCTTGGTTCGCGGAGTCGCGCAAAAGTAAAGACAATCCGTATCGGGATTATTATATTTGGCGGGCGGCGAATGACGATGGGACGTTGCCGAACAATTGGGGTTCGATTTTTTCGGGACCGGCTTGGGAATTAGATGAAGCGACGAATGAATATTACTTGCACCTCTTCTCGAAGAAACAACCGGATCTGAACTGGGAAAATGAACAGTTGCGCAACGAGGTTTACGCGATGATCACGCGCTGGTTAGACCGTGGAATTGATGGGTTCCGGATGGACGTCATCAACTTGATTTCGAAAACCCCTGGTCTGCCGGATGCGGATGTTGCACCGGGGGCATTATATGGTGACGGGGGACAACACTACGTCAATGGTCCGCGGATTCATGAATACTTAAAAGAGATGAACGATGCGTCGTTCGGGAACTATGATGTCCTGACCGTCGGGGAAATGCCGGGCGCGACGACGGAAGATGCGATTTTATATACGGATCCAGCGCGTGACGAGGTCAACATGGTCTTTACGTTTGAACACATGGACTTAGATTCAGGGCCAGGTGGAAAGTGGGACGTGTTACCGTTTGACTTACAAAAATTAAAAGATAACTTCACGAAATGGCAAGTCGCGCTACACGACAAAGGATGGAACTCACTCTATTGGAACAATCATGATCAACCGCGTGTCGTCAGTCGCTTCGGAAATGATACGATGTACCGGGTCGAATCGGCGAAGATGCTCGCGACGTTGTTACACTTGTTAAAAGGAACACCGTACATCTATCAAGGAGAAGAAATCGGGATGACGAATGTCGCTTTCGAGACAATTGAAGAGTATGAAGACATCGAGATTCGGAACATGTGGCAGGAACGGATGGCCCAAGGAGCAAATCCTGAAGCCTTACTGCAGGCGGTTCACAAAAAAGGCCGCGATAACGCACGGACACCAATCCAGTGGAATGCAAAGCAACATGGAGGCTTTACGACAGGAACGCCGTGGTTGAAAGTCAATCCAAATTATCGTGAAATTAATGTCGAACGGGCGCTAGAAGATCCGAATTCGATTTTTTATTACTATAAGAAGCTGATTCAGTTACGTCATGAACACGATTTGGTCGTCTATGGGAAGTATGCGTTGCTCGAAACGGCTAATGATATCTATGCGTATTCGCGGACTTATGAAGGAGAAACGTGGTACGTGTACTGTTCGTTTGCAGAAGAGGAGACAACAGTTGAGGTCGCACACGATACCACGGATATCATAATTGGAAACTATGCCACTGCCCCAACGAATACAGATCAAGAAGTCGTTTTGCGTCCATATGAAGCGGTTGTCTATCGAACGGAATAAAAAAGCAGCCCTTTTCTCATGGAGAAAGGGGCTGTTTCATCACACTTAACGTTCATTTTTAGCGATATGTTTGACGGCTTGAACAATCGTGTCACGGTCTTGTTTTGTTGTGTGTAGGTGTAGTCCGTATAACCGTTCCGTTCCAATCCACTTCTCGTGTAACAGTTGCCCTTCAATTTTTAAAGGTTCCGTATTGGCAATCAATGAAAACTCGACGATGATTGTTGTCGTTTTCTGTAAAGGCAACTTGAGTGGGGTCGTGATGGCGATACCACTTGGAGAAATATTATGGATGTGCATCAAGCCAGCTGGTGTGCGGCGTCCGTCTTTAACGAGATGAAATTCACCTGTGATTGGCTCTTTAAAGGTATAGCGAAAAGGTTCATTCCGTTTGATTTTCAATCATCCCACCTCCCACTCCCCATTATCCGTTAATTCAATGAAATCTTCCATCCCCGATTTGATGAATGAAGTCATTGGGTTTTTTGATGTTAGGCTGCGAGATCCGTCGAATCAGCAGGAGGGTTCATCCGTTTCGCGATATACATAAACGGTGTCGCGAGCCATGCGATGACGAACTTCGCAACATACGTCGTCAAAAAGATTTGCCACCAAATATCGAACGGGAGACTGTGAAAAGCAATCGCGCAAAACGTCAACGTATCGAGCAATTGACTGATGACTGTTGAACCGGTTGTTCGAAGCCATAATTTTTTTTCACCTGTCTTTTGACGAATCTTCGAATACATGAAGACATCGAATAGTTGTGAGACCAAATAAGCAGAAAGACTACCGAGTGCAATCCAAGGTAATAAACCAAACAATAAGTTCATCGATGAAGACATGTCCTTCGCAAAAGCATCATTTAGGGGTGAGTAAAGGAGACTGTATTGCATGAGGATGGTCGTAGCAATTAAAGAAAAGAATCCTAAGAACACACCTTGACGCGCTACTTTTTTTCCGTATTTTTCATTCAAGATGTCCGTCGCAAGATAACAACTTCCATACACGACGTTTCCTAATGTAAAAATGTACGAGTAGATATCGACTTGTTGCGTTACTTGGATATTGGCGATGATTGTCGCAATCGCAATCCAGACCATCAATCCCGTTCTACCGAAAAAACGATAACTGAGTAATAACAATCCCATCGTTAAGATAATCGAGGGGAACCATAACCATTCATTCATAAATAATGTGCTCCTTTCTAGGTCATACAGAGCAGAATTTTACGCGTATTTTTAAAATATGTCAAAAAAAAGACGCTCGAGAGCGTCGGTGGTCAATCGGGACGTTGAAGCGAATAACGTTTTCGACGGCCTTTGACGAAGTACCCGTCTGATTCCTGAAAGTCATTGGAAAGGAAAATTTTCCGTGCGATCTGTTCATGAGGTGACGTCGGTAAGACACGAGCACGTACTTCGTATACTTCAAGGACATTCGATGTATGCAAGGCAGACTGAACAGCCTTTGTTCCATAACCGTTCCCGCTGTATGAATCAAAAATCATCAAATCGAGCTGGAAGTAATGACCCATTTTTAATAACAAGACACGACCGACGACTTGGTCTTCGACGATAACGTCAAAATAGAAATCCTCTGAGTAACTATGTTCGATTGAATCAAAGGCACGCGTTGTCCCGAGTTCTTGATCGTAGCCTCGAATTTCTTGTTTCGTCAGTCCGTAAGCCGGTTCGCCATACTTTACGAAATGTTCGAATTCCACTTGATCTACATGTCGTAGTGTTCGACGTTTTAAATCCATGACGTTATCCTCCTCTGATAGCAATTACCTGTGCATGTTCATTATAGCGAGTAAAAGAACGAAAAAGCAAAAGATAGCCGATGGGAAAAGGAGCAGGGAGCTCTCTAAAAAAGTGTTCGGAAGCACCTGTAAACGGAATGTCGTTGTATCATTTGACGTCGAATATGGTAAAGTAATGATGTAGACATATATGTATTGGAAGGAGATGGAAACATGTTCACTGAACGAGATGGGATTAAATTGCGCCTCGAGCAAATCGAACGACTGTATGCTGATTTGAATCGTGAGGCGAAACAATTGACGGAGCGCTTACGTCAGTTGGATGAGCAAGGTGATGATGTCCGACATGATGTTGCGTTAAATAAAGAAGATCGGGATCATTTGAAATCAAGTATCGATGAGACGTTGCAGGCATTATTGCAACGGACGACAGTCGACGCAAAAGTCGAGCAAGAAAAACAGGAAGATTTGATTTCTAAAAAAGCACTCATCGAAGATATCGAAGGGTTATTGAAGAAAAAAAAATAAGCTGGCCTGGGCTAGCTTATTTTTTGTGGGAGTGAAACGAAGTGAAGAAAGAAAACGTGTTGCTGACGACATGTTTAAGACCGACCGCTACCGTCAAAACACGCTTACATCAGTTGATGCAAGAGGGGGCGCTGGACTTTCATCTTGTCGAACGGAAAAAAATGAGCATCCATACATTGCAGCAAACTTACCAGTTACCGGTGCTCGTCGTCGACAAACAACGACTTGAGTATTATGCGTTAGAGGAAAAAACGTCATTTTTCTTTCACCCGTCCAGTGCCGTCTTTCGGATCAAGCAGTTTGACACGACAGGTTATGACCCACTGATTGCGATTGCGTGCTTAGAAGAGGGCATGACGGTCCTTGACTGTACATTAGGTCTAGGATCAGATGCAATCGTCATGAGTCATGCTGTTGGCTCAAGTGGTCAAGTCGTAGCGTTAGAGAGTAAAGCAGAAACGGCACTCATCGTTCGTGAAGGACTGATTGCTTGGCAAGAAGGCTATGAGCCAATCAATGACGCGATGCGCCGGATCGAGGTGCTGAACGAACAACACATCCGTTATTTAAAGACCTTGCCCTCGGATTCGTTTGATGTCATCTATTTTGATCCAATGTTTGAAAAGACAGTGACGGAGTCGACGCATTTGAATGGCCTGCGCACTCTTGCTGACTATGAAGTATTATCGATTGAGGCAATCGAGGAAGCAAAACGAGTCGCAAAGAAACGAATCGTTTTAAAAGCCCATTTTGAGAGTGAGTTGTTTAATCAATTTGCTTTTGAGCGTATTAAACGGAAATCATCGAAACTTCATTATGGTGTAATTGAATTGTCGTAACCCGAGTACACCAAAAAATCTCCACCCATATCAGTCAGGGACTGAACAGGGTGGAGATTTTTTAGTGTTTATTGTGTGATTTCTTTTAATTCTTCTTCCATATCGTTGAATTCTTCTTTTACAGCATCCACCGGTTGCTTCGTAAGAAGACTGACGATGACAGCAAAGAGTAAACTTGTGAAGAACCCAGGAACCATCTCATAAAGCGTATCGCTAAAGTTGAGTTGGACCCATAGGATGACGGTGACGGCACCCGAGATAATACCGGCGAGCGCACCTTGTTTCGTCATCCGTTTCCAGTAAAGTGAAAGCAAGATGATTGGTCCGAATGCAGAACCGAAACCAGCCCATGCGTAACCGACAAGTGAAAGAATCGTTGCTGAAGGATTCCAAGCAAGAAATGTTCCGATCACTGCGATGGCTAAAACTGCACCACGACCGATTAAAACAAGTTGTTTGTCTGACGCTTCTTTATGCAGGAACGTCTTATAGAAGTCTTCCGTCAGCGCACTTGATGTAACGAGTAGCTGTGAAGAGATTGTCGACATGATTGCTGCCAAAATAGCTGCCATCAAGAAACCAGTAATATATGGGTGGAACAAGACATCAGCGAAACGAATAAAGACCGTTTCTGGGTCACCGAGTCCATTACCCTGTCCTTCAAAGTAGGCAATCCCGACGAGACCTGTCAACATCGCACCTAAAATTGAGAAGAACATCCAACCGATCCCGATGCGGCGTGCTTTCTTTAAGTCCTTAACAGAACGAATTGCCATAAAGCGAACGATGATGTGGGGTTGACCGAAGTAACCAAGTCCCCAAGCGAGGAATCCGATGATTCCGAGGACAGTCGTTCCTTTAAACGGATCAAACAGTGTAGGATCTAAGTTGTCCGCATAGTTGAATGCGCCGTCGACACCACCAACATCCGTCAAAGCGACGATTGGTACGAGGATGAGGGCGACGAACATGATACAACCCTGGACGAAGTCGGTCCAACTGACTGCGAGAAAACCGCCAAAGAGTGTATAGGCGACAACGACCGCAATCGTCAAGAGCATACCATAATGATAATCAAAGCCAAATGAACTTTCGAACAATTTACCACCCGATACGATACCGGCTGAAGTATAGAACGTAAAGAAGACGATGATGACGATCGCAGAGACCGTCCGTAAGATACGTGACGTATCTTTAAAGCGATTCTCTAAGAAGTCTGGAATCGTGATTGAATCGTTTGCCATTTCCGTGTAAAGACGAAAACGTGGAGCAAGAACGATATAGTTGATGTAACAACCAATCAGTAATCCTAATGCGAGCCAAAGTGCTGAAACGCCTGTAGCATACATGGCACCAGGAAGTCCCATCAGCATCCAACCACTCATATCAGAAGCACCAGCAGACAAGGCCGTGACGCCCGGTCCTAAGTTACGACCACCTAACATGTAGTCTTCCGTGTTTGTTGTTCGTTTATACGCGATGTAACCGATGGCAAGCATCATAACGAGATACAAGCCAATTGAAATCCATTCTTGCGACATAAAAATAAATCCTCCCAAAGCATTTAGTTGTCATCATCTGTTCAAGATAAAAAAGTTAAAAAGTGAACGCCGATGACTTATTTGTTCCCAACCTTACAGGGGCTAAAACCACATTGCAAGTCCTTGCAAACAGGTGGAAAATGGCTTCAAGCTTAGTCTATCAAGGGATTGGGACACTTTTCGTCCCTGTTAAAGTTCTAATTTTCTGAATTTTGACATTGGATTGTAATATTTATATTTAATTTTTGTGTTTTTAAAAATAATTAACTGGTGTATAATGTCTGGAAATAAAAACAGACTAGCATGTGCTAGTCTGTTTGATGTATAAAATATTTAGTTCAAGGTGAGATACGCGGCATGTAGCCGGTCGAGTGCTTCGTCTAGTTGGCGCCGTGGGCATCCAAAGTTCAAACGTTCGAATGTCACGCCATTCGTTCCGAATGGTTTTCCATGGGTTAAGGCGAGGGATGCTTGTTCGACGAGCCAAGACGCACGGTCATCTTCTGTCAATCCGAGGCGCTCAAAATCAATCCAAAGTAAAAAGGTTGCATCGGGTTTGACGACAGATAGTAACGGCATCTCCGTTTCGATTCGTTTGAGGGCATGATCACGATTTTGCTCTAAATATACGAGAAGCTGGTCGAGCCATTGTTCGCTCGCTTCATCCTCATAGGCAGCGATGATTGCCGTCGAGGCAAGCGCGTTCGGATGAACAAAGTTTGCTTGCTGGACACGTTCGATTTTTAAACGAATGCTTTCGTTCGGAACAACGAGGTAAGAAGCATAAAGTCCTGGGATATTAAATGTTTTTGAAGGTGCACTGACGAGAATTGCCTTCTCATATGAAAATGCTGAAATCGGATGGTGTTTGTTACCGGAAAAAATCAAATCAGCATGGATTTCATCGGATAGAAGATAAACGTCATATTTCTTGGCCAAATCAACAATCGTTTCTAGTTCACTCCGATTAAACACCCGACCGGTTGGATTATGCGGACTGCATAAAATCATCATTTTCGCAGTTTTCATCTGTGCTTCAAGACTCAAGAAATCAATTTCATAACGTCCCGCAATCAAACGAAGTGGATTTTCAATGAGCGTTCGATTATTCGATTGAATGATTTGGTGAAATGGAGGATAAACGGGAGTTTGAATGATGACCTCGTCACCCTCATCGGTCAGTGCCAATAGGCTGTGTGCTAGAGCAGGGACGACGCCACTTGAATAAAGGAGCGATGATTGTTCAATCTGTTGATCATAACGTTTCAAAAACCAGTTTTGAATGGCTTGTTTGGCTCGATCTTCGAATAGGGAATAACCAAAATGACCATGTGCAATCCGTTTTGTTAATGCCCCGACGATCGAATCTGCTGGTCGGATATCCATATCGGCGACCCACATCGGAAGTAATTCTTCTGCTCCATATAAATCTTTTAAGCCGTCCCATTTGACCGAACCTGTCAATTTTTTATCAATGATTTCATCAAACATGTGATCTTTCATTTGCCTCGACTCCTTCGTAAAATAGTATGCATGTCTTCACCTTAGCGAACGGATTGAAATTCAGCAAGCTGAAAAATTGTAGGTTTTAGAGTGTACGCTTTTGGGAAAAACCATAATCGTACACAAAAAATAGACGGGGTGAATAAGATGTTGCATTCAAAAGTATTGGTAGGACGTACGCCTGAGGAGTTAGAAGAACGAATGAATCATTTCTTCGAAGAAAACGGAGTCGGTTCAAATTCAATCATTACACTTAAGTTTTCTACATTCGTTGCATCAAAAGCAGACGAACATTACTCAGTTCTTATCGTGTTCGATAATTCGCTAACAAAAACCGTATTATAAGTAAATAACTCTTCTAAATTGGCAGACTTGGCAACGTCTGTCAGTTTTTTTATTGAAGAAATAATTCATCTAAGCTATACTGATATCAGAAATATGTACGCTTCCGTAGGTTAATGGCAGACCTCAGCAATGGTAATGCTGCAGTGCGAGTTCGATTCTCGCCGGAAGCATCGAATAATAAGTCTTCCGTAACAAGTAAAATTAACTTGGACGGGGGACTTTTTTTTATCAAATTAGGCGAGAATACGCCCACTTCTAAACGATACGGGTGAAGCCCTAGTGAAAGTGGGAGACGAATCGCCAACCTCTCTTTCGGGTATATGCTTTGCAAGAAGGTGAACATCATGTTGTCACACAAGGCCTACAAATTCAGAATATATTCGACAAAAGAGTAGGAAATCGTGATCGCGAAGACCATTGGTTGTTCGCGTTTCGTCTTCAACCATTTCTAAGCGAAGTGTAGATGGAGCCAGTTCAAGAATATCTGGAAGGGGTCTGAGTGAGAAAGTTATGAAGACATCACATCATTCAGTTGGAAAAAGAATAAAACAAAAACGGATTGAAAAAAAATTAACGCAAAGTGAGTTAAGTGATACGATTTGTAGTCAAGCGGAGTTAAGTAAGATAGAAAACGGTCTAAATTCACCAACGGTTCAGTTGCTAGGCTTAATCGCGAAACGACTAGGTACTTCAATTACTACTTTACTTGAAGATTATGAAATGACTGATCGTTTTCAAAATATTGATCGCCAGCTTCTTAGTTTAATGAGAGAAGAACAATACTTAGAACTGTTATTATTGATAGAAAATCGCTTTTCCCTGGAGAGTGATGATGAAATCAAGCTATTACTTAGATATCATCAAGTAATAGCCGAATATAGATTGCAACGAATTGATTTTCGAACAGCATCAGTGATTTTATTGCAGTTGGCTAACTCTAAAGATTTGGTATATGACGCACCAATGATGTATATAAGAATAAAAATGGCGATTTCGATTTTTTATGCGGAAAACAAACAATTTACACAAGCTGAAAAAATATATAAAGAATTAGAAACTACCGATTTCTTATCTGTAACAATGAAAGTACAACAACTAAAAGTTCTGTATAATCACGCCAAATTAGTATATAAAATCAAGGGATTTAAAAAAGGCGTTTTGATTTGTACCACGGGAATTGAACAAAGTGCGCAGTTGAATCACTTATCTTATATCGCCCATTTCTATTATCAACGTGCAGAATGTTATGAAGAAATGTATGGTTTCGATAATCGTACTCGAAATGATTACACGATGGCTTACGAATTGTTTAAAGCATTAGAAATGAAGCGTTATGTAAAAATTGTTGAAGATACAAAAAAACAATTTTTAAAACAGTTTCACCATAAACCAAAATAAAAAGAGGACGATGATCATATGGCTTCTTTTTCAAAATTAGTAGGAAGGCAACTTAAGTTATTGCGATTTGAGAAAAATATGACACAACAGGAACTATGCGATGGAATTTGCAGTCAGGCTGTAATCAGTAAGATTGAACATGGGAAAATTTCAACTACGATCGAATTGTTGCAAGAATTAGCAAAGCGTTTAAATGTTCCGATTTCTAGATTGTTTGATCGTGATGCTGAGTCTATTTCTTTTCAGAAACATGATCGGGAACTAACGCACGTTTTTCGTACTCATCAATTTGATGAATTAATTTCACGCTCGAAAAAACTCATTGAATCAAATGAAAATAAGGACATTGTGTTATTAGCTAAGTACTTTGATTTAGTTGCCTTAGAGGGGAAAAAAACATTGATTATCGTACTTGTATTTCAGAATTATCGTATTTGACCGAACAAGAAGCGATTTGGTATGAGTCACCTTTCATGTATTTGAGAATTAAAATGGCGATCGCAAACTATTATTACTTAAATCAACAATTTGTTCATTCAAAGAAGGTATACGTTCAACTATTGGAAATGGATTTTAATACGACTGAATTAAAGAAATTACGAATAAAAATTCTTTATAATCACGCGCAACAACTTTTTTTCAAGGTGATTATAAAGAAGGTAAATTAGTGACAGAAAGAGGAATCAATGAAAGTGTGCAATTATTTGATACTTCATTTTTAGGTCATTTCTATTATCAGAAAGCAAATTTCGATGAAAAGCTAGAGAATGATGTAGCGCAAATTGAATATGATTATACAATGTCTTATACACTTTTTTCTGCAGTAGAACTATCGAACTACGTGAAAATTGTGAAAGATGGAAGAAAACATTTTTTATTATTTACCTTTTAACTTAATAGAAATAGATTTTGTTAGCTAGGGGAGTAGGTAGATGGATACTACATTACCAAAATCAATCGGAAACGAAATCAAACGAATAAGAAAAGAAAAAAAATGACACAAGCAGCTTTATGTGACGGAATTTGTAGTCAAGCAGAAATCAGTAAAATTGAGAATGGACGAAATTCTCCAACAATCGATTTATTACAACAAATTGCGAAGCGTCTTCGTGTACCGATATCGTTATTGTTTCAAGATCAACATCAAAGCGAACAGTTCCGAGAAGTTGATCGTCGTCTAACTGAATTATTTCGTGAGCAAAATTTTGACGGACTGTTAATCGAGATAGAAAAAATCAAACAATCAGTTTTTAATAATGAGATTGTGCTCTTAGCAAGGTACTTTGAAATAGTAAGTGCTGAACGGTCAAAAAAGGTAGACTATCGCTCGAGTATTTCGCAACTCGCACATTTAGCGGATAAAGAAGACATCTGGTTTGAGTCTCCCAAAATGTTTCTTCGAATCAAAATGGCCATTGCAAATTTTTATTTTGAAAATGATCAATTCATTCACTCTGAAAATGTATACGAAGAAATTTTAGATTTAAATTATGATACGATAGAATTGAAAAAAACTCGCCTCAAAATCATTTATAATCATGCGCAACAGTTATCATTTCAAGGGAATTATAAGAAGGGATTTGAAACAGCGAACGTGGGAATAAAGGAAAGTCTCGCATTGGATGATGGATCATTTTTAGGTCATTTTTATTACCAACGTGGTTATTTTAATAAAAAAATGGGTGGTAATATTGACGAAATAAAGAAAGACTTTACACTTTCTTATACGATATTTAAAGCATTCAACATGCCTAACTATGAACAGCTAGTCATTGATAGCCATGTCGAATACTTGCTCTATCGTATCTAAAAATCCATCCCAGCCTTCTCACATGATGAGAGGGCTTTTTCGATTAGTTCTGCTGCTTGACTCGGATACTGTTGGTGCCCTTCGAGAATGATGGATTCGACATCCGTGATTCCGAAAAATTGCAGAATGTCCTGCATATACCGTACGGCATGGTCGGATTCGATTTTATCAGGCGTTGAATAGTCACCTCCACGAGAATGTAAGAGTAGTACACGTTTACCAGTCACGAGTCCGACGGATCCTTCCGCAGTATAATGAAACGTTTGCCCAGATTGCGCGAGATAATCCATATAGTTATGCAAGGGGGCAGGAACACTTAAATTCCACATTGGAAAAGAAAAAACGATTTTTTCTGATTCTAAGAAACGATTTAAATACTCTTGTAACCGTTCCGCCTGTTCGGCTTCCTCTTGATCGAGCGTTTCCCCTCGAAATAGCTTCGCGGCAGATTTAGCGAGACGTAAATCAAAAAAAGGAAGGCGTTCTTCAAATAAGTTTAGGATGGTAATCTCATCTTCTGGATGTTCCTTGCGATAGGAAGCAAGGAATGCGTTATTCATCTGTGAACTAAGACTTTTCGATTGATGTGTACTATCGTTGGCTTCGATAAACAGCAGATGGCTCATCGTTAAGCTCCTTTCTTAGCATATAATTCTTGCTTCTTTTAATGAATACCCGTTTCTCTTTTCATTTAGACTTTTCCAACTAAATCATTATTTTAGAAAAAATTAGGTTTTATAAGTAGGATCTAAAGGAAAAAGACAATTGGGTAGAACAGAAAAGAGGGATTCCTATGAAAAATCAGCAGCGACCTTCTTCCGCCAGTCTTCAGTATAATCGAGAAGCAAAAGCGAACTATCAGTTGTTTGGCTCCATCATTTTAGTTCTGACAAGCTCGGGTGCGATTTTGTATGTGCTTGCTAGTTTACTCAGTACATCCGGCTTGAATAGGTATGACCTTTTACGTGCTGGCCTTATTTTTCTCGTAGGCATTTGTCAATTTCTGCTTGGGAAAAGTAATATGTCGGATCGTCTTAAACCCCACGTGATGTCGAGTGTCTTTTTACTAATTCCATTCATCTATTATCCCTTCCTCGAAAGTGGTGCTCAGACCGTTTGGGCAGCTGCGATTCTATTTTTATTGAGTTCTCTTGTCGTCATTAATCGAACGATGCTCGGATATGCGACGGGGACGACGATTATTTCGCTCTTATACATTTGGTTTAATGCACCGAACGTCACGTCCGCTACTAATACAGCAGATTATATCGCACGAATCGGCTTAGTCATCATTGCTGCACTCATTAGTTTATTGATTCATCGTCAATACGTAACACGATTAGAACGTAATATCGAGTATCTTTCACGCTTACAAGAACAAGCCTTTCTTGATCCGGTAACAAAACTCGCCAATCGATCCTATTTCGTTCTTGAAGTCGAAAAAATTTCAAGCGAAGGAGATGCGATTTGTTTAATTGATTTAGATGACTTCAAAACGGTCAACGATGCCTTCGGTTACCGGACGGGGGATCGCACGTTGCATATGGTTGGGAGTAGACTCATGAATCGTTTTCCTGATTGTTTAGTTGCCAAAGCAAGCGGGAGTGCTTTTTTACTCCATGCGAAAGGTGGTGCTGGTATTGAACTGCTATGCGAGGAGGTTTTAACATGTGTCGCTGAACGCGTACAAATTGACTTCAAGCAAATTAATGTCACAGCGAGCATCGGTGTTTCTTTTATTTATGACGAATCCATTGATCATGTCATCAATGATGCAGAAATTGCATTGTTCACAGCTAAATCGAATCGAAAGAACACGTATGCGATTACGGATATAGAGACTCAAAACCAGCGCAAGCGAGCGCTTCAGCTGACACGCGATTTGTACGATGCAGAACTCGATCGAGATTTTTTTGTACTGTTTCAACCACAAGTAGAAGCAGACAGTCATAAAATTACTGGAGCGGAAGCGCTTGTGCGTTGGAATCATCCCCAGTATGGAATGATTTCTCCGTTAGAGTTCATTCCGATCGCGGAGCGGACGCGTTTTATTGAAACGCTAGGAGGATGGGTGATGCGGCGCGCCTGCGCGCAAGGAAAAACGTGGTTGGATCAAGGACATGGAGCGATTACGATTGCAGTTAATGTTTCTCCGTGGCAATTAAGGCAATCTGACTTTACCGAAAAAGTACTGACGATTCTTGAAGAAACACATTTTCCGGCATACTTGCTTGAAATTGAAATGACAGAACATATCTTTATCGAAGGAACCAATCAAATCATCGAAACCTTGAACGAACTTCACCTTCATGGGATTCGGATTGCACTCGATGATTTCGGAACAGGTTTTTCTTCAATGCAAACACTCGTAGAATTACCGTTCGACCAGTTGAAGATTCCTAAAGAAATCGTTCAGGAAGCAATCCGTTCGGATGAGAAGCGTGCGATCGTCGAGATGATTATTCAGTTAGGGAGACGGTTAAACATGACGATTGTTGCTGAAGGGGTCGAGTTAGTCGAAGAAGCGAGGTTATTAAATCAGTTAGGGTGTCATACGTTGCAAGGTTATTTGTTCCATAAACCTCTCCAAGCTATACAAATCGAACCCTTTTTAGCTAAAAATTATAGACAGGGCTAAAACACCGTTTGCTTAACGAGACAGCTTTCCTCATTAAGCAAACGGTGTTTTTTTTGTCGGTTAGAGATAACGAGCAAAATGACGCTCTAAGACTTCTTGTACAGCTGCAATCAAGGCGCAAATTCCCCAGTAGATGAAGGCGATTACGAAATAGACCGTCATGTAATCGAATTCGCGGCCACCGACGATTTTTGCACGCTGAAAGATTTCTGGGACGGTAATCATCGCAGCTAAAGAAGACGCTTTGACTAAATCGAGTAACACGTTCGATAAAGGCGGGATCGCCAAACGAATCGCTTGCGGAAGAATGATTCCGACTAGGACACGATAAGGAGAGAGGCCGAGGGACTGGGCAGCCTCTCTTTGTCCTTTGTCGACAGATAAAATGGCGGAGCGAATGATTTCTGCCATGTACGCAGCACTGTTGAGACTGAAGCCCGTTATCGCTGCTGTTAGCGCATCGAGTTCGACATTGATCACAGGTAACCCGAAGTAAAGCATGAAAAGAATCACGAGGATCGGTACACCGCGCATGAATGAGATATAGAGCGTCGCAGTCAGGCGTAAAAAACGAGACGTTGATAAACGAGCAAGTGCAAGCAACAAGCCGAATATCAGACCTAATCCCATGCTTGCGAATGCAATCCATAACGTATGTCCAAGTCCTCCTAAGATATAGGGGAACGCATCAACCGCTAGCTCAGGATTAAACACGGAACGCCAGTCGATATTGCTCAATTCACATCCACGATTGTCGTCTTGACGTCAGGCATTTTTGAAACGTCTTTGTTGGCGTAATATTGTTTTGATAATTTTGCGAGCGTACCGTCTTTTTTCATCGCCTCGATTTGAGCGTTAATGTTTGATTGGAGCTCTTTATTATCAAGATCCATGATAAGACCGACTTGACTCGGGTTATAGGCGATGTCCGGGTGGATCGTGATGTCGAAGTCTTTGAAGAAATCGACGGCAAGGCTTTGAAGATAATAGTCGTTCAAGATGACATCCGTTCGACCATTCGAGACGTCGCGGAGGTATTGATCGTTCGTTGCATTATCATATGTGACTTCTTTTGCACCATATTTTTTAGCGATTTGCATGTAAGTCGTCGTTGCCTCACCGGCTGCTTTTTTACCTTTTAAATCTTCAAGAGATTGTATGTCAGATAAATCACTTTTACGAACGATGGCCGTTCCGTACGTATACTTGTAAGGTTTTGAAAATGCGAATTTTGCTTTCCGTTCTTCTGTGATCGTAATATCGTTTGCGGCGAGATCGACTTGTCCAGTATTGACGCTCGTCAACATACCATCAAATGACATCTCTTTGAAGTTGACTTTTAGATCGAGACGTTTTGCGACTTCTTTAACGACTTCGACGTCAAAGCCAGTCAACTTGTTGCTCTCTTCATCATGAAACGACGTTGGGTAAAGTGTTCCAGCAGTAGCTACTGTCAACGTGCCCTCCTTGACGATTTTTTCGTATGCTGTCGTCTTCTCTTCTTCCTGACCACAAGCGCTAAGGAACAGGGTAGTTCCTGCAATCAAGAGCCCTGTCCACTTTACTGAATTTTTCATTACGTACTTCCTCTCTCTAATCAAAATAATAGATTTCTCTTTATTAAAAATACCACGCTTGAAACACTCGTTGCAAAAAATAAAATTTAAACGGAAATAATTCTTCTGAAAAAATAATTAGAATGATTATTCATCTTAATGTAAGCGCTATCATCGTTTAATCTTAGGGAATCGTAAGTAATTTGAATATAATAGTTTCGTTTATACATAGTGGCGAATAATCATAAAAGAGTGTAAAGTATGTTTTAACTGAATATACAGAAAATTTAGAACGTGTTAAGGAGAGTGAAATTATGTCATTTCATCAACTGCCTGAACGGCAAGGTTTATATGATCCGAAGCAAGAACATGATGCGTGTGGAATCGGAGTCTATGCGCACCGAACCGGGAGACCGAGCCATGAAATCGTCGAAAATGCACTCGCGATGCTGTGTCAGATGGAGCATCGAGGCGGACAGGGGAGCGATGCGAAAACAGGGGATGGTGCCGGTGTCTTGACTCAAATTCCCGACCGTCTCTTTCGGGAGACATTTCGGAATGTGACCTTACCGAAAAAAGGAGATTATGGTGTCATGATGATGTTCCTGCCTCGGGAGGAACGGTCGAGACAGCGACTCGAACGCGCTGTAGAATCAATTATTTTATCAGAAGGACAACGGTTGATTGAATGGAGAACGGTACCGGTCTCGAATACGGTGATTGGTGAAAAGGCACGTCAAACGGAGCCGGTCATTCGCCAATGCTTCATTGAAGCGAAGGACATTGAAGGGTTGGCCTTCGAACGAACGTTATTCATGATTCGTCGTTCGTTTGAACGAGAAGCAAAACGTCTCGGAATTGAACAGTACGTGCTCAGTAGTTCGAGTGAGACAATCGTCTATAAAGGACTTGTCACGACCGAACAACTCGGCCAGTATTTTGATGATTTACGTGACGAACGGTACCAATCGGGGTTTGCGATTGTTCACTCGCGTTTTAGCACGAACACCTTCCCGAGTTGGAAACGAGCTCACCCGAACCGCTATTTGATTCATAACGGAGAAATCAATACGTTACAAGGCAATATTCAAGCAATGCGTGGACGCGAAAAAAGTCTAGCGAAAACGACGTATGGTCGTCGGGCGGATGATGTACTCCCAATCCTCGATGAATCAGGAAGTGACTCGTCGATGCTCGATAATGCGTTTGAATTTTTATACTTGTCTGGTTTGACGTTAGCGGAAACGGCTTTAATGTTAGTTCCAGAGCCATTCGAGCATGCGGAAGTACGACCGGCGAAACGTGCGTATTACGAGTATCACAGCAGTATGATGGAGCCATGGGATGGTCCGTCTGCCATCGTATTTACGAACGGGAAACAAATCGGCGCGACACTTGACCGAAATGGACTCAGACCTGCCCGCTATATCATGATGCGCGATGGTCACTTTATGTTGTCTTCAGAATCAGGTGTCCTGCCGATTCCTGAAAAAGAGATTTTGTATAAGAAACGTTTGATTCCTGGTGAGCTCCTCTTGCTTGATTTTGCTTCCGGTCAGCTGATTTCTGACGAAGAAGTGAAACGGGATCTTGCGATGCGTCATCCTTATGCGGAATGGTTATCAGAAGAACAGATTCAATTGCCGACGTTAATGCACTCAGAAACGATTGAGGAATTAGGTACGACGCAACGCCTGTTTGGATACACGCGAGAAGATATCGAGCAATACTTGATTCCGCTCGTCGAGGAGAAAAAAGATCCACTTGGTGCGATGGGAACGGACATCCCGCTCGCTGTATTAAGTGAGCGACCACAATCGTTGTTCCGTTACTTCAAACAATTGTTTGCCCAAGTCACCAATCCGCCGATCGATGCGTTACGTGAACAAATCGTCACGTCAACGATGACCTGGCTCGGGCGTCAAGGTGAACTGTTGACGCCCAACCGGAAAAACTGTCGTCGGGTCCGCTTGGATTCACCGGTGCTAGTTCCGGCTGAGGCGCATGCGCTCAGTCAAACAAAATTGAAACAAAAAACGTTATCAACATTATTTACGAATCAAATGGAAGATACACTTGAAACGCTCCTCGAAGAAGCGGTTCATGCCGTTGAATCGGGTTGTGAGTTGTTGATTCTTTCTGACCGGAACATTCGACCTGGGGCCATACCGATGCCAATCCTGCTCGTGACGAGTGCCGTCCATCACCATTTAATCCGTAAGGGGCTTCGGACGAACGTCAGTTTAATCATCGAAGGGGGAGAAGTGCGGGAGGTGCATCACTTCGCGGCACTGCTCGGCTATGGGGCTGACGCAATCTACCCGTACCTCGTATATGCGACACTCGATGAAGCGATTGGTGAAAAACACGCGGACAACGCCGTTCGTTATCGTGACGCCGTGACGGAGGGGGTCGTCAAAGTCATGTCGAAGATGGGGATTTCGACCGTCTTCAGTTATCGGGGGGCCCAGATTTTCGAAGCCGTCGGGATTTCGACGGACGTCATCAATCGCTACTTTACGGGAACAGTCTCTCAGCTTAGTGGTCTGTCGCTCGCTTTGATTGAAAAAGAAGCGAACCGTCAACATGAGGAAGGGACGAAACGAACCTACTTGGAATCAGGTAGTGTCTTTCGCTACCGTAATGGCGGAGAGCACCATGCGTTCAATCCGGCGACGATCCATTTGTTACAACATGCTTGCCGTACTGGGGACTATCAGTTATTTAAACGGTACTCAAATCAAATTGCAGAAGAACCCGCCACCTTCCTGCGTCATTTGTTGACGTTCAAGGAAACGACACCGATTCCGCTCGAGGAAGTCGAGCCCGCGAGTGAAATCGTCAAATTCTTTAAGACCGGTGCGATGTCGTACGGTTCATTATCGAAGGAAGCTCATGAAACACTAGCGATTGCGATGAACCGTCTAGGTGGTAAGAGCAACAGTGGTGAAGGTGGCGAAGAAGAGGAACGGTATCAACTCGACGAAAATGGCGACTCACGGATGAGTCGGATTAAACAGATTGCATCAGGTCGGTTCGGCGTGACGAGTCATTACTTGACCCATGCGGACGAACTCCAGATTAAAGTCGCACAAGGCGCGAAGCCAGGCGAAGGGGGACAACTCCCAGGCGAAAAAGTGTATCCATGGATCGCACGGGTCCGTGCTTCGACACCGGGTGTCGGTCTGATTTCACCACCACCACATCATGACATTTATTCAATCGAAGACTTAGCTCAATTGATTCACGATCTAAAGCGAGCGAATGACGAGGCGCGGATCAGTGTCAAGCTTGTCGCCAAAGGAGGCGTCGGAACGATTGCTGCCGGTGTCGCCAAAGGACTTGCCGATGTCATCGTCATCAGTGGGCATGACGGAGGAACGGGGGCCTCACCGAAGACGAGTATCCAACATACGGGCTTACCGTGGGAACTGGGGCTCGCTGAGACGCATCAAACGCTAGCCTTGAATGGTCTGCGAGAACGGGTCAGCTTAGAAACGGACGGTAAGTTACTAACAGGACGCGATGTCGTCATCGCAGCGATGCTCGGGGCGAACGAATATGGATTTGCGACAGCACCATTGATTGCCGTCGGGTGCATCATGATGCGTGCCTGTCATTTAGATACGTGCCCGGTCGGTGTCGCGACACAGGATCCGAAGTTGCGTGAAAAATTCACCGGATCTGCCGATCACGTCGTCCATTTCATGACGTTCGTTGCGGAAGAAGTTCGTGAATATTTAGCTCAACTCGGCGTCCGTAGTCTAGCGGAACTCGTCGGACGGACGGATCTTTTAGTGACATCGGATCGTTTGACGAATCACTGGAAAGCAGCCAGTCTCGACTTTTCTCGACTACTTGTTCAACCAACCTATGATTCGACATCGACACAAGCACAAGATCACGCTGTCGCGAAGTCATTTGACCACCGTGAAATCGCTCCGTTGCTTGATCAGGATGCGTTTACGGAAAAACAAACATTTGCGCTTGCGATTACGAATACAGACCGGGCAATCGGTACGAATACGGGATCACGTCTGACACGGATGTTCGGAGAGATGGGCTTACCTTCCGATCGCCTAACATTGAACCTGACGGGATCAGCCGGACAAAGCTTAGGGGCATACGTACCTCGCGGAATGACGTTGAACGTCGTCGGGGATGCTAATGATTACGTTGGAAAGGGATTATCTGGAGGAATTCTTTCGGTTCGTCCTGATATGAAGACGAGTTTTGTTTCGTCAGAGCAAGTCATCATCGGTAACGTCGCGCTTTATGGTGCGACGAGTGGGGAACTGTACGTCAATGGACAGGCAGGCGAACGGTTCGCCGTCCGAAACAGTGGTGCGACGGCAGTCGTCGAAGGAATCGGGAATCATGGCTTGGAGTATATGACGGGCGGGAGTGTCGTCATTCTCGGTGACGTCGGAAAGAACTTTGCTGCCGGTATGTCAGGTGGTGTCGCCTACGTCTTACCGAAAGACATCGCGTTGTTCCGCTCGCGCGTCAATCTCGAGCTCGTCACGATGGGCGCAGTAACAGACACGGAAGAAGCGGCACGCTTAAAAACATTTATCGAACGTCATGTCGCACGGACGAACAGTGAACAAGGACATGCGATTCTTTCAAACTGGGATCATGTTTTGAGTTCGTTTATTCGTGTCATTCCGACGACCTATCAAGTCGTCACGACATTGATGGCCGATTATGCGAAAAAAGGACACAACACGGAAGAAGCGATGTTGTTAGCGTTTGAGACACACCTCGGACGCGGAACGGGAGGTCAATAATGAAAAGACGCGATAAATTCATGAGTGTTCCTCGCCAGTCCGGACGAGAGCGCGCCAGTACAGAACGGATTCAAGACTTTAATGAATATAAAGAAGCATTTTCTGAAAGTGAGGCGTCGGAACAAGCCAGCCGCTGTATGGATTGCGGAACCCCGTTTTGTCATGTCGGCGAGACCTATGGACATGTCAAAATCGGTTGTCCGGTCTACAATTTGATACCCGAGTGGAATCTCCTCGTCGAAGAGGGAGACTTTAAAGGAGCGCTCGAGCGCCTGCATCAAACGAACAACTTCCCGGAGTTCACGGGACGTGTTTGTCCCGCACCGTGCGAAGGTTCATGTACGTTATCGATTAATGAACCGGCCGTCGCGATCAAACAGATCGAGCGTACAATCATCGATATCGGCTTTGAAAAAGGATGGGTCGTTCCGCGGATGCCATTGAACCGGACGTCCCATCATGTGGCAGTCGTCGGTTCTGGTCCGGCAGGGCTAGCCGCGGCCGATCAATTGAACCAAGCAGGGCATCAAGTCACCGTTTTTGAACGGGAAGATCGTATCGGAGGTCTGTTGACGTACGGGATTCCGGCGATGAAGTTATCAAAAGATATCGTCGAGCGTCGTGTCGATCTGCTCAAAGCAGAAGGCATTCTCTTTAAGACCGGCGTAACGATCGGTCTTGATGTGACGCTGGACGAGCTTGAACAAGCGTTTGATGCCGTCATTCTTTGTGTCGGTGCAACGGAACCAAGAACGCTACCAAATCTCCCGACGAGCGGTGTCGGTTACGCGATGGACTATTTAACAAGCGTGACGCGCCATCTGTTGTCGAATCAATCCCTGCTTGAGCAACACGATACGCGAGGTAAAGATGTGCTCGTCATCGGTGGCGGAGACACGGGAGCGGACTGTGTCGCGACGGCACTCAGACAGGGTTGCCGTTCTGTCGTCCAGTTCGGGAAGCATGAAATGCCAGGTGAGGTCCGGGCGAACGACAACATGTGGCCGGATACACCGAACCTCTTTACACTTGACTACGGCTATGCAGAAGCATTCGATCAATTCGGACGTGATCCTCGCGAATATTTGATCGCGATCACACGTTACACGACAAGTGATTCCGGTCGCTTGACAGGGGTTTGGACGATTCATAATGAAAAAGTAAAGCAAGCAGACGGGACAGTTGAATTCCGAGCAATTGAAGGAACAGAAAAATACTATCCGGTCGACTTGATGCTGATTGCAATCGGCTTCAGCGGAGTCGAGCAGACGGTCTTGAATCAACTCATCGTTGAATCAGAGCGAGGGAAAATCAAGACGAAGGGATATGCAACAAATCGGAAGGGTGTCTTCGCTGCAGGGGACGCACGGCGCGGACAGTCCTTGATTGTCTGGGCGATTCGCGAAGGGCGAGAAGTGGCAGAAGCAGTCGAACAACATCTGTCACTGATGACTCGAACGGGATAAATGACTAAAAGTCAAACAGGGAAACATTCAAGTTTCCCTGTTTGACTTTTTTTGTTGATAATTTTTTTTCTGTCCATCACTTGGGACAATTATCAAAAAAGAACTGTCGAAAAAGTCTTGCGAAGTTAACACACACAAGAGGACATCGGCTAGGATAAAAGAAAAGGGGTGGATAATGACGTGAAACGTCTTGAAATCGGATTCGTCTGTGATTCTGGGCTAGTAGGAAGCGTTCTAGGAGCGAACGTGCTACGAAAGCGTCTGCGACAGGAGCAGTTGCAAGTCGATGTCCGGAGTTATCGTCTGAAGGATGTACCTACTGAAATACGTCTGATCGTCGGACCTGAGAAGATTGTCCGCCAAGTGACCGGGGTAACGGATTGTCGCGTATGTATCGTCAATCATCTGTTGTCTGAAGCGGCTTACGATGAAGTGATCACTGTATTAAGAAAAGAGTTGATTGAGGGTGGTTGAGTTTTCCACACGAGAACGTGAAGTCTTATTTTATTTGTTGACGAAAACAGAGCCTGTTCAAGTCCAAGAAATCGCAGAAACGCTTGGAACATCTGAACGGACCATTCAGCGCGAACGAGAACCGATTGCTCAAACAATTGCTTCTTTTCAGTTAGAACTGGATTATATTCGAGGAAGAGGATTAGTGCTCGTTGGGGATGAAAGTGATAAACGGAAGCTCCGAGAGGCATTGTTACTATCACATAAAGCATTACCTTCGACAGATGACCGGCAAGTTGAGCTCACTTATCGTCTTTTACAAGAACCTGGCATGATTAAATTACAGGCACTCGCACATGCGATGTATATCGCCCCGAGTACGATCAGTCAAGATTTAGAGCGGATTGATGAATGGTTTCAACAGTATGATTTAGAGCTGCAACGGAAGAAGGGGATTGGAGCCGAAGTCATCGGCGAAGAAATCAATAAGCGTCGTTTATTGCTTTCGCTTATTTTCACGCAATGGGATGTGTTGTCTTTTTACCGGTTGCTCCAAGGGGATCTTAATCAATTACCCGATCTTTTGCATCCAGCGCGTAATCAGTGGGTCGAAGCAATCAATCAATCCTATGCAGTGATTGCTCCCGTAATAAAGCAACAAGAACTGAGCGACCGGTTAATTATGCGAGCCACACTTAGTTTAGCGCTCCAAGCGATGCGGATGGAAATGTTTCCGATGCGCTATGAATTGAAATCGTATCCGGTCGAAGTACTTCAACGGGTCGATGTCATCGGACGACGACTACCCTATGTATTGACAGTTGCGGAGCGTCAATGGATTTCAGAAGAACTACGCAATTTTCAACAAGATCAACTAGACAGTTCGGAAGAATTGGTCATTCGATTACGCGTCAAGCGATTGATTGAGGAAGTCTCTCTTTTATATGGAGAGCAGTTTACAGAAGACAATGCTCTTGAGCGGGGACTTGTTTCCCATATCATGTCCTATACGCGAGAAAACGTCGTCAACCCATCTTATGTCATCAAGCAGATTGAAAGGGAGTATCCACGGCTGTTCGATTCGGTTAAACAAGTGGCGCAAACCGTCTTTTCGGATCAAGCGTTTGCCGATTATGATTTAGCATTTTGGGTGATGCATTTTGGAGCGGTTTTGAGTAGACCTGTCATAAAAGTTCCGTATCGCGTTCTGGTCGTATGTTCAGCAGGACTTGGTTCTTCCAAATTATTGATGAACCGGTTGCGTCAAGAATTTTTAGAACTTGATCAAATCGAAAACTCTTCCTTGTTCGGGATTGATCGTTTGAATTTGACTGATTACGACTTTGTATTATCGACGGTTCCGTTGCCGGATATCAGTCAACCACATTTGCTCGTCAACCCCTTACTTCCACAAGATGAAGTCGATCGCGTCAGAAAACTGCTTGTCTCGCTTCCGAAATCATTTAAACCACCTGCCCGGAAAGCGGTACAGGGGTGGTTAGATTTAAAACGATTAGAACAACTCGTGAAAACGGCACGTGAATTGACGGAACTTTTTTCAATTGAGTCGATTGCTTCACAGTCAGAAGGGCTAGAAGAGCTGCTTCTTGAAGTAAGTAATGTGATGGTTACGAAAGATATCGCGCATTCAGCGGTCCAGCTGTCGACACAATTGTTGCGGCGGCATGAAATGTCAGGTCTTGGAATTCCAGGGACACGGCTCGCGTTATTCCATGGACGTGACAGTTCAATCAAACAGGGTGCCTTTTTAATGTTTGAGCTGAATCAAGCTATCGATTTGCTCGGAATGGATCAAGTCATCCATCCGGTTGAGCGGATTTTAGTACTTGTCGCGCCCGAACAAGCACCGGATGAACTTCTTCAATTGCTGAGTTCAATCAGTGGTGCAATCATTGAAAGTGAAGAACGGACGACTGAGTTTGAATATGGCGATGAACAACAATTGGATGGTGTCCTCAATGAAACGTTCCGCAAAGTGATTGAACGGGAGTTGAACGTTTCGGAAGTTTGATGTGATGAATGAATCGAATAGACAATGAAAAATGGAATTCGTCATGAGACGAATTCCATTTTTCATTGTCTGCCGTGCTATCTTTTTTACTTGTCCAACTACCTTGCCAAAACGCGAACTAGGTAAGATTGAGTAAGCGTTTGCAATCAATATACAATAAACATGTAGCAAAGAACGGCTAATTGAATTTATTGAAATGGAGGCTATAGAGATGGCAACTGCAACTAAAGGAATCCGTGGATTACGGGTACAAGTACAACGATTCGGGAGTTTTTTAAGTGGGATGGTCATGCCGAACATCGGTGCATTCATCGCTTGGGGAATCATTACAGCACTATTCATTCCAACCGGTTGGGCTCCAAACGCAAGTTTAGCGGAGTTGGTGGGTCCGACAATCACGTATCTCTTACCGCTCTTAATTGGTTTTACTGGTGGTAAATTAATGCACGACGCACGAGGGGGTGTCGTCGGGGCGCTCGCGACGATGGGTGTCATCGTCGGGACGGAAATTCCGATGTTCCTTGGCGCAATGATCATGGGGCCTCTCGGTG
Organism: Exiguobacterium oxidotolerans JCM 12280; assembly: GCF_000702625.1. Classification (NCBI taxonomy): domain Bacteria; kingdom Bacillati; phylum Bacillota; class Bacilli; order Caryophanales; genus Exiguobacterium; species Exiguobacterium oxidotolerans. The sequence continues at coordinate 231,560 of NZ_JNIS01000001.1, read as the reverse complement.
GATTCGTCATCAAGAAATTTGATCATTTCATCGAAGGAAAAGTGAAACCAGGTTTAGAAATGCTCGTTAACAACTTCTCTGTCGGCATCATCGGTGGTTTGTTGATGATTGGAGGATTTGAAATTTTCGGTCCGATCATGACTGGGTTGGATGATGTTATGGCGGCAGCAGTTGGTGCAATCGTCAGTGCACAATTATTACCACTTGCGAGTCTCTTCATCGAACCCGCAAAAATCTTATTCTTAAATAACGCCATCAACCATGGGATTTTAAGTCCGCTTGGTCTTGATCAAGTCAGCGAAGCAGGGAAATCCGTTTTGTTCTTACTTGAAGCGAACCCGGGTCCAGGGCTTGGACTGTTACTCGCATACTCAGTCTTTGGTTCAGGAGCAGCGAAAAAAACTGCGCCAGGTGCTGCATTCATCCAGTTCATCGGTGGGATTCATGAAATTTACTTCCCATACGTACTAATGAAGCCAGTTCTTCTTCTCGGTATGATCGCGGGTGGAATGAGTGGAATCTTGACATTCGTCATATTTGATGTCGGTCTTGTCGCTCCGGCTTCACCAGGTAGTATCATCGCTGTTCTTGCGATGGCAGCACGTGGATCATATGTCGGCTTGATTGCGGGTGTTCTCATCTCTGCAACGGTGACGTTCGTAATTTCTGCTGTCCTACTCAAAACGAGCAAAGCGAAGGAAACGTCACTTGAAGAAGCAACGGCGAATGTCGGTGCAATGAAAGGTAAGAGTTCGATCACGTCATCACTTGTCGCAGCAGATTCTATAAAATCACTCGCTGAAGTCGAACACATCATCTTTGCATGTGATGCTGGTATGGGTTCGAGCGCGATGGGAGCCTCCGTTCTCCGGAACAAAATCAACAAGGCTGGCTTGCCGATTAAGGTGACGAACACGTCAATCAGTAACCTGCCAGCAGACGCAGAGTTCGTCATTACGCACCAAGATTTGACGGAACGTGCAGTCGAACAAGTTCCGGATGCAGAACATCGCTCGGTCGAAAACTTCTTGAATGCTGCCTATTACGATCAGCTCGTTCAAGAAATTGAAAAGGCACGTAATAAAATTTCTTAAAAATTAGAGGGGGATTTACAATGGCAACAGCAATGAAACTAACAGAAGATATGGTTTTACTCGATCAGCAATTCGATTCAGAAGAAGCGGCAATTCGTGCGGCGGGGAAACTCCTCGTCGATCACGGTTTTGTCCGCCCGGCCTATGTGGACTCGATGTTAGCACGAAACGAAATGTCGAGTGTATATATCGGAAATCATGTGGCGATTCCACACGGTACGGAAGAAGCAAAAAGTGAAGTCGAAAAATCAGGATTATCGATTCTTCAAGTCCCGGGCGGTGTAACGTTCGGTACTGAACCAGCAAAATTAATCATTGGGATTGCTGGCGTCGGTGATGAGCATTTGGAGATTTTGTCAAATATCGCAGTGATCTGCTCAGATGAAGACAATGTCGAGCAGTTGATTCAAGCGAAAACGAAGCAAGAAATCATCGAACTGTTATCGATGGAGGTGTAAAAATGAAAGCCGTTCATTTTGGAGCAGGTAATATTGGACGTGGCTTCATCGGATTACAACTTGTGAAATCAAATTACGAAGTTTGTTTTGTTGACGTCAACACGACCGTGGTAGACGAGCTAAAGTCTCGAGGCACATATGAAGTCGGCTATGCAGCTGAAGGAATGGCAAATGAGACCGTGACTGGTGTTACGGCACTCAATAGTATGACGGAAGCAAACGACGTCATCGCAGCGATTGCGGACGCAGAGATTGTCACGACGGCCGTCGGACCAGCACTGCTTTCGAAAATTGCACCCCTGATTGCTAAAGGGTTAGAAAAACGGACAAAAGATCAACCCGTTTATGTCGTCGCTTGTGAAAACATGATTGGTGGATCGACACACTTACAAACAGAAGTGGCGCGTCATACAACGTTAACTGAAGCTGTAAGCTATTTTCCGAATGCAGCGGTCGATCGTATCGTACCGCTTCAACGTCATGAAGATCCGTTGTACGTTGAAGTTGAACCATTTTTTGAATGGGTGATTGAAACGAAACAATTGCCGGCAGATTATCCAGTTTTAGAAGGCGTAACATATGTCGAGGAAATTACGCCATTCATCGAACGAAAACTGTTCACTGTCAACACAGGTCATGCGCTCACATCGTATCTAGGTGCATTATTCGAACATGAAACGATTGCCCAAAGCCTGCAAGATCATCGTGTGCGACGTGGGGTCCAGACGGCTCTTTACGAAACAGGATGGTTGTTACTAGAAAAATACGAATTTGACGCGAAAGAGCATAGTGCTTATATCCAAAAGAATATCCAACGGTTCGAAAATCCGCGGATTCATGACGAAATCGTTCGTGTTGCCCGTTCGCCAATCCGTAAAATCAGTCCGAATGATCGCCTTGTCAAACCAGCGCGAGAATTGATGGAGCGTGGTATTGAAGCGAACGGATTAGCACTCGGAATCGCAGCGGCCTTAACGTATTTTGACCCGAATGATTCGGAATCTGTTGAATTAAAAACATTTATCGAAACAAAGGGGATTGAAGAGGCTTTAGTGACGTATCTTGGCCTTCAGCCGAATGAGCGTCTCGGTCAATTAATCATCAGCCAATATAATCAAATCAATGATTCAATCAATTCGCTTGCTTAAGTGGCTAGGTAGGGGGAGAAAAATCGGGCGTGCATCCTCAGTGATGCACGCCCGATTTCTTTTTAACGATGTCTATTCTTAACACAAATGCACTAGAATTTGTATACGATATTTGGAATATTCGAAAACGAATATTATTTCTATCAAATAGATTGTACGCTATAGAAACGGAACCTGTCTGTTTCGATTTTTACTATAAGAAGGTGGAAACATGCTGAATTATAAAGTGAATGTCTATATGATCAATGGTTCTCGACCAAAGAATGGGAAATCGGGTAGTTTCAAAAACTTGATTTATACGAGTCAGTTTCTTTCCTACACACCTGTCGACTTATTGCATCAATTGATTTTAAATCGATTGATGATTGAACAAGATAAAAATACAGGATTGATGTATACACTTGAAGTCAATACCGTGATTGATCAATATGTCGTCGATGTCCGTGTTTATGCAGAAAAGACGGTTGATCCGCAAATCGAACGTGATTTGATTGAAATCATTGAACGTGAAGAAGTCAGACATATCCCATCCCTTGAAATCGGAAAACCAGACTTTGCAGAATTCGCGCATCTCGTTCTTCATGTTAAAGAGTCGAGTTTACGGTTTACACAAGACCGTGTACAAAGCATCTTCGACGAGTCTGGTGTTCGTGGAAGAATCATTCTTCAAAAGGAACGGATTGATAGCCATGAACCTTCGCATTCAATCCAATTGTTGATCGGTGGTTCGGAAAAAAGTTTATACAGTTTATCGCAGTACCAACTCGATCCGTTGTTTCGGAAATATGGTCTCGTGATTCAATCATTGAATTTATTGCCGTTTGACTTATTTTCGATTCGGGAAAAAGTAGCGATGTTATCTTCAGCAGACGAATCACGACTATGGATTGATGATATCACGACTTCTAAGAATGGCAGAAGCCATCAAATTTGTTTTCATGATGGGCAGGAATGCATGACCGTCATCTGTGATTATCGTGGGTCGATTCGTTCGTACAAATGTTCTTGAACTACCTCTACCTACGCTATGCTAAGAGGTGGAAGATTCCTGAGTTATCCAACCTATCGATCGAAACGTTATCAGGCTAACCCCGTCGTCCCGACGGTTGAGAGTTAATCTTGTCAGTTTCTTTTACGCGGATGCCTACTTTACTTGGTTTTCGCTACTTCGGTCATCCGCAAGGTGAACGTTGAAGATTTTACGTGACAGACGAACTCCCTGTCACAACCCTATCTCTTCAGTTTTCAAAAAACATGACATTGATTTTATTCCTGATTTTGATAAACGGCAACTGAACGTTTAAGATACCTCTGATTCGGCTAAAACATAATTAGAGCAGAATAGAGAATTGGAGATGATGAACATGTTGTCAGCGAAACAAATCGAGGAATTCAAAGAACGTCTACTTAAGGAAAAAGATAAAACCGAATCGAACATCGAGAACCGTGAAACAGATTACGACGAAGGCGCACTTTCAAGTTATGATAATCATCCTGGAGATTCAGGTGACGAATTATTCTTACGCGAACGGGATCAAGCGATCACGGATTTAGAGACAGACATGTTATCTGACGTCGATCTTGCCCTAAAAGCAATCGAAGAAGGCACGTACGGAATCTGTAAGGTATGTGGCAAAGAAATCGAGCTAGAGCGTCTTGATATCATTCCTGAAACACTCTTATGCATTGATGATGCGAAAGAAGAAGCTGAAAAAAATAGCTTGAATGAGCAACAACGTCCGGTCGAAGAGGATGTTCTCGATCCATCCGTTACAGCGACTGGAAAAGATATTGATGGAGATACGGATGGCTTTAGTAAAGTCAGTGACTTCGGAAACTCAGACTCTCCGTCAGATAACGAAGATGGCATCGACACGACGCGTTCATAAGAGGTTGATTAAGAGATGCAAGACAGGGTACGAGACCGTTTCCTGTCTTGTATTTTTTATTTGAAAAGTTAACGGAAAATTTTGACTTTTCATACTTATTTGTTAGGATGTACATGAGGGGTTTTTTTACAGGAGACCAAAATGAAAGCGCATACAAAAACTTCTCGGGTTGACCATTTTATTTGAGGGAGGAAAACAGTCATGATTTACGAGATTCCAAACACGCAAGGGTCAAAAGTACAGTACAGAGATCGTTATGAAAATTTCATCAACGGGAAATGGACGGCACCCGTCAATGGAGAATATTTTGATGACATCACACCGGTCACCGGGAAGGTATTATGCCAAGTCGCGCGTTCGTCAAAAGAAGATATCGAATTAGCACTCGATGCCGCACACGCAGCCAAAGAGGCGTGGGGAAAAACATCGGTCACGGAACGGTCGAACATCTTAAATAAAATCGCTAATCGGATGGAAGAAAATTTAGAACTTTTAGCCTACGCCGAGACGCTAGAAAACGGGAAAGCCGTCCGCGAGACGTTAAACGCAGATTTACCACTGGCGATTGATCATTTCCGTTATTTCGCCGGTGTCATCCGGGCGCAAGAAGGATCTGTCGGGGAACTTGATAACGATACCGTCGCCTATCATTTTCATGAGCCGCTCGGTGTCGTCGGTCAAATCATTCCGTGGAACTTCCCGATTCTGATGGCCGTCTGGAAACTAGCACCGGCATTAGCTGCCGGAAACTGTGTCGTCTTAAAACCGGCGGAACAGACACCTGCCAGTATTTTACTCTTGACTGAAATGATTGAAGACTTGCTCCCAGCAGGCGTCTTGAATATCGTCAACGGGTTTGGTTTAGAGGCAGGAAAACCACTTGCGTCGAGCAAACGGATTGCGAAAATCGCCTTCACGGGTGAAACGACGACAGGTCGCTTAATCATGCAGTATGCGTCACAAAACATTATTCCCGTTACACTTGAATTGGGTGGAAAGTCTCCGAACATCTTCTTTGAAGACATCATGGACGCCGATGACGCCTTTTTCGATAAAGCAATCGAAGGGTTACTAATGTTTGCCTTGAATCAAGGGGAAGTCTGTACCTGTCCATCGCGGGCGTTGATTCAGGAGTCGATTTATGAACCGTTCATGGAGCGAGTCCTTGAACGCGTCAAAGCAATCAAACTCGGCAATCCACTTGACGGCGACGTCATGATGGGGGCTCAGGCATCGAATGAACAAATGGAAAAAATTCTATCTTATCTAGAAATCGGTAAATCAGAAGGTGCAGAATGCCTGATTGGTGGAGAACGCAATCAGATGGACGGCGATCTAGCGGACGGTTTCTACATCCAGCCGACGATCTTTAAAGGGCACAACAAGATGCGGATTTTCCAAGAAGAAATTTTTGGGCCGGTTCTGTCCGTCACGACGTTTAAAACGGATGACGAAGCGCTTGAGATTGCGAATGATACGTTGTACGGTCTCGGTGCTGGTGTATGGACGCGCGACATGAACCGTGCCTATCGCTTCGGACGGGCGATTGAAGCAGGACGTGTCTGGACGAACTGTTACCACCAGTATCCGGCGCACGCGGCATTCGGCGGTTACAAGATGTCCGGGATTGGGCGAGAAAATCATAAAATGATGCTCAATCATTACCAGCGGACGAAAAACCTTCTCGTCAGCTATAGCCCGAACAAACTCGGTTTCTTCTAAGCGAAGAAAGGAAGTGTCCGTATGGTCGAACGTGTCCTTGCTACAGCGGCGACGCTCGAGTTGATTGACAAGTTACGAGCAAAACATGGGCCCCTCATCTTTCATCAATCTGGTGGTTGTTGTGATGGCAGTTCACCGATGTGCTTTGCGGAGGGGGATTTATTTCTCGCAGATCACGATTTATTGATTGGGACGATTGGCGGCTGTCCATTTTATATCCATGAAGATCAGTATACGTACTGGAAACACACCCAACTCCTCATCGATGTCGTCGATGGGCGCGGTGGCATGTTTTCGCTTGAAGGGGTCGAAGGGAAACGTTTTCTAACTCGATCCCGCGCCTTTACGGACGAAGAATACGCTACACTTCAGACTGACACTAGATGATCCCCTTTAAAACATCTGAAATTGCTTCGTGTGAGAGACGTCACCGAAGCAGTTTTAGGTGTTTTTTCATTTGCTGTGTCACGGGAACGCTAGCACGAAATTTGGTTTCTCTATGCGAAGAGCGGTATAATAAGAGCAACATTTTTTAAAAGGAGGTCTTGTTGATGGCTGAGTTTACACGATTGACGTCCATTGATGCCGTGCAGTCCTGGTATTCGGTTCCGGGTGCTAGTTTTTTATACGTCTCAAGCCCGAATTGTTCCGTCTGTGAATCCTTGTTCCCACAAATCGAACCCATCATGTTGGAACACCCAGAAATTCGATCAGCGCGTGTCGATGTATCGGACGTTCCCGAAATTGCAGGAGCGTTATCCATTTTCACCGCCCCTGTCTTACTTTTGTTTTTAAACGGAAAAGAGATGCACCGCGAGGCGCGAATCGTCCCAATCGAACGATTCCGTCGACGTGTAGAGCAGATTGGTGAATTTGTAAAATCAGAAATTATCGATTTAGAAAATTAATCGTTAACTGAAGGAGGAAGAAGATGAGGTATCCATTTTTCGGCTGGACAGGGCAAACAATTGGTATAACAGCATTATCTTCCGGCTTACCTGATGCGCTCCATCCTTTACTCGAAGAATCCAAGTTACGTTTAGAGGACCGGCAGATGGAGACGGTGATTGGTGAGACAGTTTGGACACAAGAGAAAGCACAAAGTACAACCGCATCGGTTCGGGCATCTGAATTGATGCAGATGTTCCAACACCCAGATATCGATGCGATCCTTCCGCCGTTTGGTGGCGAACGTGCCTTAGATATATTATCGCATCTAGATTTTTTTGAACTGCCGGTGAAATGGTTACTCGGATATTCAGATACGAGTACGGTCTTGTTCGCAATTACCGTCAAAACGGGGATTGCGACAGCACATGGTCCGAACGTGCTTGAGTTGAGGAGTGAAGAATGGGACGAGACGACAGCTGCTTGGCGTCGCGTGCTTGCGACACCGCGTGATGGTTCCGTGACCCAGTGGATGTCGACAAGGTTTCAAACAGCCTGGAATCACGACGTCCGCCCTAAGCGCTTTATGTTCCATTTCGATCAACCGACGGAATGGAAAACCCTTAATCCATCCATCACTCAGGTGACGGGTCGACTTCTAGGCGGATGCCTCGAAACCGTCCGTCATTTAATCGGTACGCCTTATGGCGATGTCCGTGCATTTCAAGAACAACACCTCGGGGGTGAACCAATTCTTTGGTACTTCGAAGCCTGTGAAGCCAGCGCGACTGATCTTCACCGCTCCTTGATGCAGATGCATCTTGCCGGCTGGTTTGATTACGCAACTGGTATTTTGTTTGGTCGAACAAGCGCAGGTCAGGCAATCGAAGACTATACACTACTGGATGTCTACCAAATGATTGCTACAGAGACAGGACTCCCGATTTTTTATGATTTAGACATTGGGCATCAGCCGCCCCAATTGACACTCGTCAACGGAGCGACGGCAACGGTGACGCTTCAAGGAAAAGATTCACGGCTTGACATGACATTTGACTAAGGAGATTTCATATGGCGACACGACATTTTCAATCGCTTGGTGCATATAAGCGAATCTACATCAATCCGGAAACACGCCGGATGACGTTACCTGAACCTTTTTATGATGCACTCGGGCTGACGGATGAAGTAATGATTGCGCAAGTCGGACAAGTTCTCGTCATGCGTAATCCGGACGAGATGGTCGAGATGGAGACCGAATTATTATCGCAAATCGTTGAAGAGGGATTTGCGGGGCAAGAGCTCATTCGCGAATTCGCTTACCGGAAGGCGCAGCATGAACAACGGTTGCGCCAGAACATCTTACAAGATGATCATCCAGAGTCGTCAGCTCAACTAGAAATCGAACTATAACAACGAGGAGTGAGGACTGGATGCGAACAGGTACAAAAATTGGTTTAGGCGTGATTGGATCAGGGATGCTTGCAGCAAGCTATTATTTTTACGAAATGGCGATCGCAACGAACCCGAAACCCTTCTTGACGAACAACCGTGATTTAAGTGACGAGATGGTCCGATTGATGCAACCGGGTCAGACATGGATTAAGGAACAACCGTTAGAACTCGTCGCGACGCAAGCACATGATGGATTGACGCTTCGGGCACATTACTTACCGCCACTCGTTCCGTCCGATCGAGTCGTCATTCTCGTACATGGTTACGGTGGTGTCGGAACGGATTTAGCAGGATTCGCCTATCTGTATCATCAAGCCGGTTTTCATGTGTTGATGCCGGACAATCGTGGTCACGGAAAAAGTGACGGAAACTACATCGGTTTCGGGTGGCATGACCGGCAAGACTGTCTGCGCTGGATCGACTATTTAGTCAGACGCGTTGGAACGACTTCTTCCGTCTTTTTACATGGTGTATCGATGGGGGGCGCGACGGTTTTGATGACGAGCGGGGAAACATTACCTGCTCAAGTCAAAGGCATCATCTCCGACTGTGCTTATACATCAGTCAACGCAGTCCTCGCGTATCAAATGAAACGGATGTATCGTTTGCCGCACTTTCCGTTCCTTGCGATGACGAGTGTGCTGACGAAATTAAAAGCCGGTTACTTCTTCAGTGAAGCCTCAGCATTAAAACAAGTCAAAAAGGCAACGGTACCGATCTTATTCATCCATGGGGAGGCAGATACGTTCGTTCCGACCTCGATGGTCTATGAACTGTATAATGCCTGCCAGACGGAGAAAGAACTTGTCGTCATTCCGAATGCGGCACATGCGATGGCTTATTTCGAAGCACCCGATCGATACGATGAAGTCGTCGAGGCATTCGTTCGGCGTGTTTTGCTAGCCAGAGACGTTCAAATATAAGAAAAAGCGGAATGGATTGACAAAAATTCGTCCATTCCGTATTCTAATATCATATACGTCATGTCGTCGTGGCGGAACTGGTAGACGCGCTAGACTCAGAATCTAGTGGTGGCAACACTGTGGAGGTTCAAGTCCTCTCGGCGGCATTTTCATAAGTTGAAGACCTGTTAGTAGGTCACAGACTGTAGACAAACTAGATGGAAGGTCACTTGCATGTGACTTTCCATCTTTTTTTTGTACTCTTTTTCCTTCCTAATCGTCTTCCGGTGGCAAACATCGCGCCGCTTCGCTTCACGGCAGGGTCGCTCCTGTTTGCTTTCCACTAGGAAGCGATTAGATTGGAAATCGAGGCTTATTTAGCTTTCCTTCATATTATAAAAGAAACATACCACGAAGGAGGGTTTCCTATGATGGGAAAACGAAATCAACACCATCGTTCTGAATCACACTCGAATAATTGGTTCCTGCGGATCCCTTGGTCCGCAAGGTCGATCAGGTGACGGACTTTCAATGCATCTATCCATTGGTTGAAAAGTTGTACTGTGAAAATAATGGAAGACCTAATATCGTGATACGTTTACCGCGTTAAAAATTCAGTTTTTTCATTTAATTCAGTTTTTTTATCGAAAAGACGTTTCAAAGGGACCACTATTAAGGGAAATATCTTAGTAGAGGGCCGTGCCTTCAAAAGAAGGGGGTAAAAAGGATGAATAAACGTTTTTCTATCTTATTTTTATTGATGGGCTGTCTGTTTGTATTAAGTGCGTGTAGCATCGGTTCAAATGATGATTCATCGTCAGAGGACAAAACGTACAAAGTCGGGATCGACGTCACCTATCCACCATTCGAGTACAAGGACGGGGATACGTACAAAGGAATCGATATCGATTTGATTCAAGCGATTGCAGACGATCAAAACTTCAAGATTGAATTTGAAGCGATGGACTTTAGCGGAATCATTCCTGCGCTGCAGGCGGATCAACTTGACATCGCGATTGCCGGAATGAGTATCACACCGGAACGTGAAAAAGTCGTCACCTTCTCTGACCCGTACTTTGAAGCCGGACTGATTCTTGTCGTCAAAGACAACAATGATGACATCAAGTCGGTTGATGATTTAAAAGGGGAACGGGTGGCAGTTAAAAAAGGGACGACAGGGGCAAAGTATGCAACAGATAACGCGGATAAGCTAGGCATTAAAGTCACACAATTCAATGATAGTCCAGCGATGTTCCAGGAAGTCAAAAATGGGAATGCAGCAGCCTTGATTGAAGACTATCCAGTCATCTCGTATGCCAATAAACAACAAAACCTTGGTCTGAAACTCGTGGGAGACCGTTTAAATGGAGATAATTACGGGATTGCCGTCCTTAAAGGGGAAAACGAAGACTTGATGAAAAAAATCAACACAGGTTTAGCAAATTTAAAAGACAGTGGCGAGTACGACAAAATCGTTGATCGTTATTTAAAATAATCACCAGATTGAGTGAAGGATGAGGGAGTTGAGCTGCTGATGGAAGTAGCAAAAGCTGCATTTCCGTTTTTCTTAGATGGGTTACAAGTCACCTTATATATCTTTATCATCGCCGTCATCGCAGGATTCTTGATTGGTCTCATCGTTGCCTTGATGCGCTTGTCTCCATTAAAAATTTTAAATGGGATCGCGATCATTTATATCGATGTAATCCGTGGGACACCGTTCATCGTTCAACTGTTCTTCATTTATTTTGGTTTGAACTCGCTCGAATGGTTATCGATGGACCGGATGTACGCGGGGATTTTGACGGTCGCGATCAATGCAGGGGCCTATTTTGCAGAAATCATCCGGGCCGGCATCCAGTCGATTGACAAAGGTCAAACTGAAGCCGCACGATCGCTCGGGATGACGGGCCGTCAAACGATGGTCCAAATCATTTTACCGCAAGCTTTTCGGAGAATGTTGCCGACCATCACGAACCAATCAATCATTAGTTTAAAGGATACTTCGTTGCTCTCGATTATCGGCATCGCCGATTTGACGCAACAAGGACAAGTCCAGCAAGCGACGACGTTTGAACCGTTCATCGTTTGGTCCGTCGTCGGCTTAATGTATTTCGTCATCATCTATTTGCTGTCGATGTTAGCGAAATTCTTGGAACGGAGGTTTACGCTACGATGAGTATCATTCAAGTAGATAACTTAAAAAAGTCATTCGGAAAAAATGAAGTCTTAAAGGATATCTCCGTTGAAGTAGAAGAGAAAGAAGTCGTTTGCGTCATTGGGCCATCTGGTTCCGGGAAAAGTACGTTTCTTCGTTGTCTGAATCGTCTGGAAGACATTACAGGTGGGACAGTCATCATCGATAAGCACAATATCACGGACCCGAAAGTCGACATCAATAAAGTCCGAGAAGAAGTCGGGATGGTCTTTCAACACTTTAATCTCTTTCCGCATAAGACGGTTTTAGATAATGTCATGCTCGCACCGATTAAAGTCCGTAAAACGGAAAAGGGACAAGCAAAGGAACGTGCGCTTGCATTACTTGATAAGGTAGGGCTCCGCGAAAAAGCGGACAACTATCCTGGTGAACTCTCGGGAGGTCAGAAACAACGGGTCGCGATTGCCCGTGCACTCGCGATGAATCCGAAAATCATGTTGTTCGACGAACCGACATCGGCACTTGATCCGGAGATGGTCGGGGATGTCCTTGAAGTCATGAAACAATTGGCAATCGAAGGGATGACGATGATTGTCGTGACACATGAAATGGGCTTCGCCCGTGAGGTCGGGGATCGCGTACTCTTTATGGACGGCGGCTATATCGTCGAAGAGAATGTTCCGAGTGAACTGTTTGATTCTCCGCAACATGAACGGACCCAATCTTTTTTAAGTAAAGTCTTATGAATACAGAACACAAGTGTCTCTAACGGGGATACTTGTGTTCTTTGTCATGGGATAAAAAAGAAATGCTTGTATCATAAATTACTGAAGATGACATCATAAGAAAAACTTATACATTTACCACAGAGAAATTGGGAATTCGAAACGCACTGAGGGCTCAGAAGTAGTAAGATAATAACTAAGGCAAACACTTTGGTTTGAACTACCTCCACCTACGCTATGCTAAGAGGTGAAAGATTCCTGAGTTATCCGACTTATCGGTCGAAACTTTATCAGGCTAACCCCGTCGTCCCGACGGTTGAGAGTTAATCTTGTCAGTTTCTTTTACGCGGATGCCTACTTTGCTTGGTTTTCGCTACTTCGGTCATCCGCAAGGTGAACGTTGAAGATTTTACGTGACAGACGAACTCCCTGTCACAACCCTATCTCTTCAGTTTTCAAAGAACATGACATCGATTTTATTCCTGATTTTGAGTGTTTTTAAACCAAGAATGTCGTGCAATTGACGTGTCTCAAGGCACGTCTTGCCCGAAGGCGATTCATCTCCCACCTTCGCTGGGCTTCGCCCTGAGACGCTTAGAGGTGGGAGTATTCTCGCCTGATTTTGATAAACGCCTTCAAACGTGGTCATCCTACTTATTCATAGAGGACGTGCCACTGTCGATTTTTTATGCCATTATATTTGAAAGCGCTAACAGGTAGAGAGCTTGGAACGGGCTGTGTTGAGCAGCTCAAAGGGTGAAAGAATGAAACGGGGGGAACCGTACATGGCAAGCCGGGAACAGGAGCAACAAGAATTTTATGGACCGAACCTTGGGTACATCATCGAGATGTATGAACGATTTTTAGAAGATGCTTCTTCGATTGACGAAGAGACGCGTGTTTATTTTGAGACACATGGTGCTCCGGTCACAGAAACCGTCACACCAGTGCACGTAGAAACAGGGGATTTCGAAAAATATTTAGCGGCGCATCGTCTCGCGGAACGCATTCGGGCGAAGGGTCACCTTGCGGCAGATATTTATCCGTTGAAAGATCATCCGCGTGAGAACGAATTGCTTGAATTAGAGCAGTTCGGATTAACGGAGGCAGATTTACGGACGATGCCGGTCTCACTCGTTTGTCCAGATCCACCTGCAGGTCTTTCGGACGCATTCGAAGCGATCGAGCATTTAAAAGCGCAATACACGGGAGCGGCGGCAGTCGAACTCCAACATGTTGATGATTTAGACGAAAAGAAATGGTTACGTCAAAAAGTCGAACAAGGCGCATTGACGGCGAAACTGACGCGTGACCAAAAGAAACAATTGTTCAAACGACTAGCTGAAACAGAGTTATTCGAGAAGTTTCTTCATAAAACATATGTCGGACAAAAACGTTTTTCAATCGAAGGACTCGACGCGATGGTTCCATTGCTTGATACGATTATCGGTCACTTGATTGCGAACGGTTCAGAAACGATCAATATCGGGATGGCTCACCGTGGACGCTTGAACGTGCTCGCTCACGTGCTCGGGAAACCGTACGAAATGATTTTCGCAGAGTTCCAGCACGCGCCAAATCATGACCTTGTCCCGTCAGAAGGGTCAATCGGAATTACGTATGGTTGGACAGGCGATGTTAAGTATCACCTCGGGCTCAATCGCAAAATGGAACAACAATCGACGAACGTCCACGTGACACTTGCGAACAACCCATCACACCTCGAGTTCGTCGATCCTGTCGTCGAAGGATTCACACGGGCGGCGCAAGACGATCGTTCCGGCAAGGGGATGCCGACGCAAAGTCAAAATAAAGCAGCCGCAATTTTAATTCATGGTGATGCTGCCTTCCCTGGTCAAGGAATCGTCGCAGAGACGTTGAACATGACGAACTTGAAGGGATACAACACGGGCGGTACGATTCATATCATCGCCAACAACACGATTGGCTTCACGACAGAGCCAACCGATTCACGGTCGACACGTTATTCGAGTGACTTAGCGAAAGGTTATGAGATTCCGATCTTCCACGTCAATGCGGATCAGCCGGAAACCTGTTTAGCAGTCGCGCTCTTAGCAAGCGAATACCGTGCGAAGTTCAACAAAGACGTCTTGATTGATTTGATTGGATATCGCCGATTTGGTCACAATGAGATGGATGAGCCGATGAATACGAACCCGGTCCTGTATGAGTTGATCCATAAACATGACACAGCGCGTGTCCTCTATGCAAAAGATCTTGTCGAACGCGGGGAAGTATCGCAAGAGGAAGTCAAAACGATCGAAGCTGAGATTAGTGATGTGATGAAAGCGGCGCGCGAAAAAGTACCAAACGTCGAAAAAGAATACGGGGGCATCATGCCGGATGTCGTATTCAAAGGGGTTCCGTCGATTGAGACGGGGGTCGAGAAGGACAAATTGATTCATTACAATGACCAGCTACTCGCATGGCCGAGTGGGTTCACGGTCTTCCATAAGCTTGAAAAAGTTTTAAAACGGCGGACGGATGCTTTAACGACGAACAAGGGAATTGACTGGGGACATGCCGAAACGCTTGCCTTTGCTTCGATTTTGTCAGACGGTACACCAATCCGTCTCAGTGGTCAAGATTCGGAGCGAGGAACGTTTGCACAACGGAACATTAACTTGAATGATGTGAAAACAGGGAAATCATTCTCACCGATGCACGAGTTAGAGTCAGCGCAAGCATCATTCGCCGTCTATAACAGTCCGTTATCGGAAGCTGGCGTACTCGGGTTTGAATATGGGTATAACGTCTTTGCACCAGAGACACTTGTCTTGTGGGAAGCGCAATACGGTGACTTTGCAAACTCGGGGCAAGTCATCTTTGATCAATTCATCACGGCAAGCCGCGCGAAGTGGGGTCAAACATCAGGTCTTGTCATGCTCTTGCCACATGGGTACGAAGGGCAAGGTCCAGAACACTCGAGTGGTCGCTTGGAACGTTTCTTGACATTATCCGGTGAGAAGAACTGGACCGTCGCGAACGTCACGAGCGCAGCGCAGTATTTCCACTTGTTGCGTCGTCAAGCCGCCATTCTCGGCAAAGACGAAGTCCGTCCGCTCGTCGTGATGACGCCGAAAAGTTTACTTCGTCATCCGCTTGCGACATCGGACTTGTCGGAATTGACGTCGGGTTCGTTCAAGCGAATCGTCGAACAAGAGGGGTTAGGTCAATCACCGGAACGCGTCGAACGTCTTGTGTTCGCAACGGGTAAAGTCGCGATTGATTTAGCGGATGCACTCGCGAAGTCGGACGAGTCGTATGACTGGCTGCATATCGTCCGCGTCGAGGAAATCTATCCGTTCCCGGCGAAACAGTTGAAAGCGTTAGTCGCGCGTTATCCGAATGTGACAGAAATCGTTTGGGTCCAAGAAGAACCGAAAAACATGGGCGCGTGGTCTTATATCGAACCACGTCTTGAGTCCATCGCACCTAACGGGATCACACAAGTCCGTTATATCGGTCGTAGACGCCGGTCGAGTACGGCTGAAGGAGATCCGACCGGTCACAAAGTCGAACAAGCGCGTATCATTCATGATGCGTTGACTCGGACAGCAGCACGGACGGAGAACGAACAAGAAGCGTCGAATACGAACGCGTAACGAAAGCGATTTAGCAGAGATTGAACCATAGTCATAGGGGGACAAAAACGATGGAAATCAAAGTACCAGAACTTGCCGAATCAATTACAGAGGGGACGGTCGCTTCATGGTTGAAACAACCGGGCGATCACGTAGAAAAAGGGGAAGCAATCGTTGAACTGGAAACGGACAAAGTAAACATCGAAGTACCGTCAGACGAAGCGGGAACATTATCAGAAGTGATGGCAGCAGAAGGGGATACGGTACGTGTCGGGGAAACAATCGCCATCATCACGGTTGGCGGAGAAGCCGAAGCGCCGAAACAAGCAGAAGCGCCGAAGGCAGAACCGAAACAAGAAGAAG
The DNA here is from genome assembly GCF_000702625.1 of Exiguobacterium oxidotolerans JCM 12280. Classification (NCBI taxonomy): domain Bacteria; kingdom Bacillati; phylum Bacillota; class Bacilli; order Caryophanales; genus Exiguobacterium; species Exiguobacterium oxidotolerans. The sequence continues at coordinate 215,153 of NZ_JNIS01000001.1, read as the reverse complement.
CGAAGCAACCTGAAAAAGAACAACCGGTCGCAGTCGCAGCAACTGAAAAAACGTCAGCGGCTGATCGTCCGATCGCTTCTCCGGCGGCTCGGAAATTGGCACGGGAAAAAGGGATTGATCTCGCGCAAGTGGCGACACAAGACCCGCTCGGTCGGATTCGTGTCCAAGACGTTGCGACGTTCGAAGTTTCACCACGCGAACAAGCACCTGTTCAGGAAAAACAAGCAACACCGGCACCGAAAGCACCAGCACAAGCAGCTCCAGGTAAACCGGAAGAACGGATTAAAATGTCACGTCGTCGTAAGACGATTGCCAACCGTCTCGTCGAAGTGCAACAGACGGCAGCGATGTTGACGACATTCAACGAAATCGATATGTCGGCCGTGATGGCATTACGGAAACGGCGTCAAGAAAAATTCGTCAAAGACAACGATGTCAAACTTGGTTTCATGTCCTTCTTTACGAAAGCAGCCGTCGCAGCATTGAAAAAAATGCCGTACTTGAATGCTGAAATCCAAGGCGACGAAATCGTTCTTAAAAAATTCTATGATATCGGAATCGCCGTGTCTGCGCCAGACGGGCTTGTCGTGCCAGTCGTTCGTGACGCGGACAAAAAGAACTTTGGTGAGATTGAAAAAGATATCATCAGTCTGGCTGTTAAAGCACGCGATAATAAATTAGGATTGTCTGATTTAACAGGTGGGACGTTTACGATCACGAATGGTGGGACATTCGGTTCATTGATGTCGACACCAATCTTGAACGGTCCACAAGTTGCGATTCTCGGGATGCATGCGATCAACTTACGTCCTGTCGCAATCGATGCAGAACGGATGGCAAACCGTCCGATGATGTATGTCGCACTTTCATACGATCACCGGATCGTTGACGGAAAAGAAGCCGTGACGTTCTTGAAACACATCAAAGACTTACTTGAAGACCCAGAGTCGTTGATTTTTGAAGCGTAAATCTTAAAAATAACAGGCATTCTCCTAGGGAATAGGGGAATGCCTGTTTTTTATACTAAATCATGTCATCCGAAGAAAGATTCATTCTTCCCGTACTGCCCTCAGACACGAGGAGCAGGGTCTCGCATGGGGTTCGAACATTTCACAGCTCGCCGCTCAGTTCAACTAGGATTTTAGCTTGAGACTTGTCATTGCTTAAGGTCTCGAACCCTTTTTCGACAATCTCTTCTAATTGAATCTGATCCGTCACTATACCTTGTGGTTTAAGTTGACCTGTCCCCATCAAATCGACGGTTTGTTGGAAAGTAGTTGGAGAGTAAGCGATGGTTGAAGTGATTTTAACGCCACTTCCGGTCAGTTGCATCGGATTCCATTCGATAGGACCTGCAAAGATCGAGACGATCACCATAGTGCCTCTCGCTTTTGTCGCATCAATCGCCTGTTTGAAAGTGGGACCAACTCCTGCTACTTCAAAAGTAATAGCGACACCTTCTTTTTCTAAGTGCTTAATCGCTTCGATTGCATCTACTTCACCTGGATTAATTGTATCTGTTGCCCCCATCTCTTTCGCTTTTTCTAGACGAGTTTCTGAAAGGTCAAGAGCAATGATTCTGCTTGCTCCAGCAGCTTTTGCAGCTACGATCGTTACTAAACCAATCGGACCAGCTCCAAATACTGCAACTGTATTACCAAATTGTAAACCAGATTCTTTCACAGCTTGCACGGCAACGGCCATCGGTTCTACTAAAGCGCCATCTTGAAGGGATAACGATTTAGGCAAGATATACACGTTATCTTGTGGGACGTTCGCAAACCGAGTAAATCCGCCATTTCCATGTAATCCAATAAAACTGAACCCATCATATATATCTACATCTTCATGTTTGTTGCCGTGTGTCAAAGTCGGATTAATCGCAACACGGTCACCTGGATTGATTCCAGAGACTTGTGCGCCGACTTTTTCGACTACTCCAGCGAACTCATGTCCCATGGTTAATGGAGTCTTCTGACCCGTCAACATATCTTCTGTTTGACTAGGCATGAAAACGGGACCCTCTTCATACTCATGCAAGTCACTTCCGCAAATCCCAGCCCATGCGACCCTTACTTGAACTTCGTTGTCTTTCATTTCTGCTAATTCAACTTCTTCTACTCGTAAGTCTTTTCGCCCGTACCATACTGCTGCTTTCATACTGGAGCCCTCCTTGAGTGATGTTGAAGTTACAGGGAATAATTCCCTATTCAAAGTGTACCATACAAGAAGAGCACGATTAGAAGTGCGCTTAATAATTGACAGAGATATTGTTTTTTAGTGTTACATCGTTGTCATCGTTTCTAAAAACTTCTTCACCCGCACTCCATGTTTCCTTCACAGTCACAGCGTAAGATTCAGTCTGTAAGTTACTTTCAAGGGGGAAATACAACATGATGAAACAGATTGGCGTTACCGTACTTACAGGAGCAATCGTTGCAACAAGTTTTGGAATCATCGATGCTTCGGCACATCAACAGAAACACGGGTTACTCGATCCGGATCGAGTCGTCAACATCGCCCACCGCGGTGCTTCTGGTTATGCACCAGAACATACAATGACTGCATACCAATTAAGTCATAAAAAATTAAAAGCCGACTACATCGAAATCGATTTACAGATGACGAAAGATGGTAAGCTGATTGCGATGCACGATGAGACGGTCGACCGGACGACAAACGGAACAGGTGCCGTCAAAGACAAGACGTTAGCAGAAATCAAGCGACTTGATGCAGGAAGCTGGTTTAATACGGCGAACCCTGAATATGCGAAGGCTGAATATAAGGGACTGCAAGTTCCGACACTCGATGAGATTTTTGATACGTATGGCAAACATGCGAACTATTATATTGAAACAAAATCACCTGAAGTTTACCCGGGCATGGAAGAAAAATTACTGAAAACGTTACAACGTCATGGTCTATCAAGCGATCACGTCAAACCGGGGCAAGTTATGATTCAATCATTCAGTCAAGAAAGTTTGTTGAAAGTCAAACAGCTGGATGCACGTCTTCCGCTCGTTCAATTGATGGACGCGGCGACGGTCAAAGCGATGACGCCTGAGGCACTCGACGAGCTACAGACGTACGCAGTCGGACTCGGACCGTCCTTTAAAGGATTGACGCGGGAAAATACAGCGATGATCCGCGAGCGTGGGTTATTGCTCCACCCCTATACAGTCAACGAAAAAGTCGACATGGAGCGGATGCTTGATTACGGGGTGACGGGTGTCTTTACGAACTATGCCGATCGATTTAATGAAGTGTTGCACGCTCTGAATAAAAAAAATAAATGAATACAAGAAAAATCAGTTGTCTCCCATTATGGAAGGAGGTAGCTGATTTTTTTTATCATTCATAAAAAAACGATCCAAGAGCGATGTGCTTACGTATGCTTGTATGAAAAAACGGTTTATTCGCCGAAACGCGTGAGATGGAAAAATTTAAATCGGACATTTGATTTTCAGATTCTATCTAAAAAATGGTACGCTAGGCATAGAAAATTCGGATGAATTAAAATTGTTTTAAGACGCTTGAGAAAGGACGGGTTGGATGCGCATCACACAATATACGGATTATGGATTACGGGTCCTGATCTATCTCGGTGTTCACCGAGATAGAATTACGCCGATGCCGATGATCGCGAGCCATTATGGAATTTCAGCGAATCATTTGATGAAAGTCACGCAACAGTTGACGAAACTCGGTTACGTGGAATCGACGCGTGGACGGACAGGTGGATTACGATTGATAAAGGATCCAGCAAACATCAATATCGGACAAGTCGTACGTGAGATGGAACCGATGGAAATCGTTGAATGTTTTTCTGAAGAAGGCCGGTGCATCATTGAGCCGAATTGTCACTTAAAAGGGATTCTTGGACGCGCCTTACGCGCCTTTTTGAAAGAACTTGAACAGCATACGTTAGCAGAGCTCGTTGAAAATAAAGAGGAGCTAACCTTTTTATTTGCAACAGAAACGACATCAATTCAATCGTAAACCCGTGACGACGTTCACGAAAAAGGACATCATCTTCCGTAAAAATTCGGAGGATGATGTCCTTTTTATGTTGAATTCACGAGCATCAATTATCACGATTGACGCGTTTTTTGGGCATGACATGTTCTTTGTTTTTCGAGAGGTCGTCTTGAACGGATCCTTTCCATAAGGGAACGTCACTGTAGTAGGCAGCACGGGCGATTAAATGACTTCCGATTGGTGCTGTCGTCAGGACGAACAAGATACCTAAAAATGTTCGTGATGAAAAGAGTCCTTCTTCTGTCACGAAGAAAATGATGACGCTGATTAGAATACTCATGACGCCGAGTGTGGCGCTCTTAGAGGCTGCGTGTGCGCGCGTATAGATATCGGGTAGACGAATCAGCCCGAGAGCCGCGACGATGCTGAAAAAGGCTCCAATTAAAGCAAAGGCGACTACGAAGATTTCATTTATTGCGATCACGTTCGATGATCTCTCCTTTCTCAATGAATTTCGAGAAGGCGACTGTCCCGATGAAAGCTAAAATCCCGATTAACAAGATGACTTCTAAATAGTCACTTGTCCGTAAGAGAACGGATACTAAACCGACGATGGAGATTAAACTGATGCCGATTGAATCAAGTGCGATGACGCGATCAGCAATCGAGGGTCCTTTGATGACGCGGTAAAACAAACCAATCATGGAAATGAAAACGCCTCCGAGTGCGATATAGATCAGCATTTCGAACATTATCGACTCACCTCCAAAATCGCTTTTTCAAAACTATTCCGGATGGCAGCGACAGCTTCATCCGCTTCTGGCATATGAAGCGCGTGGATATACAGTGTTTTATTATCATCTGAGATATCGACGACGAGTGTTCCGGGTGTCAACGTAATTAACATAGAAAGTAACGTAATCTCCCAGTTTTTCTTTAACGTCGTCTCGTACGCAAAGATACCAGGCTGAATATCGAGTCGCGGTTTTAAGATGACGGCCAAAACTTCGATATTCGCAACGACCAATTCGTAAAGAAACCGAATCGAGAGGCGAACTAGAGCGATGACCGGACCGAGATAAAACCGACTACTGAAACCACGACGCATCGCGAACATCGCAATCAACCCGAGCAGATAACCGACGATGAATGACGAAGTCGTGAAGGAGTTCGATAGAAACATCCATAAGACGGCTAAAAAAGCATTGAGCATTAATTGAAATGGCATCGATTAGCCCTCCTTCAGTACAGCTTGAATATAAAGTGATGGATCGACGAGCGGATCAACGGCTTGAGTGATGAATGGACGAACGGCTTCTGCCCCGACCCCATAGGCGACGGTAATCATTACTAAAAGAATTGATGGAGCGAGCAATTGTTTGACGAGGTGACGTCGTGAACCCGTATACGTCTTCGGTGTGCCCCAAAATCCGCGAATGAAGATTTGCATGACGGAATAGAGGACAAGCAAACTTGACGCAAGAACGATGAACGGTCCGACGAGGTCACCCGCTTCAATCCCGCCACGGACGATCAATAGTTTACCAATGAACCCGCTGAACGGTGGGATACCAGCCAAGGACAAGGCAGCGATGAAATACGTCCAACCGAGCAACGGATAGGCTTTAATCATCCCGCCCATGCTTTTCAAACGGCTCGAGCCGGCAATTCCGATCATGATACCGACGAGCAAGAAGAGAGCTGCTTTAATTAACATATCATGTAGCAGGTAGAAGACGGCTCCTTCGAGCGACTGACGAGTCATGACGGAAACGCCGTAAAGAATGACGCCGACGGCAACAATGATGTTGTAGATTAAGATTTGTTTCGCATCTTTTGTCGCGAGGGCGCCGATGACACCGATGATGATGGTCGCCAGTGCCAGTCCACCAAGAAGCGAGTGGATGATCCCGATTTCGTTCGAAAAGAACAAACTATACGTCCGCAAGATGCCATAGACACCGACTTTCGTCAAGAGAGCGCCGAACAAGGCGAGGACGGGTGTCGGTGGCACTTGGTACGAGCCAGGTAACCAAAAATAAAGCGGGAAAATCGCTCCTTTTAAGCCGAAGACGACTAAAAATAAAATCGCGATGACACTCAAGATTCCGGGCTGATTGATTTCAGAAATCTTTTGCGAGATATCTGCCATATTAAGCGTGCCGATGATGCCATATAAAAAAGCGACCGTCATGACGAACAAAGCAGATGAAATGACATTGACCAACAGATACTTCAACGATTCGCGTAACTGCGCCGGTTTACCACCGAGCACAATCAGGACATATGATGAAATCAAGAAGACTTCAAAGAAGACGAACATGTTAAAAATATCACCGGTCGTAAAGGCGCCATTGACACCGACGAGCAAAAACTGAACGGCGATGTAGTAATAAAAACGTTGATGTTGCTCCGACAGATACGTCATCGAATACCAAATGACGAAGAAAACGAGCACGCTCGTCGTCAAAACGAGTAAGGCGGACAACATATCTGAAACGAGTGTGATGCCGAACGGTGCCGGCCAACTGCCGAGTGTGACTGTCAAAATCCCGTTTGCCTTGACTTGAGAGACGAGGTAAAGCGAGACACCAATCGTCAACAGCGTCGACAAGAAGGACACGATACGTTGCATCCACAGACGTTTCGTGAAAAACATCAACAAGACACCAGTCAGCAGTGGAATTAAAATCGGTAATAGCGGTAAATTAATCATTCGTATCGGTTCCTTTCATTTCCTCGATATTATCGGTCCCAAGCTCTTGATACGCTCGGTAGGCAAGAACGAGGAAAAATGCTGTTACCCCGAAACTAATGACGATTGCGGTCAAGACAAGCGCTTGCGGGAGTGGGTCGGTATATTTCGTCACTCCGTCTTCAAGGACAGGCGCAGCACCAGTCTTCAGTCCACCCATCGTCATGACGAGTAAGTGGGCAGCGTGACTGAGTAAGCCGGTTCCGATGATGATGCGTAAAATACTTTTTGAAAGAATGAGATAGACGGCACACATCGTCAAGATGCCTGCAGCTATCGCCATGATAATCTCCATCTGTTAATCACTCTCCCCAATCGTTTGAATGATCGTCATCGTGACGCCGACGACGACGAAGTAGACACCGAGGTCAAATAGCATGGCCGTATGCAAAGACGTTTTTCCGAACAATGGTAAATCAAAGTACCCGTGGGCATGGGTGAAGAACGGTACATTAAACAGTAAGGCACCGGACGCCGTTAAAACGGCGATCAACATCCCGACGGCTGTCACCATCTTGTAGTCGAACGGCAGGATTTGCCGAAGCGTCTTAATGTCGAAGGCAAGCAAAATCAACACGAGAGCAGATGCAGTGACTAGTCCACCGATGAATCCGCCACCTGGCGTATAGTGTCCAGCGAAGAACAGGTAGACGGCAAACAAGAAAATAATGAAGGTGATGAACGTCGTCGCCGACTCTAGAATGACGTCATTCGTATTCTTTTTCATTGGTTTTTTCATTTGTCGATGCCTCCTGTCTTTCTGAAGTGAATCATCGCGTAGATGCCAAGACCAGCAATGGCAAGCACGCTGATTTCGAACAGTGTATCAAAACCGCGGAAATCAACGAGGATGACGTTGACCATATTACCACCAGCCGCCAATTCATACACGTTATCAATATAGTATTTAGCAATTGAGGCAAACGAGCGTTGGCTAAGCGATGACAGGGCAACGAGCGTCACGCTGAGACCAACCAATACTGAAATCGCAGCATTTCCTAGTTTAAACTTAATCCGTTCTTCTTTACGACTGATTTCCGGCATGTGGTAGAACACTAGCAGGAACAGTGCGACAGAAACCGTCTCGATGACCAGTTGTGTCAAAGCGAGATCCGGTGCCCGGAACAAGACGAAGAACAAAGCGACCGAATAACCGGCAACACCAAGCAAGATGATTGATGTCAAACGCGACCGAGCGAACGTGATCGAAAGCGCACTGCTGACGAGGACAAGCACTAAGATGATTTCGTAAGCGGAAATCGAGCTTAAGGGATCGACGTCGAAGGCAAAGGCATCGAAGAAAAATAGGCTCGATAACACGAGGAGGACAATGAATCCGAAAATATAAACGAGATAAGATCGCATATATCCGGTCATGACCGCATCGTGAATCGCCGTCGAAACTTTTTCACCGCGGCGTAACAAGCCATCGTATTGATGGTTCAGCGAGAAACTTTTCGGCATCCGATTATAGAGTGACTGCCATTTCGGGAAGGTCTTGAACAAGATGAACCCGACCGTAATGATGATGACGGTGAAGAGAAGTTCAAGATTCAATCCGTGCCAAAGCTTGATGTGGACATCAATTTCACCACCAGCAGCTAGGACCTGCGGTAAGATCGCTTCGGTTGCCGGACGGATGATCGTTTCCGACAACATATTCGGGAAAAGACCGATCAAGATGACGAGTGAAGCCAAAATGATAGGTGAGATCAACATCCCGATTGGTGCTTCGTGTGGTTTTTTTGGTAACTGATCATGCTGTTTTGGTCCAAGGAACGTCCGGTAGACGATCAGTAAACTATAAACAAATGTAAAGATACTTCCGACGACGGCGAAAAGTGGGAATAAGAAGCCGAACGTTTCGAGATGGAATAAGCCGGATTCAGATACTTCGTTGACTCCAGTCAAGAACATCTCTTTACTTAGGAAGCCGTTGAATGGTGGGACACCTGCCATCGACAACGTTCCAATCATCGCAATTGTAAACGTGACCGGCATCAATTGTGATAGACCACCGAGCTTACGTAAATCGCGTGTTCCGGTTTCGTGGTCAACGATTCCCGCCATCATGAACAAGCTTCCTTTAAAGGTCGCGTGATTAATCAAGTGGAAGACGGCCGCGACGGTCGCGATCGTATATAAACTGTCAGGCAGTGCCTCGACCTGCAAAGCAGCGGCCCCTAAACCGAGGAGCGACATGATGAGACCGAGCTGAGAAATCGTCGAGTAAGCTAATATTGCTTTTAAATCGACTTGTTTGACAGCGTTGAGAGATCCCCAGAATAGCGTGAACATTCCGACGCCAGAGACAAGATAGAACCAAAGTGGCGTCTCGGCGAAAATCGGACTCATCCGAGCGACGAGATAGAGACCGGCTTTGACCATCGTTGCCGAGTGAAGGTAGGCACTGACCGGTGTCGGCGCTTCCATCGCATCCGGTAACCAAATATGAAACGGGAATTGAGCCGATTTCGTAAAGGCTGCCAATAAAAAGAGGACGAGTGCAACAAGAAACATCGGATCATCATTGTACGTACTGAGCGTACTGAGGGACTCCCGGATACTGAACGAGCCGGATAGTAACGAAAGAATCGAGATCCCACCGAGCATTGAAAGTCCACCAAAGACGGTGATCAACATTGATTTTTGAGCACCGTAGCGGGAACGTTCCCGTTCATACCAATACCCGATCAATAGGAATGAAGAAATCGAAGTCATCTCCCAGAACATGTACATGACGATCATGTTGTCAGAGAGGACGATTCCGAGCATCGCCGTCATGAAAAGGAGCAAGTAGACATAAAAATTATGCAATGCCTCTTTTTTTGCATCGAGATAATAGACGGAATAGAGAACGACGAGCGTCCCGATTCCTGTGATCAACAGGGCGAACAATAGTCCGAGACCATCGATGTAAGCGACGAAGTTGATTCCGAGTGACGGGATCCACTGCATCGACTGCGTGACAGTCTCCCCAGCCATCGTCTGACTGATGTATTGACTAAAGTAAAGAACGAGCGAAAGAGGGACGAGCAAGACGAACCATCCCGTATGCACGGAGCGAAACTGTTTGTACAAGAATGGGATGAAGATACTAGCAAGTAATGGCAACAAGATGGCCAAATGAAGCAATGACACAAGATTCCCTCCTTTGAAATGAACCGAATAAATGAAAGAAGGACTTCGTACGCAAGCGTTCGTTCTGCTTGGGACTTGTCCTCTCAGCCATATTCATTCGATTTTATGATTGAGCACCTGTTAAAAGTATAGCGTACATTTGCCGTCTCTGCATGACTAGAACCCTCATGAAGCAAAGGAGACCAGTGTTTTTAGATTAAATTATTAAATATGTAGAAACACGGGTGAAAAGGATTGAAAAAATTTTTTAACCTTGGTTAGAAAGTGATTAATCTGCAATCATTGAGGGAACATTATTCAAGTAATGTCATCTACTATTGAAAGCAGGGGGAACAAAATCATGAATACTACATTAAAGCGCAGTCTGTTTGTAGGTAGCTTAGCCGCAGTGTCTGTTTTCGGAATCCAGCAATACAAACGTTCATGCGCGAAACAAAATCAAAGCATCAGTGATTCAGCTGAGCTCGATCGTCGTCCGAGTGTCGATCAAACACAAGACGAATCGGAAGTTGGCTTAACACAACTCGATTCCATCCAAAAAGCAGAGTGGCAAGCGAATGGTTTCCCGCAAACACATGCGGAACGTGAGCGTCTAGAAAACGAAGAAGTGTAAAAAAACAGCGCGTCCTGTAATGGGAGGCGCTGTTGACATGTATTAGAAAACCACTTAAGCACTCGTACTTTCGAGGGCTCGAATCCGTTCGCTATGGGCTGTATAGGATGAAAGATGTTCGAACTGATGTAACGTCAGTGTCGTCATCCGGCGTTGACCGGTGCTTGACTCGAGGAGTAAATACGCCTCGTTTTGATCTTCACCACCACCGTCGAAGCGGATGTGGGCAGTAATTAGGCGACCGTCGTTCGTCTGCATATAAATATCGTAACCACCAAAGTCGACCCGATTAAAGCGAGTAGCCTCGTTGACGATGTGTTTAAAAGTTTCAATGACTGGATATGACATGATTGTTCCTCCTTCTTCTCTTACAAAACAAACGGGCTATCCCAAAGATTAACCGTTCCGATTAATAATTTTCCCATTAAATTGCAGAACTAAACATAAAAAAAGAATCTTTTTTTTCAGGCTGTAGACAAAGTGCCGTCGGGAGATCAAGCGTCTTTTTTCGTTGCTTTCCTCGGGCGAGGCGCAAGCCGTTGCTCCTTGATCCTAACGGACAAGAAGCAGGGTCTTGCCTGCCTCTAAAAGTGCGTTAAAAACGTACTTTTCCCCGCAGGAGTCAACGAAACGTGACGCTTTTTAGGTAACACTATGACGGAAATCCAGTCATGCAGACGGTTTAGGCGCAATCCGTCTCGAATCGCTTAGAACCGCGAAAAGCAATCGGTCGCGACCCTGCAGCTTTGCTGTAGCGGCGCGGAAGATTGCCGCTTTGAAGACGAGGCGAGACAGGGAAGCGCGACCGGATTGTCTCTCGTTATCGCATGTTGACGCTTCATAAGAGTTTGTCTACACGCTGAAAAAAAGAATCTTTTTTTTTGCTTGCCATGAAACGCGTTTCATAATGTATTTTGTAAATAAGGTAGCGCGTAATTGGAAGAGTAAATAAACCAAGCGTCAGCTAAAAAAAGAAAAAGCAGCCATTCGGCTGCTTTTTTTCGTTTAAAGTTCAACGTTATGATAGACCTGTTGCACATCTTCTAAATCTTCGAGTGCATCGACCATTTTTTCGAATTGCTGAACATCTTCTTCAGATAAAGCGACTTCGTTTTGAGCGAGCATGACGAGTTCGGCTACTGAAAATTCGGTCACACCGGCATTTTTTAATGTTTCTTGGACCGTGTGGAACTGATCGGGTTCTGCGTAGATGATAACGGCTTCTTCTTCTTCCAGGATGTCACGGACGTCGATATCCGCCTCCATCATCAACTCGAGAACATCATCCGCCGATTTTCCTTCAAAAGCAAAAATCGCAGTCGCGTCAAACATATAGGCGACGGAACCACTGACACCCATGTTGCCGCCGTTTTTTCCGAAAGCAGCCCGCACGTCTGAGGCCGTCCGGTTGACGTTGTTCGTTAATGTCTCGACGATGACCATCGAGCCGCTCGGTCCGAATCCTTCATAACGGAGAACATCGAAGTTCTCTTCCGCACCGCCTTTTGCTTTTTCAATCGCCCGATCGACGATTGCCCGTGGCACGTTATACGTCTTCGCACGCTCGAGAACAACTTTAAGTGCTTGGTTTGATTCGGGATCCGGTTCTCCTTGTTTCGCAGCAACATAAATTTCACGACCAAATTTCGCATAAATCCGGCTGGTGTTTTTGTCTTTCGATGCCTTTTTTTCTTTAATATTATTCCATTTACGACCCATCAGAATCCACTCTCTTTCACATGACTTCGATTTGATTTGGAAACCAGACGGCTTCCTCTGCGTTATCAGTATACATCAAAAACAGCCAGATATTGAATCAAAATGGTGAGGGAATAGCTGACTTTTTGCGGAAAACGTTTATAAGTAGTACAAAGTCGGGAACAAGAACTAAATCTACAGCTATTCTGAAGGAGTGACGGATTATTAATAAGCAGGCCGTTTTTCACCGGGCGATGTCGCCATATGTCTATAAGTATGATCAAGAAACAGTCCATATCAGGTTGACGACAGCAAAAGGGGATGTCGACCGCATTATTCTGATTCATGGTGATCCATACGAGTGGGATGCAGAACGAGAAGAGGATCGGGACTGGAACTTTGATCCGGATAAAGAAAAGTTTTGGAAAACGCAGCAAACACCGATGATGCGGACAGGTGCTGACGCGACGCACGACTATTGGTTCGTCGCCATAAAACCGAGTCGAAGACGCGTCCGTTATGGATTTGAGTTGTCGACTGCTGAGGAAACGGCAATCTACACGGAACGGGGATGGTATGACGAGATTCCGCTCGACCACCCCGGTTATTATTTTGCCGTTCCGTACATCAATGCAGTCGATGTATTCGATGCCCCAGCATGGGTCAAAGAGACGGTCTGGTATCAAATTTTCCCTGACCGGTTTGCGAATGGAGACGTTACGAACGACCGACAAGGAACGGTCCCGTGGGCGTCGGAAGCACCGGCGTACGAGAATCACTTCGGTGGCGATTTTCAAGGGGTGATTGACAACATCAGTTATTTGAAAAACTTGGGGATTAACGGAATTTATTTCTGTCCGGTTTTCGCCGCACCCTCCAATCATAAATACGACACACTTGACTATTTGAAACTCGATCCTGCATTCGGGACGGAAGCGAAGTTTCGTGAGATGGTCGAACTGTTACATGCGAACGGGATTCGCGTATTACTCGACGCCGTCTTTAATCATGTTAGTGTCGACCACCCGACGTTCCAGGATGTCATCAAACGGGGGGCTGATTCAGAATATGCCGATTGGTTCATGATTGATTCGTTTCCGCTCGAGATGGACCCGCCGAACTATGAAGTATTTGCTTTTGAAGCGAACATGCCGAAGCTGAACACGGCGAATGCGGATGTCAAAGCCTATCTGTTGAAAGTCGGGCGATACTGGGTCGAACAGTTTGGAATTGACGGCTGGCGGCTCGATGTCGCGAGTGAAGTCGATCATGCCTTTTGGCGTGACTTCAGAAAAGAAGTACGTGCGGCAAATCCGGAAGCCTATATCGTCGGAGAATGCTGGACGGATTCGCAAGAGTGGTTGTTTGGAGATCAGTTTGATGCCGTTATGAACTACGGACTGACGGAAGCGTTCTTGACCTTCTTTGCGACACGAGAAACGACAGCCTCTGAATTTAGTTATGCCGTCGTCCGGAACTTGAACGGGAACGCGATGAACGTCAACGAGGTGATGTTTAACTTAGTTGGCTCGCACGACACACCACGTGCATTGACACGAGCGGGTGGCGATAAGGAACGGATGCGACTGCTTTTATTATCGCTCTTAACCTTCACGGGAAGTCCTGTCATCTATTATGGTGATGAGATCGGTATGAGCGGTGGGCAGGATCCGGCAAACCGGAAATGTATGGAGTGGGATCAAGAAAAACAAGATACAGAACTGCTTAGCTACGTAACGGAATTGATTGCGTTACGAAAAGCTCATCCGGCGCTCGCAAACGAAGCATCGTATGTCTTTGAGCAAATCGATGACGAAAAAAATCAGTTCGTTATCCGGCGCTCCTCACCACATGGGGACTATCTAATCCTCATCAACAATGGGGAGAAAGAAACGCGGTTCGAATTTTCAGGACGTGCAGTCGACTTACTGGACGGAACGGAGTGGGCTGGTGAAATCAACGTAGGGCCAATCCATGGGACGATCTTACAAGTAAAGAATGGATAAGAAAAAGGATTGGCGCAATTTTTGCGCCAATCCTTTTATATCGTTAGCTGAAAAAGCGATGAATCAGTAAACCGCTACGCAGTTTTGGTTCGAACCACGTCGATTTTGGCGGCATGACTTGATTTGCATCCGCGACTTGCATCAAATCCGTCAAGTCGGTCGGATGTAGGTGAAAGGCAACTGCCATCGTCCCGTGATCAACGAGTTGTTCTAGTCCGGCATACCCACGGATGCCACCGACGAATTGAATCCGTGCATCGGTCCGAGGATCTTCAATCCCTAAAAAGGGTGTCAAAAGTTCATGTTGAAGGATAGAGACGTCAAGATTGTCTTTGACAGTCGTCTGCTGCGCTGTGTAATCGAGCGTATACCATTGTTGCTTAAGATACATCTCAAACCGGTGTTTTTGCGTCGTTTCAGCACGACCAACCGTCACGGTGAAGCGTTGACTGATCCGTTCGAGTAATTCGTCGACCGATTGTCCGTAAAGATCTTCGACAGCGCGATGATACCCCATGATCTTTAGTTGGTCACTTGAGAAGGAGACAGCGAGGAACAGTTGTGCTTCATCGTTGTCCGGATGTAATTTTGCAACTTTTGATGCCGCTTCTGCCCGGTGATGTCCGTCCGCGATGTACAGTGCATCATGACGAGCAAACTGACTCCCGATCGTCAGCATGTCAGAACGATTTGTAATCTTAAAAATGGTATGTTCAATCCCGTCCTCGGTGGTGAACTGATAGAGCGGGACATTTGTACTCTGTTCTGCAACGATTCGATTGAGTTCATCATCCGGTTGATGGGCGAGTAGGATGGGACCGGTATGTGCCTCTAACGCATCGATTTGACGGACGCGATCTCGCTCCTTATCAGGACGCGTAAATTCGTGTTTACGGATGAAGCCGTCGTCGTAGTCAGATACGGACACGCAACCGACAAAACCTGTTTGGACATGCTCGCCATCACGGAGACGATAGAGGTAATAACATTCATCTTCGTCGAGTTTTAAGATTTGACTATCGCGTGCATCTTTGAAGTGGAGGGCAGCTTGTTGATAAACACGCATGTCGTGCTCATCGATTAGATCAGGTAGCGTCACTTCAGCTTTGTCGATCCGAAGGAAGGATAATGGGCGACGGCGTACCTCGACCCGTCCTTCAGCCCGGTTGAAGACATCATAAGGTAGCGAAGAGAACGTTTCTGCATATTTGCTTTGTGGTCGTAGTGCCTGGAAAGGTTCGAATGTTGGCATGAGATCACTCCTTTAAAGTAGTCGTGTTTTTAAGATGCCGGGAATCGCATCGAGCTGCGTCAAGGAAATCGTTTCGTCAAGATGGTTATCGATATCGATGATCGTATAGGCAATCGGCCCTTTGCTACCGTTAATCATGTTCGCGATGTTAATCCGCTCCGTCGCGAGAACGGAAGCAATCTGACCGACCATGTTCGGAATGTTTTGATGGGCAATCGTCAAGCGTCGTTTACCGGAGTCCGGTAGCTCGACTGACGGGAAATTGACGGAATGACGAATGTTGCCTGTCTCGAGAAAGGTCTTCAATTGATCGACTGCCATGATGGCGCAGTTTTCTTCGGCCTCACCGGTCGATGCTCCGATATGCGGAAAAGGGATGACCCGCGGTAATGATAAAATGAAGGCATTCGGAAAGTCTGTGACATAGTTCGCGAGGCGACCAGATTTCAGGACGGTCGCGAGTGCAGCTTCATCAATCAACTCACCACGCGAAAAATTAAGTAGCGTCGCACCTTGTTTTACTTTCGACAACAAGCGTTCGTCGAGCAGATGATGTGTTGCATCGACGAGTGGAAGGTGGAGCGTGACATAGTCACTCGTCGCAAGAAGTTCTTCAAGGTTCGTCACCCGATGAATTTGGTTTGAGACCTGCCAAGCGGATTCAATCGACATATGCGGATCGTAACCGGAAACGGTCATCCCCAACTCATGTAGCGTATTAGCAAGATTTGCCCCGATTGCCCCGAGACCAACGATGCCGATTCGTTTACCTAACAGTTCTGTCCCGACAAATTGCCGCTTGTTGGCTTCGATCCGTTCCGGGATGTCTGGTCCGCGTAGATTATTCGTCCAAAGGATACTCGGTATCAATTTTCGGGCTGTCAAAAAGAGACTGGCGATGACAAGTTCCTTAACGGCATTCGCATTCGCACCGGGCGTCGAAAAGACGGGGATTCCACGATTTGCGAGTTGGTCGAGCGGGATTGTGTTGACACCGACGCCAGCACGGGCGACTGCCTTCAGGGAGTCGGCGAACTGCATCCCGTGTAAGTCTTTGCTTCGAACGAGGAAAGCATCTGGTGCCTCAACTTGGCGATGGACGTGGTAATCGTCCGTAAAGCGACTCAGCCCTTTTTCAGACAAATCATTCCACAACTGGATTTGGTACATTTAACGTTCCCCCTGTTCAAATTTACGTAAGACGGATAGTAAAGCTTCGACACCAGTGGTCGGCATCGCATTATAAAGGCTAGCCCGCATACCGCCGACAGAACGATGTCCTTGTAGGTTCACTAAGCCGTGTCGTTCGGCGTATGCGATAAAGGCATCGTCTAAGGCTTGTTGTCCCGTCGAAAACGGGATGTTCATCAAACTTCGATCTGCGTGAGCGACTTGATTCGAAAACAGGTTGGAGTGGTCGAGCGCATCATAAAGCGAGGCGGCTTGAGCACGGTTGCGTGCCGTGATTGTCTGTAATCCGCCCTCTTGTTTTATCCATTCGAGAACGAGTTTCGTTAAATAAATACTATACGTAGGTGGTGTATTGTAGAGTGAATGGTGTTTCGCATGAACGTCATAACGTAAGTATGAACCGAGAGCAGAAGGTGTCTGCTCGACTAAACTTTTTTTGATGATGACAAGTGTCATACCGGCAGCACCGAGGTTTTTTTGAGCACCTGCATAGATGACGTCGAACGCGTTGACATCAATCGGTTCTGATAAAATTGATGAAGAAAAATCAGCGACGAGCGGGACGTTGACACGTGGAGCTTCCTGAAAAGTCGTCCCTTCAAGCGTGTTGTTCCATGTCACGTGTAGATAATCGGCATCCGAAATAAAAGGACCGGCCGGAATCGACCGATAGTGATCGTCACGGGAAGAGGCGATGATGCGTGTCGATGCATAAGGAGCAGCATCGGCAATCGCCTTTTGCGACCAGCCGCCCGTATCGATGAAGTCGACACGATGAGTCATCGCAAGGTTCAGTGGCAACATGGAAAATTGGAGCGTTGCGCCACCCTGCAAGAACAAGACATCATAGTCTAACGGCACTTCAAGCAGTTCGCGGACGAGCGACGTTGCATCGTCTAAGATTGCTTCGAATAGGGCGGAGCGATGACTGAGCTCGAGGACAGACTGATGGGACCCTCGATAATTCAATAATTCCGATTGTGCTTTACGTAAGACAGGTTCAGGTAAAACGGCGGGACCTGCGGAAAAGTTAAAAACAGTCATCCAATTCCTTCTTTCTCGTTAATTTTCAGAAAATACATGCAACTTTAGTGTAACGGAATGAAAACGGATTTTCAAATTGCTTTCGAGTAGATTTCAAGTACCGAATTGGAATATAAAAAGGAATTGACTCAAGAATCGACCGAAACTCAATTTTAGAGATGCCTAGGACCAGCTTTCAGTATTTTTAGGCAACTTCTGCAGAAAAAGTGCTTGTTTATATACGCTCAGAGACAAAAAAAGCCAGTTTTCCTGTCCGTAATGGTCAGGAAAACTGGCTTAAGTCACGCTTTAAAGATTAAATAATTAAGGAGTCAATCTTTAAAGCGAGTCTAGTAGAGCGTTGAATTTATTTAATCTTGATCAAGCGACGTCGCTTGCGAAAAATGCCACTTCCAGCCTGTGTCCGTCAGTTGATAAAGGGAGACGATACGAAAACGTCCTACATAAGACGTCGTCCCATATTGAAACTGGTCCTCTGTCAACGTTTGTACTAAGGCAGTCGTCTCAAAAAGCTCGACAGTCATCGATTCATCTATAGAAGAAACCCATTTTATCAAATCAACGTCAACATAGTGATCTAAATAAGTTTCTGCGTCGAATTGTCGTCCAAGTCCATCGATGAACGAGAAATTAGGAGTTAAGAGTTCATTCATCGCTTCTCGGTTTCCAGCCATCAAATGGTTGTGTCTTGCTTGTAAGACATGTTGCAATTGTTCTTGTATTGAGAGTTGCATGGAAGTTCTCCTTTCTATACGTATGAAGTTTATCATGAATGAAATTAAAAAAAGACCTTGCATCAGCAAGGTCTTAAAAAATTAAAGTTTAGTAACGTTAGTTGCTTGCGGTCCGCGTTGACCTTCTTCAACTTCGAAAGAAACCTCTTGACCTTCGTCAAGTGATTTGAAGCCATCAGTTTGGATAGCTGAGAAGTGAACGAAAACGTCGTCGCCGCTTTCACGTTCGATAAAGCCAAAACCTTTTTCTGCGTTAAACCATTTTACTGTACCTTGTTCCATGTGTGTTGCCTCCTGCGTGCGACTGAGTCACACTGATTATTACTACCGTGATCAATTTCATCGAGTTAAAGCGTAAACTTTGTATCTCCACCGAACAACAATAATTACTTAATAATATACCATAGCCGATGAGAGAAAGAAAGGGGAATCGGAAAAAGAATTAAAAAAGAGGATTTGCATCAGCAAATCCTCTAAGGAAATTAAAGTTTAGTAACGTTAGTTGCTTGCGGTCCGCGTTGACCTTCTTCAACTTCGAAAGAAACCTCTTGACCTTCGTCAAGTGATTTGAAGCCATCAGTTTGGATAGCTGAGAAGTGAACGAAAACGTCGTCGCCGCTTTCACGTTCGATGAAGCCAAAACCTTTTTCTGCGTTAAACCATTTTACTGTACCTTGTTCCATGTGTGTTGCCTCCTGCGTGTGACTGAGTCACACTGATTATTACTACCGTGATCAATTTCATCGAGTTAAAGCGTAAACTTTGTATCTCCACCGAACAACAATAATTACTTAATAATATACCATAGCCGATGAGAGAAAGAAAGGGGAATCGGAAAAAGAATTAAAAAAGAGGATTTGCATCAGCAAATCCTCTAAGGAAATTAAAGTTTAGTAACGTTAGTTGCTTGCGGTCCGCGTTGACCTTCTTCAACTTCGAAAGAAACCTCTTGACCTTCGTCAAGTGATTTGAAGCCATCAGTTTGGATAGCTGAGAAGTGAACGAAAACGTCGTCGCCGCTTTCACGTTCGATGAAGCCAAAACCTTTTTCTGCGTTAAACCATTTTACTGTACCTTGTTCCATGTGTGTTGCCTCCTGCGTGTGACTGAGTCACACTGATTATTACTACCGTGATCAATTTCATCGAGTTAAAGCGTAAACTTTGTATCTCCACCGAACAACAATAATTACTTAATAATATACCATAGCCGATGAGAGAAAGAAAGGGGAATCGGAAAAAGAATTAAAAAAGAGGATTCGCAAATGCGAATCCTCTAAGGAAATTAAAGTTTAGTAACGTTAGTTGCTTGCGGTCCGCGTTGACCTTCTTCAACTTCGAAAGAAACCTCTTGACCTTCGTCAAGTGATTTGAAGCCATCAGTTTGGATAGCTGAGAAGTGAACGAAAACGTCGTCGCCGCTTTCACGTTCGATGAAGCCAAAACCTTTTTCTGCGTTAAACCATTTTACTTTACCTTGTTCCATGTGTGTTGCCTCCTGCGTGCGACTGAGTCACACTGATTATTACTACCGTGATCAATTTCATCGAGTTAAAAGAGTAATCTTCTTATCTCCACCGAACAACAATAATTACTTAATAATATAGCATGCCTTCGAAAAAAAAGGAAGGAATAAACAGAAAAATCGTTAAATTTTACTAAAAAACTTGAAATAACACCAGGTGCACCTAAATTTTAAAGGGTTCGGTCTCGGCCTAACGAATAAAAGTGACAAGGTCTGTTTGTAGTTAATGGGCAGGCTGAGTAGGGTGTTGAACGTGTTTAATCGCTGCCAGGACATAACCGTGAATGGAAGTATGCCGGCGTGGCTCGGTCCAAACAGCTTTAAAAATATGTGCCAACGTCCGTTGAATCCGTGCTTCATCAGTTGTCACGCGTCTAAGTAGAAGGTAAAGAGAAGTTTCATACCGATCGTAAAGTAACTCGAGGGCATGACTATTTTTTAATTCGATTTGTTCGAATAGTTCTTGGTCTGTCTGCATGCTCTCCTCCTTAATGTCATGTAGTAAAACGATTGTCATTGAATTGTCATCTGTTCTGCTTAATTTGTTTTCCCCAAAATATAATAATCAAACGTTTGAACTGTTTAACTTCAAGATATTTAGAGGGCGTGTTACTTAAAAAGGAGATGTTCAAGGATGAGTCGTGTTTTTATTAGAGCTTATATAGAAGAAGATGCATTAGAATTGTTGGAACTGAACATACGAAACCGGGAGCACTTTGAATTTTGGATGCCACTTAAACCGAAAGAAGAACAGTATTCTCTTGGAGCCCATCAAGAACGGATTCGTCAAACCTTACAAAAGATGCAAGATGATCGCTACTATGCGTTTGGTGTTTTCCTGAAGGAGAACAATGCATTAATCGGCGAAGTATCTGCTTCGTTCATTGAACGGTTTCCAGCTGAAACATGTATGATCGGCTATCAACTTGACCGCAATTACAATGGTCAAGGATTGATGGCTGAAGCAGTCAGTCAAGCAGTTGCATTGCTCTTTGACAAGTATGCATTTCATCGGTTACGGGCGGAAGTAATGCCTGAGAACATTGGATCAAGCCGTGTTCTCGAAAAAGTAGGCTTTCGAAGAGAGGGACTTGCTAGGAAAAGTCTATATATTAATGGAAACTGGGAAGACTTCACGATGTTTGCACTATTAAAAGAAGAATTTTTAGTGTAAGGAGATAATGATTGTTGTCGATGTCGATGTTTTATAGTACATGCCGCAAAAAAATTAATAACTATTACTTTTTAGTCCTTCTGGCGTCGCGATCATCCGCGGCTACAACTGAATAAGGTCAACCTTCTGTGTATGCAATCATGCGCAACTTAATATGAAGAAACTGGATTAATCATTCGACTAACACGCCTGATTGGCTGTTTTAATGGTGAATCGCTTGAATGGACGTACTTTCATCTTGAAGAACGACGATCATTCGCCAGACTGTAGACAACGTGCTATCGGGAGATACAGCGTCTTTTTTCGTTACTTTTCTCGGGCGAGGCGCAAGCCGTTGCTACTTGGATTCTAGCGGTCAACGAGCAGGGTCCTGCCTGCCTCTGAACGTACGTTAAAAACGCACTTTTTCCCGTAGGAGTCAACGAAACATGACGCTTTTCAGGTAATACCGTGACAGAAATCCAGTCATGCAGACAGTTTAGAGCGCAATCCGTCTCGAATCGCTTTAGACCGCGAAAAGCGACCGGTTGCTGCTTTGAAGACGAGGCGAGACAGGGGAGTGCGAACGGATTGCCTCTCGTTATAGCCTATTCATGCTTCATAAGAGTTTGTCTACACGCTCATTCGCACTGCATGATCTAACATCGATTTCCATTCAAAAATCGAAATTAAGATATTTTGACTGTTGAAAAGACTGATTATAGCGATTGAAGCATAAAAAAGAATGAAAAAACGAACGATAAATCATTTATGAGACAAAAATATTTGCTTTTAGGTGAGAAATCACTCTAAATCCTTTGACATGACAATCTGCATTCGATATAGTGTTCAAGTACGAACGATTATAAACAATAGTTTAAAAAATATTCGTTATTTGGAGTGTTGAAAATGGATGTAGTATTTGATTATGAAGATATTCAATTGATTCCCGCAAAGTCAATCGTGGGCAGTCGATCTGAGTGTGATACGACGGTCGAGTTTGGTGGAAGACGATTCAAACTACCAGTCGTTCCGGCGAACATGCAAACCATCATCGATGAATCGATTGCGACGTACTTAGCCGAAAATGGTTATTTCTATATTATGCATCGCTTTGAACCAGAAAAACGACGGACGTTCGTTGAGACGATGCAAGCGAAAAACTTAATTGCGTCGATTAGTGTCGGCGTCAAGATCGAAGAATACGCGTTCATCGAAGAACTCGCACAGGCAGGGCTCGTGCCGGAGTATATTACGATTGACATCGCGCATGGTCATTCAGACGCGGTCATTCAAATGATTCAGCACATTAAACGATTTTTACCGAACAGTTTCGTCATCGCTGGAAATGTCGGAACGCCGGAAGCTGTCCGTGAACTCGAGAATGCAGGTGCGGATGCGACGAAAGTCGGAATCGGACCCGGGAAAGTCTGCATTACGAAGATTAAAACAGGATTCGGAACAGGCGGTTGGCAATTGGCAGCACTTCGCTGGTGCGCTAAAGCTGCGAGCAAGCCGATCATCGCGGATGGAGGAATTCGGACACACGGTGATATTGCGAAATCCGTCCGTTTTGGTGCGACGATGGTCATGATTGGTTCATTGTTTGCCGGGCACGAAGAATCGCCTGGTGAGACGCATGAAGTCGATGGTGTCCGCGTCAAAGAATACTTTGGTTCGGCATCAGAGTTCCAAAAAGGTGAAAAAAAGAACGTCGAGGGGAAAAAGATGTTTGTTGAGCATAAAGGGAGCTTAGCCGATACATTGACGGAGATGGAGCAAGATTTGCAATCGTCGATCTCGTACGCCGGAGGAAATAAATTGCAAGCGATTCGGACGGTCGACTATGTCGTCGTCAAGAACTCAATCTTTAATGGGGATAAAGTATTTTAAGGCAATTAAAAGTAGAAAAAGCAGACGGTCTCGACGACGTCTGCTTTTTTTTGCATACTTCCTATAAAACTAGGGTAATAGTTAAATGGTTATTTTTCAGAAAATTCCATCAAAAGGGGTGTCATAGCATATGAACACAGAAACGACAACGTACTTAATCGAAAAGTTTACGCGAGTCCGTGATAAGACGATTGAATTGATTGATCCACTTGAACCGGAAGATTTCGTAATCCAAGCAAGCGCTGATGTAAGTCCGGCTAAATGGCATATCGCGCATACGACATGGTTTTTCGAACGAATGATTTTGCAGGAATACGATGCAGCGTATCAAGTGTTTAATCCACAGTTCAATTATCTGTTCAATTCGTATTACAACTCAATCGGTCCGTATCAACCGCGCCATCAACGAGGTGTCTTGTCGCGGCCGACTGTAAGTGAAATCATCGCCTACCGCTCGTACGTCGATGCGGCAATCGATACGTTCTTGAGACAAGATCGCGACGCGGCGAGTCAAAATAAAATTGAAGGTTTGATTGAGATGGGGGTGCAACATGAACAGCAACATCAGGAACTTATTTTGATGGATATGAAATTTAACTTGTTCGTCAATCCCTTGTTACCGGCCTATCAAAATAAAGCGGTCGCGCCGACTGCTGAAACGAATGTCAGTCCTGCTTACAAAACATTTGACGGAGGATTGATTGAAATCGGTCATGATGGGACCGGCTTTGCGTTTGACAACGAAAGTCCTGTCCATAAAGTATGGTTGAATCCATTTGAACTGGCAACCGCGCCCGTGACGAACGGGGAATACTTAGCTTTCATCGAAGCTGGAGGTTATGAGACGTCCGAATATTGGCTTTCTGACGGGTACCAAGTCATCAAGCAACTCGGCTGGAAAGCACCGCTCTACTGGATGAAGGATGAGTCGGGGGACTGGTCTGTCTTCACATTAAATGGTGTCGAACCACTCGCACTCGACGAACCGGTTTGTCACGTCAGCTTTTATGAGGCGGATGCTTATAGTCGTTGGAAAGGAAAACGTCTCCCGACAGAAGCGGAGTGGGAGCATGCGGCAAAAACGGTCGCAAGACAAGGGAACATGATGGGACGAGGGACGTACCATCCGGCACCGGTTGTACGGGCCGAGCACGAATTGACAGGAATGTTTGGTGACGTTTGGGAATGGACGGCCAGTGCCTATTCATCATACCCGGGCAGTCGACCGCTTGAAGGAGCACTAGGTGAATACAATGCAAAGTTCATGTGTAACCAGATGGTGTTACGGGGTGGCGCGTGTGTGACGCCGGACGATCACATCCGTGAGACGTACCGTAATTTCTTCCCGCCGGATAAGCGGTGGCAATTCAGTGGGTTCCGTTTGGCAGGTGACCTGTAAGATGAGTCAGCAAGTGAAGAGCTTTGATTTATATACGACGCAGCAAAATATGTTAGAAGAAGTCATAGCTGGTTTATCGAAACCGGCTAAAACGCTTCACGCCAAGTATTTTTACGATCAAACGGGGTCGGAACTGTTCGAGCAGATTACGCAACAACCGGAATATTATCCGACGCGCACTGAACTCGAGATTTTGACGACGCACCAAACGACGATTGCAGATAAGATTGGTCCTGTCCATACATTGATTGAGTATGGGAGTGGCAGTAGTCGGAAAATCAAAAGTCTGCTCAGTTCGCTGCACGGGTTGGAAGAATATGTCCCAATCGATATCTCGAAGGACTATTTACTACAGTCGGCGGCGGAATTGTCAAAGGATTATCCGAATCTCTCGATTAAAGCGGTTTGTGGCGACTATTCGACACCGATCACCTTACCGGTCGACCGCGCACTGAAAAAAGTTATCTTCTTCCCGGGATCGACGATTGGTAACTTTGATCCAGTGGAGGCGATGGAGTTCTTGCGCCATTCATCTCATTTACTCGAAGTGGGAGACGGCTTTTTAGTCGGTGTCGATACGAAAAAAAATCCGGACATCCTTCATCGAGCGTATAACGATATGGCCGGCGTCACGGAAGCGTTCAACTTAAACATCCTGACCCACATCAATCGTGTCTTAGATGGAACATTTGATCAAACAAGGTTTGAGCATGTAGCCTTTTATAATGAAGCGCAAGGTCGAATCGAGATGCACATCCGCAGTCGGGTTGACCAGATCGTACAAATCAACGGTCAGTCGTTTACGTTCCAGGAAGGTGAAACGATTCATACAGAAAATTCGTACAAATATAGCATCGAAGAATTTCAGCAGTTGGCGGGTAAAAGTGGCTTTCGTGCCGTCACCTACTGGACGGATGCGAACCATCACTTCAGCGTCCATTACCTTGAGAAGACGAACGGCTAACGCGATCATGACGATGGAAGAGGGGCTGACACACCGCTAACTGACGATAAAATCGAAGGGATTGCCATCTTAAAGTTGATGGGCAATCCCTTCGATTTGCGTGTAGATAAAGTTACCTTGGACAAGACGTGTTTTTTCCTCTTGAAGCTGTGCAACTGAAAAGATGTGCCATGATGAACTTTCAGGCGGAGTCGTCTCAGCTGACGCGACTTCCATCCGGAATTGGATGTTCCGGACATACGAGGACGGGCATCAGTTGATCGAGCGGACCAAGTTCAAGGATACGACCTGTGAAACCGGTACGCGCGCCCTCGACGTTCAGGATCGCGATGGCTTGTTTCCCTAAAATTTCTTCATAGTCGAACCGGGTTTCGACCCAGTCGAGTAAAAAAGAGTGATCGTGTCCATCGAAGTCGACCGTCACGTTGAGAAGGTGTGGTTCACTCTCGTCACGGATGAGGGAACGAATCGTTCCGACACGGATATCTAACGCGGTAAAGGTTTCGACGGGTACAAATGGTTTAATCGGATCCATGAGTCATCTCCTATCGTCAAACAAATTAGTTGTGATAAGTCGGAACGTAATCCCCTAACGGAATCTCGAGCGGTTGATCGAGCGCCAGTTCTGCGAGCTCGCGTCCGAGATAAGGGCCGATCGTCAATCCGGATGCACCGAGGCCGTTCGCGATGAAAACGTTCGGGTGAGCATCGAGTGAGGCGATGACCGGTAACGAATTACTCGTGTAGGGACGTAGACCAACCCGCATTTCATGGATGTTCGTTTCTTCGAGTCGTGGTGCGACAGGGAGGGCACGCGTTAAAAGCGCATGCATCCCTTTGACGGTCGGTTGTAAGTTGTAATCAAGTTGTTTTTCATGGGTCGATCCTAAAGCAAGACGACCATCTTCCGTCGACACGAGATAGAGTCCACGTTGCCCCATGATGACGGGCCAATGTTTCGTTTTCGTTTCCTCTAAATCAAGATGAAGGATTTGTCCTTTTTCCGTCCGGATATCGAGTTCGAGCTTGAGCGGACGTAACAATTCATTGATCCAGACCCCAGCCGTCAAAATCACGTGCTTCGCGTAATGCGGTTGTCCATCGATTGAAATACCTTGCACTTGTCCTGTTTCGATGAGTAATTCCGCATCCGCATCAATAACAGTCGCCCCGTAATGGATTGCCGCACGCTCGAGTGCACCACGCAAAGCACGACCATCGACGCGCGCTCCACCGGAGACGAACAACGCGTCTTCGACCGTATCGATCAATGGGAATAGAGATTTGACCTGAGAAGCGTCGAGTCGTTCGATGCGTCCGATGCCTGGGGCTTCCGGAAATCGATTTTCAGCAATCGTATTCATCTTCTCGATTTTTGACGATTCATGTAGCGCAATCGTGCCCACTTTTCGGTAGCCGGTCGCGGTTTCGCCAAGCGCTTCCAGCTCTTCGATTAACGTATCGTAATAGTGAGCGCCATTATTTGCTAAGCGGTACCAGGCTTTATTGCGACGTTGTGTCATCCAGGGGCAGATGATGCCGGCTGCTGCATCGGTTGCGCGTCCGCTCTCTTTTCGGTCAATCAAAAGCACGGTCGCCCCTTGTTTTGATAGGTGATAGGCTGTCGATGCACCTAAAATCCCGGCACCGATGATAATGTGTGTATACATGTTCATTCAACTCATTTCTTAAGACTCTTCATCTAGTCTAAAGAAAAAGTACGCTGGTGACAAATCTTAATATCATCAGTACATTAAAATATGGGGAATGATGGGAAAGTAAATCTTTTATTCTGAATTTTTCGTATACTCTACATATGGATGAAAAAAACTGTAAATAGACGGTTAAAAAGCGTCCGATTAGGAAAGATACCCTTATAGGCATCATGTCCCGACATCAATGGCTTAGCGCAAAGTCACGTTTGAAGGAGGGGAAGGCAATGAACATTAGTCAAACCATCTTACGCAAACGCTACACGGATCACACTTTGTTTTATTCCGCCATCCTGATCTGGAAGTTGCTCTTCTTCTTACCCTTATTGATGTTCATGAATAGCGGCTCTGACAAGGTGTTCCAACTTTATTTCGTACCGTACTTGACCGTCATTGTCTTATTCCGTGTCATGACGTATTTCGCGACGTATAAAGCTTCCTTCATGGAGATGACGGAGATGGGGCTGTCTGTCTTCCTCATCATCGCCGATCTTTATATCATCGCGCTCTTCCAAATTCCGCTTCCATTCGGAATGATCATCATATTATTGTCGCTTCTCCACTTTAGCGCCGCATTTAGCCGTTTTCGTTGGTTTCGGCGCCGTATGTGGTTGAACCGCCATCTTGAAATTCTCAATTACTTGACGGATCATGGTGAAACGCCGATCAAGATCGCTGTCGTCTCGGAAGATGAGATGCTCGTGACAACGAAAAGTGGGAAAGAATTCACATATCGCCAAGTCTACTGGAGTGGATTTTATTTTGAACGCGGGTGAACGATCAAGGACTGTGCTACTAATTGGCGCAAGTCCTTTTTTTGATGATGGCTATTTAAGATCGGTTTTGCCATACTAAAGTGAGAAAATAGCAAGGAAGGTGTTCATTGGTGATTCGTGCCCTCATTGTCACACAGGACAATCATGTTTTCGTCGATACGAATCTTGATCGCTTAACGCGGTCGGACATTAAGTGGTATTTCGTTGATTTCGACCAACCGACAGAACAGGAGAAACAGTTACTCGTCTCCTCGTTTACGTTTCATCCGCTCGCGATTGAAGATTGTTTTCAATATTTGCAACGACCGAAACTCGAATATTATGACGGGTACAGTTTTTTTGTATTGCATGCGGTTGAAGAACCCTCGTTAAAAGGAAAGGAAATCAATCTGTTCGCAAGTGAACATTATGTGGTTTCTTATCATGAACAAGCATCACCGGAAGTCGATTTCGTTTTTCGTGCCTTTGAAAGTATTGAAGGACAAGAGGAGCACTTGACGGTCGAAGTCGTCCATAAAATCATGGACAAGATCGTCGACGGGTATTTCCCGATCGTGCACAATTTGGAAGACCGGATTTTTTCACTCGAAAGCCGATACGAAAAGGAAGGTAATGATAAAAAAGTCATGGAAGACATCTTCGACATTCGTTCGGATTTGCTTGAGTTAGCACGGACGGTCTTACCGATGCGGGATTTGTTGTACCGGGTCATTGAATCGAAGAGACTGGCAATTCATCCGAACAAACAGGCATTTTTCCGTGACATCTACGACCATTTGCTGAAACTCAACGACATGATTGAGTACAATCGGGCGATGACGTCAGAATTCCGGGAAAACTTCATTTCTTTAAACTCTTACCGCATGAACAACATCATGAAGACGTTGACGATCTTTACGACGATATTCATGCCGTTGACGTTCATCGCCGGCATCTACGGGATGAACTTTCAATATATGCCCGAGCTGACGGTCCGCTATGGTTATTTTATGACGCTCGGAGCGATGGCACTTGTCGCGATCGGCATGACGTTCTACTTTATCCGTAACCACTGGTTTGACGAATAGACGGTGGCCACGATTGGACATTCGACTTGACCCCTGGTATTTCGTAAAGACAGATATCTTGGACTATCGTAAAATTTATGAAGTAAAAAAAGAGGAACTGCGCATCTACGATGATGGCAATTCCTCTTTTTTTAATCAGCTAGTTATATACTAGTTGATTTCAGGTTGTAGACAACCCCTCATGAGTAGTGGAAATTCTACACGGGTATGCTGTCGGAATGATTTTCGTGTTGGAAACGATTCAAGACAGAACGCTGCTTTAACACGTATCAGCTTCGCTGTTATCATCCCATACGACTTTGTCTACCAGCGTTAGCGAACAGATTGTTCGAGTAGGTGAGAGAGCTTCGTTTGTGCGGTCTTGAATGAGTCCAGTGGATGCGCATCCGTCAAAGTCGAACGTTCCGTTTCGATTTGCCTCAATAATGTCTCTGTCCACTCGGCATAGAGTGTCGCGAAGACGTCGTCGAGATGTTGCTCCGTTAGATGACGAAGGCGTGACTCTTCGCCTTCGAGATAACTGACGGCATCTGGTTTCGTCAACGCGACCAGCGCGTCTTTTAAGTGCTCCTTCTCGTTCCGTTCGAAGAAAGCCTTTGCGTTCCGGAAGTAGCTTTTGACGGAACGGTATTTCGTGTCATCTTGGAACGGACCGCTGAACGTCATCGGAGGTAGCGTTGGCGGATCGAGCGGTGATAGTTGGAACGACGGGTTCAGTTTCGTAGCATACATCGCCTCTTCGTCAAAGCGCTTTGCGATGGCACGTTGGATCCAGCTATCGATTCGGAAATGGGTGACACGTAATTCTTGTTCGAAATCGTAGCGTAAAAATCCGAGTAACTCGACGAGTGCTTGTTGCAAAGCGACTGCTTTCGTTTCGTTCGCAAACCGGACCGGATGATAGGCTTCCTTGAAAAAGTCTGGGAAACGATAATAGATTCGTTGATTGACGTGATGTAACAATTCATGAATCTCAGCAAATAGCTCATGGTGAACGAGTTCGACCCGACCGTTCGAGAAGTGTGCCGTGATCTCATGTTCGAGCGCATCGAGTTCCGTCAATCGGGCATCTTTTCTGGCGATGTTCCGTTCTGTCTGATCAATCAATTGATTGAGGCGGTGGATCGTCTTGTCCGTCTCTTCCGTCAAGGATTGAAGCGCGAGCCCCTTCAAATCATGGTTCAAGAAGTGATGGAAGGCTTGTTCGAACGAATCGATGCCGGATTGTTCATCAATCCCTTGTTGTTTCTCGGCAAGGGCATTGAGGCTCGAGACGCCGAACAGACGTGGTGCACGGATGCCGAATCGTTTTAGTTCCGTGCCGACGTATTGTAGGACATCTTGCTGTTCCGCTGTCGAAGTTGCGAGATCAATCGCATTGACGACGAAGAACATTTTATCGAGCTCGAATGCATCCTTAACCCGGCCGAGTTGAATCAAAAATTCACGATCGGCTCGGGCGAAAGCGTGATTGTAGTAGGTGACGAACAGGATTGCATCCGCATTTTTAATGTATTCAAATGCGACGTCCGTATGCCGGGCATTGATGGAATCGGCACCCGGTGTATCGACGAGCGTGATGCCGAGACGTGTCAACGGGCTGTCGAAATACAGGTCGATTACATCGACGAAACAACTGAGGTGTTCCTGCGCGACATACTCCTCGAATGCCGATTGATCGACTGTCTGTTCTGTACCGATGAAAGGTTCGACCGTCGGATATCCTTTTAGGAACGCGCGTAAGAAAGAGGCATCTTTCAAGTCGCTTGTCGTCCGTTCGCGCAACCATGTGACGACGGCAGTGACTGACGGCATCGTTGCGTCAAACGTTTGCAGGGCTTCGTTCAAGTCGTTGAGAAGGTCAGTCTCCGATTTAAACCGGATCGTTGCGGTCCCGTGGACATGCGTCGCCGTGACCGGTTTAATCCGATTGATCGATGCCGTCGTCGGGTTCGGTGAGACCGGTAGGACACGCTGACCGAGCAAAGCATTACAAAACGAAGATTTGCCGGCGCTGAAAGCACCGAATAAGGCAATCGTAAAGTCGCTTGTCGTCACGCGCGCAAGCTTTTGTTGCAAATACTTCGTAGCGTCCTCGAACCCGCGGACACCGGAGAGGATGGTCTGGATTTGCTGCATCTCTTCTAATGTATAACGGGATGGGACAGCTTGAAGCGTTTCTTCATGCGTAGTTTCTATCTCTTGTGTCACGACTGGATTGATTCCTGTAAACGTCTCGATGTCGAGCGTCGCCTGCGTAAGCTGCGTATGCCACTGTTCTAGTTGCTCACGTGCTGCTGTCATATCGTCAGTGGTCGGTTCGTTCGCCCGTTCGAGGTAGCTTATTAACACCTGTTCCGCATTCTTGAACGTTGTCATCACGTCACATTTTTGTTCGAGCGTCTCAAATTCAGCTTGAAGCGTCGCTTTCGCAGGGATGTTTTCATGCGTCAACTCCTGGCGGACCGCTTCTCGCCAATGGTTCGTTTCCTTGACGTACCAAGCACTGACCGATGCAACGACCCGATTCGTGAACTGCAAGACCGATTCCCCGGTAATTGTGATGCCGTCTTGAAGTGCTTCCTCGATGACGGCTAACGGTGGATCAAGTGGGAGTTGATCGATTCGTAACGAGTGCTGGTCAGACAGCAAATCAATTTCCGCTAGCGATTGTTTCATAAGTTTTCGAAGATGAAGCGCAATTTCAGAAGCAGTGACAGACTGGAGTGCGCGCAGGACATCGTCAGCGATGACTTGTTGCGCCGCCTGTGTTTTTTTAGCGCTCCGGAACAATCCGACCTTGAATGCAGGTTGCCGGGATTCGAGGAACGTTTTCATCTTTTCGCGCAATTCAAACGGCATCAACGTCGCATTGCGAAGTAAACTTTCCCGGTGTGCCGAAAAACGACTGCTCCATTGTTCCGGGGCAAATAGGGTCAATTGATGTTTGACTTGTGCATGCCGGTCAAACAAACGCTCCGCTTCTGCGCGTTCGGTCGCCGAGACCATATGCCGCATGGCGTCAGATGCTTCTTCAATCATGTCTTCTAAATAGTTGATGTGTTCCTGGTGTAAGACCTCGAGCGTCGTTTGAGCGGATTCGATCAATTTCGGCTGGGCGTCACGAATACTTTGGTCGACCAATCGCTTGACGGCAGAAAAGTCGTTCCCCGCGAATTCCGGCTCACGCAGGCTCGTGAAGAAAATGCCTTTTGGCTGAACACCATGCTCAGCAAACGATTTTTCGACGGAGCGTTTGAAGGCATCGAATGGCAGCTCGGATGTTTGGTGTTTGTCGATTTGATTGACGATTAAATAGAGTTCAGGAACAGAAGCGAGTAAGTCTTTTGTGACGCTGAAGTTCAGTTCAGATTGGACATGGTTATAGTCCATGACATAAAAGATTAAGTCGGCGACATGTAACGCCGATTCAGTCGAAATCCGGTGGGCGTCATCAACGGAGTCGACGCCTGGCGTATCCATCAGGACGAGACCAGGTGGTAAAGTGGACGTCGCATGGGTGATGTCGATTTGTTGGACGGTGCCGTCACGGCCGAAATGGCGTAAGTGTTGCAAATCATCTTCCGAGGCTAGACGGACTGCTTTTCGATCATGGAAGGAAACAATCGCTTCGTCGGTCTCGCCTTGACGAAGCGTGACGATATTCGCACTCGTCGGAATGGGACTCGTTGGGAGAATGGATTCGCCCGTCAAGGCATTGATCATACTGGATTTACCGGCAGAAAAATGACCGGCGAAGGCAATCGTATAGTCGCGTCGGATTAACTTCTTTGAAAATGTATCTAATTTATCGAGTCGGAGCTGATCGCGTGAAGGTTGAATCAGTGTCGCGAGAAGCGCCGTCGCTTCCAGGTGGTTCGTCAATCGTTCTTCAAATGAGCGCATGCAAATTGTAACCCCTTTCTTACAGTCAATTGTAAGTGTATCATGTTTATTTTGCTTTCGTCATCTTACGGTTGTACACGAAAAAAGAGGCGCTCACGAATCGTGAGAAGCCTCTAAAAACAGTGCTGATTCAGTTCGGCTCCGGAACGATCATTTCTGATTCGTCCGGCTGTTCTTCTGTCGTCTGCATCAAGCGTAGCAGGTGCAGTTTAAAGAGATACATGACGATGAGGTGGACATTCGCCTGGGTCGTTTTATAGACCAACCATGGTAATGCGGGAACATATTCATGAATCGCGATGATACACTCTTGCGAACCCGGGATTTGCCGGAACTCGATGCGTCCATTACTATCTTCTTTCACTTGAGCAAACAAGCCGCCTGTAATTCGGTACGTTGCCTGTTGATCGTCTTCGAACGGTTCTTTCGTCAGTTCAAGCAACGGGGCGTCAAGCAACGGAACATGAATCCGAACGACCGTTTCTTCCGCTGTCTTCGATGTAAGAAAAGGTTTCGCGAACGTCGATAACCAATCGACGTAATTGTCGGCAGCCCAGTTCGCGTTCCGGTCGTCTGGAAGACGGACACGTTGGACGGACCGGACATCAAGCGTTTGTGATTTCTTACTCGATGAAGAGTTTCCTGATTTTTTTGATTTCGACTCTTCTTCTTCTTCCATCGCCATCCGTACGGATTGCTCGAATGAAATTTTTCCGTCACTGATGCCCTCGACCATCTTGTCGGGATCCGCCACCATCTCATGGACCATACTTTCGACGAGCGGATAAACGGTTTCTTTCGGTTCTCCGGAGACGAGTGTCACCCAAAGCCGCGATAATTTGACGGTCATCAACGGTAAGTCGAAGGTCGGTTGTTTTTTGTCCATTACTTCCGCCGTCTTCAAAATCATTTCCTTGTACGTCATCGCTTCCGGACCGCCGATATCGATGGCACGATCCTTGAGGTCCTCGCGGTCGACGCTAGATCCGAGCGCATGAATGACGTCCGGTAGCGCGACGGGATGTGTTTTGTTACGCGTCCAACGCGGGAGAAGCATGACGGGAAGTCGTTTGACGAGTTTTGACAGAATCGGGAACGAAGACCCTTTCGGACCGACGATGAGCGCAGCGCGGATCGTCGTGACCGGTGTACCGTATGCACCGAGGACGCGCTCGACCTCAAGGCGACTTTTAAGATGACGTGATAAATTTTCCGTCTCGTCCGGAATGATGCCACTTAAGTAAACAATCTGCTGGATGCCGTTTGCTTTTGCAGCGCGTGCGTAATTGTCGGCTAAAATCAAGTCCATGTCTTCAAATGAGCCTTGCGTCAACTTTGCTGACGGCATCATCGAGTGGACGAGGTAGATGGCGATGTCTGCTCCTTTTAATCCGGCTGTCGTATCCGCTAACGAAAAAAGGTCACACGACCGCCATTCGACATTCGCTTCATCTTCCTTGTCGTCACCATTGCGAGACAAGGCAATGACGTCGTACTTTTTCTTCAATTCATTTAATAGATTATGTCCGATATATCCTGTCGCACCGGCAAGTGCCAGGCGTTTACGTGGTTGCGTCATGTCAATTCCTCCTCATTAGCTGCTTACTACAAAGATTTACCCAAACGTCCTGCGATTTAATCAAACGAATGTTATAGTTAAAAACAAATGCTTCATCTTTTTAAAACAGGGAAAACAAATAAAGAAGATTTGCGCACTGTTTTGGAGGGATGGACAGTATCATTTTTTAGGGGAGGGAGACGGATATGAATGCTGTCTGTTTTTTGGACGAACGTCATCATACACGTTACCAAATGATATTGAAGCGATTGAATGCACGAAACCGTAAAAAGTATTCTTTTCAATCAATCTTATTTTTAGCGACGGGTAATCTAGCGCTTATGCAATTGTTCAGTGACTATTTTTTTCCGGAGACGGGTGAATTTTTTTACCAAGAATTATTAGCGGAACCTGTCGAAGATTTAACGGTCGATGTCGAACGTCAATTACTCGTTCAGTTGTATAACGGCAGGACGACGTTGACGATCATGGAGATCATCGATCAGTTAGATGAAACGGAGTTAGAGCTCGTCCTCGGAGCCATCCAAATCCGGTCATTCGGAAATCAAAACATGCAAGTACACTAAAGAAGATAGCCGTTGTCAGATGGACTTCGGTTATCTTTTTTTGTCATTTCAAGGACCGTTAACTTACATTTGTGAACTGAAGTTATTAATGTAAAACAGCATCTAAATAAAAGCTAAGCTTATGTCTTAAGATTTGGTTGTCTAGCGGTAGGACTGGAAATAAGATGTAAGTAACAGGGAAGGTATGGTGGCTGCTGACAAGTCGCGCGTCGAATGATGAGGAAGGGGAGTGAACATATGCAACTCAAAGAATCGATTTATTTCCATTCACCGATTTTCATTCAGAATATCCTAACGACGCTTTACGGACGGGTCTTGTACCAGGAACGTTACGGGTCCGCCTACCGTAATCGGTTCGAAGAATTGAAGCGGAAAGAACGGCAATCGATTGATCCCGAGCAGGAGCAATTATCCCGCCTGAATCAGTTTTTACTGTTTTGTCAGGCCTATAGCCCGTACTACAAAGAGTTGTTCGATAAGAACCGGATTGAGCTTCCGCTTGCGCAGTTGTCAGAGTTAAAACAAATTCCCTTGCTCGATAAAGAGACGCTACGGACAAGGAATGCCGACGTCCATGCGCGGATTCATGCGCCGATTCTTGGAAAGACGGGCGGGACGACCGGGAAATCGATCCAAGTCCATTATACGAGAGAGGACATGCAAATCCGGATGGCGCACCTCGATTATTTCAAATGGACGCATGGAATTGAACAGGGAATGCGCCGGGCGAGTTTTACGGGACAGACATTAGCGGCAGAACAACAAAAGTCACCCGTCTATTGGCGGATGAATAAGGCGATCAATCAAATGCTTTTTTCAATTAAGAATATTAACCCGTTGACAATTCCCGCTTACATCGAACAATTGAACCGATTTAATCCAGTGTCGATTGATGGTTTACCGTCGGGAATGATTGAGGTTGCACGATACGCCAAAAAACATGCCGTCGACTGTACATTCCGTCCGAAGGCGATTTTTCCGACGGCTGAAATGTTGACACGGGACGAACGTGCTTTAATCGAGGAAGTATTTCATGCACCAATCTTTGATCAGTACGCCTCGTCCGAAGGGGCACCGATTGTCGCCGAATGCCGCTACGGTAAAAAACATCTCCATTATGAGATGGGTATCATCGAAGTCGAAGCAGACGGTCAAATTCTCGTGACGAGTTTTGATACACATGGTACGCCCCTTGTCCGCTACCGGATTGGTGACCGGATGACGCTTAGTCACGAGACGTGTCCATGTGGGCATGGTGGTCCGATCATCGCATCGATTGACGGACGCGGACGAAGTTATATCCAGTTGAAAAATGGGCATCGAATCTTTGAAGGGGAACTCGCTGGAATCGTGCGGCGGTTCCCGAATTGTATCGAACGAGTCCAGTACATCCAAGAAGACGCGGATGAAGTTGTGATGTTGTACGTACCGGACGAACGTTGCTTTAAACAAGAGCATGAAAAGGAGTTATACTTCGTGTTAGAGCGTTTGTTCGGTGGACAAATGGATGTCCTTTTAAAAGCGGTCCCGGAAATTCCAAAAGAAATCAGTGGGAAGACGTTGTTGATTAAACAGTTGATTCCTGAAAGTGAACAAATGAACTAAACGGACTAGCCCTAAAAAGAGCTAGTCTCAGCGTGTAGACAAACTAGATGGAAGGTCACTTGAATGTGATTTCCCATCTTTTTTTGCTCTCTCTTTCCTTCCTAATCGTCTTCCTGTGGCAAACATCGCTTCGCTTCGCTGCAGGGTCGCTCCTGTTTGCTTTCCACTAGGAAGCGATTAGATCGGAAATCGAGGCTTTTCCAGCTTTCTTTCATATTATAAAATAAAAGAAATATACCACGAAGGAGGGTTTCCCATGATGGGAAAACGAAATCAACACCATCGTTCTGAAAACATCACGGTCACACTCGAACAATTGGTTCCTGCGGACCACTTGGTCCGCAGGGTCGATCAGGTGATGGACTTTCAATTCATCTATCCATTTGTTGAAAAGTTGTACTGTGAAAATAACGGAAGACCTAGCGTAGATCCTGTTCTCTTAATCAAGATGGCTCTCCTTCAATATTTATTCGGTATTCCTTCTATGCGGAAGACGATCCAAGAAATCGAAACGAACGTCGTCTATCGTTGGTTTCTAGGACTTGGATTGGATGAAAAGGTTCCTCATTTTTCAACCTTCGGAAAAAACTATGTCCGACGCTTCCAAGACACGACGATTTTTGAAGATATCTTCTACAAAATTCTGACCCAAGGCGTCGATGCTGGATTCGTGGACCCGGTGGTCCTGTTTATCGATTCGACACACGTCAAAGCAAATGCGAATAAGCGGAAATATAAAAAGAAACATGTTAGTCGTGCAGCACGTTTTTATCAAGATGAACTGGAACAAGAAATCAATGATGATCGTGAGGCGCACGGAAAAAAGCGTTTTACCCCCAAGAAGAAGGACGAGAATGATCAACGGTTGACGAAAGAGAGTACCACGGATCCTGAGTCAGGATATTACGTGAAGGGGGAGCGTGAAAAGCAATTCGCCTATTCCTTTCATACAGCATGTGATCGGAATGGTTTTGTCCTCGGGACAATTGTCACACCAGGTAATATTCACGATAGTATCATTTTAAAGCCCTTGCTCGAACTCATTATCCACCGTTTACCGTCCCGTTTGCAGTCGTCGCAGACTCCGCCTATAAAACCGCCCCCATCGCACACTTACTTCTCAGACAGCGTATTTTGCCAGTCTTCCCCTACACCCGCCCCAAAGGGGTGAAGGGTATGTTCAAAACGAATGCCTTCTATTATGATGCGTATTACGACTGCTATCTCTGTGAAAATGATCAGCAGCTTGTCTATCGAACAACTACACGGGAAGGAAGACGGGAGTACGTATCAGATCCAAAGATCTGTGAAACTTATCCATTTCTAGAACGGTGTACGAAAAGTCAGACGATGCAGAAAGTGATTCATCGGCATGTCTGGCAAGATGCAATCGACGAAGTCGAGCACCTTCGCCACACACCGGTTAATAGGCAGCTGTATGCCCGACGAAAAGAGACAATCGGCGGACGCGAAAGAAAAGCATGGCATGCGTTGGACTCGCTACCGCGGGTTAAAAAAAGTGACGATGCAGGCAATGCTCACTTTTGCTGCCCTGAACCTCAAAAAATTGGCCAATTGGTCATGGGATTCCAGTCGGAATCCTAATGAAGTGTCATATTTTTTACGTATACATAAGACGAACCCTCATTTCCAAGTGGAAATGAGGGTTTGTCTACAGTCTGAGCTAATTTATTCTTATAGAATAAATTAACTGTAAAAGAGAAATAAATTTAATATCATTTCAAGAGAATTTGAAGCATGTTCTTTAAATAAAGGACATGCTTTTTGATTTGCTTACATAGTTTGATTTTGAACCCTGTAAAAAATAATAAGGGGTTTAAAATAATAATCTACTCTTATGGTAAATGGTTGTATAATAAATACATAAATACTTAAAAAAAATAAAAAATGGAAAAATAATATCTGTATCGTTTCTACTTAGGAGGAAACCTTGATGAATATTGCACAATTTTTAAAAGAAAATGCTTCTAATTTAATCGGAAGTGATGTTCAAATTGCACCAAATATCTCTGAAAAGAAATTAAATTCTGCTATTAAGTCTTATGCGAATGGTGTTATTCCTGAACATGTGATTTTATTACACGATTCAACATTATTGAAAAATGCTAAGGATGGATTATTGTTTTTAGGCGACTGTTTTTACTTTAAGCCAATGTTTGAAAAACCAATCGTTGTTCTGTATAAAGAATTACTAGAAATTCGAATAGATCGCGAAAAGATTGTAAAAGGAGATAAAGAAAAAGAACAGCTTCACGTTATTCTGACTACTGAGAGCACAACACATATTTTGACAAATAAATTACATGATTATTCGATTGAAAAATTCGTTAAATTAATTGAAGGAATTATTGCTCTGAAAGAGACTCAAGAGTTTGAAAATGTATCGCAAATCACACCTTTAGCGGATATGTCTGAAACATATAAGCTTTCTTATTTAAAAGTGTTAGCTAATTTTACTATGTCTGATGATGGTAAGGTCGATGCTAAAGAATATAGCGAATTGATGTCGCTTGTTACACGCATTCATCTTAGTTCAGAATACCGTTTAAAACTAAGAGCTTATATTGGATCGGTAAAAGATCAAGAAGAGACTATGTTTCTAATTAGAAAACTTAAAGAGAAGTCAATTTCCATCGATTTTTCTATCGTTCAAAAATCACTATTTAAAGATCTCTTATACTTATATAAATTAAAAAATAGTTTACAGACATGGGAAGAAAATAAATTCCTTATACAATTAAGAGATGAATTTTCGATTCAATCTGAAGAAATCGATTTGATTTGTGCTGCAATTAAGAATGATGAAGATATTTTAACGTTCCGGAAAAACGATTCTGACATTGTTAAGTCGATGAAAGATATCGCTGCAAAAGCTGCTGCTGTTGGAATGCCACTTACAGCGATTTATTTATCTGGTTCTGTTGTTGGTTTGAGTGCAGCAGGTCTTACATCTGGACTAGCTACATTAGGTATGGGTGGGATTTTAGGATTCTCAAGTATGTTCACAGGAATTGGAGCTATTGTATTAATTGGTGTAGGTACTTATCAAGGATTAAAGAAAATCACAGGTATTAAAGATATAGAAAATAATAAACAACGTGAATATATGCTTCAAAAAATCATTCGAAATTCTCAACAAACACTCGATTACTTGTTAGAAGATATTAATGAAATATCTCGTGCATTAGTTGCGGCTATTCAAAAAGGAAACGAAAACTCAGAAAAAATCAATAAATTATCTAGTATGTTAACGATGCTAAGTGAAAGTGCTCGATTTAGTGCTAAAAAACAAAATGAATCTCAAAAAGAACAGATGATTACGCATCTTCCTTTAATTTTAAGTACTGACCGTTTAGAAGAGCTTACACCTAAACCAACACAGTTAAAAATTCGTGAGTTTATTCTTAAGTGCTATACAACTGAAGTTACTGAATCTATGGAAGCACTAACCCCTGAAGTAACTCCAGAAATGAATCAAGGATTTGTTTTAGTGGGTGGTGTTCAAGAGAATGCAGAACTTTCAAAGTTGAATTCTTTGAGTGAGAATTATAAAAAAACATTTGAAAGCTTTAATAAAACACAAAACGGAAAATTAGAAATAAATGAAAATCTAAGTTTAGAAGATTTAGAAATGCTTCAAGAATCTTTTGAGAACATTGGCTATTTCGAATTAACAAGTGGTGGAGTTGCTGAGGTTACTGGAAGTGCGAAACGAATTGCAAAAAACTTGTTTGGTGATCGGTGATCAAATGAAAGAATTAGATGAAGAATGGAATGAGATAGGTAAAGCATTATTAGCACAAAATCATCAAGTAGTATCGGCAGAACAAAGACTAAGCGACGTGAATAAAAACATTGAAAGCTTAGATCACCTTCAACATGATCAAAGTGAAGCCCTAGATCATTTACTTGCTCAAGCAACTATGCTGATGAACGGACATCAAATTCAACAGGAACAACATTCTTTTTCTGCACTTATTGTTCCTGATTATGATGATTTACAGCCTTTATCTATTTCAGATAAATCGTGGAATGATTTTTCAAAGCGGATTGATACCTATTTGATCGAGAAGGGTGTTGCACACGAAAATCCATATGCAGATTTGTTAAGTGCTCAACAAAAAGCAGAGATAGCAAAAACGTTTCGTGAGGAATTTATCCTGAAGAATGAATCTTGTGATCGTTATGATTATATGATTGCTGCGTTTAGTGGTCTTGTAGCCGGTTTAATCGATAGTTTTTTTGTAGGATCTCCACTCGATAGTAAAATTATGAAATGGTCTGATCAAAAAGTCGATAAAATCGTTATTAAATTTTCAAAAATGGTATGGAATCACGATAAAGCAAACGGATCGAACATTCGTACACAGCCCGACTCAATTGCTAGTGCCATTGGTTATCTTGAGAGACGTTTTAAAGTAAATTACGATGCCCGCTATGCAAGTGATTTGAAAATGAACGGAGAATCGCTAAACATGCGTCCAACTGATCATCATTTAAAATCACTTGCACATGCTCCAGATATCATAGGATTATTCTTTTCAATTCTTGATCAATTCACTGGAAAAGCTAGTTTTGTATCTGATGGAAAGCTACTTCGACTTGAACCAAAAGAAGACGGTTCGTCTAGGTTAGTGGGTGCAACGATTTTATCTAAACTATTTGCTGGTTTTTCAAACTGGTTAGGACACCTCTTGTCAGATATATCTGGTTCAAGTGGCACGAGGGGACATTTAGATGGTAGAAGAGGGGCTGGGATTCCTCTTCCGTTTTTTGAAGTATTTCAATTTGCAAACGTCGGTAATATAAAACATAACGGAGCCGATCTGACGATTGCAGAGTTCTCGACTAAAGTGTTTGAAAAAGGATATGATGCTCGTTTTGGAGCAGCAATGACAGTTCCAGTTGTGCTAAATGAATTAATTATTCGTTTATTATGGGGACTAAAAAGTAAGTTTTATCATCAAAAAAGTTTTATAGAGTCACTTCCCTTTGGAAATAAGCCGACTCTTCGAAAAATGCTGCTAGTTGGACAAGGCTCTCTATGCTTAACAGATGGTATTGATGCATATCTCCGAAGTAATAATGTCCCTATTTTATTTGCAACCCGATTGAATTATGTTGCATGGAGTCGATTTATGTATGCCTCTATAAAAGAAGTTCGCGTCTTTTTAAAAGGCGACGTATTAGACATTCAAGCTTTGGATCAACATCTTGAAGAAGAGTGGCAGCGGTTGAGATTCTAAAAAAATGAGCAAATCGCGCAATAGAGAGCTAATTTAAATATGAAAAAATTCTAATGATTGCATTACTGCTAATACTCTTTGGACGCGGGATTTAATTATTAGAACTAAGATTGGAGGAATAGAATATGGAAGAGAATTTATTAGAAAATATGCGCGATATTGAAGAATATGATAGTCACTATGTTGTTCAAACAAGCACTGATGAATATGGTGGACTATATGTAGTCGATGACAGTATTTTTGAAGGCAAAGTGTTAGATGGAGTTTTAGATTGTGCTACAAGATTCGAGACTATTGAAGAAGCACAATCTTTCCTAAACGAAATGAAAAAATATCAAATTAAAGGCGTTATAAAGAAAGCAAAATTGTTTGTAGCAGTTGAACAATAAACATCTTTTTGTAATTGGATGTTAAGAGATGTGATTCAAGGAGTTATTAGTTATTCTCTAAACTTACATTTTCTATGGACGATAATTTAAATTACCTGTAAGGAGTAATATATAATATGATAAAAAAACTTATTTTTTTAGCTGTATTTGTATGTGTTTTTTGCATTCATCATGAGGTCGATGCTACTAAAGGCACAGATGTTAAAGGCCTACTAAGAACAGACACTATATGGACTAAAGAAGGGTCACCATATAATTTAGTAGATAATATTCAAGTTGGTGGGAAACTCACAATAGAACCTGGTGTAACTGTAATTGGGAATAGAAAAGATATTGCTGTATTTGGTGAATTAGAAGTGTCAGGTAGCAAGGATAAAAAAGTAAGATTAATGAGTGTTAATTTGAAGGGAGGAGACTATCTACGAAATGGTAAAATGACTATTTCGAATAGTGACTTATTCAAATGTAGTTTTGATATTCCTTATGGAATAAAAAATTCATTTATTTTAAAAGATTCTTGGATTGACGATTCATTTGGACAATCTTTCTTTACACCTCAATTTAATGATTACAACGGTTATTTTAATGATTATAACGGTTATTCATATTTTTTCGGTGATGGTGCCATAATTGAAAGAAATATTTTTGCAAATATCCTACCAATTTCAGTTTCAAATAATTCGAAGTTCATAAATAATGTTTTTTTAAAAAATTATAAGTTAAATATTTCTGGCGAGCAAAATATTGTTTTTAATTATAATAGCTTCCTAGGTGAAGAAAATGATGTTGTAAAACTTTAT
The DNA here is from genome assembly GCF_000702625.1 of Exiguobacterium oxidotolerans JCM 12280. NCBI lineage: Bacteria > Bacillati > Bacillota > Bacilli > Caryophanales > Exiguobacterium > Exiguobacterium oxidotolerans. The sequence continues at coordinate 172,141 of NZ_JNIS01000001.1, read as the reverse complement.
GGATCTTCAAAAATTAATAATATAGAAAATAACTTTTGGAATACAAATATTAAATCGAAAATCTCAGAAAAGATTTATGATGCTGATGATGACTTAAGAGTACATAATACAGTGAGTTTTGATTCTTATTTATCCAGTCCTCATGAGAATACACCTTCTATGTTACCTTCTAAAGCTCCGACTTTAACAAGTGTATACACTCAAAAAAGCACTTCTGTCAAAGGATTTGCTGAACCTGGTTCACTCCTTAACTATTTTTACTATCCTACTAGCCCATATGAAGTTGGAACGGAACAAGGGTGGATTTTTGTAGATTCAACTGGTGAATTTGAAATTAATCCTATATACAGTGGGGATTATACAATGCGTCTAACCTCCATTAAAAATGGAATAACTAGTGAAGAATCAAATACAGTAGCATTAGACAGTACACCGCCCTTATCTCCCAATGTGGATGATGTATCAGATCAAACACAAGAAGTAACTGGAAGTGCTGAAGGTGGAGCTAAAATTATAGTGAAAAAAGGTTCAGAGGTTTTAGGCATGTCAGATGCGACTTTACATCCGGCGGTTCGGTTTGAACGATATTATTTAAATTATAATGTATCGATTTCTAAACAAGTTGCAGGAACAAAATTAAATGTTTATGCAGTAGATCTTGCTGGAAATATGAGTGCCGTAAAAGAAATAGTGGTTTCAGACAAAACTCCACCACTTGCCCCTACTGTGGATAAGATAACTGATCAAACCTTAACTGCAAAAGGTAAAGCAGAACCTGGTGCTACAGTCTCGTTTAAAAGTGGAATGTGGATAATCGGAAGTGGACTTGTCGATCGCGAAGGGAATTTTGACATCCCTATAATGGTACCGTATGCTGGTGATATTTTATCTGTGTCTGCTACTGACACATCAGGAAATATTAGCGAGATAACAAAAGTACTTGTTAAAGATGGTACTGCACCAAGTAGTCCTTTAATAAATGATTTAACAGAACATTCGACCACTGTAATTGGATGGGCAGAACCTAATTCAACAATTTTAATAACCTCTGGTTCAAGTATTCTGGGAACAGCTACAACTTCCGAATACGGAATGTTTGAGGTGATCATAACTCCACAAAGTGCTAATACTATAGTTACTATTGTGGCGGTTGATGCTGCTGGAAATAGAAGTAAGGAAATTCAAGAATGGGTTAGAGATATTACCCCACCTGAAGCACCAAAAGTGGAAGTATTAACAGATCAAATGACGACCGTCAGTGGCCAAACGGAAGCAACTGCTGAGGTAACTGTGAAAGTAGGCCATAAAACACTTGGGACTACACAAGCTAGAGCAGATGGAAACTTTACGCTGACAATTCCACTCCAGGCAGCCGGTGTGGAAGTAAGTGTTGTAGCGACAGATCAGTCTGGACATATGAGCGAAGAAACAATAGTCACCGTGAAGGATGTGACAGCACCCGAAGCGCCAAAAGTGGACGTATTAACAGATCAAATGACGAAAGTCAGCGGGCAAACGGAAGCTAATGCCAAAGTGACTGTGAAAGTATACGGAAAAGTATTTGGAACTACATCAGCCGGAACAGATGGAATCTACTCATTGACGATTCCGCGTCAAGCAGCTGGTGTAAAAGTAAGTGTTGTAGCAACAGATTTAGCTGGAAACACAAGTGAAGAAACGCTTTTCATCGTGAAAGATGTAACGGCACCGGAGGCACCGAAGGTGGATGCACTAACGGACCAAATGACGAAAGTCAGTGGGCAAGCGGAAGCTAATGCCAAAGTGACTGTGAAAGTAGACGAAAAAGTATTTGGAACTACATCAGTCGGAACAGATGGAATCTACTCATTGAAGATTCCGCGTCAAGCAGCGGGCGTGAAAGTGAGTGTTATAGCAACAGACTTATCTGGAAACACAAGTGAAGAAACGATTATCATCGTGAAAGATGTAACGGCACCGGAGGCACCGAAGGTGGATGCACTGACGGACCAAATGACGAAAGTCAGTGGACAAGCGGAAGCTAATGCCAAAGTGACTATGAAAGTAGATGGAAAAGTATTTGGAACTACATCAGCCGGAACAGATGGAATCTACTCATTGAAGATTCCGCGTCAAGCAGCGGGCGTGAAAGTGAGTGTTATAGCAACAGACTTATCTGGAAACACAAGTGAAGAAACGATTATCATCGTGAAAGATGTAACGGCACCGGAGGCACCGAAGGTGGATGCACTGACGGACCAAATGACGAAAGTCAGTGGACAAGCGGAAGCAAATGCCGAAGTGATCGTGAAAGCAGGCGATAAAATGCTTGGAACTACAAAAGCTGGAGCAGCAGATGGAATCTACTCATTGAAGATTCCACGCCAAGCAGCGGGAGTGAAAGTGAGTGTTATAGCAACAGACTTAGCTGGAAATACGAGTGTAGAGACCGTTGTTACCGTGAAAGATGTAACGGCACCGGAGGCACCGAAGGTGGACGGATTAACGGACCAAATGACAAAGGTTAGTGGACAAGCGGAAGCTAATACCAAAGTCACTGTGAAAGTAGACGAAAAAGTATTTGGAACTACATCAGCCGGAACAGATGGAATCTACTCATTGAAGATTCCACGCCAAGCAGCGGGAGTGAAAGTAAGTGTTGTAGCAACAGACGCTGCAGGAAATAAAAGTGATGAAACAACATTACTCGTAAAAGACGTAACATCGCCTCCTCCACCAAAAGTGTACGAAGTTACGGATAAAGCTATTTCGGTTAGTGGAACAGCGGAGGCGGGTTCTAAAATCTTAGTGAAAATCGGGATCAAAGAGATTGGTAACTCAATTGTGAACTCAAATGGAACCTATAAAATTCAGATCGCGAAACAAAAGGCAGGTGTGAAATTAACGTTTGTTGCAATAGATCATTATGGGAATATTAGTAAATCAACTGAGGTAATTGTTAGAGATACAACACCGCCACTAATTTCAAGTGTAGGCCTTGTATCAGATCAATCGATTGTCGTTAATGGAAAAGTAGAAAGTAATGTAAAAGTATATGTAAAAGTAGGATCTAAATTAATCGGATCAGCTTTATCTGGAAAAGGTATTTACAATATTAAGATCGCTAAACAAAAAGCTGGTACTAAACTAACTGTTTATGCTGTTGATGCTTCTGGAAATCAAAGCAAAAGTAAGCAAGTTACTGTTTTAGATCGAACACCACCAGCAACACCTATTGTAAATAAGATAACGAATACGAGTAAAATGATAAGTGGTAAGGCAGAAAGCAATGTTAAAGTTTTCGTTTACTATAATTCTAAAAAAATTGCAGAAGGAAATGCAGACTCTAAAGGGAACTTTAAAGTTAAAATTAAAGCTCAAAAAAAGGGATCTGTTTTAAAAGTTTATGCACAGGACAAATCTTCTAATAGAAGTAAAGAAAAAACTCTAAAAGTCATATAAATTGCATCATCTTGCGAATAAGCGTCTAACTCCTTATAAGTATATACAGGACTAGACGCTTTTCACTTTTGTAACAGCAATAAAATTATTGGGAAATTTATTAATAAAGCAATAGTATATTGGTTATTCATTAGAAATCACTTTAATTATTTTTAAAATTATTGAATCTGTCTTAAAAAAAGTGATTGATTATTAGATAGAAAAAATAGGAGTGATACTTTATGTTGTCTATTAATTTTAGTCCAGGTGAGTACTACAAACGTTCTGAGATTTATGATCAATTTGGAGGGAATCGTCAGCGCGGTATAAGTGCTTCTGCTAAAGAATCTGTAATCTTTATCTTTTCAGGGGCTAGTGGCGGCCAATATGGTTATTCTGATAGTTGGAACGAAGAAAGAATATTGTTTATGTACACAGGCGAAGGACAAATCGGAGATCAAGCATTTTCAATGGGAAATAAAGCATTACGAGATCATGTTAATTCTTCAAAATATGTTTTTTTGTTTCACCGCGCAACAAATGGTCTGTATACATTTGATGATCAGTTAACGCTAATTGATTACGAAATAAAACGAGCACCAGATCGAAATGGTAATATGCGCGATGTTATAGAGTTTATTTTTGAATCTTCTTCAAATATTGAACGATCTCTTTTGAACAATAGTGAAGTGACACTACAAAATATAGATTTTTCGCTTGATGAGTTAAAACAGTTAGCTCTTCAAGATACGTCAAATGGACATGAAACCATTCAAGTCAAGCAAGTGACGGTGCGAAAGCGATCAGAAGCTATCAAACTGTACGCTCGAAGAAGAGCAGTTGGAGTATGCGAAGCTTGCCTTTTGAGGCCAAGTCAGGTTCATCATTAGAAGTACATCATATGTATCGTCTATCTGATGGTGGACCGGATCATCCAGAGCACGTTGCCGCTATTTGCCCTAACTGTCATGCACGCATCCATCGAGGTGTCGATGGCATTGAATATAATGAAATATTAATTGAAAAAATTTTAAATAAAGAAGATCCATTACGCATGAAATATGTTTATTGATAGAGTATTCAGATTTGTATACATTTCGATATCGAAATGTATACAAATCTGAATAAAAAATGAAAATATCATTGAGTTGTAAGGTATGGGATACGATTAGATTCAAATCTTGATTGAACATGAATTTGGATATTATCCTCTACAAAAATTAGTTTCTTCATTTTTTAAGTAAAGAATTTTAAATTATAGAGCCATTCCATTGCATTTAGAGTGATGTAGACTGACTCATACTCGTTAAGGAATGACTCGAAAGGAGTAATAAATGAGCGACAAAATCGAGACGATTCTCTTGGAATACCTCAGGGGAGAAGACGAAATTACGAATGAGGAAGCCATCGCCATACAAGAAGCTGAGAAAAGATTCTATGAAAGCTTAGTGATCGGCAGCGACATGATACTGACTGATGGAAATAGATTAATAAATGGAAGACGTAACAGACTTTGGGGTGTCCTCAAAAAAAGAGGATACGAAGAACTTCCCCATGGGATCCAAGTCGACCTTCGATGGAGACCAGAAGAAGAGGAAGTTGTTGTTCGTGTCGTACTGCAGTGTCGATATGGAAGGGGAACAAGAAGGCGTTATCCCTCGGCCGAGGATTTGGTACGTCATAGCCGTCTTTTAAATATGCCTTATCTTAGTGAGGATGGATTCCATTACGAATCGGAATCGGGAATAGAAACTCCTGATAGTTTAAAGAAACAAATTAATAATGAGAAAAACAAGAATATAGAGTTAGTGTTTACCCTTAATGTGAGTGCCCGCGAAGAGACACAGGGCAGAGAACTGACTGACATATTGCACGAGTCGATCAAACGAATTATACCGAGTTATGAAGCCATCCTAGAGGCCGCTCCTGCAATGGTTGAGGAGCAAGTACCAGCTACAGTCAAAAACCATCTTGAAGGAGGAAGAGCAGTGCATCCTAAGAACACGATCCTACAGGGGCCACCAGGTACGGGGAAGACCTACCATACGGTCTTATATGCCGTCGCTATCATTGAAGGGAAAACCATGGATGAAATTAAGAAAGATGGATACCCGGAAGTGAAACGACGGTATGCAAAGTATAGAGATGAGAACCGAATCGCCTTTACGACATTTCATCAGTCGTATGGATACGAGGAGTTTATAGAAGGAATCAAACCAGTGGTCGCGTCTGATACGAATGAGATCGGGTTCAACATCGAGTCTGGTATTTTCAAGGAGTTTTGCGATCTCGCTGCTGCCGGTCATCGTTTTGGCGGATATGACGTTTCAATTGATGGTGAGGCACGTATTTGGAAGGTTTCTCTAGGAGGATCAGGGGATCATCCTCTCAAGAAGGCTTGTTTTGACAAGGGTATCATGCGGATTGGATGGGATAATTATGGAGAGAACCCCTTTAAAAGTACTGTCTCCATGAATCCTTCTGAACGTAGTATTCTGACCTATTTTTACGAGACGATGAAAGCTGGGGATATTGTTCTTTCATTGAAAGACGAACGGCATATTGATGGTATTGGTATTATCGAAGGTGAAGTCAAATGGTTGGAAGATGAAGCTCAGTACAAGCGTAGCCGGAAAGTGAACTGGCTTGCTAAGAATATCTCACTCGATATCCATGAAATGAATATGCGGAAGAATTTGACTCAGAAGACCGTTTATCCTTTAGATCGTCTATCCGTATCGCAAGTTGAACGCATGCTTGAAGGAGAATATGGTATTCCGGATATAAATGACCAGAGTGAGAAACCATATGTGTTTATCGTCGATGAAATTAATCGCGGGAACATTTCGAAGATTTTAGGGGAGCTCATCACGTTGATCGAGCCTTCAAAACGCCTTGGAGAGATGGAAGAAACGCTCGTTAAGCTTCCCTATTCGAAAAAAGAGTTTGGTGTTCCGAGTAACATCTATATTATTGGAACGATGAACACAGCGGACCGTTCCATTGCGTTGATGGATACCGCGCTGCGAAGAAGATTCCAATTTATCGAAATGTCTCCTGACTCGCTGACGCTCCGAGGGATCTCTGTCAAAGGCGTAAATTTAGAGCACTTGCTCGACATCATGAATCGTCGAATTGCAGCACTCTATGACCGGGACCATATGATTGGACATGCCTATTTTACGTCACTGTCATCGGACGACAATATAAGTGCGTTGGAGCAAGTCTTCCTGAAATCCATCATTCCGCTCCTTCAAGAGTACTTCTTTGATGATTTTGGAAAAATAAACGCTATATTCGGAAACGATAAGAACTATCCGATCCTCATTCATGATGAACCAGCGTTTGGTTTGTTCGATTCATCTATAGACCCAAGAGATCTAGAGACGAGCTATCGTATCAATCATGATATCCTCAATCAACCAGATACATACAAAGCGATCTATGGAAATCAATATGCAAAGGCATGACGTTATTGAGGTGATGGAGTATGAGGCCATCATGTGCACGGGACCTGGCCGGAATATCGATAAAAAGACCTTTAAGGAACTGGAAAGTCTGATGCTTGAGTTATCGGAAGAAGGACGGGATGGGTTAGATTTCTTAACCTTATCCTCAAGAAAAGGTGTCGGTAAGGTGATCCGGGCGAGGAACTACGTTGGTGTTCTACAGATGCCGAGCGGCAGACAACTTCAAATCCTTCCAAAAATTGATGCCACAAACGTCGATGCCCGTACAGCGATGCTCAAGATGTTAAAAACGTTGCGTAAATTTCCGAGTAAATCCTTTGATGCGACGGAACTTGGGAGCTCGAAAATGCCAATGTTTGAAATATATATCAGTCTTTTTCTTCGCGAAGTGTCTGGGGTGGTCAAGCGAGGATTGAAATCTGATTATCGTACGAAGGAAGAGAATGTACGGTTCTATAAAGGAAAGATGAACTTCGCACGTCAGATTACCATCAACCATGTACATAAAGAACGATTTTACGTCGCGTTTGATGAATACAGCATCGATTGTCCAGAAAATCGGATCCTCAAGAAGGCGTTGATGAAGACGATTTTGATCGCATCAGATCCGATGAATCGTCGCGAGGCACGTCGCCTATTACATCATTTTGATGGCGTTGCAGAGAGTCATACAATCGATCAAGAGTTTGCGAGTGTTCTTGAGAATCGAAAAAATGGACATTACACTAATTGTTTAGAATGGTCACGGCTTCTATTGAACAACTTAAACATCTCAAATATGGTAGGCAATACTCGAACTCAGTCTCTCCTCTTCTCGATGAACCAATTATTCGAGAGTTACGTCGGGAAATTAATCGAGAGTTATGCTGGAGCCGAATGGGAAGTGACTCTTAAGAAACCAGCGAAGTATCTATTCGATAGTGGATCGTTCAGATTAGTCCCAGATGTCGTAATGAAGTATTTGTGCCGTATTGATAAGGTGACGAAGACGAGGATCATCGACATGAAATGGAAGGTCCTTAATCCTAAGGTGAACAATTTTGGGATCTCACAGGCCGATATGTATCAAATGTTTGCATATGCTAAAAAATACGCGAGCGAACAGGTGATCGTCATTTATCCACTCGTTGAAAGCTTCGCCGTTGATCAGAGGATATTCCGCTTCACGAGCGAAGATATCACCGTATTTATCTATCTGTTGGATTGTGTACACGGAGAGAAGGATTTAATTCGTTTTCTTAATAATCCAGAGCATCACTGTAAATCTGATTGACTTTACGATCTACTAAAACGAGGATGAAAAATACAATATGAGCAAACTACTCCATGTCTTGAAGAATTTTACGATTTTAACTATCTAAGCAAATATTTTTGAACTACGAATTTTTAAATGTCAATTACGCGCTCTATTTCTTTATTGAAAAAGATCAGCTCTGTATGATTTTAATTACTGAAAAACAGGAGAAGTGAGAATGGTATATTTGAATAAGCAACTTATTGACCAAGTTGATCAGGTTATAAATTTAGATAATGCGAATAAGATTTTACTCTTGATCATTATCGTATTTTTTATTTGGTTAAGTAATGGTTTCAAACAACAACAAATAGAATCAAAGAAAATAAAAATGGAGTTATATGAAAAAAGAATTAAAGCTTATTCCTCTATTCTCTATGAATCTAAAAATGTAAATCTGAGTAAAGGAAATGACGATTTTTTTAAAGTAGTCCATGACTCTTATCATGTTATTAACAAAAAAGCATTGAAAGAAATTCTTCTTATCATGAATTCTAAAGAATTAAATCGTCAAAAAATTAATTCAATCACTAATTTAATATCTATCTACTTAGATAAAGAAGTAAAAAAATCTTTAATGGAATTAGAACATGATGAGAGTGAAGGATTGTTTTCTGATATGGAAAAATTAAGCATCAGAATCGCTGAATTGTTTAAGCCATATTTAATATCAATTTTTTTTATCTTTGGTACGTTGATTATGATTTCGTTATATTTGAGTGCAGAAACAGAATTAAGTTCAATAACAAGGCCGCTTGGTTTTTCAGTGCTAATTTTTCTATTGATATTAATGTTTGATTCATGGGTACAGAAATCAATGAATGCAGATAAATTTGGAGAATTATTTCTAGGTATAATTTTAGCATTCTGTCTTATCGTTACTTCTGGGTATGTATTATGGCTATCTGTATTAATTTTAATAACTTTATTCTCGTACTTAATGAAGAAATATAAGAATGGAATTAACGGATAATACCGCTTTTATGGGTATTAGGTTGCTTAATTAAAATTAACGAGTATTAAATAAATGTCTATTAATGAAGAGTAATAATGGTTATAGTATTGTTTACATAATAAATGTCAAAAAATAAGAAGTATACATCTTTCAACGAGGGAATATATACTTCTTATTTTATAATGAGGAATTGTATATTAAGTACAGAATATAGATAAAAACACAAAAAAATCCCCATAACCGTTTTTTGTAAAGTAGATTCACAACATAAATCTAACTGAGAAACGTTATAAGCAATATTCATCTTTCTAAATTAGGAAGAATGGAAATAGAAACCTATCTAGAGCTTGGATTTTTATTGAGAAAGATTTCTCAGAACTTAGGACGAAAGCTACCTCCAATTTCGAGCGAAATAAAATGGAACGTTCTTACACACAATGCGATCAAAGCTGGACAGAATTATGAAATGCCAAAGAGAAACTGCGAAGCACGCAGTAATTCGGTTAAATTACGCATCCTTGAGAAACTTTGAAGTACATGTTCTTTTAAAAATAATATAGGACAATTCTTCCGTTAATATGTATACATTTCGGCGTCGAAATAATTTATAAAATGTGTTTTAAACCTATAACGTACTTAGTCCTACTTAAAAAATAGATTTAATATAACCCTCTCCAAGCATTGGTGATTGATAATCAAAAATTTATAAGTAAGTTCATAAAAATGAACAATATTCTAAAATTTTCAACATCAAGAGAGCTCTCTTGATGTTTTCGTACCGAGAAAAAACACATCCCGTATTCGTTACGAACGAAGAGGCTGGTCAATATGGACTAGTACATAACAGCTTTACAGTAGATGAACAGGGACAACATGTTATTATTTATCATGCTCGGACATATACTGAAATTGAGGGTGATCCTTTATACGATCCGAACCGTCATACACGGACACAGGTTTTTACATGGAGCATCGATAAACAGCCATACTTTGATAAGCCGATTTAATTGAAATCAAAACTAACTTTTTGTTTCTAAAAAAATATATAGTGAATCTCGTAGAATCGATGTTTTGTTGAATATGCATTTTGCAATAGGTTTGTGGTTCTTACGCAATGTTAGTGAAGTGATGCTTTCAATATTATAGGAATAGAGTTAAAAAAGACTGATTTCTATGTACGAAATCGAAGAACTAGATCCACGTATTTATATAATGACGACGGAGAAAAACAATCATGAGACTCACCTTATGGTGCATCTTGTTTCATGTTCTCGAACGTAACGGCTTCAAACTTCTTTTCGTGTGCTGCCATTAAAATACGGTAGCGTGTCAAATCGTTTTCATTCCCGATACGATTAAGAATTAAATCACGCATGAAGTGAGAAATTGTGATGTTCTTTGCTTCTGTGTATGCCTGAATCATATGTAGAGCATCTCATTGTGCGCAGAAGATAATTGCATAAAGTATGAACTGTGAGGAGGATAACTGACTACACGTTTTTTTGCTCGAGCTATTCTTATCGGTTTGTTATTCGTAAGAGCTGACTGATTCTGTAAAAGCAAGGCAATGTTCGTATCTGTAAAAAATCGAGACGAGCTGTTTGGTATGAAGGAAGTTGAAACTTTTATATGTCTTTAGACAACCGAATCATGTCTGTGCACCGGATACCGTTTTCTACAATCTCCTCTTCGTAGTGCCTCAAGAAGAAATTCAAGTCGACTCCGACGATCCGAAATCCACATTTTTGATAAAGTGCCAACTGTCCGATGCTCGAATTGCCTGTTCCGATTTCAATTGTCGTATATTTCATCGTTTGCGCGGTTTTAATGGCATGCCGTAAAAGATATTTTCCTACGCCGTAACCTTGATGTTGCCCATCCACTGCAAGATTTACAATTTCAATCGTTTGTGGTCTGGTCGGCAGAAGCACATACACGCCAATCCGTTGATTCCCTGTTTCAGCTACGAAACATCGACCTCTTTTCAAATACTCATCGACTATTTTTTGAGATGGGTCTGCTGCTAACAAAAGCTCCATCGGGGGACTCTCGTGATTGGTCGAGGCGCCTTTTGCCAATAGCAGAAGGTCTATTTTAATGAAACCGACTAGGATTAGCTTCCATTTTACAGTAAAATGGAAATGATAAAAGGGGGAGTATCGATGGCACAACGCGCAACCGTATTACTCGTCGGGACCGTTCATCTGGACCGTCCTGACAACGGGGACTTGTTTCGTCCGCGAATCTTTGATGTGTTTTCAGACGAACGGCAGCAGGAGATTCAACAGGTCGTCGAAGTCCTGCAAACGTTTCGTCCGACAGAAGTTGCGCTAGAGATTTTGCCTGAGCAGGCGGACGCACTGAATGGCGACTACGCCGCTTATCTCAAGCAAACCTTTACGCTGACGGCGAATGAACGCCATCAACTCGGGTTTCGAGTGGCGCGCTCGGCGGGTCTGACCGGTTTGCAGGCGGTGGACTGGAATCAGACGGTAGAAGGTGTCCCGAATCTTGCGGAACTCGAACAGCTCGACCCGATCGCGTTTGACCGGTTGATACGTGCCGAGCAACAAAAATCCGAGGCACTCGAAGCGAGATTACTTGGGCAGACCTACCTCTCATTTCTTGAACAACTAAATGACAAACAGGCGGTCGAAGCAAGTCACCGGACGTACCGACAACTCGCCCGGCTGGATCCGGAGACGCACGTCGGGGCGAGGTGGGTCATCCAGTACTGGTACTACCGCAATCTGTTGATCGCGAACCGGATTCTTGATTTGGCGGAGCCGGGGGAACGGATTCTCGTCCTCTATGGTGCCGCCCATTTACCGTTAATACAACAATTTTTAGACGACAGTCGGGACGTCGACGTGATGACGTTCCCTGAACTGATTGCGAAGGGAAGTAGTGCCGATGTTGTTTCATTATCATCTTTGGACGCCGAACGTTGAGGCGACGGAGCAGTTTTATGAAAAATTAGGGTTTGCGGTCACGCAACGGATTGGAAAAACCGACGGAGCATTTACCGCGTTTGATCCGCCGTTGACATGGGATGACTTCCGGGACGACGGGATTCGCTTTCGAATCATCGAGATGAAACGCGGTGCCATCAACGTTACGTTCGGTCACGGGAAAGCCGTCCGCTTCGACCATCTCGGTTTTCTCGTGACACCCGAACAACGGACACTGCTTCTCGAACGTGCACAACAGATGGGCTGGACCATCCAAGCAAATGAACGGCGGACGTTCATCCAGACCCCTTACGCTTGCCGGATTGAACTGCAGACGCATCACGATGCGATTTTATCAGACGATCAACCACTGAAACGGATTCAGCTGTCAACAAAACAAATCGGCTTCGAACAGGAGTTGCAGCGGTTGTTCGGACGGGCAATCGATGAAGTGACGACGGTGCCTGGCAATCATACCGTCTTACAGCAAGTCATCTTTATGGGGGAAGACATCGAAGCCGTCGATCCGAACGGTGTGTCTGTCAGACAAATCCAGTCACCGGTCGTAGCTGATAAACACCTTTAACGGTTTTACGCCTGCCTGTAAAGCCTCGAAACAAGGAATCAACTCCGACCAGTCGACTGACTGTTCAAACAGTTTGAGTAAGGCAGGTGTCTTTCGGGCGACCGGCAAAAACCAGTCCGCATGGGCGCGGTAATCAATCCCGTCACTCGATCCGACGATCCGTAACTCTTTTTCATAGAAGCTCGGACAGAGCGACAAGACGTCGTAATTGCCGTCAGAGAGAATGCAGAGCTGACCGTTTGGAGCGAGTGCCTCCTGAAGATGCGCAAACGCGGTTTGCCGCCCCGAACATTCGAGGGCAGCGACATAAGTATTCAGCTCGAGGTCGTTTCCGGACGTCAACGTGCGGGTTGCCCCGAGCTGTTTTGCGAGTGCATGGCGCCTTTCGTCCGGGTCGACGGCGTCAATGCGCGAGAGACCGAAATAGTGACGTAAGTAAAAGACGGTCAATAATCCGATCGTCCCGAGCCCGGTCACGGCGACGGCATCCGACGGACGGGGATTGAGTTTATGGACGCCTTTTGCGGCGTCACACGATAAGATCGTCAATAAGGCGAGTTGCGGCGGCAGGTCGCGCGGGACGGGAATGACTTTTGCTGCGCGGACGATGGCGCTGTCGTGATGGCCGTAAAAAGCGACGACGCGGTCACCGACACGGATGTCTGAGACATCCGCTCCAATCGCCAGCACTTCCCCATAACTCTCGTATCCGGTTTCTTTCGGATAGATCGGGGCGAGGTCTGATCGGTCAGTCGCCATGACTTGCGGCAATTCAGCGCCGATGCTGATCGCTCCATGTAATGTCTGGATGAGTACTTCATCTGCTTGCAAGGGCGCTAAGGGGCGCTCGATCCATTCGAGCGTCCGGGGGGCCGTCAATTGCAGTCTGTGTGGCATACGTTCAGTTCCTCCGTTTTCTTAACATGAATATCCTGATAATGGAATTATAACATGAAGGTAAATCAGTATATGACAAGTTTGTAAGGTTGAAAAGAACATCGATTGTCCGATTTTTAAAGTGTTTTCTGCTATGCTGAAAAGGTAGAGCGGAGCTCACGAGTATCTAAAAAGGAAGTGGCGAACATCGAGCAGATTGAGATGTCGATCCATCGTGGATTAGTAGAATTAAAAATGTTAGATAAACGGATTAAAAAAGGTCAGCTTGGTCACTTTATCGGATTGCATATGGGAGACAAACCGCCTGTCGGTTTTCCGAACGTCGAACAGTTCGCGACGGAAGCGGCGGCAAATCTCCAGTCGATTCGCGCATTGATTGAGCGTCGAAATCAAATCAAAGCAGCGATTACCGCATCGAATGCCGTGACGCGTGTCCGGATCGCCGGGACCGAGATGACGGTCGCGGAGGCGATTGATCGTCGCGATACGGGTCTTGACTACGATCGCCAATTGTTACAAACACTCAAAACACAACTGCATGAAGTGGAGCAAACGATTGAACAGGAGCGTATCGAGATCGAGCGGCGCGCAGAAAATCATATCGAAGCGACATACGGTGCGCGTGAAAAAGGGGACGCGGAAGAAATTGAAAAAACGCGCCGTCTGTTCATCCAACGATTAGAACCGAAATTGATTGACCCTTCCGGTCTTCGTCAAGTCATTCAACAGTTAGACGAGACAATCGATGCATTTGATGCCGAAGTCGATTTCAGTCTATCTGAAAGTAATACACTTACGAAAATATTAATCTAAACATACCGTCCTGTTTGTCTGATGATTTCATAACCGAACACGCGTTGTCCGTGCGAGAACGGACATCTTCTAATCGGTTGACCGATTAGCATCCAAGATGGTCCTTGCGACCGTCCGGTCAAAGCTGAATGTTCAACGATCAAAGGACAACGCTGACGCTTCAACACTCAGACAGATTACTGTTCAAACATCAACGGTCACCGTTCGATTAAATCCATGAGAAAACGGGAAAAGAGAGGGGATGTTCGTTGCCTCTGAAATCACCGCATGGCTGGGCAGACAGGACGTTTCATCGTTTTGCATGACGCCACTTCTTTCTTCAGAAAGAGAAGTGGCATTTTTTTTATTCAAATCGAGAAAGGATGATCCACATGGAATCTCTCACAAAACGAAGAATCGGGGCGGCTGTCATTAATTTGATGTTGAACGCTGTCATTGTAAATGTCCTTGAAGAAACAATTCTCAAACGGAGCAAACGTCCCGTCATCCGTGGCATCGTCACCCAGTCGGTCGTCGATGTCGTCATGGAAACGGTTCAATTACGCTTGACGGATGGCCGAACGGTCGGCAGTCGTGTCATGGGACTCCGTGTCGTCAGTCAAGACAACCAACCGTTGAAAACGACACAAATCCTTAAACGGATTGCTTACCGTGAAGTATTCACAGCAGGGAAATTCTTTAAGGACCGTCAGCGTTATCTGCAGGATGCCTCCGTTTTACCGGAAGATGAGTTTGCGAAAACACGTGTCATTCGTGACGGACGGTAAGATCGCCTGTTTCATTGATCTCTGTACGCTATAACCCGTATCGCGCGTAGTTTGGTTAAGCGATGCGGGATTTGTTCGTGGCTTGAGCAGGCTGTAGATCTTACAAGAACACAGAGTTGGGGGATGAGCAATGATGACAATCGAAGAGATTAATGACGCGAATCAGGCCAAGGTTTTGACATTAACCGTCGCACCTGCGCAGCGTACATACATCGAAACGAACGCGCAGTCGCTTCAAGAAGCGATGAACGATCACGATCACGACTGGCGTTGTTATGCCTTATGCGAAAACAGGCAGCCGGTCGGGTTCATGATGATTGGTGCTGAAAACCGGACTGACAAGTACATTTGGCTTGACCGGTTCATGATCGGTCAGCCATACCAAGGACGAGGCTTAGGAACGCAGTTTTTAAAACGAGCAATCGGCTTCATCGAAGACCATTTCGAAGTCGATGAAATCGTGTTGAGTTTACACGCAGAAAATACGCATGCCAAGTATTTTTACCGGCAAGCAGGCTTTGTTGATATCAAACGGATCGATGAAGCGAACGGTGAAGAAATTTGGGTCTATCGTCTGACGTGATATCACCGATTCGTTAACTTTCGCTAAGCCTTGGGCATCGGTCGAACCTTCTTGCTGTCCGCGCGGCAACCGTCCCTGCTACACTAGAAAAAACGACCAAAAAGGTGAGGTGGAGTGGTGTGGCAGTCATTGAATTTAAGGATGTCCAGTACAAATCGATTTTAAAAGGGATCTCCGGGACGTTTCGGGAAGGAAAAATCACGACGCTCGTCGGACCGAGCGGTGCCGGGAAAACGACGTGTCTGAAACAAATCAACGGATTACTTTCCCCGGACGCCGGGGCGATTTATTTTAAGGGAACCGATTTAAAAGACATCGATATGATGGAGCTTCGAAAAAAGATTGGCATGGCCTTTCAAAGTGCCCCGATGATTGCGGGGACTGTGTACGACAACTTGAATCTTCCGAAAGCGATCTTCGACCAGACACTGGAACAGGAAGAGGCAAAACGTCTGTTGGAGCGGGTCGACTTAAAAGAGATACCGTTGACACAAAACGTTAAAGAACTATCAGGAGGCGAAAAAAGCCGCATCGCGATCGCGCGGACACTCGTCAACCGACCGGATGTCCTGCTGCTCGACGAGATCACGGCGAGTCTCGATTACCGGATGGTCAAGGAAATCGAGGCGCTCGTCCGAAAAGTTCAACGGGAATTCAACGTGACGGTGATCTGGATTACGCATGATCTCGAACAAGCGCGCCGTGTCAGTGATGACATGTGGTTCTTAAAAGACGGGCAATTGATTCAACAGGGAACGATTGAATTGATTGAGGACTCGGATAATCCCGTCATCGAAGCGTTCGTCAAGGGGGTCGACCAATGAGTTACGTGCAACTCGCTTCCGCCTTAGTCTTCATCTTGATTCCATTGGTGCTGACATATACGTTAAAGCTTGGACTTGGCAACGATATTTTGATTGCGACGGTCCGGTCGATCGTCCAGTTGTTGATTGTCGGTTATATCTTGACGTTCGTTTTCGAAAGTGACAGTAAAATTTACATTGGGTTGATGATTCTGTTGATGATTGTCGCGGCGACGCTCAACATCATCAAAAAAGGTGACGGAATTCCCGGGATTACCGGTATCATTTTACTGACGTTAGTCAGTGTCGAAGTCTTGACGATGGGTATCATGCTTGGTCTTCGAATCATTCCGTTCGAAGCGCAGGAAGTCATTCCGATCAGTGGGATGGTGATCGGGAATTGTATGATTCTGTCGCTTTTGTTCCTGAATAAGTTCAAGGACGAGGTCGACCGGGGCGATGAAGTCATTGAGCTGATTTTAGCGCTCGGAGGTTCACCGAAAACAGCGATTGACCGAAGTTTGAAAAGCGCCATCAAGACGAGTATGATTCCGACGATCGAGGCCCAGAAAACGATGGGACTCGTCCAGCTTCCCGGCATGATGAGCGGTTTGATCATCGGTGGAGCCGATCCGATGGAAGCCGTCATGTACCAGTTGCTGATTCTGTTCCTGATTTTGACGAATGCTGCCGTGTCTTCCGTCATGGTCGGCTACCTGTCCTACCGGAAACTGTTTAATCAAAAAGCCCAGTTTCTTGGGTTGACCTACCGGAACGACTGAGATACCCTAGAAAAATACGTCATGACGCTAACAGATTTCGGAAGTTTCCGAAGTCTGTTTTTGTTTACTAACATAAAGAAGCATCAAACTGAAGATGAAACAGCGACGTGCTACTAAAAGGGATGTGAAGAAGAAGTGATGACGATTGAACAAGTAATGGCGATGTTACCTGTTGAGGAAGAAGAAATACGATTAACAGATGTCGATGGATTGCCACGTTATGGATGTGTTCATCCGGTTGATCTGTTTGAGGAATCACAAGCGATTTTTCGGAGTATCATTGAAGTCGAACAACATCAAGCGGATCGATTAAAATCATGGTACATCATCGGATACGAAGACATGTATGGAGACCTGTTATGTGTGGATCTCGTAACGGGTCAAGTAATGGTCGTCGGTCATGAAACACTGGAACGCGAAGAAGTCGTCGCTCCGTCCTTGACTCAATTTTTGCAAGGATGACGTCTAATTCGTATGCAACATAAGAAAACTAAAAAGGTCACCGGACATCATCGTCCAGTGACCTTTTTGTTCGCCGACTAACGGATTATGCCATTATTGACGGATAAAGCCACCTTCCGAATGCAGAATTTGCCCGGTGATCCAGGCACCTTCGCCGCTGACGAGAAACGAAATCAGACGGGCGACGTCGTTTGGTGTCCCGATGCGGCCGAAGGGGAATTTCGGTAACAGGGCGGAGCGGATCTCGTCCGTCATCCAAGTCGAGTCGGTCGGACCGGGGTTGACGGCGTTGACCGTAATGCCGAACGGGGCAACTTCCTGCGCGAACGTCTGCGTAAAAGCAGAAATCGCACCTTTCGTCGCGACATAAGCAAGTTCGCCCGGCATCGGTCCGCGTTCCTGTCCGGATGTCATGTTGATGATTCGTCCTGAAAGTAACGGTGACGCTTGCAGCTGGCGGGCGAACTCGACCGATAATAGTAACGTCGTCCGGATATTGACCGCATAATGGGCGTCTAGTGATGCGGCGTCGAGTGATAAATAGTCGGTTTGTGTCGAGTGAGCAGCGTTGTTGATTAAAATCGACGGTTGGCCGAGCGTCTCAACGACGGTTTGATGGACAGTTGCCGCCGCCGCCGGATCGGCTAGGTCAATCAGGAATCCTCTTGTCCGGACACCAAAAGCTGCCAGTTCCGCTTCAAATGACGGGATCCAGTCGTGGTCGGCTTGCCAGGCGGTGAAAAAAACGTCGATCCCTCGTGCGGCAAGCGTCCGACAGATCGCTGCTCCGATATCCCGTTCGTGACTTGCACCGGTCACGAGTGCGATTTGTCGTTGTTCAGTCATACTGCATCTCCTCCTTGAACTCCATCTTTTAACATATTTTAACTCATTTAGATAATCCTTACTATCGTAATCGTGCTAGTGTACACTAAAAATGACGGAATTGAAGTAGCGGAAGGAGGCAAGAAGGACGATGGGTGAAATGCTGTTTCTGTATGGATTATTTACAATTGGAATGGTCATCCGCTTCCTCTTAACCGGCATGTTCAGTTGGCTGGAATTTGGTTTGATTTCGTTGTTGCTGCTCGCAGCACTTGGTGGCGCGCTTCTCGATTACTGGCAAATCAGACGCGACATGCGGTACGGGGGACGCGCGAACACGTTAACGACACGGTGCGTCGAACGGACGACACGACGACCGAAATACGTGCTGGAAGGTGCACAGCAAATCGGTTCCTATCGACGGAGCTATCAAAAGGCTTGGCAATTTTTGTTCGTTCAGCTCTCGGCAAAACTGCGGGGGTGGTTCTTGAATCTGAACTTCAGTTTTTCCGACCGTACTGTTTCTTACGTCGAACAACGGAGTTCCCTCCTAGCGCGGAATCAAAAGTGGCTCGTCTATGAAAATGGTGAAGTCGTCGGAACGGTCCGGACCGACGCGTCACTGAAACGGATGCGTACATTCAAAGAAGTCATGCTCCTGTCCTATCAAGACGTCGAGTACGAAGTCACTTCCTCAACGTTGTCCTCGAAGATTAAAGTCTGGCAGGGGGCTGAGGTGATTGCGACGAGTAAAGCGAACTTGCGGTCCGACGTAACGTTTAAAGTCAAGCAACAGCAAGATCAGTCCCTGATCTTATCGGTGCTCGTCTTGTTCCATTATCATTTTCAATCGTAAGCTAAGGCACAAAAAAGTGTTCATGAAGCACGTAATCAGTCATTGGTGTATGATTTAGGCACACTTAAGTGCAAGACGGGAGGCGTCGAGATGGATAAAACAGATGGCTGGATCATCGTTAGCATCATGGTTGGATTGTACTTCGGGTTATTCGCTAAACCGAAACGCGTGACCGGAAAAACATCCAAGTGACGAAAAACCACGTCAGGCATACGTGCCCTACGTGGTTTTTTGTCATGTATACTCACCGTGCTTTTCTTTGAAACAATGCCGTCCACAAGCCGGATAGACCAAACGTCGTCGCGGACACCGGCATCATCAGCATCGGTCTGATTTCAACCACGTCGAAGTCAGCGAAAATCAACCGTAACTTCTCTTCCGTGAATCCTAATCCACCGTTTAAGCTGCGTGTCCGGTACACTTCCCAGTCGGAAATGTCGGATCCGCCGAGCTCACCGCCTTCGATAAAACAAGTCAGGGCGAAATATCCGCCGTCCGTCAAGGAATCAGTGACGAGCTTGAGGTAATCGCGTCGGCGGTGCGGGGCGATATGATGGAAACAACCAGAATCGTAAATGACATCGCACGAGCCTTCAGCAATCGTTAACGCAAAGATGTTCTGTTCGATGAATTCAATCTCGAGCTGCTCCTCCTGCGCCCGTTCGCGTGCCCAGGCAAGCGACTCGCACGACAAATCGACGGCGGTCACGGTGCAGCCTTGTCTTGCAAAATACAGCGCGTTGCGCCCCGGGCCGCAACCGAGTTCCAAAACGTGACCCGGCGTGATGATGTCGCGTTCAAAGTACCGGACGAGATTTTCGTCCGGCTTGTTGACGAAAAACGGAATCCGTTTGTCACGGTCGGCGTAAAAGCCGTTCCAGAATGCTGTCGGTTCACGCAGTAAATCGTCAAGCATGTCAAGTAAATCATCGTGCGTTTGAATCATTTCTTTCATCTGTCGACCTACTTTCAAACAGGGTATGAATTGCTTTTCATCTATCTTAATTATACCAAAAAATGTATAACGAAAACGGATGGATTTTCCTGTTTCAGTAGTCGAGTTATGAAGTGAATCAGGAAAAATGCTACCGCTTCATCTATCTGCGTCATCCGGTATTACTGTGTGACTCGAACATCCGGCGTTTATAAATATCGGCGACTGTGTTCAGAAAAGCCTCGGGCAGCTTTTTCGGAAAATACGATTTGCAATAAAAGTAATCATACCCGCGCTTTAAGTCGTCCCACTGTGAGCACGGTGCTGTCTGACGGAACCGTGCGACGTCGATGATCCGTGTCCCGTCTTTTGTCAGCATGATGTTGCGCAAGTGGATGTCGGACGGGTTTAAGCCGACCGATCGTGCGTCCGCTAAAGCTTGATCGACAGCGCGGATGACGTCCCGGGGAATCAACGTCCCGTTGACGAGACAGTCGAACAACGTCTGTCCCTCGATATATTCGATGACGAGGTAATCCGCCCCGTAGGCGTATTGTTTGGCGTACGTCGAAAACGACGACAATTGCTCATAAATCGCTCCTTCAAGGACGGCAAGATGACGATGGCTCGGGAAAAATTTTTTGATGACGCGGTCCGTTCCTTGAATCCGAAAAACGAACGCACTTCGTCCCGTACCAATCCAGTCTAACTCAGGTGGTTGACCGGTAATCAGTTGCGTTTGTCCGTTTGACTCGATGGTGATGGCTGTCGCCAGTTCTTGATCTGTTTTCACGTGTGGTCCATCCTTTCTCCGTTACAATGATTATATAATTTATACGTTCAAATGACCACAAAGGTTTCAGGAGATGTTCCTGTATGAATGTTTTGAACATTTTGTGATATGCTAAAAAACGTATACCACTACATACTTCAAGGGGGATTTTAGAATGAATACGTTACAACAGTGGCGCGACCATTTCGACGCACTTGGTGCCTATGAGGAAGCAGTCGCTTTACTCTACTGGGACATGCGGACATACATGCCGGAACAATCAGCGCCGAACCGCTCGAAATCACTTGGTTTTTTATCGACAGAAAGTTTCCGTCGCCGGACAGGGGAACAGTACCAGTCCTTGTTAGGCGCAATGGGGCAAGAAACATTGACGGGACTCGATGCGATCTCATACGAGAAAGCGAAACAGGCATTTGATCGGGACTCAAAAATTCCGGAAGCGGAATATCAAGCCTTTGTGACATTGATTTCGGAAGCGGAAAGTGTGTGGGAAAAAGCGAAGGATGCAAATGACTGGGCGATGTTCGAACCACTCTTAGAAAAAATCGTCGCGACAGAACGTAAATTCGTCGAGTACTGTGGATACGAAAATCACCCATACGACGCATTGCTCCATGACTATGAGCCAGGAATGACAGTCGCTCAGCTCGATCCATTGTTCGCGGAGCTCCGTCAAGCAATCATCACGTTGCTCGCCGATCTTGATGGGAAAACATTCCCGAAACTCGATTGGTCGGCAGACCGGGAGACACAAATCAAGCTCAACCATGAGTGGTTGAATGACATCGGGTATGATTTTACAGCCGGTCGCCTCGACGAGACGGTTCATCCGTTCCAAACGACAATCAACCGCAAAGATGCCCGTGTCACGACGAAATATGATGAAGCGGATTACCGGAACTCTGTTTTCGGGACGATGCACGAAGCAGGGCACGCGACGTACGAACAAGGCATCGATCCGGAACTCGACTCGCTTGGTCTCGGTGAAGGGGCGTCGATGGGGATTCATGAATCACAATCATTGTTTTTTGAGAACTTCATCGGACGCAACCGTGGTTTCCTCGAAGCACGTTATACAGGATTGCAAGCTGCGATTCCTTCTTTGACGGACGTTCCATTCGAAACATTTTATGCGGCCGTTAACGAAGTCAAACCATCGTTGATCCGGATCGAGGCGGACGAATTGACATACGCGATGCATATCATCATCCGCTACGAACTTGAAAAACGTCTTATCACGGGTGAACTCGAAGTCAAGGCACTGCCAGAGGAATGGAACCGCCTTTATAAAGAATACCTTGGAGTCGATGTCCCGTCGAACGCACAAGGTGTCTTACAGGATGTTCACTGGTCGGGTGGATCGTTCGGTTATTTCCCGAGCTACGCGCTCGGACTCGTCTACAGTGCCCAGTTGAACGAAGCGATGCGTCGGGATATTAAAGACATCGACGAACTGATTGCAAGCGGTTCGTTTACACCGATCAAAAAGTGGTTAAAGGAAAATATCCACCAACACGGAAAAGCGAAGACGCCGGCCGAATTGATTGAAGCAGCGACCGGGCAATCGATTACGGTCCAACCATTGATTGATTACTTGACGAAGAAATACACGCGCGTCGTCGAAACGCTGTGATGCAATGGTTTGCCCACCGCGGCGCAAGTGACGCGTTTCCGGAAAATACGCTCGAGGCGTTCGAAGCAGCCTTACCGGACGTCGATGGCATCGAATTCGATGTCCATTTCTCAAAAGACGGCGTCGGAATCGTCATTCATGACGAAACGGTCGACCGGACGACGGACGGAACGGGGCGTGTCGTTGATCTTACGCTTGCAGAACTCAAACAATTGAATGCAGGAGCGCGCTTTAAGGGTACGGGACCGCAGCGTGCGATGATTCCAACACTTGACGAAGTCTTAGAGCTCGTGGCGCCAACGCAAATCGTCCTCAATATCGAACTGAAGACGGATACGATCCGTTATGAAGGTCTCGAGGCCTACGTCGTCGAACGGTGCCGTGCCCATCAGCTTGCACCAAATCGATTAATCTTCAGTTCCTTCAATCATTACTCGATTGATACGATTCGTCAGCTTGATCCGTCACTCGAGACAGCACTGCTCTATCCGTATCCGTTGTTTCACCCGGAGCAACAAGCGAAGCAGCTCGGGGCGAAGGGCATCCATCCGGATTATCGTCGCGTGACGGCAGAAGACGTCGCACTCGCTCACGCCGTAGGAATCTCCGTCCGTGTCTATACTCCGAAATCGGCAGAGGATGTCAGACGGATGAAAGCGATCGGCATCGATGCCGTCATCGTCAATGATCCAAAGGGGTTCAAAGCGCAGTTGTCGATCGACTAAGGAGGAAGCGTCATGCGGAAGGGGTATGTGTTGACAATCATAGCTTCACTGATTGCGCTTGGCATCGGTCTCGAGATTGGTTTTCAAAAAATACCTCAACCGCAACCGAAACAAGTTGCACAATCAGCGACACGACCGGATGACTTCCAAGCAGGACTTCAAGACGCTAAAGCCGAATTAGAGACCGTACAACGTTTTTCTTTAAAGAGTGCGATTGAACATGACCTAAAAAGCGAGACATGGATTTATACGACACCGACGCCGGAGCGTATTGCGGTCGACTGGTACTACGTCGCAAGCTATCCGGAACAACGTGTCCAAATGACCCGAAATGATGTCGCGCGCATCATTGAATACGATCGGTATCTCGTCGTCATCCGTTCGATTTACGGGGTCGTCGACGATAGCGAACTCGAACAATTCGCGCTGCGTGTTTCGGGATATTTCATGACTAGGCAACAACAAAAGGAGGATGACGATGTCAGGTAAAATCATTCTATTGATTGGTGGATCGGGCAGCGGAAAGTCGTCCTTAATCAAACGATTACGACACGAGTATGAACATGTCCGGTTCATTCCCTCCGTGACGACACGACCGAAACGCCCGACCGAACAAGACGGGGAAAGTTATCATTTCGTCGACGTGAAAACGTTCCAGCAATTGATTCAAGAGACAGGGTTCATCGAATATGCGCACGTCCACCGGGCGTGGTACGGAACACCACGTCAAGCCTATGAAGACGTCGTGGCGACGAACGGAATTGTCATCAAAGACATCGATCCGAAAGGTGCGGCAGCGTTCAAGGAATTGTTCGAAGACCGTGTCATCACGATTTTCGTGTCCGTTCCACCTGATCTGATGAAAGAACGTCTGTTGATGCGCGGGGATACACCGGAGTTCGAAGCACGGCTCATCGATTACTCGGAAGCTTGGAAAGACCGGGACCACTATGACTATATGATTGAAAACATTGATTTTGAACAGGCCTACGCGGAGTTACTCGGGATTATCTCGGAGTATATCCCAGGACAGCCATCAGCGTAAAAAAGCAGGGAAGACACATTCTTCCCTGCTTTTTACTTTGTCTAATCTCAAGACTAGCCATGCAAGGGAGGAAAACAGGATGGACCGGGAAGAGATCAAACAAAACATCGGCTGGTTAAAGAGTGCGACACGCATCGAGCCATTGACGATCGGTTATTCGTCTTACCCGAAATTCTACGTCATCAACGGACAAAGGGAGTACGTGTTACAGCTCATGGATGGAACACGGTTCGCTTGGCAACGGGAGTTGGCGGAAAACGTCCAAACGATGAGTGCGGACGGACTGCCGGTCGTGCCTTTTGTTGAGGTGGGATGGCTCTCAACACATTCAGCTTACAGCATCAGACCGTATTTTAGGGGGAACGATGCAAAAACGGAGCTCGAGACGTCAGACGAGGCGACAGCGTACAAGCTAGGTATCGAAGCGGGGCGGGTGCTGGCAGCGCTCCACGGATATGCTGCACCTGCTTCGGTCGCAGATTGGGCAGAGCGGTGCCGAACAAAACATCAGCGATACGTCACCGCCTACAGGACCAGCGGGGTAGAGTTTGAACAGGCGGAACAACTCATTGCTTGGGTCGAACAACAGATACCGCGACTCACCGATCGTCCGAACCGATTTCAACATGATGACTTTCATTTAGGCAACCTGATCGTCCGGGACGGATCGCTCGTAGGTGTGATTGATTTTGATCAAGCGGATTATGGCGACCCGTGGCATGATTTCGTCAAGCTCGGGCTGTTTACGGTCGAACAGAGCATTCCGTTTGCCCGGGGGCAGCTCAAGGGCTATTTTGACGGTCCAGTCCCGGAGGCGTTTTGGGATGTCTACAGTATCTATATGGCGATGACCCTGTTCTCAGCCCTCGTCTGGACGATTCGGAATCATCCGGAGGAAGTCACTGAGATGACCGG
Organism: Exiguobacterium oxidotolerans JCM 12280; assembly: GCF_000702625.1. NCBI lineage: Bacteria > Bacillati > Bacillota > Bacilli > Caryophanales > Exiguobacterium > Exiguobacterium oxidotolerans. The sequence goes on along the minus strand of NZ_JNIS01000001.1, from coordinate 146,632 downwards.
TCGCCTGACGCGTATTCTTGCGGCGCACGACAACTTCTCGCGACGGATTCCGGAATGGTACACGGGCTGAGCGGAGAACAGTGAGGACAACAATAGTAAGCCAAACAAAAAGCCGAGTGATGGATGTGACAACAACCTCCATCAGCGGCTTTTTGGATTGTTTAAAAAGATTGACGCTCTAGTCTGGATTTATCTGACGACTCTCCTCATTCGGGGGGACGGGAGACGGATTGTGACAGTCTGGTCACCTGTTGTGCAAGAAACCCATCGAACGGAAACCGTCCCTCGGTCACGCGTTTAATCAAGTCCGTCAAGGCAGCTTCCGCTTGTTCAATCAGTCGGATAGGATAGGCGAACGTCCGTTGATTGACGAGGAACTCGTCCCGGTCGACGACTTGCCAGGTGCCTGCTTGATTGCGGACATAATCGAGGTCGAGGTCGACGAAAGACAATGTGTCCCCGTCGAGCCGTGGGGGCAGGCAGACGTTGCAGTGATAGGAAGTTCCGTCTGCATCGAAGTCGATATTGACCGTGAACGGCGCGTTCAGGGGATAATACTCAAGCGACTGTGTCGCATAGGTGAAGGTCTGTCCCCGTGTATGATGGACCAGTCTTCTGCCTGCTTGTCCATGGACGAGCACGTAGTCGTCTGTTTTTTCGAGCATGTTGCCACGCCACTCGTAATGGGGCTGGTCGGGGTATTTATAGGCAATGATCGTCAGGACTGACGTTTGTGCATCTGTTGGTCGTTTCATGAACAAACTCCTTTCGCGTTAGTAAGGGAGTGAAATGAAGGGGCGTAAACGGTTAAGCGGGCAGACGGTTACGTCTCGGACACGTCATGTAAATGGTCACGGTAATAACGGAGGGCTTGTCTGTACGCATGGACGTCGGAGTCCGGCGTCATCGTCGTGATGACATCAAGCAACTGTTGCATCGCTTCCTCATGCTGCTTGAGATTAAACAGCGTCAAGGCTAAAAATGTCTTCAGTCCCGTGCTGTCGGGGAAACGTGCTAAGCCTTCCGTAAAGGTGTCACGCGCAGCAGCGTATTGTCCGAGTGCCCGGTATGTACTGCCGAGTCCGATATAAGCGTCCGTCAAAAACTGTGCGTCGAGTCCGTTATTGATGGCAAAGACATAATGCGGGACGGCCGCCTGTTCTTCGCCGAGGTTGTCAAAACACCAAGCCATCTGAAAATGGTAGTAAGGATTCGTACGGTCGGTCTCTAACAGTTCACGCATCATCTGTTTGGCTTGCTCGTACTGTTTCGACTGACGGAGCGCCGTCACCTGTTCTAAAGTAGCATGCGTCATCAAATTATCCTCCAGTTCAGTAGATGTTATAAAAATCCCCTCTAGCTCAGTCAGCTAGAGGGGGGAATATTAATCTTGTTGTTCGAGTTTCGTCAAGAGTGTCCGGAACGTATCAAGTTCTGTATCCGAAAACGCGGAGAAGACGTCCGAGAGGTACTCCATCTTCATCGCTTCAAGTTTTTCGTACAGTTCGATCCCGTCTGGTGTTGCCCGGAGCTCGACGACACGGCGGTCGAGTTCACTGCGTTCGCGTGAAATCAAGCCTTTTTTTGTCAATTCATCGGCAAGTGCTGTAATCATACTTGCAGAGAACTGGAATTCGTTCGACAGGGCGGATGCGATTTGTGGACTTTGCCCGCAAAGCGACTTCAAAATGAAAAATTCATTTCGTGTCAAATAGGTCGTGAACATGCTGCGAACATCTTTTTTGATGGCGCGGTAGTTCATGCGGAGTCCTTTTTCTGTATCGACGATCAATTGATCGCGTTGTGCTACTTCGATTGTCGTTGCCATGTTTAGCTTCACTCTTTCCATACGATAGTTTCGTTACCCGCCATTTAGTATAGTGAAAAATTTTAGTTTAATCAATATTTTTCTCTTGAATCATCTCATCATGCGACGGCTGAACTTTTGTAATGATTTCCGTGACGTTCCGAAGCTCCGGGTAGAAGCGACGGAAGAAGTAATCGATCCGGTGTGTGTCGTTCCCGGCAATCGTCACGGCCATGCAGATGTAGGCGATACCGATGCCTTGGCGCGGCAAAAAAGGATTCGGCATGACTTGAGCACATTTTAAGGCGAGTGTGCTATGACTCGAGACGGCATCGATCAGTTCACCGTAATTGCGGATGTCGACGTAATGGAACATCCGGATCAACTCATTGATCAGTTGCTGGTCGGAATCGAGCATCATTTGTGACGTGACGAGTCGCTTGTCGAGCTCACTGATGACAGGGGAGTGGTCGATGAAATAGTTTAAGTTATCGGACGTGATCCGGACTTTATACGGATCGGATAAAATTTGTTGGACGGTCTCATCCTCGAATTGTTTGAGTTGCTTTTTGATGTTGACGAATTCTTGATCGGCGATCTCAAGCAGTCCGGCGACGCGGCTGAAACTGCGGCGGACTTCTGCCGGGACGCTGTTCGGATTTTTATACCCTAAATCATGTTCAATCTCTGCCCAGGCGTGTTGTAAAATCGAACGGATTTGAATTTCTGCCGTATGCGACTTGAAGCGACCGTATTCACTTAAGGCAAGGCGTTGTTCACTCAAGGCGGCGACGAAGTGGACGGACAAGTAGCCAAACTCCGTCGTATCGAGCAACGTCGATTTATCGACCGATTGATCGCGGTCGATCGAAAATTCATTTTCAATGATGCGGGCAGCTTCCCGGACGTCGTCGTGGAAGTAGGTGACGATCCGGATTCCCGTCAAATCATGGACGTCCTTGAGCGATCGGTATTTGTTCGGTTGCCGTAAGACTTTTTGGTAGAGGCTTTCCGAATCCTTCGTCCGTGAGACAATCGAATGGTATTTGATTCCGGCCGCGTCGAGTAGCTCGGATAATAGAATTTTTAGTTTGTCTGCGAATGCGTCATAATCTTCCTTATCATTGACGTATTCGAGCATCATCGTATTCAAGTCTTGTGCATGCAAGCGAATCACCTTCCTCATCGTGGTTATTATCTAGCTGTATTGTATCATTCGTATTCCGTAGACGCACGAAATGACCTTGTTTCAAGCGGGACCAATCGTGGGAAAAGAACAGTAGAACATGCTTAGGAGGGGTGCACAAGATGGAAATACTAGACGCGCGTGCGTTACCAGCGGATCACTCGGACATACTTCATGTCACGCCATCGTCGATTTACTTCAGACGAAAAGTCAACGCCGAACAGTACCATATCAGCCGGTTCGACCTCGAGGATCAAGAACAAGTCGATTTGTCGCAAGACGTCTTGACGGATCACGGACCGACCCGTCCGTTCGTCAAACACCAAAAAGTCTATTGCTTGAACGAACACGACCGGGCGAACGGAGGAGCGACGGAGTTATTGACGATTGATCTCTTATCCGGGAAGACGGAACAGGTCGCGACGTTCAACGTCGCGGGGGATCTGTCACTGTACTGGGTCCTCAATGAACGCTACATGGTACTGCTCCACGTCGACCGTGTGACGTCTGCCTTTTTATATGACACGAAAACGAAGCAGCAACACTTGATCCATGATCAACGGTTGTACGGGATGACGGAAAATTACCGGGAACTGTACTTTTTCCTCGTCACACTCCAAGACGTCGATTATATCGTCTGCAACACGCGCCTCGACGAATTTTCCTTTTATGATGCCCTCGAAAGCGGCTTGATATCACCAGAAGATCCAATTGATCACTCGGAAGGGTTATTAATCGCTTCACTTGAGACGATCGTTTCGGAAATCGAACTAGGAACAGAAGTCTTGTCCTTTAAGACACTCTTACGCCTTGACGGGGAAGGGGATACGGTGCAGTACCTCGGGGAACAAGCTGGGTTTTTGATTTTCAGTGCCTATACGGACCGTTTGAACGAAGAAGTATTTTATCAAATCCGTGACGACACGGACGTGACGGAGCTTGAACGGATTCGCTGGAGTGATTATGAAGCATTTGATTTTACGTATGATGACGTCGAATCGACGATCTTTATCGTCAACGACCGATCGGAGCAACACCATGAAGTGATTAATTTACGGACGGGAGCCCGTTTTTTAGACCGCGATCCGTTCGAACGCGTCTTGCGTGATCGCTTTTATGTACATGAAACGATCGGCGACGATGCCGAGCCGATGGTGACGATTTTTGACGCCGAGCGGTATGTCCGGCACCGGTTCGATGATGCCTATTACATGATTGTCTCCGGCGAGTTGGTCATTTTATCCGTCAACCAACTGTAAAGCGAACAAACGAAGAAAACACACTGTTAATAGAAGTGTGTTTTCTAAAATAACGGACTGTTTATTTCATTTACCGTAATCATATATTAAATCTTTAACAGAAAAAACATACGATACCTCAAAATACGTCGCATTGACAATAAAAAAATACCCCTTTCTAGTAGACTTCACTAGAAAAGGGCAGACAATGTTATGCTTATGCTGCGTCAGTCGTACGAGTGAAAACATCGACTTGGATGTTTCCAGCTGTCGCGCGTGAGTAAGGGCAAACTGTGTGTGCGATTTTTGCAAGTTCGGCAGCTTGTTCTTCCGATACACCACGGACGAGAACATCAAGTTCAACAGATAAAGCAAATCCGTCTGCTGCTTCGTTCAACGTAACGTGCGCCGTTACTTCGCTTCCATCATGTTTGATGCCTTGTTTACGTGCAACAAGATTTAATGCAGAATCAAAGCAAGCAGAGTATCCAGCAGCAAACAGTTGCTCCGGATTCGTCGCTGATTTTTTAGATCCTGGGACTGGCATGGCGAGAGCGACGTCTAAAACGCCATCTTCTGAAACGACGCGTCCGTCGCGTCCTCCGACTGCTGTAGCTGATGATGTGAACATTGGTTTCATAATCAATAACTCCCTTTCGTTGATTCCTTATTATTAAGTAGCTTACAATTAGATTGTATACAATTTAAAAAAGAAAGCAAGTACTTTGCTCCCGAGGAGGACTATCATGTCAAACCCATTATCGTTAGATGAACAACTTTGTTTTCCCTTTTATTCGATTTCGCGTGAAATTACGAGGCGGTATCGTCCGTTGCTCGAACCACTCGGACTGACGTATCCACAATATTTAGTGATGCTCGTTTTATGGGAAGAAGATCAGCAATCCTTGAAAGCCGTCGGTGAACGGTTGCATTTGGATTCAGGGACGCTAACCCCGTTATTGAAAAAACTCGAAGCGTCAGAATTAATTCGACGCGTCCGCAATAAGCAAGATGAACGACATATCGAAATCACGTTGACAGACAAAGGGCATATGTTGCGCGAGCAAGCGGAACAAGTTCCGCTTGCCTTAAAAGAGACACTCGGCGTGTCGGAAGAGGATTTAGAACGTGTCAAACAAACGTTAAATCAATTGGTTATAAAAATGAACGGAACTGAATGATTCAGTTCCGTTCATGTTCGTTATTTACGGCGGAAACCTTCTTCTTCAAGATAGTTTGCCGCTTCTTTGTATGAATTGAAGGCACCATCGAGCAAGTCGCCTGCATAGACGAGCCATGTATCGAGGTCTTCATTCAACAGCGTGAGTTCGAACTGGTTATCGTTGACCCACGTTTCTTCGAGCGTTTCGACCGTCTCGACCGTCGATAACGATTTGATTGCATCTTCAAGCAAAAGAATCAAGGCAGGAGCAGAAAACTCACGGATGTTGACGAGTCCTTTGTTATCGACTTCGTAGCCCGGTAATCCGGCGGCATAGACGAATCCGTTCCCGTTCGGATGAAGGTGATAGACGACGATTTTTTTCTCAAACTGACTTTCAGGAAAGTGGAAATTGACACGGTTCAGTGAAACATCTTTTCGGACGAGTTGTGGAAACGACTCAATGATGTTTAATTTTTCTTCAAATGTTAGCATGGTACCTCCTAGAATTACATTTCTACTCTTCTATATATGCGATGATTTCGGGTCAAATGTCAATGTTCGATTTAAGTCGAGTGAAACTTATTGACGACGGACTCCGTAGTTTTAAGAGAAAGGAAGTGAGAACAGATGCAATCTTCAACCTTAAAAAGTGGCTGGCAACGGTTATCACTCGACTCCGTCAAAGTCGAACGGCAATATGTGGCGATACGGTTTAGTTTGTATGCGCTTTTGATTGCCGTCATGACAACCGTCCAAATCATGTGGCTCGACTTATCTCCGTGGTGGATGTGGATCGTGACAGGACTCGTGGCCGCGTTATTCATCTTAAAGTTTTATTACATACCGCGTCTGCGTTACGACTATTTCCGTTATCAGGTCGATGAAGAATTTTTAGGCGTCAAGTCAGGCGTCATCTTCCGTAAAATCGAAATCATACCACTCGTCAAAGTTCAGTTCATCGATACATCGACCGGTCCCTTGTTACGTCGCGCCGGCTTGATGAACATCAAAGTCAATACAGCATCCGGATTTGCGGAAATCCAGCGTCTCGAGGAACGACGGACACTCGAATTAAGACGCCATATCGAACGCTTCGCGAAACTCGAGGAGCAAGAGGAGGAATCCTTATGACACGTCGCGTCCACCCGTTATTCATCTTGATGTCGACGCTGACGCATCTCCGGTCGACGGTCATCCCGCTCGCTTTTTTATTGTTCAATGATTTAAAGAACGATGGATTCGGTTGGTATACAATCATCGGCTTTAGTGTTTTTTGTCTCGTTCTTCTCATTTCTGGAATCACTTCTTGGTATTTTTATACGTTTACGATTGATGACCAAGCGATTCGTGTCAACAAAGGGGTCTTCCGTAAAAGTGAACGGACGACACAACGGCGGCGGATTGAATCCGTCGGCATCAACCAAAACCTGCTCGAGCGTCTGCTCGGTTTAGCGACGCTGTCCGTCGAAACGTCTTCTGAAGGCGGTGAACCGGAAGTCGAATTAAAAGGTGTCCGGCTCGCGTTCGCTACTTCCTTGAAGTCGACGATTAAAGAAGAGGACGAACAGATAGAACAAATAGAGGCGACGGACTCGTTTCGTGTCAGCTTGTCCGACCTGTTTTTTGCCGGCGCCTTGTCCGGTCGTCTCGGACTGGCGCTAGTCGGTTTCTTTGCAGGGTATCAACTGATTGATCAATATATCGAAAAGTATATCGATCGTGTCTTTAATGAATTGGCGCATTTATCACTCGTCCTCCTGATTGGAATCGGATTGCTTGTCTTACTCTTCGCCTACATCGGATCGATAGTCGTCTACGTCGTTCGTTACGGTTCGTTCGAAGCGACTCTCAAAGATAAACGGCTGACCATCCGTTACGGATTACTGAACCGGACGGAAGTCATCTTTCACCAGGATAAGGTCCAATCCTTATTCATCGAGGAAAACTGGATTAAACGACGGTTCAAGCGTGCACACTTGTCGCTCAACGTCATATCGGCGAACGGGAAGGAAGAGCAGATGTTGCTTCACCCCTTCATCCGGGAATCGGAAATCGACGCCTTCCTCGACCGGTTTCTCCCGCGCTTCAAACGTGTAAAACCGATGCAGCATGCGACCGACCGCGGGTTCTTCTATGTCATCCGTTGGCGGCTCGTCCGGTATATCGTCTTGTTTTCAGCAATCAATGCCAGCCTGGTCTATTTTTTGACGAGCCCGCTTAAATGGATCGGCATGCTGTTGTACCTGGTTTTACCACTCTATTACGTTATTGCCCGAACGGGGTACCGCAATACGTGTTACGGGTTCGAACAAGAGTTGTTCGTCTTACGTCGTCAACTCGTCAACCGGGAAACGATTTATGCACCGCGTTTAAAAATCGAGGCTTTGTCGGGGCACGTCTCCCGTTTTCTCGAACAAAAGGACTTGCTGAAGTTCGAAATCAATCTGCGTGGTAAAGGACATTTGAACGCGGGTTATTTCACACACAAGCAATTTGAGGATGTCCGGACCTGGTACCAACGCTCTTTTCTGAAAACAGACCGTGCAGAAGCAGGGGACATACGGTATGATAACGAATAACGCGTTATATAGGAAAAGAGAGGAGTTCATGTTGTGCGAAAAGGACTAGCAATCGTACTCGCGATACTACTCGTATTCATCGGATTAATCAGTTTTGATGGATACCGCATTCAAAAAACATTAGTCGGCGAGTCGGAAGCGTCACCGATTCTTGCGGGTAAACCGGCTGATGAATCAAGTGACGCCCTGACCGAGGCAACTGAATGGTCTGCTGCCCAACCGTTCGAACAGAAGACGTTCGAGACGGATGGACTCGTTCATCACGCAGACTATCTACCTGCAACAGAGTCAACAAACAAATCGGTCATTCTCGTCCCGGACGAGGAACAAGCGACGCCGGACGGAGTTGCACCACTCGTGCAGCTGTATCATGAACAATTCGGCTACAATGTCTTAGTCGTCGAACGACGGGGGCAGCCTGAGAACGGTGGGAAAAAGAATTACGGCTGGCTCGATCGGCTTGATTTGATTGAATGGACGAAACGACTTCTCGAGGAAACAGGGGACGAGAGTCACATCGCCTATCACGGGCTTGGTGTCGGCGGATCGACCGCATTACTCGCAGCTGGAGAAGAAATGTTACCGACACAAGTCAAAGTCGTCATCTCTGAAGGTGCCTACGCCCGATTTGATGACTGGCTCAATCATTTAGCGGATCAACAGATCAGTTATCCCGCAGGCCCGTCACTCGCGATGGCGAGCACGTTCAATAAATTCGAACAGGATTTCTTTTACGGTGACGTGTCGGTGACACGACAAACGAGCAAAATCATGATTCCGACGCTGTTCATCCATGGGACGGACGATCAACTCATGCCATCGCGGATGGTTTATGAACTGTATCAAGCAAAACCTGGATTGAAGCAGTTGTATCCGGTCCGAGGAGCGGGTCATGGTCAAACGTATCTCGAAGATCAAGTCAACTATCAAAAACGCTTAAAATTATTCATCCAGCCATTCATGACAACGAATTAACCCACATCCCTCACGTCACTACAGTCGTAGTCGAAGTGAGGGACTTTTTTGTAAATTAACGAAAGGGAAAATGTTCCAAATGACAGTAGGTGTGGTATTCTCGATAGAACAGACAGAATAGGGGGAGTCAGGCATGTTTAGCTGGGTCGGAAGTGAAGAAGCGTATGTCGATCAAATCGACATACGACAGGTGGGTCCGGTCGTTCTCGGACGGTTCGGTGGCTGCTCGACGGCGGGTCAAACAAAAAACGAAGATGGTTGTCTCGTCATGACGGGGACGGACTGGGAGTTGACCGTCTTACTCGATGCCCATAATTCGGCAGAAAGTGCCGAACTCGTGGCGGAGCAATTTTTGACGTATCAAGAGCGGTTGCATCAGCAACTCGAACAAGCAACCGAGTCGGTCCTTCCGACGTTCGAACAGATTATCCTCGAACTGTTGACGGAAGACACATTTCGCGCACGATGCGAGACGTGTCGGGGGGAGACAGCTTGTTTAGTCGTCGTCCGTAAAGGAAACTATGTTTTTTGGTTATCGGTTGGGGATTGCATCGCGCATCTGTTCCATCCGGAGCTTGCCGGGCTAGGTCAACACAGTCTCAATCAACGGCAATTCTTTGAATGGATTGGACAAGTCAATACGTTTGCGTTACCTGTCCCGTGTTATACCCGCGGCATCCGTGAACTGCGTCAGGGAAACAACCGGCTCTTTTTGACGACGGACGGACTCGTCGAATGTCCCGGTGAACCGTTCAGCGATGCGACGGACATCGGTCGCGCGTTTCGCGATACGGAGGCGCAGGATGCCGTTTTGACCTTGTTGACGACGATCAAGCACCATGCTGTCCGGGACAGTACGACGATGTTGACGTGGTCGATCGATGTTACAGGTGACGTGACACAACCGAGTAATGCTTAGGCATGAACAATTACGTTCGAAAGGAATGAATACAAATGGGCTTTTACATCATGTTGCTGTCATTCATACTAGGAATCTACTTGACGATTTTCAGCATTTCGCGCAGGAAACGGAAGCGTTCCTACATGTTGTTACTCGTCCCGGGGATTCTCCTGGTCATCTTTGCTGCATACCTCGCAAGACCGCATTAAAAAAAGGGAGATGGATTTCCGGGGCGAACACCGGAGAACCGTCTTCCTTGTTTTTTGTTAATCGAGAGACGTGCTCCCGTTTGAGTCAACACCGCTTAGGGGGTTTGTTCATCAAGTGGTTCGATTTGTTCCGTTTCGACAGGTGGATCCAGTTCATCTGCTTCGCTCGTCAAAGGAAACGCGATCCCGGCACTGGTCAATAGCGTGATGAGTGCGGCATTCGTTAGTGTTTGGCGCATCGTTGCTCACTCCTTCTTTTGTTATCCTACGAAATTGAAAAAAGAAAAGTTACACTTTTTGATTATTCTGAACATTTAAGTGGGATTCGTCAAGTAATCGTCATCTTCACTTAAGTATTTTTCCCGATAAACCGTTATACTTAAACATGGAAAAGAGGGATGTCGCTTGAAATTAACGAAAGCTAACACACGCATTTTTGAATCATTGTTACCTCGTTTGAACGTTAACGCGGAAGAACCGGAGCGAACGGACATCGAACGTCAACTGCAGGCTGACTTGTATGAAGCGCAGCGGCAACAACGGCCGTTCGAAGAAGTCCACGGGCAAACACCGGAAGCGCGACTCGACACGATGATCGCCGCGATTCCGGAACAACGTCGTGCGGAGACACAAAAACGCTGGACACGAAACTATGTCTCAAGTATTTTGATGTATATCTTCATCGAGGGCGTCGATGGTGTCTTCCAGTTCGCACTCGCCGATTATCTGTTGTTCTCAATCATCGCCTTGTTCTTGATTGACGCGATGTCGATCTTAATCACGTCACCAAAAATACGTGACGTCAAAGGACGTGTCTGGGGGCAGTTCATCATCAGTTTCGTTTTATTTGCAACGTATAAAGCAGTTTTGATTACGTTCGTCCCGAATCCGGATGTCATCTTCCAAGTCAGCGGGACACCTTCCTACATCATCGGAGTCGGTGGTCTGATTGCGTTGTACCTCTACTGGTCGAAGAACCCCTTACGAAAACGCGCCTAAACGAATCGAGAGAGGAGTGGACGGATCATGGAATTTACGCACTGGAAAAGACGCTTACAGGATCACTTCGAACGAATGGGCTTCAACTTACGGATTGAACGCCTTGCCATGCAAGACATCATTAAACTCGAGGCGACCCACGGAGCCTTTTTGTTCTTCCCCGTGACGATCAACTTATATGAACGGATGGGCTGGAAAATGATTGCGATTGAATCGCACCATCCGGATACGGTCGAGGATGCGTTCGCCGAAGCACAAATCGAATCGTTGTTCCAACTGACGATGGTGACATTCGAAGAAGAAGAACGTGAGTTTTTACTCGGCTTCTATAGCAATACCGGTCGTTATTTGACGGACCGTCAATCTCCGACAGGGCAGTTGCTCGCGGCAATCGAACGGGAGTGGTATGACGGAGAAACGATCCGGATTGAAACGTTCGAGGAATTTCCTGGACTGTTCGTGGCACCACCGTTCGCACACCAAGCTTACGCATTCGCCGCAGCGGAAGGCAAATGGCACATGTTCGTCGGGCGGACGGGACGCCCGGCGAACGATTACCGGTTCGATGGAGCAGTCCTGATGCCGCACCGGATTGCCGATAATGAACTGTTCACGATGACGCCGCTTGCGGTTGCGATTGATGATACGGCAGGATTGCGCGACCAATTGCGTGAGGAACGGTCAGAAATCAAACGATTCCACACACAAGCGATGGAGACGATTCGTGACTACGATCCGTCGTTCGGCTTCGCTTGGCGCGGAACGGTCACATTCTTTCATGGCATTCCCGTCGACCCTTTTGCACAGCGGTTATGGCTGGAAGACGGACAAAAACGGTTCCGGATCATGCAAAAAGCATCCCAACGGATTTTAGCACTCGGCGACACGTGTACCGAAGCGATTCATGCGCTTGACGAGGCCGTCAGCGCCGGTGAACCGGACGGGACACCCGTCAGTGCTGTCGGACAACTCATCCTCGGGATTTGGCAACAGTTTGAGTCCGATGAACGGACCTACTTGACAGAGGTCGTCTGTAAGGGGATATCACGGACACAGGCGGAGAACCGGATTCGGCATGGCTTAGCGCGCCAAGAAGCAGTCAATTGGATTGAACGTGCACAAAACGGACGTGACCACTTCCAGTTCGCAGGACTATCCATTACATTACCGCACCGCCCACCGGGAACGATTGAGATTAGTCGAGAAGAGGAACAACGATGAACGTCAGCTACACTCGCGAATCTGTCTGATACGACTTCACGCATCAGACAGTTGACGGACCACTTCGATGTCCGGTGCATTCGTCAGCAGGAAAAAACGCTGGTAGAAAAAAATAAATTCTATTGAATGAGGATCGCCCGCCCCCCGATGTCTTCGCCCTGCGAAAAAACGTCGGGGGTTTTTCCACATAAGTTAACGGTTCAATCGATTCTGACGCCTGTCAAGGCGAACAATTTCGCAAAAAATCACGAAGATAATAGGAGAAACAAATGGAGTCATACCGATTTGATCAGATTTGTGTATTGTTTGATTTAGGCGAACGGACAGAAGACCCACGCCCCCTTTCTGGCGGTTTCATCCATGACATGTATGGACTGAGGACGACTAAAGGACATTATGCGGTAAAATGCTTGAATCCGCAGATTATGAGACGACCTGACGCGTTTGCGAACTTCAAAAACGCAGAAGACTTCGCATTGCTTGCAGGTCGGCGACTTTCCGCTCTTCCGGCAAAACGGATTCGGGGGGAAGCAGTGCAACAGATAGCTGACGAGTACTTTCTTCTTTTTGACTGGGTCGACGGCAACCTGCTTTCCTTGAAGGAGATCCAGCCATCCCACTGTCATACCATCGGAACCTATCTGGCAGGCTTACACCAACTTGATGCTGGCATAGTCCCTGCGGTAGTTGGAACGATTAGCCACGACTGGACAGCTCATCTCAAAAGAGGCCAAGCAATCGACGCCGAGTGGAGTGCTGCCCTAAGCGAAATCATCGCGGCGTTAAAAGTGTGGAATGAGCGAGCCGTGCGAGCAGAAGCACTCCTGTCCAAGGCTTGCGTCATGAGTCACCGCGACTTGGATCCTAAAAATGTCTTATGGACGAAAAACGATCTGGTCGTCATTGACTGGGAATCGGCGGGTCCGATTCATCCTGTCCTTGATGTCCTTGAGACGGCGCTTTACTGGTCAGAGGATGAGACGGGGCATCTGAACAAGCAGAAGTTTCAAGCATTTTTCAGCGGCTACACAACGAAAAATAATCTCGGGGATGCAAAATGGTCGGCTGTAATCGCCTGTAGCTATTCGAGCAAACTCGATTGGCTCGCTTATAATATCAACCGGACATTCAGTGCGGATGAAACGGAGCGACGAATCGGTACAGAACAGATGAAACAGACGATCCTCGATTTAAAACGCCACACGGACCGGATGGAGACGCTGAAAGGCTGGCTTAAACGTCGGAACAACGTTCATCTGGGATAGGACTCATACGTCTGACCAAACTACCGGACATTTCCGTCCGACATCCATCACATGCCCGATGATTCCGTTTTTTTCACGGGATCATCGGGCATTTTCAACCTTAAAGTCCAAGCGAGGCAATCAGCTTTCGAATCCGTTCTTCCGATTGTTTCGGCGTCAAAATCAGGAGTTGATCGCCACCAATCAATCGTGTCTGACCGCGTGGTGTAATGATGGCATCGTCACGAATGACGGCGACGACGAGCAAATCCTGCGGCATCTCAATCTCTTGCAATGTTTTTCCGTCAATCCGACAGAACGACGGGACACTGACCTCGACGATTTCAGCATTCGGATTTGCGACCGTCATGAATTGAATCAACGGCTCAATCCCGATCGTTGGTTTCACTTCGAGCTTCATGACACGGACGATCCACGGTAAGGCCGTTCCCTGCAGTAAAGCCGATGTCATGACAGTGAAGAAGACGATGTTGAACAAGAGATAGGAGTTCGGAAGTCCGCTCGAAAGCGGATAGGTCGCAAGGATGATTGGTACGGCGCCGCGTAGTCCGGCAGCCGTGATGACACTTTGCTCCCGGTAATTGTAGTGAAAGGGAAGAAGTGAGATGAAAACTGCGAGCGGTCGTGCGACGAGAATCAGCGTCACGACGATGATGCCTGAAATGAGCAGCATCTGCGGATCGAGCAGTTGGCGCGGGAAGACGAGCAGTCCGAGCATGATGAACATCCCGACTTCTGCCAAATGCGACAAGCTGCCGCTGAACCGAATCAAGATGTCGCGGTAAATCATGTCGTGGTTACTGATCCAAATGCCTGTCACGTAGACGGCGAGGAAGCCACTCGCATGGATACTCGTCGCGATCCCGTAAGACAGTAAGGCGCCGCTGATCAAGAGTGTCGGATACAGGGCCGATGCTTGAAGCTGAATCCGGTTCATCAATTGTGTCAAGAACCAGCCGATGCAGAGACCGACGAGTAAACCGATTCCCATTTCGTAGAATAAAGACAGGACGCCACTGATAATCGAGAAACTTTCCGGATCGAGCGCAAGTTCTGTAAAGAGAATCGTCAAAAAGACAGCCATCGGATCGTTTGTTCCGGACTCCGCTTCCAGTGTATGTTTGACCTTCTCATCGACAGGACGTCCGCTCAGTAAGGAAAAGACAGCCGCTGCATCGGTCGAGCCGACGAGGGCGCCGACGAGTAACGCCATCGGCCAGCTGAAATCAAGAATGAAGTGGGCGACGAGTGCAATCAAGCCAGTCGTGATGACGACGCCGACCGTCGCAAGCGAAAGGGCAGCAGGGAGGACTTGCCTGAAATCGCCCCATTTCGTGTTGAGACCGCCATCGAACAAAATGATGACGAGGGCGATCGTTCCGAATAGACGCGCTTGTTCAAAGTCAGAAAAAGCAATCCATCCTGCGACATCCGTTCCTGCGAGAATGCCGACGAACACGAATAAAATCAAGGTCGGGACGTTGAGGCGAAAGGAGAACTTGGTCGTGATGATTGCGAGTAGTAACAAAATACCGGCAAGTAGTAGGACAGTTCCTTCATGCACGTGCATACCTCCTCGAATCGGGGCAGGGTTCTCTTCTGTTACGTTTAGTATACGCTATTCAGCTCTTTTGCAGGCGGAGAAGTCTTTTTTTGAAATGATGTGTATAAATCGACGGAAAAAGGAAAACACTCAACATATATGCATGTAAACGAAGAAAGCGTAACTAGTAACTAGAGGAGGAAAATGGAAATGAACATATGTATCGTGACAGGCGCAAACTCAGGGATGGGAATGGTGACAATCCAAGCGTTGCTTGAACGGGGGGACCGCGTCATCGCGACGGTCCGCTCAGAGAAGAAAGCAACACTGCTCGTCCAAATGTTACGTGAACATGGGGTTTCGCATACGAATCTTGAAATCGAAATCGTTCAACTTGACCAACTGGAATCCGTCCGCCGGTTTGCAGACCACTTGTTTGATCAGATCGGTCGCATCGATCGCCTGA
Organism: Exiguobacterium oxidotolerans JCM 12280; assembly: GCF_000702625.1. Lineage (NCBI taxonomy): Bacteria > Bacillati > Bacillota > Bacilli > Caryophanales > Exiguobacterium > Exiguobacterium oxidotolerans. The sequence continues at coordinate 131,078 of NZ_JNIS01000001.1, read as the reverse complement.
TTTTAAATGCCGGGGTCATGGTCCCGCCGTATCATTTGACGAAAGACGGCTTCGAGTCCCAGTTCCAAGTCAACTACCTGAGTCACTTCTATTTAATTGAACGCTTGCTGCCGCTCCTTCAACACGGAAACGATCCTCGGGTCATCTCGATTTCATCGCTCGCCGGGGAAGGCGGACTCGTCCGAACAGATATCGAACTGGAATCGATTGCCCATGTTAAAAAAGAACAATACAACCCGATGCGGTCGTACCGCGAATCGAAATTGTTACAGATGGTCCACATGCGTGAACTCGCGGACAAGTATGGGGACGATGTGACATTCGTCAGCGTCCATCCGGGCATCGTCAATACCGACTTGTTTTACCGTGGCAAGTACGGCAAAGCGATGAAAGTGCTCTTAAAGCCGATCGCTCAAATCGGTTACTGGACCGGGAAACTGTATACGCCGGAGTACGGGGCGAAAACCGCACTGTACCTCGCGACGACGAATGACCGGCTCGACAATGGCGGCTATTATGCCGATTCCGCACCACGTCTCAGTAACCCGGTCGTCGAGGATACGCGCTACCGTGAAGATGCGCGCCGTCTATCGAAAAAATGGGTCGGACTCGACTGAAGACAAAAAAAAGGCCTACCGGCTCGTGGGAAGCCGGTAGATCCACGTTGTGAAGACTGGGGGTCTGATCACGTTTTTAGAATACGATATTTAAAAATAAAATTGTAGAATATGAAAAAAATCACAAAATGATGCGTTTTTATGATTTTTTTTAAGCGATGCGAGCAAAACGGTTTTCTTCTGGTGCAGTTTTCGTTAGGATAAAGAAGAATTTTTGCTTACAGGAGGTACAACATGATACGACTAGCTACATCACAAGACGTTCGAAACATCGCAACACTACTCGAGCACAAGGCGCTCGCACTCCAAGCGACGGGCAGCACACAGTGGTCTGCCTACCTTGAACAAGACATCGAAACACTCGTCCAAGAGGATCTTGATGCCGGAAGACTGTTTGTTTTTGAAGAAAACGACCAGTTGCTCGGTTCCGTTGCCCTGCTTCCTTCGATGGAATGGGATCGCTCGTTATGGGCAGATACAGAAGGTCTTTATATCCACCGGATCGTCGTCAGTGATTTGGCGAAAGGACGCCGCGTTGGAAAACAACTTCTTGATTATGTAATCGAGTTGACGGATTACGAAGGGGAAACACTTCGTCTCGACTGCGTGGCGTCAAATGCATTTTTAAACGACTATTATACGTCGGTCGGTTTTACGTACCAAGGAACATATGACGGATTTTCGACATATGAGTACGAACGAATCGAAGCGACGGCATAATCGGTCATTTGTTCAAGACAAGTCGTAGCCGCTTTGTTAAGGTAAAAGAAAAGTAATTGCGAGGAGTGATAGGATGCGACTTCAGATTGGCTTCATCGGCTTCGGTAAAAGCACGACCCGTTACCATCTGCCTTACGTCATGATTGATCCCCATTTCGAGGTGACGTGGATTTATAATCGGACGGCAAAACCGGAGTTAGAGGAAAAATATACGGGCAAGCTTCCCGTAGTCCAATTCACGACGGACCTCGACAAGATGTTGTCGGACGAGAAGCTTCAAGTCGTCGTCATCAACACACCGCCTGCGACGCATTTTGCCTATGCCTTGAAGGCGTTGCAACAGCAGAAGCACGTCCTCGTCGAAAAACCTTTTACCGTGACAGAACAAGAAGCGGTGCAACTGTTTGAGGAAGCACGTAAGCAGGGCGTCAAGCTACTCGCCTATCAAAATCGGCGTTTCGATAGCGACTTTCAAGCTGTCGCCCAAGTCATTGCGTCCGGAAAGCTCGGTCGCATCGTCGAAGTCGTCTCGCATTTCGACTTGTATCGTCCGGATGCGAAGCCGGCGAATACGGCGAATGAAAATGGTGCGCTCTATAGTCTTGGCGTCCATACGATTGATCAAATCATTGCCTTGTTTGGAAGACCGAACCAAGTCGCTTATGACATCCGAACCGTCCGGGGTACTGCGATTCCGGACGATACGTTTGCGCTTGATTTTTATTATGACGATTTCAAGGCGAGTGTCCGAACGAGTCATGTCGCACTGGCACCCGCTCCGCGCTGGATGATCCATGGGACGAACGGGACGTTCATCAAACAGCATGTCGATCGGCAAGAACTTGACTTAAAAGCAGACTACTTCCCAGGGGAAGAAGGATTCGGGGAAGATTCGGAAGATGATTTCGGTCGGTTACTCTATCATGACAACCACAATCATCTTCGAAATGTCCGGATTCCGAGTCCGATTGGTGACTACGGTAAATTATATCGGGCATTTTACCAGAGTATCGTTGAAGACGCCCCTCTTCCTGTGACGGAAGAAGAGACGACGTTCGTCGCCCATCTACTCGAGCAGGCGTTCGCTCAACCGTCACCGTTTATCGTCAATATTAAAAAATGAATTTTGTTTGATTACAATATAATTAAATCTTCTTGTTGTGTGGATACAACAGGAGGATTTTTTTGTTACAAAAAATGAAGATATTGCTATTTTTTTAAAATTTCTTTTGAAATCATGATTATTATTTCAATAACTTGGGAAAAATGGTGTATACCATCGTATTGTCATTCTGTTAAGGGGGTCTATCATGAAGAAGTTTTTCTCAAGTGTCATCGTCGCTGGTGTTCTGTTTGGCGTATTCAGTCCGTCGCTCGTCGCACATGCCGCAACGAAGCTGACCATCACGACCGCAGTCTTACGTGTCCGTGAAAAGCCGACGACCTCAAGCAAGATTCTCGGGAATGTCGTCAAAGGAAACGTCTATACGTCAAAAGGAACATCGGGAAGTTGGTACAAAATCACCTATAAATCACGCACAGGGTACATACACAAAGATTATGTGAAGACATCGACGACGTCCTCGAAGTACACATCGACTGGCACGAAGTATACGACGGTCGGGACGTTAAACGTCAGAACGGGTCCGAGCACAAAATACAAATCCGTCACCCAGCTCGGTAAAGGGGTCAAAGTCGCAACGTATGGCACGTCAGGGAGTTTTACACGTATTTTGTATAGCGGGAGCTACCGTTATGTCTCGACACAGTACTTAACGAAAACGAAGCCAACGAGCAGTACGACTAAAAAATTAAATGTCCCGTACTACAATCAATACACGTTAGGTTATCCGTCAGGTTGCGAGTTCGTCTCGCTGAAGATGGCGCTCGCCTACAAGAAAAAGTCTGTTTCGGCTGCGTCGCTCTATAAACAACTACCGAAAAGCATCAGCAATGCGACCTACAAAAATGGGAAATACTACTGGGCCGATCCGCAAAAAATGTTTACGGGTGATCCGGCCGGGACGCTCTCTTACTACAAAAACTGGGGCATCTACCCGAAAGGCATCCTCCCGCTCGCTAAAAAATACCGGAGTGGCGCCGTCGACATCTCGAAACAAGGTGTCAGTAAGATTGAACGTGAAATCCGAAGCGGGAATCCCGTCATCGTCTGGGCGACCGTTGATTTCAAAAATCCATATGGCTACTTCTCTTGGATCAAGCCGGACGGTAAAACGTTCACCGGGTACCGTAACTATCACGTCATGCTCGTGACGGGTGTTTCAAGCAGTTCGTTCTACGTGTCTGACCCGTATCGTGGGAAATACGCCGTCAGTCGCGCACAGTTCACATCCGTTTATAACACGACTGGACAATATGCGTTATCCGTTCGTTAACTGGTCACCTGACCAAACGACTTTCACCTTTTTCAAAAGGGCGGAAGTCGTTTTTTTCGTTGAATCGTCACCTGACTTTTCCTTATTTTTGAAAAAATAAGGAAAACGCAGAAGAAACAGGTACACTAGTACCATCTAAAATAAAGAAAGGGTGGAATGATGGAAGAACAACGAATCACCCAACTAGAACAGGAACTCGAGGCGTTGAAGTTACGTGTCGCGCAACTCGAACAGCCGCATCCGGTTCCGCATCCTAAGTCGACTCCGGAGCAAAGTACGGTCGTGACACCGAAAAAACGACCCGTCTTCGTCAAAAAAGACGACACGTTTTCACCAAAAATCAAACAAAGCCGGACGCGTGATGAGTGGGAACACATGATTGCGACCATCTGGTTACCGCGCATCGCCGCAATTTTTGCCGCGATTGGGGCAATTTTCTTATTTTCTTACGCCTCGATCTCCGGCTGGGTCAATCCAGCGGTCCGAGTCGGCAGTGGAGTGCTCATCGGATTGCTCTTAATCGGAGTAGGCGAGTATCAGTATGAGAAAAAGCGACGGGAACTCGGCGTCGGACTGGTCGCGACGGGGACGATCGTTTCGTTAGCCGCCTTGTACGCCGGCATGGCGTTGTATCAATTCTATTCGCCGGGTCTTGCCTTCTCGCTCGAACTCGTCATTTTATTCATTACGTTCGGATTAATGTTATGGATGGCGTCACGTGTCCTTCTGATTCTCGTCTCGATCACCGGATTTTTACTCCCGTTTCTACAACTGGCGGACGAAGCGAACGTTTCGTTGTTTTTACTGTATGAAGTGATATTGTTCGCCGCCTTATTCTATGCCGCGATTCGCTTAAAAACGATTCTCGGTTTCGTCGTCAGCTGGGGATTCCTGACGATCGCTCTCGTTACAGCGATGAGCATGGTCGGCTTTTCACCACCATCCATGTCTGACGAAATCTCACTGCTTGCTGCGTCGCTCGTCAGCTACATCGGGACCGCTCTCACTGGGCAACGTCTCCGGATGAAGTGGAACTACCCGAGTTACGGGGCCGGTCTTATTGCGATTGCGAGTCTAGCCGTCATCGATTGGCAGTGGGGGACACTGATTGCCCTCGTGCTGGCAGGGCTTGCCTATAGCATCGCCAACTACTCGAAAGATGCGTGGCACAATGCAGTCGGTCACGCGACGGTGTTCTACGCGATCACGCAAATCCCCTATGACATACTCCGACTGAGCGAGCAGTTCGAAGCCCTGTTGTTCGCCTGCATCCTGATCGGCCTTTGGTTCGTCAAACGCCAGCACATGCCGTACCAGCGGATGATCGCTCTCGCTTTGTATGTCTACTTCATCTTCGACCAGATTACGCAGACGGGTATGTACGCGGCAATGAATGACTCGTTTCGTCTTTCGGTCGTCGCCTTAGTACTTGCGACGAGTGGTTTAATTTATTTACTCGTGCAACAACACCACGCGATGGTCGAGGACGGGACGTTCCAGATTAGTCTAGTTGCCGCAGCCGTCGGCGTCCTGACGACGTATACGTTACTCGTCATGGAACTGCCGTTTTATGACGGACTCAACGAAACGAATCGCAGTACGACCTTATCGATTGCTTACATTTTACTTGCCTTGCTTCTCGTCACGATTGGTCGGATCCGTAACCTGTCCGTCTGGCGATTATCCGGTCTGTTGCTACTTAGCGTCAGTGCGATTAAGCTGTTATTGTTTGATTTATCGTTCTTGACGCTCGTCCAAAAAGCGTTTGTCTTTATCGGGTTTGCGATCGTGGCGTTCATCATTTCACGGACGTATTTTAAAAAGCGAAAAAACAACTGAATGCGCAAACACCCGTCCTGATGACGCTCGCCAGGACGGGTTTTTCATGTTACCTCTAAATTTATATTGATAACGATTATCATTATCGTCTATACTAACAACTGAACTTACTTAACGATTTGGGGGAAATGAATCATGTCACATAAGAAAATCCTTACGGCGAGCGTCTTGTCACTCGCGACCTTGTTAGCCGCTTGCGGGGAACAAGAAACAACGACAAAAGCGACACCGAAAACAGCGGACGGTCAATTCGATCAGGTCGTCGCCGATTACCGCGATTATGCGATCAATGAACTGGATGCCTTCACGAATAAAACAGAAGCCTTCACAACGGCCGTCAAGGAAGGGGACCTTGAAAAGGCGAAAGCCCTCTATGCACCGGCGCGGATGCACTATGAACGGGCGGAACCGATCGCGGAAGTTTTCGGTGACCTCGATCCGAAAATCGATGCCCGTGCAGGTGACGTCAAGGAGTCCGAGTGGGGCGGTTATCACCGGATCGAACAAGGCTTGTTCGAAAAGGGGACGACGAAAGGGTATGAGAAATACGCGGAGCAACTGATGCAGGACGTCCACCTCTTGCGTGCAAAAGTCGAAACAGTCGACGTGACACCGGAGCTTCTCGTGACGGGGGCGACGGATTTATTGAATGAAGTCTCGACTTCGAAAGTGACAGGCGAAGAAGACCGCTATTCACATACCGACCTGTATGATTTTGCAGCGAACGTCCAGGGGGCGGAAAAAATTTATCAGTTATTGAACCCGAGCCTGATGAAGCAAGACGACGCGTTGTCAAAAGAGATCGCGGCACGCTTTGAGGACGTCAACGCCTTATTAGAGGCGAAGAAAACGGAAAAGGGGTACGTCCTCTACACGGACTTATCAAAAACCGACGTTAAACAGTTGAGTCAAGCCATTAACGAACTGGCAGAACCGCTGTCGAAGATGGGCATCGTACTGGAGGGATGATCATGACACGACCCACATTAGAGGCTAGCATGACGCGACGTGATGTCTTAAAAGTCGCCGGTCTGACCGGTCTCGGTGCAGCTGTCTATGCAAGTGGTGTCGAACGCTTCTTACCGCGCGCCTTGACGGCTAAGGCGTCCGATCAAGTCCCGTTTTACGGCACCTATCAAGCGGGCATCATGACGCCGGCCCAAAATCACGTCCAACTCGTTGCGTTCGACGTCAAGACGGATCGCCGCGACGAGCTGATTGATTTATTGAAGCGCTGGACGCGGGCTTGCGCGCGCCTATCAGCAGGACTATCGCTCGGCGAAACAGATAGTGCCTACATCCCACCGGACGACACCGGTGAAGCAGAGGGGTTATCTGCAAGTCACTTGACGTTCACGTTCGGTTGCGGAGTTAGTTTATTTGAAGGGGATCGTTTCGGCATCGGCCATAAACGCCCGGCACTCTTACGAGATTTACCGACATTTGACTTGGACCAGCTCGATGAGAAATGGTCCGGCGGGGACTTGATTGTCCAAATTTGTGCGGACGACCAGCAAGTCGTCTTCCACGCGTTACGCAACTTGACCCGAATCGGACGCGGGGTCGTCAAGATTCGCTGGACGCAAGCCGGTTTCCAGCGGTCGAAAGTGGCAGATGCGACAGGCGGGACACCACGGAACTTGTTCGGATTCAAAGATGGGACAGGCAATCCTGACGTGACGAAAGCGGCGACGCGGGACAAGACCTTGTTTTATCAATGGCGTGATGGTTCACCTTGGCTGACGAACGGGACGTTTCTCGTCGTTCGCCGGATTCAGATGCACCTTGAAGTCTGGGACCGAACGATTTTGAAGGAGCAGGAGCGGACATTCGGGCGCGAACGGGCGTCCGGGGCACCACTCGGTTCAAAAGATGAGTTCGCGTCCGTTACACCGACGAAACGGATCGCACGGGGGGAAGCAGAACTACCGGCAGACTCGCATACAGCGGTCGCGCATGGTGAAGGAAAGGTGCAATTACTCCGCCGCTCCTACTCCTACCAGGATGGCGTTGATGAGACGACTGGCGCATTAGACGCCGGTCTGTTGTTCCTCTCGTATCAGCGATCGCCGGAGCAGTTCATCACGATTCAAGAACGGCTCGCAACTTCTGACCGGATGAATGAATACATTACTCATCGTGGAAGCGCGCTGTTCGCATGTTTCGGCGGCATTCAAAAAGGAGGTTACATCGGTGATGCGCTCTTTGCTTAAAGCTGCCTTACTCGTGTTCCTTATATGTAGCACGCTCATCCCCCATGCGGGTGCAGAGGCGAAAACCGATGCTCTTTACGTGTCGATTGGTCAAGCCATCTCAGCCGTGCAGGCGGAAGATCGCGATGCCCTTTCAAAACGAATCGCGACGTTAGCTAAACAATCAAAGGAACTGGCTGACTCAGATGAAAAAGCCGTCATCTTAAAGCGTTTATCGATGCTAAAACAACATCAGGATGCGTCGTTCGCAACGATCAGTGCGGATTTGACGGCACTGTCGACGGCCGTCCGGACGCTCGAAGACACAATGCGTCCGGCGCAGGATGCGACGGCCCGGACCCGTCTGCTTGATTTGCAGGAAGTGACCAAGCAAATGCGGCAAGCGGATGCGGGTGAGCGAAAGACACTCGAACAGACCTTGTTAAAGGAATGGACGGCCCGTGAGAGCGTCGTCCGGGAAGAAAGCATCGGTCACTACGGAAAAGTCGAGATGGCGTTATCTGCGATTCGCATCGCACAAGCACGCCAGACATTCGACCAGACGGAATGGAACGAGGCCCTCGACCAGTTTGATACAAGCATCGACTCATTCGTCGAAGGGGACATCGTCAAGACGGCATCAGTCGAATTGACCGATTTGATCGGTTTACTCGATCAGGCGTCGGATGCGCTCGTTGCAAAAGACCTCGACGGGGCGCGGTCGACTTTGACGACGTTCATCGCCCAGTGGCCGAGCGGAGAAGGGGCGGTCCGGACACGAGACAGTGCTTTATATACGCAAGTCGAGACGGACGTCCCCTTATTGCTCGCCCGCTTAAATGAGGAGACGCGGAACGCGACAATCACTTCGTTACAGGAATTAAGTGCATCGCTCGGACAACTGACCGACCAGACGAGCTATACGTTCGTCGACGCGATGCTCGTCATGGTCCGGGAAGGACTTGAAGCGTTGCTGATTATCAGTGCGCTCGTCGCCTTGACACGTAAAGCGAATTTACGGGGGGAACGGCACATCTGGTTCGGAGCCGTCCTCGGGCTTTTAGCGAGTGGTCTGCTTGCGCTAATCATTCAATTTTTCTTCTCGACCGCGCTCGCAAGTGTCGGACGAGAGCAAATCGAAGGATGGACCGGCTTGTTCGCCGTTCTCGTGATGTTACTGGTCGGAAATTGGTTACATTCGAAAACGGCCATCACTTCCCGTCAAACGCAACTCGTGTCCGACCTATCGCGGACTTCACTCTTCATCGTCAGTTTCTTGACGATTTTCCGGGAAGGTGCGGAGACGTTACTCTTTTACGTCGGGATGGCACCGGCGATGACGCCACTCGCCTTAGGTGGAGGCATTTTGGCAGCGATTCTCTTCATCGGACTCGTGTCAATTGCAGTCATCTATTTCGGTGTCCGTTTGCCGATTCGCCGTCTATTCTTAGGCGCGACCATCTTAATCTATGTGATGGCCTTTAAGATACTCGGTGTAAGTCTGCACGCGCTCCAACTGACAGGCGTATTGCCGATCCATCCACTTGCGTTGCCGCCCGTCGCCTGGATCGGATTTTATCCGACGATTGAAACCGTGGTGCCGCAAGTGCTGGTAGGTCTCATCATCGGTCTGACCGTCTTTCGTAAACACCGACGTGGCACGTCACTAAAGAAAGTTTCATAAGCAGTTTTTGAAATCCATGTTTTATTCATTATGTTTCGGGAATAACTTTATATTGAGACAGCCAACTGAGGCTTAGTATGAAGGAGATGAACGAACATGATTGAAACACGTATTGTCCGTGACATGACTGGCGTCGATGCAGAAGTAACGAGTTTAAAGTCAGGCGGGTATTCCAATAAACAAATTTATATTTTTGCAAAAGACGAGGAACTGGCAGAACGGATAGCGAACGATACACAGACGCTTGCTTACCGCGTCACGAAAAAATCTTTTTTTGAAACATTGATGGCGACCGTCCGTAGTAATCGAAAAGATCGTATCGCTCAACTATCTGAACTTGGCATGACGAAAGATGTTGCAGAAAGTTTGGAAGATGAAGTCCGCCATGGCCATATCGTCATTGTTGGATCGAAGTCAGACTTAATCAACCCGGCCTATGCTGCATCTTACGTCGCAGATGAATCGAAAGATTATGGAGCGGGTGTACCGAAGCTTGAAGAAGAGGAAACGACGACAACGTTGCCTGCCGACCAAAATGTGAAGCTCAAAAACGACTAAACAGTCAAAAGACGCATTTGCGATTGCAAATGCGTCTTTTTTTGTCCTATACGACTTAACGAGAAGGCTCGATCGGATTTAAGGGCGTGGGGTGAGAATCAAGTCGTGGTCGCACGACCCGTATTTCTTCATCCGTTTGAAATAGCTGTTCTAGTAAAACGATATGATTGCGTGTCTTAAGTCGTTTCCACTTGCGTTCATTGCGTTTTTTCGACTGTAACATCTATCGCCACCTCCGATTAGTCTGCCTACAGAATGGAACTAATCAAAAGATTCCCTTACATAACTTTCCTTAAACGTACGCTTTTGACATTTTTTCTCGGAACGCATCAATCTCTGCAAGGGCGACCGTATCGTGTACGACGTCCCCCGGTGCATTCCCTTCCGCGAGGATCGCCGTTTCAAGACGGGCCCCTAAAAAGGTCGCGATATGGTCGAACTGCGTCACGAGAGCGCGTCCTTTTTCTTTTGGATCATCACCGCCGACAGCAATCAGGTGGAATCGCTTGCCTTGCATCCGCTCCCGGAAACGTAAGTCTTCATCACGCAACGATTCACTGAAGCGGTCGATGAAGAGCTTCATCTTCGTGGACATCGAATACCAGTAGATTGGCGTGATGAACACGATGTCGTCATGCTCGAGCATTTCTTCCACAATCCGCCGGTAATCATCGCCAATCGGTAAGAACCCACCATGATGCCGTCGGTCTTCCACAGGTTGAATCATCGTGTTGGCTAAATCGACCGAGGCATGAGGAATGCCTTCGAGTGCGCGGACACCGAGCCATTCACTGTTCCCTTTTCTAGAACTGCCGTAAATCGTAAACATTTTCGTTCCATCTCCTTCATTAATCACTATTTGTCCATTGTAAGACAAAGGAAACGTTGAAATAAACTGATTTGCTTCTAAGAATGGTTTTGAAAACCGGGATTGCGGAAAAAGACTATCAGCACACCAGGAAAAGAGGAGGAAACGTCTGATGGAAAGAAGTATTTTGATTGCTTTAGAAAAACACCTTTATGCGATGCACCATGATTTAGACGGTCTCGCTCGTCTCATCACGAAAAAGTTCGTCCAGCTCAGTCAAGTCGCAGCGTCCGTCGAACACTTCCGTCGGATGAGCTTTGATATTTATAAATCACGGGAATCGTTGGCTCAAATTTCGCCGCAAGTCCTCTATGAGACGGCACTTGATTATGAGGATTGGCTTGAAGAGGAGTTTGATCAAATCCCACCGAGCTGGATGCTCAGCCGCGATGAGGAAGACGCGCTTGATCAACTTTGGTGGTTTGAATTTTTCCGAATTCAAGCTGAACTCGAGGAATGGCTCAGCCTGTACTTAATTCGTCGGATCCGTGAAGACATTCGGTATGTACCCCCTGTCATTGAAAAGAACGCCTATGCATTATCGGACGACGCCCGTCATGTCTTTTGGCGTTTGTTGCAACGGTCCGTCGCCAAACCTTCGTCGAAAATCAAAGCGAATCAACTGTCCTGTCGAATGGGCATCGCAGAAATCGCCCGTTGTGCCCGCTTGAACGAAGAACGGACGGAGCAGGCGATCGACGAATTGACGGCCCGGGGAATCATCTCGATTGTCGAGGAAAATGAAAAAATGAAGTTACATGTTCGTTTACAGGTGATTTAATGTGATGAACCGTTCAATCATTCGTTCATCTCGTCGTGCCGAAGGACCAATCCAAATCAAATGACCCGGACTTTTCGATTCGATGAACTGGGCATGAGGGATCAGACGCTGCGTATAGCGGGCATGCTCGAACGGGACGGCGCGATCGGCTTGTGAATGGACGATTAGGACTGGGCAGCTGACCGTTTCGAGTGTCTGTCGCTCAAGCTGCTGAGTAATGTCGAACAAGACGCCGCGCCCGGGACCGTTTTGTAGTCCGACGGCATACAATAAGCGTTCATCCTCATGCGTCAAGAGCGACCGAATGTCACTGCGTTGCAATAGGCTCGTCATTTCGACCATCCGGACGGACGCCTCTTCAGGAAATTTTTTTAACTTATCTTTGACATACGTCCATAATGCCCACTGAATGAAGTGGAGTGGACGTTGCAAGAGCGGTTGAATCAATACGTTCTGGTATGGAAGTGAAATTTGATGAGACATCGCACACGCTAAAACGAGTGAGCAAGCAGCATCGTTTTGGCTCGCTAGGGCGATTGCTGTCGGACCGCCCGCTGAGATGCCGTAGATGGTATAGCGTGTAAAACCACGCGCCTGCATCCAACCTTTATAGAACGCTGCTAGCTCGACAGGGGACTCCGCTAACCGTAGCGGAGTTTTTCCGTATCCGGGACGGGACGGGACGATCACGCGGTACCCGGCGCGAATTAATTTTTCGACATGATAAATCTCCCGGTAATCGGACTGTGTCCCGTGGATTAACAGAATGATGGGACCTGTTCCGCTATCCCGGTAATCAAATTGTTGTTCCTTCCATTCACCAATCAAATGCATCCAAATTCTCCTAACGATATAAATTTTACCAATTTATTGTTAATATTATTATTTATTTACGGTATACTCGAAGTATAATCAAATATCGTAACGATAGGAAATGAGGATGTACCGTGCCTACTGAAAAATTATCAAACCGTGATCGCTTACTGGCTGTTCGAGATATTTTTGAAAAATACTCGGACGAAGAGGAGACCTTGACGTTAGAAGACTTGAGTATCGCTTTATCAAAACGAGGATTGATTGAAAAATTATCACGAAAATCGCTGAAGGACGATATCGAGGCCCTCGCGAAATCAGGGTTTGATGTCGTTAAAGAAGAGACGAAAAATGGACTGGCGACGCCATACCATCTCGTCAGTCGGCGGTTTGAGCACCACCAGTTGCGTTTACTCGTCGACGCGATCGCGAGTGCGAAGTTCATTTCGGAAAGTGAGACGCAGGCGCTTGTTCGAACGATTCCATCGTTGACGAGCGAGCGGTTGGCGAAGACGTTGAACCCCGTCATCCATACGGTCAAAAAACCAAAAGGTGTGATTCCGTTCTCGATCGATACGATTCAAAAGGCAATTACGGAACAAGAAATCATCAGCTTCCAGTACCAAGGGAAGTTTAATGAACGGACGCGGAAGTTCGAGCTCCGCCGAGACGGTGATTTTTATCTCGTCACACCGGCGCACTTAATTGTCGATAACGGGAACTATTACTTAATCGGTCGCGATGAACGTGTCCAGCAGATTCGGACATATCGTGTCGACCGGATCGTCCAGTGCAGTGTATTCGAACCGGCAGAGACTCCGGTCGAGGTGGATCCTTCCTACTTAAGTAACATGTTCAACATGTACGGAGGGGAAGATGAGCAACTGACGTTGAAATTTCACGAAAGTGTCATGCCGACGGTCGTCGATCGATTCGGTACGGACATCCGCTGTCGACGAATCGACGAAGAATGGTTCGAGGTTAAGGTCAGTGCCCTCTTCTCGGAAGGCTTCATGATATGGTTGATTCAATTTGCTCACCAAGCTGAAATCATCGAACCGAGCGAGCGGCGTGAGGCGTTTAAAGAGAAGGTTCTTCAGTTGGCGCGAATCTATCAAGAAAGTTCTGTTGTAAACTAATGCTGCGAAAAGTGTCCTAGCAAGTGAAAGGACACTTTTTGTCGTTTTTTGTCGTATATTCATATTTGAATATTTTCGCGTATCTTTTCCGTCTACTATTAAGGGTATCTGATACTTATGTAGGAGGAACGTCATGCAACAGATGGAAAATCGCCGTACACGGGGTTGGATGGATGGACTATTGTATCTATTCTTCGTCTGTCTATCCTATATCTCCTGGTACTTATTGTTTATTTTTGCTTTTAACTTACTTTTTGCGGAAGAATTATTAGAAACGATGGATATCGTCATTTTTGGTTTTAGTCCACTCTTTGCACTAGCCATTACAATTTTTTCGATTCGTCTCTTTAAACGTCGTGGTCAACTCAAACATATCCCGGTGATTCTTGTCGTCTATTCGCTTGCAACAAGTATTTTACTGTATTATTCAATCGCTTATTCGGTCTTACCGCGGCTGTAACGAGACTTGCATCATCCCGTTATTTGGAATATGCTACGCTTATAGCTCATGCCAATAAGGGGGGGATACCATGAACACACAGTATATCCTCGACTGGATGCCGTTAGTGCTTCCTGTCGGTGCGATCGTCTTTATCGTCGTCATCGCACGTAAAGCATCGAAAATTGATTCAACTAAATGAAAAATCTCCATTCTCTGTTACAGAGATGGAGATTTTTTTTATTCTTCCATACGTTCCCGAACCTGACGACGGAAAACTTGCAAGTCATAGGCCGGTTCACTTTGACTAAACTCGATTCCGTCAATCAAGCGGGCATTACGCTCGACTTCCGGGAAGGCGATTCGCTCAAGCCATTCGTATGTCGTCTCATCGCGTTTGCGTGGAAAGGCTTGCTCCAGTTGCGAGGCGAGTTGGAGCAACGGGTGCTGACTGTGCTTTTTCGCGACCTTCGTCCGCTTTTTGGCGGTTGGTCGGACGATCTCGTCCTGCTCCACCGTGACGACGCGTCGTTTACGGAGGAAATAGAACATCAGTCCGACGACGAGGAGAGCGAGTGCGAAGGCGGCATAATTAAACACCTGGACCGTCGCGGCGTTCATCGTCCCTTGTTTGATCGGTTCGACCGCTTCCATGTTGCCGAGGTTTGCACCCGTCTGCATTTTTTCATCGACCTTTTCCGAAAGGGGGATCGTCCACGTAAAGAGTGAGCCGAATGCCTCAAAGGCGGGGCGCATTAAATTCGCGACGGATCCGAACAATGCTTCCTTCATCAGGCGAAGAAGGAAGACGAGCAAAAAGCTAAGTCCGAAGGCGAGTGAGACGCTCGTCAAAATCCGGCGCCACTCGACGAGATGTCGCTTTAAGAACGGTGTCAGGACGAGTAGACCAAGCAAGACATAGGCGAGGAGCGGTGGTGTCAGTCCGGGGTACAAAAAACAAATCCCGACGAAGACCGCACCTGTCAAAGCAAAGCGGTATTCGAGTTCGATCGTCTCGAGGAAGGCACCGATCGCAGTCGCCAACAATAAGATGATGCTGATCAATGGTGATACATAAAACAGGGCGAGCGCAGCGATCACTTGCAGAAGAATCCGGACTTTCCGAACGGGTAGGACGGCAAGCAGTGCAAAGGCAAGCAACGGGAGTGCCATCGTCTGTAAGAGACTGATGATGAGGAACCACCAGAGCAACATCATGCGCTCACCTCCTTTTGCTGATGACCGAGGTGGATTGCGGCAGTCGTCGACGGGACGGCCCGTTGGAGACGTTTCATGAAATAGCGGCGCTCAAGTGGTAAGTCGTATTCTGACAGGCGCGCCAAGCACTCCATCGTCCGTAAAAACTGTTCCTTTCCTTTTCCGGACGGAACATGGTACCACTGACCATCCCGATTGACCATCGAAATCCAAAGACTGTAAGAGGCACCTTGTTTTTCGAGTTCTCGAATGATGGTCGCACCACGGGACAGCAGTTTTTCAAAGTCACTCCGCAAGGACAATCCGTCACCGGACAGACCGTCGATGATGACGGCATAATCATGATTCCGGACACGGTCGTATTGATAGGAATAGAGTTCGCTCGTCTTCGCATATGCTGACCAGTAAATTGTCTTGGCGTCTCCCGCATAAGGGACGACGGAATGAAAGCTCGACCGGTCCGTGAACGGGCTCGACCGATCAACCGTCTCACCGGGGATTTGCCGTTCGTTCCATTCGACGGAAGCAGGGGCGAAGTCCGGGAAGACATGCCCGAGTTGTTGAATCGGTAATGTCAAGTAGACCGTCATCGTATGGAACGGATCTGAAATCATCACATCGAACGACTGAATCCGAATCGTTCCGCGATGTGCGGCGATGACGTCAATTTCGAACGGAACGATTTGATTTTTACCGACGAACAGGTGATGCCGCCAAAATTGACTGCCTGCACCATCGATTCGGACCTGGTCCCCGAGCAAACCGGATACAGTGACTTTACCGAGCGGGAACCTTGCCCGGTTTTCGAACGTAAACGGGATTGCGAGTTCATCGTCACGAAAGGCACGTGTCGTCTCAACCAATCGGACGTCGATCTGTTTAGCTAAGTATTCGAGGCACTTCGGCATATACCAGCCGTAGAGGACATAGGCGACGAATAGACTGGCGAGGACGAGTGAACCATATAGGGCGCAAAAGACACCACTTACTCCGACGAGAAATAAGAAGATGGGATGGAATGCTTTAGGTGTAATCAATTGCATGGTTACACCTCAGTCGGTACAGTCAAAGATTCGAGTGTTTGTTTGACGAGTCGTTCATTCGTCATCTTCAACGTCGCTTCAAGGGTCAAGACGAGACGATGGGCGAGCAAAGGGGTAGCCAAGCTCTTGATATCTTCCGGCGTCACGTAATTCCGCTCATGCATCCAGGCGCGTGCTTTTGCCGCTTTCAGCAAGGCAAGCGTCGCCCGCGGACTCGGACCGATTTCGATGTCACGGTGCGCTCGTAGGGCGTCACATACATCAAGGAGGTAGTCCTCGACCGTGTCTTCGATGGTTACGGCTGCGACTTCCTGTTTCCAGGCGTTCAATTGCTCGAGTGGGAGATGAAGATCCATCGCCTCGAGATGTGCGCCCCGCAAAAGTGCTTTTTCAGCAGTCCGGTCGAGCGGCGTGAACGAAAGTTTGAACAAAAAACGATCGAGCTGAGCTTGAGGCAACGGGAACGTTCCTTGTCCATCGAACGGATTTTGTGTCGCGATGACAAAAAAGTGTTGCGGTAACGTATAGGACGTGTCACCGATTGTGACTTGTGCTTCCGCCATCGCTTCAAGGAGCGCAGACTGGGTGCGCGGGGTCGTCCGGTTGATTTCATCGACGAGGACGATGTTGGCGAACAGAGGACCGAATCGTTGTTCGAATGAGCCGGTCAACGGATTGAACAACTCCATTCCGAGTAAATCGGTCGGTAGCGTATCAGCTGTACACTGGACACGGGAAAACTTCGCATCGAGCGACTGCGCCAATGCCTTAGCGAGTGTCGTCTTGCCGGTACCCGGTCGATCTTCCAGTAAGACATGTCCTTCGGCGAGCATGCCGATCAACAGATGATCGATGACATGGTCCTGTCCGAGGACGGATTGTTTTAAGGATGTACGTAGTTGTTGAAACATAAAATAATTCCCCCTTGTTTTCTTCTCACTAAAGTGTACGAAAATTCAGATAAAACTGCTAGTGATTCTCGAGATTCCTTCTAAATAATTCCATTAACACGTAAAAAGCAGACACAGCGTGTCTGCTTTTTACGTCAATCTTCAAACAGTTCATCGATCAATTGGTCGATTTCCTGGCGACGCGCCACCGTCTCGGTACGTAAAATCCGGATCGAGCGCCCTTGCCATTCCAGCCGATCGCCGATTTCTGCTGCGACCGGCAGTCGTTCTCGCGGGAGTTGAATCGTTTCCCGTGCTTCCGTCTCACACAAGGCGAATGCCTCCTCGAAAGCTGTGACCGTCATCTTCATCGTTATGCCTCCTTAGTTCGGACGGAAGTCTTTGCGACTTGTGACGGTAATCGCCGTCCCATCCGATGTGTATTCAATCGTCCCCATCCGGTCCGTCCGGTCGATTGTGATGCTCTCTGCTGCTAAGGCATTCATGACTGTCGGCCGGGGATGGTTGTAGGCATTTCCTTCTCCCGCTGAAATCAAGGCACGTTCAGGGTGGACGGCTTGAAGAAATGGAATCGACGACGATGTATCGGCACCGTGATGACCAATCTTTAAGACATCTGCCTTGACGTCAATTTTGGCTGTTAGTAATTGTTGCTCCGTCCGAATTGGCGCGTCCCCCATGAAGAGGAACGTATTCTCCTCGTGCGTCATCTTCAGGACGGCACTCCAACTGTTTAAATCACGGGTCCCGTCCGTCAAAGGAGCGATGATCTCAAAATCGGCTGATTCACTCGGGATGACGACGCCGGCTTTCGCCGTCTTGATTGTCACCCCTTCATTTTTGACAGCAAGCAAAAAGTCACGATAGGTATCGGTCGTATGATTGACACGCGGGGCGTAGACTTGGTCGACATCAAATGCTTCAAGGACGGTGTCGAGTCCGCCGATGTGATCGGCGTCAGGGTGGGTCGCGATGACGGCTGTTAAGCGTGTCACCCCAAGCGCTTTTAAGTAGCGGACAACGTCATCTCCCTTACCATTGTTGCCACCATCAATCAAAATCGAGTCCGTCTTCGTCCGGATGAAGGTGCTGTCACCTTGTCCGACATCAAATCCGTATACCGAGACCGTCGTTTCGGCGCGGTCGGTGCGTAGCGCTTCGTCTTCCCGTGTCATATAGAAAATGACGATCAGACCGAGGGCGAGCAGAATCGTCGAAGCCCATTTCATCGTCTAACCTCACTCTTTTCAAATTGATAGAGCATCCCGTTGCGCGGGTGACGGAAGCGGGGGCCGGTGTAACCACGTTTTTTCAGTGCCGTCCGCATCAATAACATCATTCCGCCGTGACCGACGAGGAGAACGCGTTCATTATTCTCGAATGCCAATTGATTCAACAACACTTCAATGCGTTGGTTGGCATCTTTAATCTGCGCCTGAATCCGTTTGCTGAATGGAGCGACGAGCCGACCGATGATCGCCCAGGCGAGGAAGGGGAGGCGAATCCGGGAATTGATCGTCGGGAACGGCACTTCCCGTAAGAGGTCGGTCACGATGATTTCATCTTCATAGACACTTTCTGCTGTCTGGATCGCCCGCGGCATACTGCTCGCATAACAGATCGTCCAGTCGGTCTGTCCGAGTTCGACCGGTTTGACATCGATCGCCGAGCTATCGTACCGTTCAATCCAAGCTTCGATGTCGGAAGCGCTAATCCAACCTTTCGTCGGATATCCTTCTGTGACCCGGTGGTGTCTGACTAATCCAATCGTTTTCATTTTTGTTCGACGGTCTTTCTGGTAAAGCCAGGAAGCCGTCTCACCTCACTTTCTTTCTCGTTCTATAATACGAAGCGAATGGCGATTCCGCAGAGGAGTGCGCTCAAAATACTAAGTAAACTGCCAATGATATAATATTCCGCAAAACGGCGGTCTTCAAACTGCTTGAACCGCGCCAATGCTTTGAGGGCGATGATGAAGCCGATTGCACCAACCGCATTGACGGCGACGAGAATGACGATGATCGCCCGTTCGACGAGACCGATATAGCGACCAACGCCATTAATCTCTGTCGTGTAACTGCGGGCCGAATCCTCAACCTCGTGGGTAACGGAACGGCTGATCCCGTTCAATTGTTCCTTACGAGTCACTTTCCGCTCGAAATGGGATTCAATCAATCGGGGAGCGAACGGTAGCAGCAAGGGGGCAATGCCGCGTCCGACCAGTTCCGTCGCAACCAGGCTCCACATGATGATCCAAAGCACTTGGAAGGAGAGGGTGATAGCAGTTGGCCAACTGATCGGGAACATCACCGCGATCAGACCAATGATGATGCCGATATGTAACAGTTGATCAATCCAAAAAGCCGGTGCCGGTTTGATGATCCGCTTGAGTTGTGAGCGGTCAATGACGGCGTGCGATCCGATAATCGCACTGAAGAGATACAGGGCACTTACGAGCTCGATTTGTCCAGTCAGGTAAAAATAACTTAAGACAGACGCTGTACAGAGGCTATGTATCCCGAGATGGACGAGTAGGGGGCGAAGCTTCCGGTGCTTGTGCTCCGCCATCCGTTTACCTTGCAGCGGGAAATCGGCAACGAGATGGGCAATCAGGAGGCTCAACAGTAAATTCATCCAATCGCCTCCCAGACCTGGAGTTGCTCGAGCGCTTGTATAAAAGCCGTTTCGAGTTGCTTCCGTTGTTTACGTTGCGAGCGGGCAACAAGTTTCGCGACGTTGATTCGGGCATCTTTTTCTTGAAAACCCATTTTTAGTCCGATTTCTTCATACGTTGCGTCCGGGAATCGGTCCATCAGTGTATGGAGCTCGATTTGACGATCTGTTTTCCCAAAATAAGCGGGATACAGCATATCGACATAGCCTGTTAGTAAAGCAGCCGGGAAATAAGGGGGGCCGGCGAAAACGATTTGATTGTCTGATTTTTTGGCCGCCTCTTGCGCTTCGAAGGCAAAAATGATGGCGCTACCGTTCGCTTCGTCGGCTTCTGTCGTCGAAAGCGTTTCATATTGACCAAATCCGACGCCGACATAACCGTCAAGCGGACTATTAACGAGTTCGAGTAAAACAGGATAACAGACTGGGTAGCTTTGGAAAACACCGAGTAAGCTGTCTCCAGACTTGATTTGAAATGGGACGAGTGCGTCTTTAAACTGGTCATTTAATTGCTCCGCCAACGTCCGGAGTGTCTGCAATAATTCTTCTTTGTGCGGAAAAGTGCGTGAATTTTTGACGTCAAATGAAATGGCGACGGCTTGCATCAAATTCCTCCTTTGTTACTGATATTCCGGTTACAACCGGAATGTTACCGATATAAAGGCAACAAATGATTTGTTACTGTATTTAGAGTAACAGGGGTGGATGTAAAAAACAAAGGGGCAAACTGACTATTTTTTATGGGGGACATGCCAAAAAAATATTTTTCTTTCCTAGTTAACATAACATATATTATCAATAGTTAAATAACCTTGTCTCATAAGTAAGGTAAACTCAATATAGTGAGACAAAACAAAAAACACGACGTTAGCCGTGTTTACGACAATCATACGGTTGATTCCGTTCCAACCGATGAATGAGCCGATCAAGAAAAATATGATGCCGGCGTTCAAGCTGTGTAATGCGATCAAGCGGCAACCAAGCAAAATGGAAAAAATCACCGCAATCTTGACCGTCACCCGCAACACAATGCGTCCATCTGTTTTCTTGGCATTCGATATGGGCATGATAGAAATACGTGTAATGGACCCGCATCCGCTCTGGGTAACGCATCTCTTCTTCGCCGACGTATTGAACGGTCGCAAGTGATAGACCACTTTCTTCTAACGTCTCGCGGACAGCTGCTTCCTTGGCGATTTCTGCGTCTTCAATCGTCCCGGCAGGAATCTGCCAGTCACTATCTGGAGCTGATTGAGGATGAAAAACAAGTAGTTCCCATCCCTCTGGTTGTTCCCGTGTGATATAGATTGCTACTTTTTCGCGTCGTCTGAATTTCATCTTCATCACCTCTCCAGTTAGGCAGATGGCACAAAAGCAGCTAAGGACGGATCCGCAGCTGCTTGAGAAAGACATATAAGCTACGCTTCGAACCGCTTCGCGTCTGATGTGACATGCTTGACCTGACCATTTTCTTTTATTGTAGCGGTTATTGGTCACTCTTTCAATTTGTAAACTAAAGATTCACCGATAATTTGTGGAAATAATCTAAAAAAATGATTAAAAGGACGACATTTCCTACAAAAAGACAGAAAAAAAGACGTCCCCCACACTTCATCGTGAGGGACGTCTGACCGTCAAACGGTATACCAGTCAACGAGTGGACCGAATTTTTCTTCATCATACGCAAATGAACCGTTCGATAACCGATCGAGATAAGACAAGGAACCGATTTGAATCGATTTTTCCTGTTCTTTTCCGATTAAAACGAGTTCTTTTTGATTCGTGACATCAAGTAACGCCGCTACCTGATGTGGTTTTGATTTTAAATCACGCAACAATTGTTGACCGCGTAAGGCACGATTCGTGACTTGGAACTGATCCGAAAGGCGCATCTTCTTCAAGGCACCCCGCTGCGTCAACAAGACGATGTTTGGTGCCTGCGTAAAGGCGATTGCCCCTGCGACGACATCATCATCCTTCAGGTTGATGGCTTTGACACCTGCTGCCCGGACACCGACGACCGGCACGTCGTCTTCCGTGAACCACAGACCGAAACCGCTTTGTGTCGCAAGGAACAGTTGTTTCTCACCAGTCGAGACCGCAGCATAGAGGACTTCGTCATCCGCTTTCAGACGGACGCCTTGCAGTGGTTTCGACTTCCGCTGGGCATTGTAATCACTCAACTTCGACCGTTTGACCATCCCTTGACGTGTCACGAACAGACAGTGTGCTGTTTCGTCGAACGTCCGGACGAGATCGATCGAGAGGACACGGTCGCCCGGCTCAAGTGGCACGAGATTCGCGACGTGTTGTCCGCCATCTTTCCACTTCGTGTCTGGAAGTTGGTGAACGGGAATCAATAAGTAATTCCCGCGTGTCGTCCAGACGATGACGTGATCGGTCGTCATCGCTTGCCCTTGATAGAGCAGACGATCTTGTTCCTTCATCTCCGGAAGGTCGTTCGAGGCACCGAATGACCGGAGCGACGAACGTTTGATGTAGCCGTTTTTCGACATGAAGACCATCGTTTCTTCGACAGCGATCATGACTTCTGTCTTCAGCTTCAGTTCTTCGACTTCCGCTTCGACCGTCGAACGGCGTTCATCCGCGACTTGCTCCTTTAAGATGCTCAATTCTTTGATGATGAGACGATTCCGCGTCTTCTCATCGTTCAAGATTTTCTCGAGTCGCGTGACTTCCTTCTCGAGTTTTTCCGCCTCTTCCTGCAATTCAACGATGTCCGTGTTCGTCAGGCGGTATAGTTGGAGCATGACGACAGCTTCCGCTTGGCGGTCCGAGAAGGCGAAGCGTTCAATCAGGTTCTCTTTTGCTTCCGCTTTGTTCGTCGCAGCCCGAATCAGACGGAGTGTCTCATCGAGGACGGAAATCGCAGTCATCAAGGCAGAAACGACTTCCTGGCGGCGTTTCGCTTGATCGAGATCAAACGTTGTCCGGCGGATGACGACTTCCTTAACGTGACTTAAATAGGCATCCAGTAAGGCGAGCACACCCATTTGCCGTGGTGTCCGCTCATGGATGGCGACCATGTTGTAGTTATAGGCGATTTGAAGGTCGGTTTGCTTGAGGTAAAAATGTAAAATCCCTTCTGCATCAGCCTCTTTTTTCAGTTCGATGACGACACGCAGTCCGTCGCGATCGGTTTCATCGCGGACTTCGGCGACGCCTTCGACTTTACGGTCGAGGCGTAATTCTTCCATCCGTTTGACGAGATTTGCTTTATTGACTTCATACGGTAATTCCGTGATGACGATTTGCTGACGTCCCCCGCGGAGTGTCTCGATTGTCGCCCGCGACCGGATGATGACTTTCCCGCGTCCTGTTTCGAACGCTTTTTTGATCCCGTCGAGCCCTTGCACGACGCCACCAGTCGGGAAATCAGGTCCTTGCATATGTGTCAGCAGGTCGTTGACATCGTTGACCGTGCCTGAGATACGACCAATTGCCGCGTCGAGGACTTCGCCCGCGTGGTGCGGTGGAATCTCTGTCGCGTATCCGGCAGAAATCCCGGTCGAGCCATTCATCAACAAGTTCGGTAATAACGATGGTAAAACGAGTGGTTCTTCCGTCGTATCATCGAAGTTGAGGGTATAGTCGACCGTCTGTTTATTGATGCCGTCTAGAATCAAGCTCGAGACTTTCGACAAGCGTGCTTCCGTATATCGCATCGCGGCCGCACTATCACCATCAATCGACCCGTTATTCCCTTGCATGTCGACGAGCGGATACCGTAACTTCCACTCCTGACTCAAGCGAACCATCGCCTCATAGACAGACGAGTCGCCGTGAGGGTGGTAATTGCCGATGACGACCCCGACCGTCTTGGCAGACTTCCGGTACGCACGGTCGTACAGGTTCCCTTCCGTATGCATCGCATAGAGAATACGCCGCTGGACGGGTTTAAGCCCGTCACGCGCGTCCGGCAAGGCCCGGTCCTGGATGATGTATTTCGAATAACGACCGAACCGGTCACCGACGACCTGTTCGAGCGATAAATTTAAGATGTTTTGTAAATTAGACATGCTTTGTCACACTCGCTTTCGTCACGTGTTCGTTTTCAATGATTGAGATGTCTTCCGCGAGTCCAAACGCGACGTTATCTTCAATCCATGACCGGCGGTGGCCGACGTTATCGCCCATCAAGACAGAAACACGTTTTTCAGCGACAGCGGCGTCGTCAATCGTGACGCGGATCAATGTCCGGGTCTCGGGATCCATCGTCGTTTCCCAAAGTTGAGGAGCATTCATCTCACCCAGTCCTTTGTAGCGTTGGATCATATAGCCTTTACCATACTTTTTCGTTGTTTTCGCAAGTGTGTCTTCATCCCAGACGTACTCGAATTTCTCCGTTTTTCCCTTACCTTTCGAGACGCGGTACAGCGGCGGTAAGGCGACGAAGACTTTTCCGGCGTCAATCAACGGACGCATGTAACGGAAGAAGAACGTCAGCAGGAGGACTTGAATGTGGGCGCCATCGGTATCGGCATCGGTCATGATGATGACTTTATCGAAATTACAGTCGGACAAGTCGAAATCTGCCCCGACCCCGGCTCCGATTGCGTGGATGATCATGTTGATTTCTTCATTCTTCATGATGTCAGCGAGTTTCGCTTTTTCCGTATTCAGGACTTTCCCACGCAGTGGCAAAATTGCTTGGAACGTCCGGTTGCGACCTTGTTTCGCCGAACCACCGGCAGAATCTCCCTCGACGAGGAACAACTCATTTTTGTCGGCGTTTTTCGAAGCGGCCGGTGTCAATTTACCATTTAAGATGCTGGAACGTTTCTTTTTCTTGCCGTTCCGTGCCTCTTCCCGGGCTTTGCGAGCTGCTTCGCGGGCTTGGGCCGCACGGATGGCTTTTTTGATGAGCAAAGTCGCCGTTTGCGGGTTTTCTTCCAGGTACGTCGACAGACGGCGGCTGATGACGGCGTCACAACTCGTCCGTGCTTCGGGAGAACCGAGCTTTGACTTCGTTTGTCCCTCGAATTGGAGGAATTCTTCCGGAATCCGAATCGAAACGATCATCGTCAAGCCTTCCCGGATATCATTGCCGTCGAGATTTTTATCTTTTTCTTTTAATAAACTATTTTTGCGGGCGTATTCGTTCATGACGCGGGTCATTGCCGTTTTCGAACCGACTTCATGGGTTCCGCCGTCACGTGTCCGGACGTTATTGACGAACGACAAGACATTTTCCGAGTAGGCATCCGTGAATTGGAACGCGATATCGACTTCGATTTCGTTTTCGACGCCTTCAAACGCGACCGTCGGATGCAAGACATCTTTATCGTCGTTCAAATAACCGACGAATTCGCTGACGCCTTCTTCATATTGGAAGACATCCGCTTTGTCGGACCGTTCGTCCGTCAACGTGATTTTCAAGCCTTTTAAGAGGAAAGCGGATTCACGGAGGCGCTCAGCGAGCGTTTCGTAGTTGTATGTCAACGTACTGAAAATTTTTGCATCCGGCTTAAAGTAGACAGCCGTTCCTTTTTGACGCGTCGTTCCCGTCTCGAGTAACGTCGTTTTCGGCATTCCACCATGTTCGAATGTCTGTTCAAACTGTTTGCCGTCACGATAAATCGTCACCTTCAAGTCTGTCGATAAGGCATTGACGACGGAGGCACCGACACCATGCAGTCCACCAGACGTCTTATAACCGCCTTGACCGAATTTCCCACCGGCGTGGAGGACAGTGAAAATGACCTCTGCCGTCGGTTTCCCCGACGCGTGCATTCCGGTCGGCATCCCGCGTCCGTGGTCACGGACCGTGATGGCGTTATCTTTATGAATCGTGACATCGATCTGTTCTCCGAACCCGGCAAGGGCTTCATCGATTGCGTTATCGACGATCTCATACACCAAGTGGTGGAGTCCGCGATGATCGGTCGATCCAATATACATACCTGGGCGCTTCCGGACTGCTTCGAGTCCTTCGAGCACCTGAATGGCATCATCATTATAATTGTTTAAATCTGTCGCCATAGTTTTCACCTCATATAGAAAAACGCCGATTTTCCAAACGTTCGTTCGTTTTTCTAGTAGTCTGTATCTAATTGTAGGCATCTTCTTCTTATCTGACAAGGGGGAATGTAAAAAAAGACACTTACTCGCGCTTGAGTAAGTGTCATGATTTGATCCAAAATTATAAGTATTGATGTTCGATTTTGATGCAGCGGTTTTCGATATACGGGATTCCTGCCCCGAGCGCTAAACTTTCCGCTTCGACGCTCGACAGACCGAGCTGGTTCCAAATCATTCCGACGTCGCCATGGGCAACGGCTTCTTTTGCCGTGTCCGCTAAAAACTCGGAGCGACGGAACACATCGACGATATCGATATGACCCGGGATGCTATCGACTGTCGGATAGACTTTCTGTCCATTCCATTCATCAAGTGTCGGATTGACGGGAATGACCTCGTACCCGTGTTGCACAAGGTAATCGGCAATCCAGTTCGCGGTTTTACCTGAATCACCCGAAACACCGACGACGGCGATCCGTTTCGCTTCTTTTAGTAGTTGACGTGCTTGTTGATCAGAAATCATTTAATTCTCCCCCTATGCGTAATTAAATCAATCTTCTTGTCTATACCCGAATCACTTTCGGTTAAGCCGTTTTTCTAAAAGTTCTCGACAATTTCGAGGGAAAATGAAAAACGTTCTGTACGAAATTGAGACGACCAACTACCTGTCGAAGTCGTGTTCGATGCAACTGAGAGCGAAATTGGTTTTTGAGAATATTTTTCCGGATTCGTTCTGTCAAGGTGACATAATACAATTATTGTTCTATTTGATGTAAGAAATTACGCCTTTCGTTGATTTGCATCGAGTTGACCAGTCGCCCATGAGTCGGAAAGTCGATGCAACTGAGCGCTCCCTGTCTGACAATTTAACGTTGCGTGAAATAACTATTTCACGCAAACTAGTGTACCGTCTACCAACGTTTGGTATAGTAAGGTCAGAGGGGGAATAGACTGATGAGTTTATTTAAAAATCTAGGAAAAACCGTTAAAACCGTCCAAATTCCGGCCCATACTGTTGATCTACCAGGCTATCACCGAATGCCGGAATTTATTCGCGATTACATCGACCACTTAGCTTCAAAAAATTTCTCGAAAGCAACGATGCGTCGTTATGTGTATGATTTTGATTCGTTTTTTAGCTTTGTCGCCGCCGCGTCAGGGCAGGATGTCCGGGCGATTGATATCACGCAAGAGGCGTTCCTTGAGATTGACGGCGCGGGAATTGCAGCTTACGCCGAATACTTAGCGTTGACGAAGGGTAATGCACCGAGTGTCATCAATCGGAAATTATCGGCGTTACAATCGTTATTTCGCCATTTGATCGACATCGGCGTCTTGTCGGAAAATCCGGTCGCAAAAATCAACCGTCCGAAACAAGCGAAACGCGATCCGGTCTACTTAACGAAACGCGAATGGGATGAACTGATTCAATTGCTGCCGTCGAACATTGAGATGAATCCGCGGGAGGCGGCCCATTATGAGCGTGACCGCGTCCGTGACGTGACGTTGTTCCAGCTACTCGGCTATAGCGGGATGCGTCTCAGTGAGATGACACAATTGACGTGGAACGATCTCGATTTTCATGAAGGGACGATTCGGGTGATTGGGAAAGGCAACAAGGAGCGGGTCATCCCGCTGGCGCAACCGGCACGCGTCGCCCTCAGAAAGTACGCCGCGCACTATCAGTTGTCGATGCGTGGGACGGACGCTGTGTTCGAGAAACAAGGGAAACCGCTCAGCCCGCGGGCGGTCCAACATATATTAAAGCGGCATACCGATCGGTTACGACCGGTCTTACCGTTTTTGGAACGGAAAAACATCACACCACACAAGTTGCGGCATACGTTTGCGACGCGTCTCGCGACAGGTGGCGTCGATGTCTTGACGATTCAGCAATTGCTTGGGCATGAGTCCGTCGCGACGACTCAAGTCTATGCCCATATCGGCGATCAAGAGAAAAAACGGGCGATCGAACTATTTGATGGTGAACGATAATAGTATTATGTCACCTTATGGTAAAGGAGACCTCAGATGAATTTTGGATTAAGTGAACGAAAAATCAAGCAAATGTCAGATACGTATGCCTTTCGTCGCGGAAAACGGTATGTGACGGCAAAAAAAGTAACCTTACGCAACTATTCGCCGGGTGACCTCTTCGTCGAAGCGGAAGTTGCCGGTGAATCTCGTTTTCACGTCCATGTCCATCTCCGGGAAACGGGAGTTGATGCTGGATGTAACTGTCCGTCACTTGCGATGGATGCCTCATTTTGCGGCCATATCGTCGCGGTGCTGTTAGCCTTACAGCAAATCCAAGCCTACGGGACGACCGGGCCGAACCGGCCAGCCATCACACCCTTTTCAGCGCGACCGGCGATTGAAGATGCGGCAGCTGCAACGTATCTTGCGACATTGACGAGCGAAAATAAAGCGCAGCTCCGGTTTGATGTCCGCGATGGCGGGATTGCACTCGAAAGCCTGACGACGCAACGCAGTTATCTCTTGTCCCTGCCCTACTTCGACCGTTTACTGAACGACCGCGACGGGTTACGAGAACGAGCGGACATCTGGATGAGCGCAGCTGTCCGGGGTCAACTCGTCAGCGGATCGCCTCGAGTCAAACTGGCTCTCGACCGGATCCATACCCGTTTAGAAGTCGTCGTCACGTTTGATTACGACGGTAAAACCATCAACCCGCTCAGTCCGACAGATTGGGTCGGACGCGACTTGTCGACAGAGCAGGCGGTGGTGCGTTACTTAGAAGAAATGGGATTCCGCGCGAATCAGGCACGTTATGTAGTAGAAGGAGAAAGTCGTCATTATGTTGTCTTAAAAGGTTTGCTTGACCCGATGGTCGCCCTCGGTCAACTCGAGTTGTACGCGACGGCGAGTATCAAAACGGCATTGCTCCCGGGTCCGTTCCATCCAAAAATTGAAGTCAACATAAAGAAGCGGCTTGATTGGTTGACGTTCAAGTTTTCGATGGATGGGATTTCAGAACAAGAGCTGTCGGCAATCCTCGCGTCACTCGTGACACAAAAGACGTACCACCGTTTACGCTCGGGACAACTGTTATCGCTCGAAGACCGCGCCTTCAAGCAAATCAAACGGTTGTTGCTTGAAGCGGACGCGACAGAACGGCAGTTGCTTGAAGCGGAATTGACCGTTCCTGCTTTGCCGAACTTGTCACTGTTGACCCCGGCTGCCTTCTTGACGGTCCATAGTCAATTGAAGGAACGTTTGCTCGAGATGAAAGCCGGAAAAACAGAACGACTGGCGTTACCGGAACCGCTTGCGACACAACTTTTGCCGTATCAGCAAGACGGTGTCCGCTTCTTCAAGAGTCTTGCGGCACACGACTGTCATGGCATCTTAGCGGACGAGATGGGACTCGGCAAAACGATTCAAGCCATCGGTTATATCGAAACGCTCCCGAGTGCCCGTATCCTGATCGTCGCCCCGGCGTCACTCCTCTACAACTGGGCAGCGGAGCTGCGCCGCTTTGCTCCGACACGCACCGTCCATGTGCTCAGTGGAAGTCGTGCGTCGCGCTTACGCCAGCTCGAAGATTTGCCGGACGACGTCATTCTTGTCATTTCCTATCCGTCGCTCCGGCTCGACATCAAAAATCATCAGGCAATCCATTACGATTGTATCTTTTTTGATGAAGCGCAACAGCTGAAGAATCCAAGGTCGCAGACGACGGTCAGCTTAAAACAGCTTTGGGCGACACGTCGGTTCGCCTTGACCGGGACACCACTCGAAAACAGGACGCTTGACCTTTGGTCGATTTTCGACGTCGTCTTCCCGTCACTCTTACCGGACCGGCAACGGTTTCTCGACTGGTCAGCACGGGATGTCCAACAATTCGTCGAACCGTTTTTACTGCGCCGGACGAAACAGGACGTCTTGCAACAGTTACCGGCGAAACAAGTCGTTCACCACTATACGGAACTGACGGCAGGGCAGAAAAAATTGTATGCCGCCCACTTGGCGAAGTTACAACTGGAAACGTTACAGCATCTCGATCAGTCGAAACCGGAAGAACGGATAAAATTACTGGCCGGGTTGACCCGCCTCCGTCAAATTTGTTGCGATCCCCGTCTGTTCGTCGAGGACTATCGCGGACGGTCGGCGAAACAGGACCGGTTGCTCGCCTTGATTCAAGAAAAACGGGCAGCGGGCAAACGGATTTTGATTTTTTCACAGTTTACGAAAATGCTCGATTTGATTCGGGACGACCTGCATGAGATGCACCTTCCCCACTTCGAACTGCGCGGGGATACACCGATTGCCGAGCGTCTCGAACGCTGCGACCGTTTTAATGCCGGAGAAGTTGATCTATTCTTGATTTCACTGAAGGCGGGTGGCACCGGATTGAACTTGGCGACGGCGGATACCGTCATCTTATATGATAGTTGGTGGAACCCGGCTGTCGAACAGCAAGCGGCTGACCGGGCACACCGAATGGGACAAAAACAGACGGTCGAAGTCATCAAGTTAATCACGAAAGGTACGATCGAAGAAAAAATCATCGAGCTGCAAGAGCGGAAAGCGACACTCGTGACGGACATACTCAAACAACCAGATTCGCTCGCACTGTCAGTCGATGAGATGGTGCAACTGCTTGAATAAGCAAAAACGCACCGATTTTTTAACATGTTGGAAACCGTTGCTGCTCTAAGGGAAACGGACTTCCAACAGCCCTTTTGTTGCCGAGGAATGTTTAGCTTTTAATGTTACGGGGGTATAACTATCATAGCACCGCATCAGCGAGTTGCTTTTACGACCACATGTTTCTCAATATCAGCGTAATGACCTGGGAGAGAAATGCTAACCACTCACTTCGATCTTCATTTTTATGAAATCAATTTGAAATAGCATTCGATGCACTGTTTTGGCCGGAACGATTCGTTCCACTCCTTTCTTCATTACCTTTTGAGGGCTATACCAAATTCAAGGGGGAAATGAACATGTCAGTAACATTAAAAGTAGAAGAACGCGAAGTACGCCCACGCTCACTTAGAAAGCAATTACGTCATGAAGGAAAAGCTCTTGGTGTCGTGTATGGTTACAAAGTGGAAAGTACACCGATTGCCTTTGACGAAAAAGCATTGATCAAAGTCGTTCGTGAACATGGTGAGAATGCACTTGTTGCACTTCAAATCGGTGGTAAAAAAGTCAACACACTGATCAACAAACTCGATATGGATATCTTCACACCAACAATCAAGCACGTTGAATTCATCGCTGTTAAAATGGATGAAGAAACAGAAGTCGAAACAGATATCGTCCTCGTCGGCGAAGCGGCTGGTGCAAAACTTGGTGGATATCTTTCACAAACACTCTTTAAAGTGACAGTTGCAGCTACACCAGATAAATTACCGGAACGCGTCGAAGTCGATGTGACAAACCTTAACCTCGGTGATTCTCTATCGGTTTCGGATTTACCGGAAGAAAAAGAATACCGTATCGTTACGGAAGGTGACATTCAAGTCGTTGCCGTCGTCGAATCGACACTTGAAGCGGATCTCGAAGAAACTGATGCTGAAGAACCAGCTGAAGCGACAGAAGAAGTTTCTACTGAAGAACAAACGGAAGAAAAAGAATAATTTTTCTTACCCTCCCCTCGCGGAGGGTTTTTTATCTGTATTGACAACTGTCTGTAGAGTCGGTACAGTAAAAAGCGTACACACTATATGCACATCCACTAGGGGAGCCCATTGGCTGAGACGATTCACTTCGGACCCTTTGAACCTGATCTAGTTCATACTAGCGTAGGAAAGTGGAGCGGTAATTCGTTCAATTTTTCTGCATGTTTGCAGATTCAGCGACCGCTCTCTTTCATAGAGGGCGGTCTTTTTGTTTGTCTGGTGGTTGTGCCAAAGGGAGATAGGAACATGAACAGTTGGAAAATGAAAGAAATCATCGTCATGATGATGTTGTCGGTTGCTTGCGGGGTACTGTACTTAGGTTGGTCGACATTGTGGTTACCGGTTTCGGCGATTTTCGGACCGGTCGGTTCAAACTGGATGTTCGGGATTTGGGTCATCGCGAGTCCGCTCGTCGCCTACATCATTCAAAAACCGGGAGCAGCACTGATTGCAGAAGTCGTCGCCGCTGCCGTCGAATTATTCACGGGGAGTCATTTCGGATTATCCGCCCTATTGATCGGCTTTGCCCAAGGGATTGGGGCGGAAATCGCCTTCGCCCTCTTCGGGTACCGGAAGTTCAACACAATGACGTTGATTCTATCCGGCATGTTCGCAGCAATCGGTAGCATGGTCTATAGTCTCGTCGTCAACGGTTTCGCCTACTATACGACGACGACCCTTCTGTTGACGTTTTCCCTTCAACTCGTCAGCGGTGCATTGCTCGGTGGATTACTTGCGAAAGTCATCGTCGATGCGCTTGTCAAAACAGGGACGTTGAACGGTTATGCGATCGGGCGTAAACGACAGAAACCGGATGCGGCATGATTCATTGTAACGACTTGTCTGTCCGCTATCCGGGGCAACATGGCACCGTCCTGCACAACGTGACGGTGACGCTACACGAAGGGGAAACGACGTTGCTCGTCGGACCGAGCGGCAGTGGGAAAACGACGTTTTTACATGTTCTCGCCGGCTTACTACCTGACGCGATTGAAGCTGATGTCAGCGGTCACTGCAAGACGAACGGAACGGTCGGAATCCTTTTTCAAAATCCGGACGACCAGTTCTGCATGCAGACCGTCGGAGCGGAAGTTGCCTTTAGTCTTGAAAATCGTTCAGTCGACCGCAGTCAGATGGATGACCGGATTGACGCCGCACTGGCACGTGTCGGACTGGACGTGCCGCTGACGACACCGATTATGCAACTGTCAGGAGGGATGAAACAACGACTCGCCCTCGCCTGCGTCCTTGCGCTTGAGCCGGATATTCTATTACTTGATGAACCGACGGCGCAACTCGATCCGGCAGGACATCGGGTTTTGATGCAACTGATTGAGGAACTCCATCACGACCGGACGTTGACGCTCGTTCTGATTGAACATCAGCTTGACCGCTGTGTGACGTTCAGCGACCGGGTGCTCGTCTTCAATCACGGGGGAACGATTTTACACGATGGTCCGCCGCATGAAATCTTCGGTCAGCATCGCGCTGAACTCGAACGACACGGTATTGCGACACCGCTCCTCTACCCGTATCAACTGGAAACGTTACCCCCCGCTTCTTCCCAGGCGACGCGGTTACGAAAAGTGAATAACAACCGTCCTCCGGTCCGACAAGACAAGACGTTCGCGCTGACACGCACCGCGTTAGGACGCCGTAAGCAAGTGATTGTCGACGACCTGTCGCTTGCAACACACAGCGGAGAATGGATCATGGTCGTCGGATCGAATGGTGCCGGTAAAAGCACGTTGCTCGAAACACTGGCGAAATTGATTCCGGCGCAAGGCGGTACGGTCCGCTTGTTCGAAAAAGAACTGCGGACATGGAAAAATCGGAGCTATTACCAACACGTCGGATTCGTCTTTCAACAGCCAGAGCTCCAATTTCTCAAGCAGACGGTCGAAGACGAGTTCGTAATCAGCATGGAGGTGCCGACGCCGGAACGGATTGAAACGGCGTTGCAATCCTACCGGTTAACCCGTGTCGCCCGTCAGTCGCCGCTCGCCCTGAGCATGGGTCAAAAGCGACGGCTCAGCGTCGCGACGATGTTGTTAGAACCAAAAGACGTCCTGTTGCTCGATGAACCGACGTTCGGTCAAGATACCGAGACGACAGGTCAACTCATCGAGATGTTCGAGCAGGCGCGATTAAACGGGACGACGCTGATCATGGTGACGCACGACATGGAGCTCGTTCATCGGCACGCTGACCGGGTGCTCGTCCTTGGTGACGGGCGACTTCAGTTCGACGGCACACCGGACACTTTGTTTAAAGACGAGACGTTACTCGAGCATAACCAACTCTCTCGTCCGTTATCGTATTTGTATCAGCAACTCGAGGAGGTGAAACGTCGTGCAGGAAAACGTCTCCCCGCTCGCGCGTATTAATCCGGCGATTAAACTGGGTGCCCTCGTTTACGTGATGGTGCTGTTGATTGCGGCACCGACGTTACGCGAGACGATGGCCTTACTTGCACTCGCTGCGGTCGGATTGGGCTGCTCAGGTTGGTCTCTGTTGACGCTCGGCAAGCGGGTCGCCCCTTACCTCATCTTGTTTCTGTTGACGTTTTGGATGATGGCAGCCTTCGGAAAAGGCAGTACGGAAGTTTGGTCATTCGGTTGGTTTCGCGTCACGGAAGAAAGTATCGGTCACGCCTGGTTGATCGCACTGCGGATGCTCGCCTTCGTCTTCCTCAGTTTGACGTTCATCGCGACGACCGACCAAACCCGGTTCGTCATGAGTCTGATTCACCAGTGCCGCCTTCCGGACCGGCTCGCATACGGGTTTTTAGCAGGGATTCGTTTTATTCCGATTTTCCAGCAGGAAATCCGGACGATCCGCCAAGCACGCCGGGTCCGGCAACAACAGTCGATTTGGCCCTGGCAGACGTTTTTCGCCATCAGTTTACCGCTTTTTACGAACAGCATCATCCGTTCGGAACAAATCGCGATTGCGATGGAAGCGCGTCGGTTTCAGGCCGAGCGGACCTATTATGTCCGTCCTGTCGTGACGCAGCAGGACCGCCTGTTTTTTGGTCTTGTTTGCTTTGGTGCTACCCTGCTTCGGATTGTCGTATGACATTCATTAGATTAACGCGGACGGATTCAGGGAATCATAGTTTCGGAAGCAGTTAATTTAAAGAAGTAGGTGAAGATTTGAAACGAATCGTATTAGTCGGGGCAGGTCATGCCCATTTAGAATGTATCAAGGAAGGAACGCATCCGGATGTTGAATGGATCGTCATCAATCCGTCCCGTTATCAGTATTATTCAGGAATGTTTTCCGGTCTTGCGGACGGCACGTATCAACTCGAGGAGACGCGGGTCGATGTCAAAGCACTCTGTTCTCGTCACGGAAAGACATTGATGGAGGACCGTGTCACGCGGATCGATCCGCAAACGAAACAAGTTTTCTGTCAGTCAGGCGAAATCATTTCTTACGACGTTGTATCGTGTAACATCGGTTCGAATGATTGGAATCTCTCAGAGGCGACGGCACGCGTCACGATCAAGCCGAATTATCAAATCGATCAGGCGCTCCGTCAGTTTAAAGAGGCATCGTCGCCCGTCATCGTCGGCAGCGGTGCTGCTGCGATCGAGATGGCAGCGTCATTCCAATCAGACGGTTGTCCGGTCACGCTCGTTCATGATGAACCGCTCCTCGCAGGACACTCGGCAGAAGCGAGCATCCTTGACCGGTTGGATACGCTGGGTGTGACACGCATCGTCGACCGGTTCGTCTCTCTTGATGAACAAACCGTCCGGCTCCAGTCGGGTCAATCATTCAAATCGGATGCCGTCCTGTTTTTAGGTGGCGCGTCAGCACTGGATTTGTTCAAGGCGTCTAGCCTCTATTGTGACGAGCGTGGATTTTTGCTCGTCCACGAGACGTTCCAGTCGCTAGAGGACCCCTCTCTGTTTGCCGTCGGCGACTGTGCGACGCTCGCCGCATATCCGAACACACCGAAGAACGGGGTAACCGCCGTCCGGCAAGCCCCGGTCTTGCTTGAGAATCTCCTTCGTTTCGTCAATCAGGAACGGTTGCGGACGTTCCGGCCGCAAGGGCGTTACTTGACGATTCTTTCGATGGGACATCAGCAAGGGACCTTGCTTTACGGACGACACTATCAGACGAATCATTTGAGCTGGCGTTTGAAACAATGGATCGATCGCCGGTTCATCAAAAGTTATACGACGTAAAGAACTCGAATTTCGAATGAACTGGGAGTGCGGTTCAAGACGGAACGTGCACTAAGATGTCTGACTGAACCTCCTAAAACAGAGAGACATTCATTGCTCAATCTAGACCCAAAAACAGCCATCGCATACTTACGATGGCTGTTTTTGGGTCTAGAAAAACTCTTGTGAAGCATAAACAGGCGATATCGAGATGAGATGCAATTCGTTCGCGTTTCCCTGTCTCGCCTCGTCTTCAAAGCGGCAATCGTCCGCGCCGCTACAGCAAAGCTGCAGGGTCGCGACCGATTGCTTTTCGCGGTTCTAAGCGATTCGAGACGGATTGCGCCCTATACCGTCTGCATGACTAGCTTTTCGTCATAGTGTTACCTAAAAAGCGTCACGTTTCGTTGACTCCTATGGGAAAAGTGCGTTTTTAACGCACTGTCTGAACTGCTCCCCGTCAAGTAGACAGGTCAAATAATATAAATTTTTTAAACGGCTTGAGCCCTGAATTCCAGCGGACTTAAGCCGTTTAATCGTTTTTGATACCGCAGCTCATTATAAAATCGAATGTAGCGTCGGATTGCATCGTGGAGTTCATCGAACTCCTCGAATGTATGAAGATAGTAGCTTTCACACTTTAGCGCTCCCCAAAAAGATTCGATTGGACCATTATCGATGCATTTACCGGCACGGGACATGCTTTGTGTGATCCCAGCTTGTTGAGTCATATGATGAAAGGCATTTGACGTATATTGAAACCCACGGTCACTATGAAGAAGAGGGAAGCTACCAGGATCATCATCCAAGGCGAGTTTTAGCGTATCGAAGACGAGCTGACTGTTATTCGAACGACTTAGCACAAATGAACGAATTGATCCATCATACAAATCGAGAATTGCACTTAAATAAGCCTTTTTTGAGGTGCCGTATTTGAATTCCGTGATATCTGTTAACCATTTCTGATTCGGTTTTTCCGCATGGAATTCACGATTCAGAAGATTTTCTGCCGTTTGTCCGGGTATGGTTCTCATATATTTCGGTCGTGTTCGACGAATGACGCAACGAATGCCGGCGATTCGCATCAAGCGACGAACCCGTTTATGATTAACCGTTCTGTTAAATTGGCGATCTAGATTCAAGACCATTCGTTCACATCCATAGACTCCATCTACCGACTCATGAATAGATGTCAGCTCTTCAATGATCATGATGTTCTCTTCTTCGCGTACCGTCGGTACACGATTTAACCATTTATAATAGGCAGCACGGGATACGTCCGCAAAACGACAGAGGGCGACAATCGAATAGCCGAACTGGTCCGCCAACGATTGTATAGCCTTGTACTTATCCAAATTTCGGACTTGGTCTAACCTCTCCCCCTTTCGAACTCCTCTAGCTTTTTTAAGAACTCATTTTCCATTCGAAGAAGCTCGTTCTCTTGCTCAATCTTTTTCATCTCGATGGAGAGGCGTTCCACGTCCGTCAGTTCCTCAAACGGTTTCGTACGTCCACGGCTATCCATCAGTCCGTCAATCCCATTCTTTTCATACTTTTGAACCCACTTGTAGATTTGTTGGTAGGAGACCCGGTGGGTCTTCGCAGTTTCTTTATACTTCTTTCCATTTTTAAGACAGTCGCTGACTATACTAACGCGTTCTTCGAATGTCGTGATTCTTCCTCTGGTCATAGCGAATCGCTCCTTTAGTAGTGTGTCTTCACTACGACCATTATAGTTTGAAATCCAACGTCTGAGTACGCTTGCACTGGAGATGTTTAATTTTATGATGACGTCCATGACGGGCTCACCTTTTTCTAGCACGTCGCGTACGGCTCGCTCTTTAAACTCATTGGAATACTTCGTGCATACCGACCGTTTCTCCAAAGCTGAGATACCGCCTTGACGATACATCTGTCTCCATCTGAGTAGGGTCGATTGTGTGACCCCGAAGAGTCTTGCGACTTCCCACAACGTGGACACTCCTTCTTCATAAGTTTGGATGGCATATAGTTTTTCACTAGCGGAACGCTTGAATTTGGACATAGAAAAAAGCTCCTTTCAAAAGTAAACAGTTTTTCTTATTTCAACTGTCTACTTTTTGGGGAGCATATCAGTCAGAGGCAGGCAAGACCCTGCTTCTTGTCCGTTAGGACGAAGGAGCAACGGCTTGCGCCTCGCCCGAGGAAAGCAACGAAAAAAGACGCTTGATTTCCCGATAGCACGTTGTCTACAGTTTGAAACAGCCATCGCAAGTATGCGATGGCTGTTTTTGTGTCATTGATTATTTTAAGAACGCAAGTAAGGTGTCGTTGAATTTTTCGCGTTCATCGAGTACCGTCCCGTGCCCACTCTCTTCAAATGGTTCAATCCGTGAGTTCGGGATTGCTTTTTGCATCTCTTCCGCAAATTCAAACGGACAGACTTTATCTTTTTTGCCGTGAATGATTAACGTCTCGACGTCAATCTGCGGCAATTCATCCCGTAAGTCTTCGTCGCGCAAGGCGATTGCCGATAAAATCGTGCCGTGAGAAGAGGCTGCGACACTCAAATTGTGGAACCATTGTGTCAGTGGTTCTGAATGTTCTTGTTCAAAGAAGATTTTTCCGAACCCTTCAAGCATCGCCGGACGGTCTTTTCTTGTATCGGCAATCAAGTCATCGACTTCGTCTTTTGTCATGCCGTACGGGTACCCTTCCCGTTGCGTGAAGACCGGTGCTGCAGCACCCGCAAGAATCAATTTCGAGATTTTGCTCGATCCGTGGTTGAGCAGATAGCGTAACGCAATCCCGCCACCCATTGAAAAGCCGAGTAACGCTGCGTCTTTCAGTTCAAGCTGCGTGATGACTTGATCGATGTCAGATGCCATCGTTGCATAATCATATCCGCTGGCTGGAGCATCCGATTTGCCGTAGCCGCGGTAGTCAACCCCGATGTAACGGTAGCCGGCGTCGAGTAAGGCATTCTTTTGATATTCGAACATGTTGTTATTCGCTGGCCATCCGTGTAACATGACGACCGGTTGTCCTGAACCGACATCCTCGACATAAATCTGTGTTCCGTCAACTGCTTGAATGAATGTACCCATTTGAATAACCCCCATGTAGTAGTAAATTCGTGCATAATTTAGTGATTCCCCGTTCAAGTAGATGATTAACATCTTAAAGTTAAAAGATTAAAAACAGATAAATTATGGAAATTATTTATGGTAAAATAATCATAAAAAGATTTTTGGGGGGATTGTCATTAAATCATGGTCACTGGCATTAGGACTGGCCTGCAGTCTCGTCTTGACCGGGTGCGGTCAAGAACGTTTATTGAAGCTTGATTCCGTACCGGCGTATTGGTCAGCCGAAAGTTTTGTCGATCATCAATTCGTAGACGATGTACCGGCAGAACAGAAAAAACAGATGTTAAAAACGTGTATGAACAAAAAAACGGTGGAACTGCCATCATCCTACCGGATCCTCAATACATATGAGATGTACTTTTCCTTAAAAACGCTCGAAATGTATGGAGCCCAAACCGAAGTCTTTTATCTCGCTGAAAAAGAAAACCTGTACCTCGCCTGCCGGTCGCGGGATACGCATCAATTAAAAATTCATCCGGTCAAGGCGAAAGACCATCCCTGGGTGAAGGTAGACCAAGGAACGGACAAAAAACCCTTGCAGGCGCCGACATTTTTCCCGGTGACGGAAAAACAACGGACACGTCATGCGGAGCAAAATCGCGAAGCAAAAACAGAAGGTGATTTCAGCCGTCGTCTCGCACCCTTCCATAACTTACATATGCCGATTGCGGGACAGGTACTCGTCATCCTGACAGAGAACAACAAAGAGCATGTTTTCGTCGATGTCCCGACGTCATTCCTCAACCAGACAACAGACTTTTATTTAACGACACGTCGAAGCAGTAACGGGGCAAATGCGACCTATCATTCGATTAATTTTGAAAGTCCGGGTTGGTACTTGCAGGACCGAATCGTGATGACGACCTATGACCAGGAGAAAGTCGACATGAAGTACCATTCCTTACCGGAGACACTTACGGCGAATCAAACGATTCCGTATGTCACGTTACGCGCAAAAAATGACTTAGGTGATATGGAAGAAAAAACCTTGTCGTTACGGTATCAACCGGTCTATCAGAAGGTGAAGTTATTTGAAATGGACGATGAAGAACGACATGCCGGAATCGAAGGGTTCCTCCACCCGACGATCGAATCCCTGCAAGAAGGGAACATCCGGAAAATCGGAATCGTAACCGACGAGTTATCGCAGGTCCTCGCGAACGAACTGAAACAGGTCACCCTCGAGCAACCGCAAGGCCAAAAGCCGACGCTGCAGTATTTAACACTCGTTGACAACGGGAAGACACAGACGTTCACTGTGTATTTAAAAAATCGCGCCCAGAAAACGGATGTTTACCTGCAAGACGCGACTTCAAAAAAAGGTACAAAATTGTCAGGTGAGCTGGCTGCACAGCTCGCGGAACAGATTGAGGGGGAATGAGGTATGCGCATACGGTTCGTGTTGGCACTCTGCCTCGTATTCTTAAGTGGTTGTGCTGAAGATCCGGAACCGGTCCGGTTCAGCTATGTACCGGACCTGTACGATACGTTAAACGTCAGCGACTTCAAAAGTGCCGATCCGAAACTGGGTAGCCTGATT
Organism: Exiguobacterium oxidotolerans JCM 12280; assembly: GCF_000702625.1. NCBI lineage: Bacteria > Bacillati > Bacillota > Bacilli > Caryophanales > Exiguobacterium > Exiguobacterium oxidotolerans. The sequence continues at coordinate 90,648 of NZ_JNIS01000001.1, read as the reverse complement.
CAAGAAGTCTGCCATCAAAAAAAGGTCAAGCCACCAACACAGTATACAGTGGGTGACCATTATTACGTCTCGCTCGTCAACATCGGACTGTTCGTCGAAGGGACGCGGGCGACGTACATCGAGTCGGACGGACGACCATATCTTTATTGTGATGACATGCGACATCGACCGACGTTCCATTCGTTAACGAAAAAACAAACTTCGTTTTCAACATCGGACTTGACGAAACCGGTGAAAAAGATTGAAATCAAGGCCGTCGATTCAAAAAGTCGTCAACTGTACAGCGATCTGGTCGACAAGGTACGTAAGTCGCAAAGGCAGTTGGTGTTGCCGACGACGGGATACCTCGTCATCCGGGCGACGAACGATCAGACGAAAGAAACGAGCGTCACGAATGTGATGGAATTGACGCCGTTCGTCCACGGGATACCGCACTTCGTATTTATTGATAATACGTACATGGACGACCGATACCAGATTCGTCTGCACCTGCTTTCGGACGGAATGAATATTTTGGCGGAAGAGCCGGTTTTCGCGGCAACGGACGCCGTCAAAGCGAAATTTTACCCGGCAGAACCGAACAGTCAGGGTGAGTATGGATTGCTACATGTCACAACGACATCAGGAGAACGGTCGCGCTATACGTTGACTGTCAGACAAGAGTCCGAGCTACCGCAAGGCATCAAGCTGCTACCGGATGACGACGACAGTTCGGAGTCACCCTACCATGCCGTTTTTCATGACCGACCGTTTCCAAAGGTTGACTACACACAAAAAACGCCCTATGACGAATTGAACGAGCAGGAATTCCTGATGACATCCGTCGAAGAAATGAAGACGTTGACCGGATTGATCAAGCAAAGTCAGGTCGCGGAGAAAAAGGGAAAACTCGCAGAACGGTCCTATTTGACGCTCTTTAACGGAGATCAAGCACAACAGTATCGGATTTATCTCGACCGACGTGTCAAAAAGACGGATATCTACCTGGAAGACCGGACGCGGAAAATCAGTTTTAAATTGACGCCGGAAGCACGGGACTTACTGCTCGATTCCTATCAGATCAACTGATTAGAATAAAAAATGCTGGGTGACATAAATAAGACAGCATACGAGGATGAAGACGATGCCTTCTTGCAACCATTCTGCACGGGACAGCGGTTCCCGCAAAAACGAGGCGCAACCGATCAGGATGGCAAAAAAGTAGAGATAGACGAATCCACCAGACAGTAAAAAACCGAGGATCAATACCATGCCGAATACTACGGTCATACCGGATACAATCAGTTTCCGTCGCGTCATTCTGTCTCACCTCTGTTGTCCGTTTTAACTCTTTTACCCATTTATGCGAAAGAACATGTAAAATGCCTGACATCCGAAGAACGGGTGTCAGGCATTTTTTAGAGATGCGGATGATCGGCGACGACGGCATATTCCGTCACGGCATTGGAGAGGACGAGCGGTTTGACTTCAGAAGTCCCCGCGTCGCGTTTTTTGTGGACGCCTTTATATGCCTGGCTCGCTTGCCAGGCATGGAAATCTGCTTGTTTTCCCCATGTCGTCATAATCGTCACGATATCATGTTCGTCCTGACTGATATCGACGAGCACTTGCATCCGGATAAATCCTTCCATCTCTTCAATTCCTTTTGTCGTCTTAAAGCGCGCCGCTACTTGGTCGGACTTCCCTTTGACGACGCGTAGTTGATTCATTACGATCCACATATCGATTCCTCCCTTGTTCACTGCAACTAGTATACCGAACGAGAAGACGAGTGCCCACTCTTGATGCTTCAGTCGATGGTGTTCGACAAGAAGCGGAACCGTTCTGCGCCTGAGGCATCGACCGCATGGAGGTCAAAGAACAGTGATTTCGGAAAAGCTTGCGGGAGCTTTTGCACTGTATGGAACCGCTCCTTCGTCGCGACGTCAAATGTACGTGTCATCGCTTCAATAGCGCGGGTTTCTTCGACGCCGTTCGTCAACGAGACCTTATAAGGCGCGATCGTCAAATGGTCAATCAGGCGACGGTCATTTTCCCCGACAACAATCAGGAAACGCCCGGCGTCCGTATCGATGACATCCCCTTCCGCCCACTCTTGTCCGTCGTGTACGGTGCGGTGCGTAACGTGGGTGACGGCATACGTTGCCTCTTTACGCCGTAAGACAATTAAGTAGCGCGTCGTCTTCGTCTCTGCATAAGCGACCGCTTGCGTGTCACTCAATGCTTCGGTCCAGTAGACCTCTTTCGTCGTAAGCGGAATGGTCGCATTTTTGTTGAAACCGGCGACGACCGCCTGCGGTGTTAACTCAGGGGCCGGATCATGGAACGCGGCGGAATGGTTGTCGTGTTGTAAAAATAAGAAACAACCAATCCCGACAAGGAAACTACTGATGAGCCATATAAATTGTTTCTTCATACAATTCTCTCCTTATGTACGCGACAATTGGAACGACCGGTTGATGGTTTCGTCTAGTTCTTTAGCATAACAAAGACCCGCTCGTCGCAACAAGAGCAGGTCCTATTTCCCGATGGAAAATCCGTCAAAGTGTCGTCCGCCATGTTGCATTAGCCACGTCTCGATTAATGAAATGACGGCTTGTTTCTCATCAAAACGGAAATAACGGTCGAAAGCGTCCGAGAATCGGTCAGCATCTGCTTGACTGAGGGCAGTCAGTTCACGCGGCAACCATTTCCCTTGACCGAGCCAGCGTCCGGATGCCGTTAAGTGAAAACTGGCGGCTTGATCGAAAAGACGTGTTGCGATGGCGAGTCCTTCCGTCCGGTCCTCTACCCCGATGAAGTCATCGAGCAGATCCGTCAAAAAATAGCGGTTCTGATTTAATTGTTCAACGGTCCATGGCGTTGGTCCGGCAAGCAATTGGCGCGACGCTTCCGCTTTCAACTGGTCGACGAGTGGATGCACCCGGATTGGCACCGCTTCCGCGACCATCCGTTGCAGCGAAGGGCGTCGACGCGCCCGATCCGCTTCGAAAAAGTCGGCAATCGTCGCTTCCGTGTAAATGAACGCTTCGACGGGGTATCCTTCATACAGAAACGATTCCCGGTAGGTGCGTGCTCCTGTTGGCATGAGGACGATCAGGTCGATATCAGACGTTGCTGTCGCCCGTCCGCGGACATGACTACCGGCAATCATGGCTGCTAAGGACTTGGGAAACCGGTCGCTGACGAGTTCATTCGTAAGTGTAAGGATTTCTGTATTCATGTCAATCCGTGACCCGGTCCTGGAACAAGGCGTTATCACTGGCGAAAACGGCAAGCTCGTCCCCTGGTACAGCGACGATCGAGGCCGTTGCCTCAGCATTCAACCGTAAATCGACCGTCCAGGATTCATAATACGTGTCCGAGCCGTTAACGACGAGTGTCTTCCCGGAACTGAACGTCAGGAAAAGATGCGGGATCGTTTTCCCGATCCGGACCCCTGTAATCCGTTCAGTATGTAAAGTCACGATCAAATGCAACATCTCTTCTTTCGTCATATGACGGACGACCCAGTCTTTTGAAGATTCGACGTCCCCATAATAGAGGCGGTCGGTTTCAATCCGTAACGAAATTTCCGGATTCATCGCATCGTAGAGATTAATGAAATCCAGGCTGACGAAACTCGCCAAGTGAATCGTCGAGAGTTGGGTTCCAGTTAAGTAAGTCGTTAAAAGTTTTCTCGCAAGTTGGTGATCTTCTTTGTTCATATGTAGACACCTCTTCATGTAAGTTTTAAGTCAGTTCAAGATAATTTCGAGTCCATACATCACCGTCATCAGTCCAGTCATCGCAAGCAGCAGACACACTAACACGATTTGCAGGATGCCCGTATACACGTGCCGCACCTGACTGAGTGGCACGATCGAACAAGCCGACAACAAGATACCCGTGTAAAACAACCAGCTGAACGGATGGGTAACGATGGTCCGGAAATAGCCGCTCAAGACGAGACTCGAGACAATCAAATAGAGGATCGAGGAGCTGACGACGACAGGGCTCGACCGACGCAATACATGATTCAAAAGCGTACCTCCTCTTAAAAAGAATCTTTCTTTCAACAAATTTACCACATATTAGTAAGTCGCGGGAGTCTTAAAGAAAAAGGAATCCCATCGGTAACGATAGAACTCCTCTTCAGACCGACTCAGTCTGCTTTCTTTAAGATGTTGAGTAACCATTTTTGCAAGTCTTTTCCGCCTTCGTAAAAAGAGCTGTCACGTAGTTCGAACGTGTGCCCCCCCTGTTTGATTGCTTCGTTAAACGTATCTCCGAGATCACGGTTCTCCCATTTGCGTTCATCATTCAAGTATTTAAAGCCGAAGTTACATTCGACGTTAAAAATAATGTGGAACGGTTCTTTAAATGAGTTGACGGCCCGAACCATCTCGAGCAGGATCATCCGCTTCGGTGTCGATTGTTTAATCGTATCGATCGTCGTCGTCCGGCGCCCGTGAAACTCGACGACGCGGACGGCCCGGCCCTGGTCTGCTTTAAAATCATAACTTGTTCGAATCGAGACGATAATTTCTCGCATACTTTCTGTCATATCCTCACTGCCTTTCTTTCGTCTTCGAGTATACCACCTGCTCCCGCCTTCCTTGAAGAAAAAAATGTAGTGTTCCGACCTAAGACGGATTGTGCACTGCCATAATTTGTATTAAAATGAAGGAAATGACGAAAGGAGCCCTGTTTTGAAACCGTTATTTTCCATTATCCTGACTGTTTGCTTAGTCTTCACCGGTTGTTACTGTTCGCTTGAAGCACGGACAGACGACCCGCACTTCAAATCACGGACACGTTCGATTTCGACGTATCATACATTCGACATTGAATTTTCACATGGACTCCGCGCTGATCAAGTCTCGAACCGAACCGTCACCGTCACCGATTCGACGGGGGAACGGATGCAAAATGAACTCGTTGTCATCGATGGGAAAGAGTTGCGGATTAAGCCGCCACGCTCTGGGTATCGGAAAGGACGACAATACATCATACATATCCGTGACTCGATCGATGCCCGAAAACAATTGAAAACAACGACTGTCCGCGAACGGATTTTCACTGTTGATCGTTAACAGGGGGATTCGTTTTTTTGGTAATTCGATGCGTTCATAACGTCCAGCATTTATGTGACACCTTACCGTATGCCGCTCAGGCGTGTGCGGGAGGGTGCTTTTTTTTGCGTACGCCGTTCTGCTAAATGGAGCGAACCGGACCGCACCAGTCCAAAGCCGATGAATGCGAGCCAGACCCCGTGGTTGCCGATCCAGTTCACAGACAGCAACAGCACGGCAAATGTGATAAACCCTTGAATCATCGAATTTCGGACCGGTTTACCTTCAGTGCGTCCGGCGAACACGCCTTCGTACAGCATCGCAAATCCGCCGGTCAACGGGAAAATCAGAATCCAGTTATAATAGACACTCGCAACGAGCAAAAGTTCCGAGTCAGCCGAAAACAAGCGGAGAAATGGTTGCTGGCTTGAACTACCTCCACCTACGCTTCGCTTAGAGGTGGAGGATTCCTGAGTAATCCGACCTAACGGTCGAAAATTGATCAGGCTAGCCCCGTCGTCCCGACGGTTGAAGAAGCTAAGAGGCGTTCAGCTTCTCGTTTGAGGTTCAGTCCTGCATTCACATCGCGGTCGTGATGGATGCCGCAACTCGGGCATGTCCATTCACGCAAGCCAAGATGTTTCACGTCTTTGTGTTGATGTCCGCAACGGGAGCACAGTTGACTAGAGGCGAAGGTCTTGCCGACTTTCACGACGGTCTTTCCGTACCATTCCGCCTTGTATCCGAGCATGCGGAAGAACTCCGACCAACTGACCTCGGAGATGGACTTGCTCAACTTGCGATTCTTCTGCATGTTCTTCACCTGCAAGGTCTCGATGCCGATGACGTCGTGGTTTTTGACGATCTCGGTCGATACCTTGTGCAGGAAATCGGTTCGCTTGTTCGCGATCTTCTCGTGGATGCGGGCGACCTTCCGCTTCTGCTTCTGATAGTTCTTCGCCTCGGAAAGTGTTACTTTCTTGTCCAAGGCCAACCGTTGACGACGAGAGAGCTTACGTTGTTCACGTGCGAGCTTTTTCTCAAGCGAGCGGAAGTAACGGTCATTCTTGTACACCGTGCCGTCCGACAGGATGGCGAAGTGCTTCAACCCGACATCGACGCCGACGGATGAGCCCGTCTTCGGCAGTTCGTTGCTCTCCTGCTCGACGAGCAGGGAGACGAAGTATTTTCCTGAAGCGTTCCGCCGGATGGTCGCGTTCAAGATGCGTCCGACGACCTGCCTCGAGTTGGCGAAACGAACCCACTTCAGCTTTGGAATTTTGATCGTGTTGCCGACGATCGAGACTTCTGGAAGCTGAGACTTGCCTTGAATGTTCGTCTTGTACGATTGAACGGGGTTGCACTTCGACTTGAAGCGGGGTCGTTCGTTCTGCTTCTTAAAGAAGCGGTCAAAGGCATCAGCAAGATGCTTGACGCTTGTCTGCACAGACGTGCTATCGACTTCTTTCAACCAGTCGAACGCCTGCTTCAACGACGGGAGTTCTTTCGAACAAGACCCGTAGGACAGTCCTTTACCTGTCGCTTTGTATGTCTCATCCCACTTCGCCAAGAAGTGGTTGAAGACGAAGCGCGAACAACCGATCGTCTTCGCGATCAGGATTTCCTGCTCTTTTGTCGGGTATATTCTGAATTTGTAGGCCTTGTAAGTCAACATGAGGTTCACCTCCTTACAAAGGATATACCCGAAAGAGAGGGTGGCGATTCATCTCCCACTTTCACTAGGGCTTCACCCGGATCGTTTAGAAGTGGGCGTATTCTCGCCTGATTTTGATAAAACTCGGGCGTCAACGACGGACCCTTCTTTCATGATATACAACGTATCCGTAGAATGTAAGGCATAAGCTGATTTGCGGGCGACCTCTATTTCAGTAGGATCCTTGTTCAGAGTATGGCGTGTCGATTTCACTACAAACAAAAAACTTCCTTTCGGTTCTCCTGTCTAGAGACCCACAAAAGGAAGTTCTGGTAGCATGTGTTATTTTCAAAGGACATGGACAAAATCTTTCGCTTGACGCTCAAGTTGCTTAGCAGACTCAGCGAGTAACTCAAACTCGCTGACAGCGTGTTCCAACTGCCCGCTGCTCGTCTGGACTTTTGTTGAAATCTGTTCGATGCTCGTTGAGACGGTCTCAATCCGCTTAACGATTCCTTCGATGTTTTCTTTGATTTCGCCAATCGACTGGGAGACTTTATTGGATAAATTCCGGACTTCCGTCGCGACGACGTTAAACCCACGCCCGTGTTCTCCCGCCCGTGCCGCTTCGATTGCCGCATTCAAGGCAAGTAAGTTCGTTTGTGCTGCAATCTCCCGTATCGTTTTGACAATGTCATTGATCGAGTCGGCCTCTGTTTGGAGAGCGACGAGGTTAGCCAGATTTTTTGTTGACTCTGCTTCAATCTGCTGGACGGTCGCGAGAACCTGTAACCCGTCTTGCCGACCGCTATCAGATTTTATGGTCAAAAAAGCGGAAGTCTCATTTAGCGCTTCTGCCATCCGGAGCACGTCTTGCTGACGCACCGTGATATCCGATACGATTTTCGAGACACCGATGACACGCCGTCCGTCCCCGAAGATTGGCATATACGTCGCTTCGAGCCATTTACGTTCGCCCTCTGCCGTCCGCCGTTCGATTTTATCTTGATACGTAATCCCTTGCAGCAGCTTCCGCCAAAACGCTTCATAGGCCGCACTCGTGGCAAACTCCGGAAAACACAGATCGCGGTGGTACTTGCCGATCAGTTCCTTCGCCTGATACCCCATCGTCTCGGCAAATAAGTCATTCACGTACGCAATTTTACGTTGGTCATCAAATCGGATGATGGCGAGATTTTGTTCAATGGCGCGGATGACATGTGCATCCGTGACGTGTTGTGTACTTTGCTCAAGGGACATCTCAGAATTCCTCCTTTAGTTGAAAAACGAGAAAACAAAAAGATGACGAGTCGGTTAGTCATCTTAAAGTATTAGCGACTAGATGAAATAATCCTTTAAATTGTCTGAATATTTCTATTTTTATCCATGAATCGCTAGTTTTTACCTCCTTTTTCGTTAATAGGCACTCCATCCGCCATCGGCGACGACGATTGCACCATTGATGAAACTCGCTTCATCCGAAGCAAGGAACAAGGCGAGCTGTGCGATTTCGTCAGGTTGTCCGGTTTTAGGATTCAAGCCCATCCCGAGCATCGTCCGTCCCATCCCGAACTCACTGATGTTCGTCATCGACTGTCCGATGTTCGTCTCGACGGCACCGGGCGCGATTCCGTTACAGCGAATCCCTTCTTGTGCATACATGAACGCCGTGTTTTTCGTCAGACCGACGACGGCGTGTTTGGAGGCGGCGTACGCAGCACCGGCACGCGCTCCGTTTAGTCCACCGATTGAGATGTTATTGATGATGTTTCCTGAACCTTGTGCACGAAATAAAGGAATCGCAAGACGCATCGTCCGCATGACCGCCGTCGTGTTGATGGCGAGGACGCGGTCCCAGCGTTCATCGGTCAGCTCGTCAACCCCTTCCATCCCGTCCATGATTCCGGCATTGTTGACGAGAATATCCAATTGTCCGTAAGCCGCTAACGTCTCGTCAAACAGTTGTTTGATTGCTTCAGCAGACGTGACATCCGTTTTGATGGCAGTTGCTGTCCCGCCCGCTGCTTCAATCGACGCAACGACTGTTTTCGCCCCGTCAAGCTGAATATCAGACACGATGACGCGTGCCCCTTCAGCTGCAAACCGCTCCGCGATTGCCTTCCCCATTCCGGACGCTGCCCCCGTCACGATGCCTACTTTCTGTTCGAGTCTCATGTTTTTTCATCCTCTCTGCTTAAACACGACGATTTTACTCGTCTTTACCCGTTTCGACGTGTCATTTCACTTCAATCACGAAAGCCGAGTTCCCGTCCCCTTGCTTCCAATCAGCGATGACATGATACACATAGATTCCGCGCGCATCAGGTGCTTTGAGTTGTTCGTCTTGCAGCGTAACTGTCTGTCTTGTCTCTGCATCTTGCCACTGTTCGATTTTTAAATCGTCCGGCGTAGGACCGTCATGAAAGGCAATCGTAATCGGTGACGCCGATCGGACCACGGTCGGCTTCAATTTTTCTGTCATTTCGAGCGGGTTCGCATAGATATAGTCGACACATTGTCCCCGTATGAGACCATGCCAGCAATAGGATCCTTGCTGCGTCGGGATCGTTTGGCTTCCGACCGACACGTCAGGAAGCGGCGGTTGATTTCGGAATGGTTCAATGATGAAAATCAATCCAATCACAAGTAAGATGACGATTAAACGAATCGTCCGTCGTTTCATACGAACCAGCTCCTATTTTTCATAAGTGTCCTCCGTAGGTTTGCCGTGCAGCAAAACAGGCAATAACTCAAAAGTGAGCATAAATCAGTGAAGCAACTACTACAGGAGGTTATCAATCATGGCTGAAAACAAAGTCGTCATCATTACAGGTGCATCAAGTGGGATCGGGGAAGCAACCGCAAAATTACTTGCGAAGAACGGTGCAAAACTGGTCCTCGCGGCACGGCGTGAAGATCGTCTGAAAGCATTAAAAGAAGAAATCGAGCAGCTCGGTGGTCAAGCGGTCTATCAAGTGACGGACGTGACGAAGACGGAGCAACTCGACCAACTCGCGAAACTGGCGCAGGAGACGTACGGATCTGTCGACGTCCTCGTCAACAATGCCGGTCTGATGCCGTTATCACAACTCCATAAAAACAAGCAGGATGAATGGGACACGATGGTTGACGTCAACATTAAAGGTGTCCTTTACGGAATCGGGGCTGTCCTTCCGTACATGCGAAAACAAAAATCAGGGCATATCATCAACATCTCGTCTGTCGCAGGTCACGAAGTCATGCCGTCAAGCGCTGTCTACAGTGGAACGAAGTTTGCCGTTCGTGCGATTACGGAAGGTCTCCGGAAGGAAGAATCGGTCGACAATAACATTCGGGCGACAATCATTTCACCGGGAGCCGTCGATACGGAGTTAAAAGACCACATCACGGATGAAGACATCAAACAAGGCATCGGCAACATGCAAGCAATCGATGCCGACGCGATTGCTCGTGCAATCAACTATGCCGTCAGTGAACCGGACGATGTGTCCATCAATGAAATCCTGATTCGTCCGACATCACAAAAATAAGCGGAGTATACAGGAACGGCCGACACATCGTCGGCCGTTTTTTAGTGCTGTAACATCTGTTCCGCGATCAACCGATACGATTCAAGTCGGTTGTCTTGGTCGTAAGCATTATTGATTAACAAAAATTGATCCGTCCCGTACCGGGTTGCCAACTGTTCGAGTACTGCTTCGACTTCCGTCGCCGTTCCGACGATGGTCCGGCGTCGGTCGTGTTGGATCCGTTTTAATTGTTCTGGGTTCCAGTCCTTCGTCCCGACGGTATCAAACGACGGGACAATCGAATTTCCGAGTCGGATCCCTTGAATCCAGGCATCTTGCGTCGTTGCTAACTGTTCTGCTTCTGTCGCCGTTTCGGCACAGACCGCAAACACACAGACAATGACCGTCGGCTCCTCGAACTGCGCACTCGGAATGAACTGCTCGCGGTATGTCCGTAATGTCTCTTCCCAGCGGTCCGGATTGATGAAATGACCGAAGACAAGCCCCATCCCCCGCTCTGCCGCGAGCCGTGCACTGTTCGGTGACAGACCGAGCAAGTAGAGGGGAGCCGTTCGCGTGACGCGCGGCGTCGTCTTGACGATTCGAAACGGATGTTTTGCGGACAACGAATCAGTTAAAAAACCGGACAATTCATCCATCAAGCGTGGGAACTCAGAATACTTATTCGCTTCCCCGTCCGTCAAGGCACTTCGTGTCCGCTCACTCCCGCCTGGTGAACTGCCGATTCCGAGTTCGATCCGTCCCGGATAAAAGGCTTCGAGCGTCGAAAAGTTTTCCGCGACTTTTAACGGGCGGTACTGCGGTAACAGGACGCCACCCGTCCCGAGCTTGATCGTTTTTGTATCACTCCCCATCCGGGCAATGAACAGTTCAGGTGTCGCGCTGAGTAAGCCATTCGTATTATGGTGTTCGGCGAACCAGTAGCGCTCATAACCGAGCTGCTCTGCTGCTTCGACGAGTCGTTTCGTGTATCGCATCGTCTGTTCAATCGTATCCCCTTCATGGAGCGGGACTTGATCGAGTATACCTAGTCGCATCGTGCGTCGCCTCCTTTACTCGTTAAGTGTAAAGGGTCGACCGTCCGAAAACAAAATCGGTGCTCCGTCAGACTGTGACGAGACGCGAATCCGCGATGACGAGTCCGTCCTTCATCTCGATTTTTCGATTGGCGCGGTCGGCAAGCTCCGGGTCATGCGTGACGAACAGGACACCACACCCTTTTTCAGCGTTCAACCGTTTTAAGAGTTGGAAGATGATTTCCCCGGTTTCCGTATCGAGGTTTCCCGTCGGTTCGTCTGCGAGGAGCCATTTGGGCTCATGGACGAGCGCACGGGCGACGGCGACGCGTTGCTGTTGTCCGCCGGAGAGCTGGGACGGCAAGGAACTGGCTTTTTCTGCAAGACCGACTTGCTCGAGTAAGGCGAGTGCCCGCTCCTTCTTATCATAGGCGACTTTTCTACCGAATAACGGGGCCATGACGTTTTCGAGCGCCGTCAGCGTCGGGATCAAATGAAACTGTTGGAAGATGAACCCGACGTTCTCGAACCGGAAATCCGATAACTCTTTACTCTTCAGTTGATTGATCGGTTGGTCACCGTACAGCAGTTGCCCCGTCGTCGGACGGTCGAGTGTCCCGATCAGACTGAGTAATGTTGATTTTCCCGATCCAGACGGTCCGATGATGGAGATGAAATCCCCTGCGTCGAGCGTCAGATTGACATCGTCAAGCGCTTTCGTTTCGATCCCGTCCCCAGTAAACGATTTTCCGATCGCCTGACATTGAAACGTATCTTTCATACTAAATTCCTCCTTCTACTCGTTGCGTACTGAGTTAAATTCGCTCTCCATTTGGAAATTCCTGCAAAATAAAAAACGACCTTACGGATAAAGGTCGTTTTACGTCGAGATGGAAGGCTGCTTCAATCGTTTAATGCACACTTCATAGGGAATAACATAAAGTAGACAGGCGATTAAAGCAAAGCGGATAATCCCTGACAAGTTTAACTGAATATCGAGAGAAGACGCGGCGAATGTTTGATAGCCGCCAATGAACAATAAAATCGAAAGTGCGAGTGTCGTCAAGTAAATTAAGAGGCGTAATGGTAAGCTGTGACGACTCGCAATCCACAACATCGGAATTCCGAATAAAAATGAAAAGAGCGTCACCGCAAATGTCCCGAATTGATACAGGAATTCATTTTCTAAGTTATTTAGTAAGGCATAGCTCGTAAAAAATAAAAACGATAAAATCACACTTACAGCAGAGTAACTGATCAAGCGCATCGTTTATCCTCCTTTAAATCCGCTAGCGGGTTTAAGCTTGAATGTCATTATTTTGCGCCAAGTCGATGAATGACATCGGCTAATGTTTCTGCCGCTAGTTCTGTTTCTAACGCCTGTTGTGCCCGACTGAATGTCGTCTCGAGCGTTGTCTGAATCTCGCGACCGATCGGACAGTCCGGATTCGGGGACTCATGTATCATGAATAAGTCTTCTTTTGGTTCAACGGCACGGTACACCATCAGCAACGTGATATTTGCCGGTTCTTTCGTCAAGATGGCTCCCGTCCGCCCTGCCTGTGTCTTGAGCAGTCCTGCTTTTCGCAGGAGACCGGTCAGGCGACGGATAACGACCGGATTCGTGTTGACACTTCCAGCAATCATTTCGGAAGACAAGGGCTCGCCTTTACTTGAACTGATTAAAGCAAGAATATGAACCGCGACCGCTAATCGACTGTTAATCATTTTTTTCACCACCAGTACTATCAGTTTAGTGAGCAGAAGTTTTTTTGTCAATTTCCTTGACAACGAAAAATTCTGTAACTAAAATAATTACAGATATAAGGCTTACATTCATTTTGAAGGAGGAGATTGTTGATGAAGGTTGCAGTGATTGGAGCAAGTGGGAAAGCAGGACGAACTATTTTACGGGAACTGGCAGAACGGGGACATGCCTTGACGGCCATTGTCCGAAATGTAACCCGGACGACGCACGACGCTGTCCTTGAAAAAGATGCGTTTGCCTTGACGAAGGACGACCTGTCGGGATTCGACGTCGTCATCAATGCGTTTGGCGCAGCGCCTGGAGATGAACTGCAGCATGTCGAACTCGGCCGGCATTTGATGGAGGCATTATCCGGTACGGCGACGCGTTTAATCGTCGTTGGCGGAGCCGGTAGCCTGTTCGTCGACCGGGAACAGACGACACGCTTGGCGGATACACCGGATTTTCCGGAAGCATACCTTCCGACGGCGAAAAGTCAGACGCTCAATTTGATTGATTTGGAACAGACGACCGACTTACACTGGACGTTCGTCAGTCCGGCAGCCTTCTTTGATCCGGAAGGTGCAAGAACAGGTACGTACCAACTCGCTTTAGACGTCTTGACCGTTAATGCAGCAGGTGACAGTTATATCAGTTACGCCGATTATGCTGTCGCAATTGCGGACGAGGTCGAACACAATCGCCATGATAAAGAACGCATTTCAGTTGTCTCGAAGTAACAGATAACGCCCGACGTCCTGATTAAAAGGACGTCGGGCGCTTTTTCTTCAATTCTACCTGTATCACTTCACATACTGATTTTCCTTAAACGCCTTTTCCAACACATCTTCAATTTCTACTTTCATTTCATCTCTTCTCTTTCTCTCCTCTTCAACAATCACAGCATCAAACTTCTCTTCGAATTCTTCTCTCACTTTTCTTTTCTCTTCTTCTGTCATCTTTTCTGCCAACCATTCCATTCTAATCAAACTCTCCATAGCCATCGGGTATTTTTCAACCAGAGCCCCCGCATAATCATCATACTTGCTGGCATCCATTTCGATTTCGCGCATACCATTTCTCCATGTAGCAGGGCGTGTTTGAATCTTAGCTTCCTCAAATCTATCTTTTCCTTTTTCACTTTGCTCTCTCGAATGATCAATCACAATCAGAAAGACCAATCCAACTAGCATGAAAATAACAGACATCATAATCACATAACCCATATCCCTACCTCCAATTTCCTTTATCCTACCAATTTTCTTTATTCTACCATTTTCCGATTAGATGTTTCAAAAAACAAAAAATCAAAAAGAAAAGTCTTAGTTTCAGCTAAGACTTTCTGAATGCTCGATTTAATCCTTTACTTCAAAGGAGTTATGTAATGCCCAAATCGTAGTACCTAATTCCTCCAGTAAGGCATGTGCCCGTTTTTCAATGTTTTCCGGGAGCGCTTCTTGACCGAAGTATGCCAAGTCAAAACTTTCGTCATCATTGATTTGTAAAGTACCGGAAACCTCTTGCGCGTGGAACAGGTGGATTACACTATCCGTTTGGTCTCCATTCGGATATGTGAACTGGTAGCGAGGCCCGGACCGGACACCGACGAGTTCGACCTTGTCCGTCACAAGTCCCGTTTCTTCATATAATTCCCGGATTGCGACTTCTTCTAATGTTTCCCCGAGTTCCATCGAGCCCCCCGGTAATCCCCAATCGTTTGTATCCGAACGGTGCTGGAACAAAAGTTGACCTTGTTCATTGATGACAAGGATTGTCGCACCGACGCTGATGATCGGTCGACTGCCGATGAATTTTCTTAATTCTGTTATGTAGCCCACGTGTTGTCCTCCTTCATTATGGTTGCTTCCAATTTCATTATACCCTCTTTTGTAAAATACTGTATGATATGAAAGTCAGTTCATTTTACCAAAGGAGTGGATTTTCGTGAAGTCTTTTCCTGAAGAACTAGACCTGTTGTCGTTATTTTCAGTAGAACCGGATGCACCGGTTCCGCTCTTCTATTACGACGAATCGACGTACCGCTTTCAAAATGCCGTCGAACAGTTTATCGTTCGCCTGACACCGGCAAGCGGTCAGTTTTCCCTTCAAGTCAATCAGCGTTCCGACGGTCGACTGCTGTCGAGTATGTCCTTACAGGCACTTTCGTCATTTGAAATCATTCAAGACGACCGGGAAGCTGCACGGATTTTACTGACCTTGGAACAAGACGAAGTCGTCCAAACCATCGAAATCGACGTTCGTCCGAAGTTTCGTCTCATCTTTCAAGAACAATTAACGCGTTAAAAGGAGCGAATCATGTCGTATTTCGTATTATTGGGGACTTTTTTGCTGGCGACGCTCCTCCATGAACTCGGGCACGTCGCAGGTGCCAAGCTCGTCCGGATACAGGTCCGCACCCTGTCAGTTGGGTTCGGTCCCGTTCTCGCGCGGACAACATACCGTGGAGTCACCTACCAGCTTTGTTTGCTGTTACTCGGAGGTTATGTCTTACCGGTTGACGCTGCTGTCAATCGCGCTAGACGGATCGTCTTCGTCGCTTCGGGACTAATCATGAGCATCGTCCTCGTCCCGCTTGCTTGTCTCTCGGTCCTGCAAATCATGAATCCGGCACAATCTCTAGTGGCCGGGTGGTATCACCTGATAACACCGTGGGTCACGTATCCGGTTCACTTCCTGTTTGATAGTCTGCCGTCTCTTTTGCCGGACGGTCCTTACACCGTGACGGTCCTGCTTCAGTTACTCGCTGCGACGAGTCTCTTTCTCGGATTGACGAACTGTCTTCCGCTGATCATGCTCGACGGCGGACAACTGCTTTTGCTGCTGTTTGAAGGTTGGTTTCCCGTGTTGCGGCAACAAGAGCGCAGATTACTCAAAATCAGTTATGTCCTGCTCGGCCTATTGATTGCCGTCCCGATTCTCATTGTATTCGTCAAACACATCGAGACGACGTATCCGATTCTGTTGGTCGGTGCCTTCATACTTTACCGCGTCGTCAAACTGTCTCCGGGCATGCGCCTTTAAAATCAAAAAACAGACCACTTTGTGTGCAACGGCAACAAAGTGGTCTGTTTTTTGTATAGAGAATATCCCCTCGTCCGGTCATTTGACGATCATGACGGGGCTTTTAACGCGTTTCGCGACTTTATGGCTGACGCTGCCGAGGACCATTTCCTGAAGCGAGTTCAACCCGCGGCTACCGATGATCGTCATATCCGTCGGCTGCTGATTCGCATGCTCGACAATGGCCGGCCCCGGCTCCCCGCGGAGGATTGTAACGTAATAGGACACCCCTGCCGCTTCGAGCTTTTCTTCGACCGGTCCGAGCTTTCGTCGCCGTGCGACTTCGAGCGCTCCGCTTCCCTCCGAATGCAAGACTTCTTCGCGTGCTTTCGCGAAGTCCGCGACGAACACGACCTCAATCTTGCTCGATTCATTCAAGCGTGCGAGTTTAATCGCCTCTTCCGCTGCACGGACAGAATGGTCAGAACCGTCGACGGCTAATAGAATATGATTGTACATACAAATCACTCCTTCAGGTTAATGGGGGGAGGACTTCGAATCCGGTCGGTTATGAATTGCCAAGCGATCGACGAGACGTTTACTTTCCGGATTCAATCCAAGGATCGTGATACTATTCTGATTCGACATCAAGCGTAACATTACCTTGTCGATGGCACCGACTCCTGAATCATCCCAGATTTGTGTCGATGAGAAATCGATGATGATCGCAGTATCGTGGACCTCATAATCAAAAGATGCGATGAAGTGATCGACGGAAGCGAAGAAGAGGGGTCCCTGGACGGTATAAATCGTCTGATCCTTCTCCTGTCGTTTGGCGACGTTGATTTTTGAGACTTTCGCGACAAAGAACAAGGCGCTCAAGATGACTCCAGTGATGACTCCGATTGATAAATCATGTGTTGCGACGACCGTGATGACCGTCGTCAACATAACAATCGCATCGGCTTTCGGTGCCTTTCTGATATAGGTGAAGGACGACCAATCAAATGTTCCGATTGAAACCATGATCATAATCCCGACAAGAACCGGCATCGGAATTTGAATGACCCAGTTGCCAAGGACGATGATCAAGAACATTAAGAACAATCCTGCGACGAGCGTCGAAAGTCGACCACGTCCCCCGGATTTAACATTGATGACGGATTGACCGATCATCGCACATCCAGCCATCCCTCCGAAAAATCCGGTGACGAAGTTCGCAATCCCCTGCCCCCGTGCTTCGCGGTTCTTTTCGCTCTCCGTTCCCGTCATGTCGTCGACGATCGTTGCCGTCAGCAAGGATTCGAGCAATCCGACGATCGACAAGGCGAGTGCGTACGGGAAGATGATGCGGAGCGTCTCGAATGTGAGCGGGACGTCTGGTAGGAAGAACGATGGCAATGACCGTTCGATTGTTCCAAGATCTCCGACCGTCCGTAAGTCGAAGCCGAAGTAAATCGTCAGTCCAGTCAAGACGATGATGGCAACGAGCGGTGCCGGAACCGCGTTGAACAAGCGCGGCAACAAATAGATGATGGCGAGTGTGATGCCGACAACGACATACGTCAACGTTGAAATCCCGACGAAGTGCGGGACTTGTGCCATAAAAATCAAGATTGCCAGTGCGTTGACGAAACCAATCATGACGGCTCTCGGGATGAACCGCATGAAACGGGCAATCTTCAAGATACCGAATACGAGTTGAATGACACCGGTTAAAATCGTTGCTGCTAATAGATAATCCAGTCCGTGTTCCTTGACGAGCGGGACCATCAGGAGTGCCATTGCACCGGTCGCTGCCGATATCATTCCCGGTCGTCCGCCGACGAAAGCGATGATGACGGCGATACAGAACGAGGCATACAAGCCAACCATCGGATCGACACCGGCAATGATCGAGAAGGCGATCGCTTCCGGAATCAATGCGAGGGCGACGACGATTCCCGCTAAAATATCGCCGCGGATGTTTGAGAACCATTGTTCCCGGAGTGTCAAATTCATCAATTTCGTTCCACCTTTCCTTTCACCCCTACAGGGTTTCCCGTATACTAAGGGTGACCCGAATGGGTGGTTTCGTTGAATGTCCGTTAAGCGTACCACTTAAAGTCTCATAATGGAACTTTTTTGGGACGGTTGATTTTACGATTAGTGTACGATGTGAGGAGAATTTTATGATTATCAGTTATATGCGTCCGTTTTATGAAGATCCGGAATGTATCTTTCAAATGGAAACCGTTCAAGCCTTCAGACCCGAACGTCAAGTCATCGAAGAACACGCTTCGTCCAAACGACGGGAAGCGCTCGAACACTTAATCGCTTCACTAGCGCCGGGGGATGTGGTCGTCGTCTCGCAACTTTATGTCTTGGCTGACTCGTCACGCCATTTGATTGAATTGCTTGAACAAATCGAACAAAAACAAGCATACCTCGTGACAATCCGGGAACAAATCGATACCCGCGAACCGCTGACGCATTCGTTTCGAGAACTCGTCGAACATCTTGTCGCCCTCCAAAGCGATGTCGTCAGTATGACGACACGACAAGGATTGACGAAAGCGAAGGCGGACGGGAAACAGACGGGCCGCCCGCGTAAAGCAGATGCCAATGTCAAACGGGCAATCGAAATGTACCAAAGCAAACAGTACAACCTCGCTGAAATCCGTCAAGAAACGGGGATTAGCAAAAGTACGCTCTACCGCTATTTGGAGCAATGACTAGAGACCTGTTAATCAAAACCGTGTTTCCTTCCGAAGTGACAGGAAACACGGTTTTTTCATATCTTACTCCGTGCTTACGTTGGAGTGTGTCTTGGTTTTTTTGTTTACCGTCTAGTCAAGGTGTCGTCACTTGCATCAATCGCTCGTTCAAGGAGTTGGACCTGTTGATGCATCGTATCCCCATGACGTTTTAACTGTTCCTGCCGCGCGATGTTCACATTCATTTGATCACCCAGCGTCTTTCCATACGTTTGTAACGTCAGTAAGGTGTGCTGGATGGTCTCGAGGTGCGAGACGACTGCTGGATTCACCGTATTGACCGCATGGCGTTCCAGCTCGACGTGCCGTAATGCTTCTTCAATCCGGGATGAACCGGAAAATAGCTGGGTCATCCCGTCCGTCGCTTGACCTAACTGTTGGAACGTGTCATCGATGTGTGTCGTCATCTGGCTTAAATCGCCTTCCATCGTCGTGACACTCGCTGTCAATTCGTCGTTGGCTTGATTGATGCTCCGAATCAAGTGCGTCACGTCAAGCGATAGCAGTTCGACTTCTTTTGCGACGATTGCGAAACCGCGCCCCGCTTCACCGGCGCGCGAAGCTTCAATCAAGGCATTGAGTGATAACCGTCGTGTCGCCTCAGCGACGCGTTGAATCTGCTGAATGGAGTGGTTCATCGAATCGTTTTTTTCACGCGTGCTGTGTAGTGACCGTAAGACAACATCGGACGACGTATGTAACGTCTGCGTTCTGATTTTCAACGCATCAAGAATGCTTTCTTCCTGTACGATCTCCGACTGGAACTGAACGAGCGTCCGTTGACTCTCTTGTAGTGATTGATTCATCCGTTCTAATGCTAACGAGGAGGTGTGCAGGAGTTGATCTGTTTCTTCGACGACAGATTCCACTTCCCGTGAATGGGTGGTCAAGGAAGTGGCGACTTCTGAGATCGCCGTCACCGACTCCTCGGTTGCCGATAGCTGGGTCATGAATTCCGGTTGCATCTGCTTGAGCTGGTTACTCGTGTTGCCCAGTTCACCCGTCAAGCTTGTGATTTGGTTCATCAATTGATTGTACTGGAACACTAACTGTTCGACCTCAAACGTGGTGGTCTTAAGGGAGAGCGGCCGATAGTTCCGTTTTGCGTTCGCTTCTTCAATCTTCAGCGAGAGGACGGATAATGGGGTCAGCTGTTGTTTAATCCGGAAGCGGATCAGCAGACTGACGAAAAACAGGACTGCGAGGCTTAAGGTCCCGAGTTCGAATGCCAGTGCCTTGGCAGGACCGATCAGTTGATCCCGGTCGACCGATAAGAAGACGATTGTATCGAGTTCCTGAATCGTTTTCGCTAGGATGAACCGGTCTCCATGCGTTACCGTCGTGACGGTTTTCGTTTTTAAGTCGCGCCGGACGGTGGTTTGCTCAGTCTGCGTTAATGCAATTGCCGGGAAAACCCGATCTTTCGAACGGAACGTTTCGAACGCAGCTTCATAATCATCTTGCGCAAGATCCGCCAACTGCTGATTTTTTGTTCGTTTCACTGCTTGATCCCGCGCTTTATTCGCTTCCGGATAGGTCAGCGCAATCGCTTTGACGCTTGTATCGAGCATCGTCAACTCCCGTTCGAGCCGTTCCGTCACTGACTTCGTCGATGTCTGATATACTTCATAGACGCTCAGTAAACTAATCGTCAGTAAGCCGATTCCGACTAACGGAATTAACCACCCGTTCAATTGTTCACTCAGCAATCGTTTTCTTTTTCTGGGTCTCATGGTGTATCATCTCCTCGTCGATTCTATCGGAGATGTCGACCGTTTCATTTATGAAGGGTGTGTAACGATTCCGTAAACTTCTAGCGCGCCCTGCCGCTATACGACTTCGAGAGGAGAAATGACATGACAAACTGGCAATTCTGGATGGACCAGTATGGGTATCTCGGTGTCTTTCTCGCCCTGTTCGCCCACTTTATCCCGACCGAACTGATCATGAGTTATGCCGGCTTTTTAGTGGCGACGAATCAGCTGTCCTACGTCTTGATGCTCGCGACGGGCGTCATCGGTTTCATCCTGTCGCAACTCGTTTTGTATGGTCTCGGCTACTTCGGCGGTGAACGGCTGCTGCATGCGCTGACGAAGTGGCTTCACGTACGTCCGGACCGTTTGCAACGCGCCGAACACAACTTACGCCAGTATGGTGGCTGGTACCTGCTCTTGTCCCCGCTCTGGAAAACGGTTTTTGCGTTTGGTGCCGGGACGGTCCGGATTCGCTTGACGACATTTTTACTTTCGACGGCACTGTCCTTTACGGTCTGGTCCTTGCTTTTCATGACGAGCGGTTATTATTTACAGGAGCGCTGGAATCTCATCGCTACGTTTGCCATGAAACACGTCTCTTGGATGGTCGTGTTCGTCGTGCTTTCTGTGCTCGTGATTCGTTGCTGGAGCAGGAAAAGAGATTGATTGAGAAAATCAAGGATTGCATGATTGGTCTGACGTTTACTTGATACTTCTTTCGATTCGAATCGAGGTTCGTTTAATCAAGATTGCGACGAATAAGATGAACGGGAAGAATTGGAGTGGGAACAAAAATAATAACAACGTCGCCGTGACGAAAGGCTGTTTCAAAATGACGGTACAGCTCGCAGCAACGGCGACGGCAACGAGTAGCCCGGGTGTATACGGAAACAAGACGGCAAACGCGAAGCCGATGGAGGTACTCGAGAAAATCGCCGGAAAGATTTTCCCGCCCCGCCATCCGAATGAAAAACAGATATTCGTCAGCAAAGCTTTTCCAAGCGCAAGCAAGACTAAAAAGAGAATGGATTGATCGAGCGCTTCTTTTGAGAAGTCTAATAGTTCATGTTCACCGGAAAATAAAAAATACGGGGACCAGATACCAAACAAACCGATGGCGAGTCCGGCGCTGATCGCGAGTCCGAGCGGTGATGAATATTTGATTGCAAGCTGGTCCGTCCATCGACCAAGAAGAAGAAACACTGCTCCAAAACCTGCCCCGATGAGGATTGCCGGGACTAAGAAGTAAAGGACTTCCCGCGTCCAATTGACTTCGGGGGTACTGATACCGAATACGGAAGTACTCGGGAAAAGACGGTTCAACAACGTAAACGCTAAAATCCCGCATGCTGTCGTAATCCCGTACAAGAGGGCTTTCGTCAGTTTTGATTGAAAACGACGTTCTGCGATTCCCTCTTCGATCGCTTCACTGACACCGACGAATGGTGCATAAAATATCGTCGCTAACATCGCCCCGATTCCGAGTTCAAGCAATTGTTCCTTTTTATGAATCGTCCATGTCATCCGGTCGCCGATCCATGTCATCAATCCTCCTAAAATACTGACGAGTGCCGCTTCCGGACCGAGACTTGCCCCGAACGTCAAGACAAGTAGCGCCGCGCTACTGTTTTTAATAATCGCCCCTTCATACGTAACACGTCCGGTTTCCTGAAATTCATGTAATGTTTCGTGCATCGTCTTCGGATAGTCCCCGATGTACTTTTGAAACAGTCCAATCAACACCCCACCCGTCGCTCCCATCCAGAGCGGGTACCAGGTGCTGTCAAACGTTTCCGGTAATGTCGTCCACACGAGATGAATCAATGCGTTGACAATTCCTAAAAAAAGTGACGCGACTACACCGACGAGAATCCCGAGTAAGCAACTGTAGAAGATAAAAACCAGATTGAACTTCACATCATTTCCCTCCTCCTTTAGACCTCATTTTGGCTTCCGTTTCGTTTGGTGAAATTCTTTTAACGCCCGATTGAAGTTGGCGATGACGGCACTGATGACCCCGATGCCAAGCAACACGTAAACCATCGAAAAGATTTTTCCGAGTGGCGTGATTGGATGAACGTCACCATAGCCAACCGTCGTCAATGTCATGACCGCTAAGTAGACGGAATCGAGATACGTCAATTTTTCGACGCTATGATAGAAGAACATTCCGACCGCGAGTAAGAAGACGACGGAAAACATGACCGCTTTCTGTTCTTCTTGGCGAAACAGGATTCGGACGACATGAAACATGTTTCGCATCAATATGAAAAAGGCAATCATCGAATCAGTCCTTTAATTGGAATGGAAGTCCATCAAGATTGAATGACCGGTTGCTGAACCAGCTGGATTGACGCAACCGTTCTTCGAGATAACGGTCCAGGACGGCTGCTGCCTGTTCACCTGTCAAGGCGTTGATGTCCGGGACTTGATTGATCACTAAGTTCGTATCCGCTAATCCATAGTCCGGTAGACTCGATTCGATTGCCGTCACCTCTTCTTGAGACAGGCGTTTCCCGGTGACCGTCACCGTCAATAGTTCTTTTTGTTCATCATAGGACTGGTCAATCACCACGTTATCCGCGAACTGCTCATCGATTAACGACGTGATTCCGGTACTGATGAGACTTTCCTGGACTAACGTCACGGCAGAAAAAATACTGGGGATCGTAATCAGGATGGACAGGACGGCAAGCGCAATGTTAATGCGAGGGTTTTGGCGTTTGTTGGCATTCACTGCAGAGGCGATGCCCATGAACCGAATACCGATGAACGTCGCAATCGTGATGAAGCCGCAATTGATGACGAATAAATAACTCGATCCTAAAAAATAGTCCAAATTCATCGTCGCAATCGAATAGCCGACCGTACAAAGAGGCGGCATTAAAGCGGTCGCAATCGCGACGCCGGGGACGATGTTATTGCTGACTTTTTTTCGCGCACCGATGATGCCTGCCGTCCCGCCGGCAAACGCAATCACGACATCCCAAATCGTCGGTGACGTTCGTGCAATGATCTCATTACTTGCATACGTGATAGGTGAAATGGAAAAGTATAACGTTGCCACAATCAGACTGACAGACACTTGGACAATCAATAATTTCGTCGCACGTTTGAGGAGTGTTAAATCGGATACAGATAATGCAAATCCGACACCTAAGATAGGGGTCATCAACGGCGAGACGAGCATCGCGCCGATGATGATTGGAATGGAGTTCATGTTCAGACCGATTGAGGCAATGAAGATCGAACACATGAGAATAACAGAGTCGCTCGGTGTTACTTTTAAATCGGCATACATCTTCTTTTTAAATTCACTCGGCGAATAATGATGATCCATTATCTAATCAACTCCTTTAAAACAAAAGGACAGCTGCCGTGAACGATGCATGATGTTGATCCATTTAATTAATGGTGATGCGAATGAGGTGCGGCACTCCCCTCCAGTTCACAAAGCAAGGCATCACTATGCTCGTGATTCGCGGTCTCGATTTGAATCGTCGCATGATGGATATGTTGATCTTCAAGCTTATGCTTGATTTCCTGAAGTAACGCCGCCCCTTCAGCAATCGACATGTCCCCGTTCGTGACGACGTGACACGACAGGGCATTTAATCCACTCGTGATTGCCCAGACATGTAAGTCATGGACGTCGTCGACACCTTCTGTCCCTTGAATCGTCGCGGTGATGTCTTCGAGATTGACGTTCTCCGGGACACCTTCCATCAAAATATTGACGGCTGATTTCGTCACGAAGTAACCACTTCGTAAGACGAGCAGCGCAACGATGATACTTGCGAGTGGATCGGCCCAGTTCCAACTGAAA
The DNA here is from genome assembly GCF_000702625.1 of Exiguobacterium oxidotolerans JCM 12280. Lineage (NCBI taxonomy): Bacteria > Bacillati > Bacillota > Bacilli > Caryophanales > Exiguobacterium > Exiguobacterium oxidotolerans. The sequence goes on along the minus strand of NZ_JNIS01000001.1, from coordinate 66,290 downwards.
AACATGATGAGCAAGGCTGCTGCAATCGCACCAATCGAGCCGAGTGTGTCACTCAAGACATGGAGATAGGCACCTTTCATGTTTAGGTTTTCTTTGACGTCGCCGCCACGTAACATAATCCAAGCGACAAGCAGATTGACGAGAAGACCGATGACACTGACAATCAGCATCCCCGTCGAAGCAATCGCCGTCGGCTCTGTAAAACGACGAATCGCTTCATAAAAGATATAGAGCGAAATCCCGATTAAGGCGACACCGTTGATGACGGCAGCCAGGATTTCGAAACGTCTGTAACCGAACGTCTTACTGCCGCTCGCCGCCCGTTCCCCGAGCTTAAACGCGACGAGCGAAATCGCGAGTGACGCCGAGTCACTTAACATATGTCCGGCGTCAGCGAGAAGTGCCAAACTATTCGTCAAGTATCCGCCAATCACTTCAACGATCATAAATAGTGTGATGATGGAAAAAGCAATCAATAGCACACGTTTGTTTCCAGTGTGTGCATGGTCGTGCCCGTGGTCATGTCCCATTTCATTCTCTCCTTTAAAAAGTGTTGTCTGCAATTCGGACAGTCGATTGTCCGTAGATGCACGCGGAAAGGATGAAGCAGCTTCTTGTTTAAAGCAGATCGCAATCCGTTCAATTCCTCGTATATTAAGTAGTTCCTATCAAGACCATACCCGAAAAAGTCTGGAAAGAGTCACGTGTTTCCAATTTGTTTGAAAACAAGTCTTCTTTCAAAAGAGAGTCATTAAAACTAATGTTTCATCTACTAATTATTTAAATCCCCATTTACACATAAAAAAGTAAAAAATTTGCAAATTACGTGGTACGATATAGGGCATACAGATTAGAAGAAGGTGACCTTGCATGCTTATTTTAGGAATCGGTATCGGTATTCTTATGACGCTTGGCTTCATGAAACTCAAAAAATCAAACGCTGCTCCCCCACCATCAGTCGAACTGATTGGCCACCATACGAAAGATATCGTCTATGTGTTCGAAGTAAAACCAATTCAACGTTTTCGTTACATCAGCCCGTCACTTGACGAACATCTTGGTGAAGGAATTGTCGCTGCGAGTTACGCCGACCCCGCTGTCTGCTTCGAACGGGTTCACCCGGAAGACTTCGATCTTCTCGTCGCAAAAGCATCGGGAATAGGAAATTACGAGACACCCTTTTTGCAACGGTGGCGGACGAACGAAGGACATTATATTTGGTTCGAAGAATACTCGACCCCGATTTATGAGAATGGACAGCTCGTTGCTATCCAGGGAATCATTCGTAATGTCGAACGGGCTATATCTGAAAAACATAACTTGGAACAACGCTGTCGGACCGATGCTTTGACAGGACTCTATAACCGATATCAATTTGATAATATGGTACGGGAACTCGTGACGTGCGAACATGTTCCACTCGGCGTTCTGTTATTCGATTTAAACGACTTGAAGATTCAAAATGATCATCACGGTCATGCCGCTGGAGATGGTCTGCTCAAAACGACGGCTACGATTTTGAAAAATCACAGTCAAAACGTCTACCGCATTGGCGGTGATGAATTTGCAATCATCGAATCGCACTTGTCGTGTGACGAAATGGAGGCAGTTCGCTCAGCTATTCATACTGAGATGGCTGCGTCCCAAATTGCGATTGCCTCTGGTCTCGCGATGGGTGCTGCAGACGACATTGAGCAGCTCATCGCACAAGCTGATTCCGCAATGTATGCCGATAAATCAGCACAAAAACAATTGTCATGAACACGACATCACTCCTTCGGAGGAATTGGAAAAAACAGCTACGGTAGAAAGCACCTTAGCTGTTTTTTGATGTAATTCATGATTGTTTAACTTGTAGGAGAAAAGTGTTTTAAATATACTTGTTGTTTGTCTAATTATTTTTATTAAAATAGTACGGTAATTGAAATTAATAAACATTTTTGTCGTGCAACGTTCTGTTCGTTTTAATCCCTTCTGGCAATCGTTCCAGGCACCGTGACACGGATTGTTCGATGTACTGGATGATTTCGGAATCATCATCGGCATATACCTCTAGTGGTTCTCGTGATAGCGCTACATCGTGTCGAAAGTCGGCTTCTAATTCCGCGATCAGTGTCGGTAAATGTTGTTTGCCGTACCCTTCAATCTCAAAATACGGGATCGTCAACGGCTCGATCGTGAGTCCGTACTGTTTGATGATCCGTCCATTCAAGCGCTGAAAGTCACGGTAGGATTTTTCTAAATCTGTTTGCCACTGCCCGCGCGAGACGTACGCGGTCTTTTCCAAATAAAAATCCAACCAGACTTGATCAGATATTAAATGACAAAAGTAGCCGAGGTAAAACGGTTCTGTTCGTTTTAATTCATATGTATGCAAAAACCGGTCCAGGTTAATCCGGCTTTTCCCTGTCTCATCCACGTCCTTAAAGTGCGTTTTCCCTTTCGGTACACCCATCAGTCCGTGAATGTCCGGCGCGATCCCACCCAACAGAAAATCACTCCGGGGCTCCAGTTTCAGCGTGTCCGCGAGCAATGACGCAATACAGTAGTGCATGATTCGTGATCCCATATCGATTCACTCCTTTCGGCTTAATCGTGTGCACGCTCGTCGATTCGGTCGATGGCTGTAAGAACGGCTTCCGGTCGGTCCAGATGAATCGCGTGACTCGCCTGCTCAACAAAAAGTAGTTTGCTTTGAGTCGACAGGTCGGCCTGTTCGCAAATCAATCGTTCCCATGTGTCCTCAAGTAATCGTAGCTCCGCTTCCGGCAACCCCTCTTCGATTCCGCTGTTCACGGCCAGTTCCTTATCGCGTCCGAGCACGGCGAGCGGAAGATCCGCGAGACGACCGCGCCGTTCCAACGTAAGGGCGTCGTCCTGCCACCGTTCGATGGCTGTGGCCATTTCACTGTACAGCAACGGATCGGTTTCGAAGTCGAGCAGCTCTTGTTGGACGTTTACGGGTAACTGTTGTTGCTCCTGCGTCAGTTCCGGCTGGATGGTCTCGCATAAGGCGTGTTGTGTCATTTCCGCGTAACTTCGGCACTTGTCAAGCCAGACCTGATCGGTCGACAGGGCATCGAGGACCGGTAACGTCAAGGCATCCAGGTGCCGCAAGCGGACGGACGTCGAGTCGACGAGCACGAGTCCGCGCACATGCTCCGGATAATCGTGTGCCATCTGTTGCGCACACAGCCCTCCGTAAGAATGTCCGACAAGCAGGACCGGTTCCGTGACGCCTATTGTTTGAAGTAACTGTTTGAGTTGCACGGCAACCCCCGCCGTGCCGTGTTCAGTCGTGTTCTCCAATTCATGTCGGTGAAACGAGATGACACGAAACGTTTGTTTTAATGCTTCGATGATCGGATACCATTCGTGATAGCTGCAGCCAAGACCGGGCAGAATGACGAGCGGTCGTCCCGGCGTTTTTGTATCGAAATGAGCCATGATTTTTCCTCTCCTACTTAGATGAATTGTCGAAATAACTTTCTCTTGTTCAATTATTCCATTAATATGGAAATGGGTATACGGTTTATTAATCTAATTGGCGGTGATTGAAATTAAAAATATAACAGCAGTTGTGTTTGATTTAGACGGGACGCTTTTAAATCGTCAGCTGTCCTTAAAAAATTTCATCATGGGACAGTATCAGCGTTTCTTTAACGACTTCCAACCCGTTTCACTGCCGGACTATACGCGTCACTTTATCACACTGGACAACGATGGGTATGTTTCAAAAGATATCGTGTATCAACAGTTGCTGCAGAAGTTCGAGATCACGACGGTGACGTGGCGTCAATTACTCGACGATTACTTTGTTTCCTTTCCGAACCATTGCCTCGCCTATCCGGGTACGGCGGATATGTTAAAGGCGTTAAGAAAACAAGGTTATCTGATCGGACTGATTTCCAGCGCACCACTTTAGACGCTTTAGGAATAGCGGACTCTTTCGATTTCATCCTCATTTCGGAAGACATCGGAATCAAAAAGCCAGACCCGTTCATTTTCAACTATTTTTTAGAAAAGTGTGCCCTTGACGCACATGCGACCGTCTACATTGGCGACCATCCCGTAAACGACGTCTTCGGTGCGCAGCAAGTCGGGATGAACGTGATTTGGAAAAGAAACGGTTCGGCGCTACTCTCTCCTTGTACGGACTGGATCGACGACTGGGACGAATTAGGCACAGTGCTTCAAAATTAACTTATAGAACAGGAGTGTTTACCATGTCAGAACGACAATACCAAATCCGTCCCTACACGGAACAGGATTTCGAGGCGATTCAACGGTTGAATGCGGCTGAAGGCTGGAGTAATCTCGTCGCCCGGTCGGACGAAACGAAACGCGCCTTCGCGGCGTCGAACGTCACGTACGTCGTCGTCATCGACGGAACCGTTTCCGGCTACATCCGCGGCATGACGGATACGGCGATCACGCTCTACATCTGTGAGCTGTTGATCGCAGACAGTGCCCGCGGACGTGGACTCGGGCAAGCCTTGCTCGGACATGCCCACGCAAAGTACCCGGCGACGCGGCTCGAGATTCTCGCGAGCGCCTCGTCCCACTCGTTTTACGAACAACTCGGTTATCGTCCGTTTCATGGTTTCCGGAAGACGATTGATGCAGCGGTCACAACGCCTCCCACATCTCCTTAAAAGCGACCGGATCGACTTTAAAGAAGACGTCCAGTTGCGGATAGACGACGTAGCCGCCTGCGATCAGCCGCAGGGACACCGTGATGCCATCGGCTTGCGTCACGCGTAAGACCTTCATTCTGTCGGGATGCATGTAGTCCGCGACTTCTTTCGGGACTTCTTCGCGGATCATCGCATCACTTTGATACAAGGCATTCAGGAAGGCCCGGTACGGAAGTTCGACAGTCACCGGTCGTGCCGTTTCGGCGTCATTCCACTCGTCAAATGTCTGATAGGCGAAGTGCTTAACCGGTTGATCAAGATGTAAATCCTTAAAAAAATCGTTTCCCGTAGTCACCGTAAAACCCGTCTGGCGTTCGAGTAGCCAGACTTTTTTTCTGCCTTCTTCCTCCCCTACGGCAAACAGGCGTACGGACGGCTTGTAACCGTCGACCCGATACAAAATGACTGGTCCGAGGTTCGAGGCATTTTCGATGACATCGTCACCTGTTTCCTCAAGTGTTGCCGTCACGCGCTCCAGCCGTTCCCCTTGCAGGGTACGGACGTCATCCGTCAGCGGTGTCTCCATCGCCAGATACAGTTCCTGCTTGTAGACGAGTCCCGGGAGCATACTGCCCGCGGTCGAACTGTCCTCCACTTGTTCATCCTGCGTCCAGTCCGGAACGACGATTGCACCGTCTGTCCGAACGATTTCTGTCGCAGGCGGTGTCTCTCCCAGTAGCTTGCCTCCCCCGACCGTCAACAGGAGTGCTGCAACGAGTCCTGTCGCGACCTTACGTCCGGTGAAGCGTGGTCGCCGTGCCCGCTCCACGCCGGCGAGCAATTGACTGCGGACCTGTCCCCGCGGTATGTCGATCTTATCGATTTCCTGTTTGACCTGCTCGTTCATCCCGCCCCGCCTCCCGTCTGTCGTGTCTGAACCTTTTGTATGGCCCGGTAGAGTGTACTTTTGACCGTGCTGACCGGTATTTGCAGGAGATCGGCGACGTTTTGCAACGTATAATCCTCGTAATACCGTAAGAACACGATGGTCCGTTCCGCTACCGTGAGCACTTCGAGCAAGTCCTGCAGGTAAAGATCATTGACGAGTCGGTCCTCGAATATGACCGGTTCCGCTATCTCCTTCGCCACTGTCGCGTAGTCGACTCGGATTCCTTTGGTTTTCTTTAACATGTCGAGCGCACAATTGATTGCGATCCGCGTCAACCATGTTTTGGCGATCGTCGCGTCCAGTAACGTCTGGCGGTGTTTCCAGGCGCGATAGGCGACTTCCTGGACATTTTCGAGCGCATCCTGGTCATTTTTTAAGTACAGGTAGGACATTTTGTAAAGATAGGTATCATGACGCGTCAAAAACGTCAGAAACGCGTCATCATCAAACGCGGGTTGCCGCTTGTTTCGCCGACCGATCATCGCCCGTTCTCCCCTTTCTGTCTGTCACTACCTGTTAGACTGCGTAACCGACGGATTTCGTTTCAGCAATTTAAATTTTTTTTAATCCAGTTGTTTCATTTTCCGCTTCATGGACACCCTGCCAGTTCTTCACCCACTGTTTTTTCGCCAACCGCTTTCGGTAAATCAAATGCCGCGCCGGCGCTTGAAAGGGCTGCGTCGGCCGCAGCCGTTGCTGCAACAGATCACCAACGCCGTAGGCCGTGAAAAATTCGAGCTGGTTCGCTTGTAGCGTCAGACCGATCGCCGTCACCGTCTCCGGGAATTGTGCCATTGCGTCGCGGGACGACCGGTATGGCAGTAAGTCATTTTTGGTATGCATCCGTGCCTGATTTTTGACGGACCAAGGATAATCCGGCAATTGTTCGTTCAGTCGGGCTTCCAGCATTTGGTCAGTCGCTTCTGTCGTGTCCGATGTATCAAAATAGATGACGTCGATGTCTGCGACTGCTGTCGCTTCCTTTTGCTCTAACACATCCCAAACCTTCGCCCGGACATACCCGGCACAAATCCACCAGTCCGGTAAGTCGAGTCTCGCGACCGCCTCAAGAAGTATTCTTGTCTCCCGGTCCCGTTCAAACATTTGGGCGATATCTGTTTCCGTCTTCATTTGCACCACTCCCTCTTTCTTAATCGAACCACGTCACGCCATGCTGCTTGATAAAGGCAAGTTCTTGCTCATAATGCGTCGCGTGCCCCTCCTCAATCATCCGTTGGAACGCTTCCTCCCCGTCGGCCGCTTTCCGATGGATCGTCAACAGGAGCGCTTCAATCCGTAACAACAACGTATCAAACAATTGCTCTTTTAATTCCGGCATCCCGTAAGCCGCCAAAAAGATGTCGATACGCCGTTTGATCCGGTCTGGTCCCGTAACGGGGTCATAGTCGACTTGTCGCCCGTGTTCATCATGATGAAGCCGGCTGAGCGGGACGAACGTATACAACGTGTAGGCGATGTCCCAAATCCGTGGGCCGGGTGCCGCTAAATCAAAGTCGATGACGCCGATCGGTTTCTCGTCCTTAAAAATGACATTGTAGACGGCAAAATCATTGTGACAGATGACTGTATAAGGCAACGGCGTATTATCGAGCGGCTCCCATGACGCGGGTACTTCGAAGTCTGCCGTGGCATCATGAAACTGACGGAGTAACCGGGCCGTCTCTGCTAACACGGCCTCCGACCACATGTAGGCCTTGAGGGGATAGTTTCCCGCCTCCCCGTCAAGATACGACAGGATTTCCCGATTTTGCGGATCGATTCCGAGAAACCGGGGACTTGCCGGGTACTCTTTTTTCTCGAGGTGCACCAGCAGCCGGTGAATCCGCGGACTGTCCGGCTTTTGTTCCCGCCGGACCGTGTCGCCTGCGCGACTGACGGCAGAAACGTTTCCCCCTGTTAACGGTTGTTCCTGTTCGTCTTTCGTTGACATGATGTAACCTCCCTATCGTTTCGAATCAATCGTTGGTAAAAAGACGATGATGCCCGCACCAATCAAACAAATGAGGACATCACTGAACGTAACCGCTCCTATCTCAAAATCAAGCATCGTCCTGACAAGCTGCCAGACGAAAACGAACGTGATTGCTAAAGGAACGGTCCGTTTCAACCAGCGAGGTATACGAATCCATTCCTGTAATAACCGTTCTCCCCATTTCTTCAACACGTCACCTGCTTTCACGATTGGTTAATCCCATATTTTCCCTATCCAATTTCAGTATAGCATTATCGGAAGGCGTGATACACTGGTTAAAAAGACTTGTCAGAGAGGGTGGATGCTCGGTGAAAGCAATGACGATTGAAAAATATGGAAACGTACCACTCGAACTAACCGAACAGCCCCTTCCCGTTGTCTCGGCGCATGATGTCCTAGTCGAAATTCATGCCGCTAGCATCAATCCGGTTGACTTTAAGATTCGGGACGGCAAGGTCAAGCTGTTGGTTCCCTACCAGTTCCCGTTGATTCTCGGCAACGATTTTGCCGGCATCGTCACGAGGGTCGGTCCCGCGGTAACACAGTTTCAAGTCGGCGACGCCGTCTACGGACGCGCCGAAAAACAGCGGATCGGGACATTCGCGGAATTCATCGCGATTCATGAAGACCTCGTCGCACGAAAACCGGAGGCGTTATCGTTTGAAGAAGCAGCGTCGATCCCGCTCGTCGGTTTGACGTCCTATCAGGCACTTCACGACGTCTTACAAGCGACACCGGGTCAAAAAATCTTGATTCAGGCCGGTGCCGGCGGTGTCGGAACGTTCGCGATTCAACTGGCGAAGGCGATGGGGCTGTATGTCGCGACGACCGCCAGTCCTGCCGGTCATGATTTGGTCAAAGCACTCGGTGCCGATGAGATCATCGATTACCGGACCGTTGCGTTTGATGAGGTCTTACATGACTTCGATGGTGTCTACGATACGATTGGCGACGACACGCTCAGACGGGCCTTTAAGATTGTCCGGCCCGGTGGACAAATCGTTTCGATTTCCGGATTGCCGAATGGCCGGTTCGGCAAAGCGTACGGGTCCGGGGTTTTAAAAACGATGTTATTTCGTCTCTTGACGGTCCGCGAGGCCTTTCTCGAGCGGAAATACCGCGTCACATACACGTTTTTGTTCATGAAACCGAGCGGACGACAACTGCAGCACATCACGGAATGGATTGAAACGGGGCAAATCAAACCGGTCATCGATCGGGTCTATCCGTTTGAAGCGGCACAGGAGGCACTCGCGTATTCGGAATCCGGTCATGCGAAAGGGAAGGTCATTTTGAAGGTGAAGTAAGCGAATTAAGTTTTTTTGACAAGCCATGCTGAAAGGAGCAGACGGATGCAGTTTTATATCGGATCAAGCTTTGCAAATATCACGAATGTCCGGATATTACGGGATAAACTGATTGATCGCGGATTTTCGCTGACGTATGACTGGACCCAAAACGAACGGGCGACGAGTAAAGCGGCACTGCAAACGATTGGTCATGCTGAAAAACAGGCCATCACGCTCTCGGACTGCGTCATCATTTTACTGCCGGCAGGGAAAGGAAGCCACATCGAACTCGGGATTGCACTAGGACAAGACAAGCCGATTTTTCTCCATTGCGTTGATCAGACATATGACCGGTTCGAGACGACGAGTACGTTTTATCATTTGCCGGAAATCATCCCTTGCAGCGGGACGCTTGAAGAATTGACCGAATTGATCGTGCAGCATCACCAGCGGATGTCTGCTCGTGGATTGTAGAGGGTTCTCCTCTGCAATCTTTTTTTGTATCGGTAACTACTACATCTGGATTTTTTTGTAAGTTTCACTAGCTATTTTTTGCTGTTGCCGCTATGATTTGTTTAACGGTTAACTTTTATTAACCGGTTTATTTAATGATGAGAGGTGTTGGAAATGATGCAAAAATCGATTTTGATTTTAGAACACTATGAACAGCTGAAGGTCATCAGTGACCCGATGCGGACAAAGATGTTGATGCACTTGATTGAACAACCGCATACGGGTCACCAGTTAGCTCAAAAACTGGATGTCTCCCGGGCAAAAATCCTGTACCACTTACGTGAACTCGAAAAGTACCAGCTGATTGCATTGGTGAAAGAAGAGATTCAGGGCGGAAACGTCTTGAAATATTATCAATCCGTCGCACGCGGCTTTATCCCGGCTGATCATTTGCTTAATTTAGTTGAGACACAACAAGCGACTCGCCAGTCTTACCTTGAAGTCCTCGACCGCGCGAAAACACGTGTCCTGACTGCGCCGGACGACTCCTTTCAACCACGTTCTTCCGATGTCGAAGCGTGGACCAGTTTGTCCGTCCAAAAAGAAGTCTCGACGACACCACAAAAATTTTTAGAATTCACAAAAAAATACCGGCAGCTCCTGGCTGAGTTAGAAGATCAATGCGTGACGGAAGACGACAAAAAACTTTTTTATATCATGGCGACCGGGTTTGAAATCGATGAGGCATTGTTCGAGGAAAAATAACGGAAGGAGGAACGCTGATGTATGAACGCACGGTGAATGAAAATCATTCCTTTTTTCGAAACCGCTCCTTTCTTAGTCTTTGGCTAGCGAGTACATGTTCTTTTCTTGCACTATCGACTTACCTCTTTGCTGAACAATGGTATATCTTACGTGTGTTGCAGCAAGAGGCTTACCTCGGTATCGTCCTGATGTTGACGCTTCTTCCACGAATTTTTCTTATGTTGATCGGCGGCGTGATTGCTGACCGCTTCAAAAAGGCGATGATCATGCGCTTTTCCAGTCTATTCCGGCTAGGTTTTGTCATCGCCCTTTTGTTTGTCTATCAAAATGATGCCTTAGGAATCATTCAGTTGTCACTGTTCGCCTTTCTATTCGGCTGTATCGATGCGTTTTTTTCACCTGCCAGCTCCTCACTCCTTCCGTTACTCCTGTCATCCGAAGACTTAACACGGGCAAATGCCGTTGTTCAAACGTCGAACCAACTCGCCTTATTGTCAGGCCCGCTTCTCGGCGGGATTCTTTTAACGGCCTACTCGTTTACTCTTTTATTTGTTGTCGTCGGCTGTTTTTTGTCCGTGACGTTCCTTTGCTCGTTATTCATTAGCGAACGCCGTGTTGAACACCGACGTTCAACATCTGCAACGGCGGAACTTGTCGAAGGCGTCCGTTATGTTTTTTCTGAACCCTATTTACGAACGATTCTGTTCATCTTAATCATCATCAATTTTTTCTTTTTCGGCCCACTCTTAATGGGAATCCCGTTGTTAGTCGATGGTGTGCTGCACGGGCAAGCCCTTGATTTAAGTTATCTGCAAGGGGCGTATCAAATCGGGATGTTGCTCGGTGCTGCCTTCATAGGACTACGCAATATCAAAAGTCAGTCGATCCGCTTACTGCTTCTACTGATTGGTGGATTAGGCATCGGGTTAGGCACACTCGGTCAAATCACAACGGTCTTTCAAGGTGTCGTCCTGTTACTTATCATGGGGTTGATGTCCGCTGTCATCAATGTCTTACTCTTGACGACCATTCAAGCGACAAGTCAACAGCCGATGATGGGGCGTGTCATGAGTTTAGTGAATGCGGCATCGAACGGCTTAGTCCCGCTGTCGTACGCGTTAATCTCACTTTCGCTCTACTTTCATTTCACGATTGCATGGATACTCCTGTGTTGTGGCATCATGATCGTGATTACTGCTTGTTTTTTCTTCATACATTCAAGGAATGATCGTTAACGCTGAAGGTGAATCTTCCCTACCTCTGCCGTTCTCTCGCTACTTGACTTTAAAACGACAATCTTCCCAATCGGATCAAACGGAGTCGTTGCTAATTTTAGTTGGTAATTCTGTTATAATTGGATAAAATTAGAAATAGCAGTCGTAGTTCAAGAAATAAAACGAATAAAGGGGTTTTTCCATGATCAGTTATAGAAATAGTACGCGGGAAGTGGCCGCCAGTGAAACAACGATTGCGATAATTTCGGTTGGTGCGACGGAACAGTTTGGTCCTTACCTGCCGATGCACCTCGATACGTTGATTGCCGAAAAATATGCCGAGGCGTTCGGTGAAGCGCTAGATGCCTATGTGCTTCCAACGCTGCCTTTTAATACGTCGGAAGAACATGCCGACCAAATCGGTACCGTCACCGTCAGCCCGACCGTTCTGATGGCGATGCTCGAAGAAATCATCGTCAACCTGCAGCGGCAAGGTTTTACTCAATTTGTGTTATGCAACGGTCACGGGGGAGCTTACTGGGAAGCAGCCTTCGTCAAACAGATGAATTACAAACATCAAGACATCGTGTTAATTACGGCCGATCGTCACCTGGCGTGGGAAGAGGCTCTTGAGGAAGTAGGTCTAGCAGGACTGAACGAACGCCATGCCGGGCTGTTATCCGTCTCTGCCGCGATGTGGTTGTGTCCGGAACTCGTTCAATTGAAACCGATGGGAAGTGATGTGCCGGCGTCGAACATTCCATATTCCGATACTGTCTTTTGGAGTCAGTTAACGACAGACGGGTGCTGGGGAAATTTTGTCCCGGCGGACTATACCCGGGAAGAACTGACAGCGATCGGCGAGACCTTTTGGACAAGCTTCATCTCAAAACGGAGCGAACACTTAAAAGAGACGTTAGCGGCAACGCGTAAATTAAAATTAGGAATTTAAAGGAGAATCATCTATGCGGCGTCTACTGATTTTAACGGTCGGTAAAACCCATACCGGAAAGTCAACCTTTGCACGTACGTTAGCGGAGCAACTCCCAAACAGCCTCATCATCGATCAAGATCACCATGCCGCTTTCTTGAACACCCATTATCCCGAACTTGTTCCTTCGCGCGGAATGAACGACGTAAAACATGCTTTGACTCAGTTCATCTCTTCGATCGCGACCGAACGAACCGATGCACATCTCATCGTCTGTAATGCGAACTTATCGCGGGTGAATCGCCTTTGCTTACTGAACGAACAATATCCACCGACTGTGTTTCACCGGATCATTGTCTTTTTTGACGTAAGCGACGCAACCGCCTTGAACCGGATAAAACAATCCGACCGGCGTTCCGTCGTGATCCGCGGGGAGCTTACATATGAAACACTTATACAGAAACAGGTAGTCGAACCTCCCGAAGCGGACGAAGCCGATCAACTCTATGTCATACGGGAATCGAATGATGTCAATTCTGTCATTCAACAAATTAAACAACGTCAATCCGTCGAATAAATTGAAGAATCGTTATCAGCCCGGCTCGTTCAGCTTGGTATTCAGAACATGAGAGGATACAACAGATGCTAACATTACAAAACATTTCGAAAACGTTTGGTGATCGGCTTGTCTTATCAGATATGTCGCTTACGATTCCGCGGGGAAAAGTAGTCGGCTTGATTGGTCCGAACGGTGCCGGGAAAACAACACTGATTCGAATCATGAACGGTGTGATCTCCCCGACGCATGGCACGGTCCGTTATGATGATCAGCCGATTGAAGCCCTTCGTACGAAAGCTGGTATCGTCACCGAAAGTGCGGGGTTGTATCCTGATATGACGGCGCTTGAGAATTTAACTTTTTACGCATCTTTATATGGTGTCAGAAATAAAAGTCATTTGCTTGAGCTGTTGAACCAGTTCGACTTGGCCCATGTCCGCGATGCCTACGTCCATACGTTTAGTACTGGTATGAAAAAGCGACTCGCGCTCGCTAAAGCAATGCTGCATGACCCGGAAATTTTATTTTTGGATGAACCGACGAACGGACTGGACCCCGACGGCATTCGCCAGGTACTGGATATGATTCGGTCCGTGAATCAAACGAAGGGAACGACTGTCATCATCACGTCGCACCTCCTCTACCAATTGGAGAGTGTCTGTGACGCCTACATCTTCATCGAACAAGGGCGTTTCATCGATCAAGGGACACTCGTCGATTTATTGAACCGTCACCAAACTTCGATTCGCGTCAGAATCCGGACAAACCTTCCACCGGACTCCGCCCGCACGATGTTCGAAACGGCTGTTGCACCTGTTGCTCCTGACGTGATTGAAGTATCGTTTAAAGACGAAACGTGCATCAGTCCTTTTTTGAAACAAATCATCGATCAGGGCTACGCGGTGTATGAGTGTCAAATAATCGACCGTGATTTAGAAGGTGTCTATTTTAAGTTAAGGGGTGAAACGAAATGAATTTACCACTCATGCTTGCCGTGATTAAAAAAGACAGCATCCAACTCTTCCGAAAAAAGATTTTGCTGTTTATGCTGATTATCATCCCGGTCTTGATGGGGCTCGTCATTCCGATCGGGTTCGCCTGGTTCATCATTCAGCTTGATCCGTCCACGTTAACCGACCCGGAAGTGCTTGATTTACTGAATCGTTTTTTGGCGACTACGGCCAGTCCGGATGTCCTGACACTGACATTTAATGAACAATTGCTTTATCTGTTCCTAAACTATCCGCTCGTGACGTTATTTTTGTTAGTTCCGGTCATTACATGTTCCTTTTCACTGCCAATAGTTTCGTCAGTGAAAAGGAACAGCATACATTAGAAAGCTTATTGTTTTCGCCAATCACCATCCGTGATTTGTTTTACGGCAAGCTGATGATCTCGATTGCGTCATCCTACCTGATTTCCGTCGTCTGCTTTTTAATAAATCTGCTCGTCATCAACACTTTGATTTCCGTCAATGGCTTTTCAGTCAGCTTTCCTTCGACCCAGTGGTGGGTATTACTCTTTCTGCTGTTACCGATTCTTTTATTGACGACGGCGTTAATAAATTTATTGATCTCGACACGGGTCAGTACGTACCAGGAAGCACAAAACTTGAGCGGTATCATCATCTTACCGTTCATCGGATTAATCATCGGTCAAATCAGCGGATTATTCTTTATCAATACGCTGTTCCTGATTCTGTTATCGATCGGTTTACTGATTCTAAACGTTTTCCTGTTAAAACTCGCGTTGCGCTTCGGGACACGCGACCAGCTGTTTAATTCCCAAATGTCATGAATCGGATAACTTATGAAAAATTCGGCCCTGTTGAAGTTTTGCGCCACGGTTTTAATGCAGCTGTCTGTGTAAGGAAGTAACAAAAAACGCCTTTCAGGATTCAAAAAGAATCTCGAAAGGCGTTTACTTTATAGCCGGATCAGGACAATTCCGCCGATCATCACGAGCAAACTGAGAATTTGAACACCGGTAACCGGCGTCCGTGCTGCCCCGAACCAACCGAACCGGTCAATCAAGAGACTTCCCGTCAACAGACCAATCGTCACGATGATGATGGCGACGCCGGTGCCGACGAGCGGGACGATGAACGCATTCCCGGCAATGAACGTCGCACCAATCAGACCGCCGATGAACATCCACCACGGTTTTGGCGCCGTCCGGTCCAGTTGGAGCTTCGGTCGGACGAGCAACAACACAAGCAAAAGCGTCAGCGTCCCGATGACGAAGGAAATCAATGCCCCTTTGATCGCCGAATCGAGGACACTTCCGAGATGCCCGTTAATCGCTGCTTGCATCGCACTCATCATCCCCGTTACGATGCCGAGTAAACGCCAACCGGTCAAGTTGACTTCCGCAAGGTTCTTCGTTTCCTGTTGTCCGCGTTGCCGGCGTTTCGCCAGCCAATCGCCTAAGGCGACAGTACCGACGACACCAAGCAGGACGAGCACGGCCCCGATTAAACGGGTCGGCGACAACCGGTTGACCGCTGAATCGAACCATCCGAAATGGTCAATCAACAGCCCCATGATGACTTGTCCGAAGATGGGCATGATGACCGTCTGAACACCGCCCAGTTTTGGAAACAGTAAAATGTTTCCCGTCAAGAAGATGACCCCGAGAACACCACCGAACCAAATCCAGCGGGGTTCCGTCGTCCAGAGGGCTTCGTTCAATGTGAAGTCCCCTTCGACGATCAGGGTCAAGAGGACTAAAAAGACCGTCCCGATACTAAACGAGATGAAGGATGCCGTAAACGGTGATCCGACAACTCCACGCAGCCGTGTGTTGACGCTCGTCTGCACCGGAACGATGATGCCGATCGCTAAACCAATGATAATTGCTAACATGACGTGCCTCCTCAAACTACAAACAGATTCCGTCTCATCATACGGCAACGGGTTACAAAAAGGCGATTCCCCTGCCTATATGTTCAGACGAACTCATGATGAGGTGACACGACGTGTCCCGTTAAACGATTTGCGTGATCGTCAGCAAATCATCAACGACATGTTCGGCCGTCGCGAGCTCCACTTCCTGTGCAAAGTCAAATCGGCAGCCGATTGCCGGCCAACCGTTTTCTTTTGCTGCCGTAAAATCCGATTGCCGATCGCCGACGACGTAACCTTCCCGTAGTCCGTGTTTCGTCCGAATCATCCGGACGAGTTCGGCTTTGTCGAGTGAATCGACGTCTTCGATGCTATAGACCCCGGTCAGGTAACGGTCTAACGCAAACTGCTCGACGATTGCCGCTAAATACGCTGAAAGTCCGTTACTCGCGACATATAACTCGTGTCCGGCCGCGTGAAGTGTTTCCAGTATCGTCACAGCATCCGGATACTAGGCGCCTTGCCCTGTCTGAATTCGCTCGATTAAGCCTTGTTGAAACCAGTCGTCCATCTGCTTGCGGTCGGTTTCCGGATGTGCAGGCAAGAGGGTCGCCCAGACTTGCGGTAACGGGACACCCATGATTGTTTCGTATGTATCGAGCGGTGTTGCGTCATGCCATTTACCGGCTTGCCGTAACTTGGTAAAAGCGACTTCTAAAGCCGGCCCTAGAATCCGGTGCGTCTGAAATAACGTTCCGTCCATATCAAAGATGATTGCTTGTTTCATCGGTCTCCTCCTCTACTTGAGCGTTCATATGTAACCAGTCGCTCCAGTACATCGTACCCGTGATCCGGTGTGGATTGGCGACCGGACAGATGAATTCAAGACTGTTCCCGTCCGGGTCATTCACATGGATCTTCGCGTGCGCGTGGTGCGCCAGTACCATGACGAACGGTTCCGTCGGTTCGAACCCGAACGCTTTTCGTGGTGTGTAACCGCGCGCCGTCAACCAATTAACGGCATCCGTCAATGCTTCCAGTTCGACCTGGAAGGCGATATGCCGGATGGACGGGTGATAGTCGAGTTCGACTTGATCCGCGACCCAGAGGCCGAGCCAACTTTCTTCTTTGACGATCCAGAGGAACGCCAACCGGTCGTCGACGATATGATCGAGTGTCAGCCCGAGTCCTTCGTAAAAGGCAATCGACTGTTGTAAATTCCGGACCGGGAGATGCGCTTCGTATAGTCCCTTAATCATCCGTGCCGCCTAATGCATCGATGTAACGCGTTGCCGACCGGGCAACTGCACCCGCAGCGTCGTTTTCGACGATGCGGTGAAAGGCATCATACAACTGGTTAAATGACAGCGTGCTGAGTTGCGACGCCATCTGCGCTACTGTCGTTGCCGGTAACGGAATCAGGTTCGGGTAACTGTACATGAAGCTGACCCACGCCCGGTCGGCGACGACACGGACGATATCACCCGTCAGCAGGACACCACGCCCTGTGTCTCCCTGCGTCCACTCAAGGACCGTCGCGCCGTCAAAATGACCACCAATCCGGTGCAGAACGAGGTCATCTGCCAGTTCCAGCCGGTCACCGGACCAGAAAATAATCCGGTCGCTCGGTCGCGTCACCCATTGTTCATCTGCCTGATGGATATAGATCGGAACGCCAAATGCTTCTGCCCAGTCGACTTGTGTCGCATAATAATGCGGATGTGACAAAGCAATCGCGTCAAGTCCCCCCTGTTGATTGATTTCATCAATCACGGTCTGATCGAGATAAGTAATACAGTCCCATAACAACCGCTTTGCCCCGGCGACCAGATACGCCGTTTGCCCGATTCCGAATTGTGGTGATGTCACGAGACTCATCAGCCCCGGTTGCTCCGGCGTCACTGTCGTCCGGTAGTTTCCGGACGCGACCATCGCCTCACGTGTCGTCCACGATTGTCCGTCCGGATTGACGTATTGCCGTTCATCACTGCAAATCCGGCAGGTCGATGGTTGAACTTCAACCGCATCCGTCTGCACCCCGCAGGTCGTACAAATCCAATAACTCATTTCTTTTCCCCCTTATTTTAACCAGTTACGAGTGCCGCTTCTTACGTGCTACGGCACTGATGCCCCCTATCAGGAGTGCTCCGCCGATAAAACCAAGGAGGACACCCCAGTTGAATTCTTCTTGCATGCTGTACATGATGGATACTCCAATCAAGGCGCCGATTGTGATCGCGACCAGTCGCGCCGCTAAGGATGACGTGCGGTTTTGTTTGTTCATCTTGTTTGTCTCCTCTCTAGTTAAAGCTCGTGTTACAGCGTCCGCGGTGGACTCGCCATCGCATTCGCAAGAATCATATAAATGATGAGGTTGACCGGTAGTGGGATAAAAATAAAAATTAAGCGGACGGCGAATGACGACAAGCCAAGCTGTTCCGCGAGTCCGCCGCAGACACCCTGGATCGATTTGTCCGTCGCTGATTTCTGTAATGTTCTTGCCATTTCGATGCACTCTCCTTGTTGAATCTAAAAATCCCATTTACCTGAATCCCCAGAAAAAGATGGAGATTCAGTCCATCTGTTACAATAATTAGGTACTTCACCAGTCTACACGTTTTGGTATCGTTTTTCATCTGATTGACGATTTTTCAATCTACTTAAAAAAGGAGAATCCTTCATGTACACCAAAACTGCTTTCGCCGTCGCCACACTCGCGCTCGCCATCACGAGCGGGTGCACGAATGACACCGCGTCGGTTACAAAAAACTCATTGGGCGTTAAAGCAGAAGCTGTTTCAACCGCTCCCGCGACGCCGGTTTCAAGCGAACATAAGCCGGTCGCATTATCAAAAAAGGAGGATTTTGTTTCAATCGGTACGCAAAAATCGTACAATCTGTCGTCCTTTTTTGTCGGTCAGTCAATCCAGATTGCTCCGGAGTATCTATATGAACACGATATTTACTACACACACTTCATCCAGACGAACGAAAACAAGGTCAACAGCACGATTTACCGCTATTCTCCGGGATCGAACACAAATGAAGTGATCGAGACGTCCGATCAGACGATCGCCTCGTTGACCGGTGTGTCCCATTACCTGTTTTGGGTTGCGTCAGCGCCGGCAGAGGACGGGATTGCCTGGACGATTCATAGCTTCAATCTCAAAAACGGGAAACAGGATATGCTCGACCGAGGGGTCAGCCGCTTCGACGCGTCGATCCCGATGCTTGACGCTTCAACGACGCGTGTCTCCTGGCTAATCCATGACGCAACGGCGAAGAAGACGACAACGCTGATGAAGTCCTTTGATGTCGCCGCCGATACAATCATCGTCCACGAACAGTATGACCTAAGCAAAGGAAAACAGGACGGCATCTTACCGTTTGATTTCCGATTGGGCGACGCCGGACGCTTGATTCATACCAGCACGTTCAAGGACGGGACTAAAACCTCGCGCCTTGCGAGTGACGACGGCAGGTTCCAGCGACCGATTGGTGGACTGATTGA
This sequence comes from Exiguobacterium oxidotolerans JCM 12280, assembly GCF_000702625.1. Lineage (NCBI taxonomy): Bacteria > Bacillati > Bacillota > Bacilli > Caryophanales > Exiguobacterium > Exiguobacterium oxidotolerans. The sequence goes on along the minus strand of NZ_JNIS01000001.1, from coordinate 47,147 downwards.
TTTTGAGTACGGCACTGATTACGTCGCAATCGGTGAAGAGGGATACGCTGCTTTTTTAACGCTTGATTCAAAAGAATCCGACTTCACTTATGAGTTATCAGATCGGCATTCAACCGTCGATGCGTTTCGTTTCTTGTCCCGCGACCGGCTAATCTTCCGTGAAAACACGTCGCAACTCCTCTATGCCGACTTAACGCGCAGAACCGTCGCCCCGTTGACCGGGATGGAAGACACGACGTCTAAACCGATTTATGTCAATGGGACGATTGCCTATTCCGTTACGGACGGTCAGGGTGTTACGTTCCATGTCATCGACGTCAAGCCGTGACCGCTACTCCACCTTGCTTTTTCTAGAGCCGGTGGAGTTTTTTGACTGCATTGAAACGTTTTTAAATATGCTAAACTAATGTATACAAAAAAAAACGGTGCGCCGCTCGCGGTCCGTTTCGAAAGGACGTCCATAAGTTGAAACAAATTCATCACATCTGTATCCAAACGGCTGATTATGCAGCCTCTAAAACCTTTTATGAAGCACTTGGGTTCGAACTCGTCCAGGAATCTCCGGACTTTCACACCCGCGCGTTTAACAGTTGGCTTAAGCTCGGTGATTTTTACATCGAGCTGCAAACGGCAAAATCGGGTGACGCCTTGTCGCCTTATACGAAACAGGCCGCGGGACCCGTCCACTTCGCTTTATATGTTGACGATTTAGCGGCGGAAGTCGCACGGCTTGAACAGCTCGGCGTCACCTTCCTGCCGAAAAACGGTGGAAACATCTATTTCGTCGTCGACGGGCACCTCAGTAAATTAAAAGCACCGGAAGGAACGATTGTCGAACTGCGGGATACCTTCGTGATTGCCTGATTATTTAATAGCGAGACTAGATTTTTAGGAGGAGTTCAATCATGCGCATTCAAATCATCGGCGGTTCCGGCACCGGCAAAAGTACGCTTGGCAAGTGGATCGGGCAAGAAGAAGGGATACCTTGGATCGACAGCGATCACTACTTGTGGACGGATCAAACGTTCACCGAAAAGCGGACGGTCGACGAACGATATACTTTATATGATCAGGACATCAAACGGCACCACCAGTACGTTGTTTCCGGTTCCGTCTTTTCGTGGAACCCCTACGGCTTCCCGGACCGCGAGTTGCTCGTATTTTTAACGTTGGATGAAGAAACACGGATGAACCGGTTAATCAAACGGGAACAGGCACGCTATCCCGATTTTTCAGGTTCTAACGATTTCCTCGACTGGTGCAGGACATATTTGACGGAGACGGACCCTGCCAAGATTGGGACATTGGCAGAACATCAACTCCAAATGCTTCTTTCGAGATCACCCGTCATCCGGATCGATGCCGCACAATCGACGGACGAAATGTACAACCAAATCAAAGAGCAGCATCAGAAACTTTGTATATCGTCTTGACGAGATGGATTGCGACGAACCATCTTTTCGATTGACGACTTTTTTAAATCAATCAGATACACCAAATAAAAAAATGATATAATTTGTTAAATTAAGGATTTTTCAATCATGATTCGTCGGAAAGGAGTCGACTGATGGAAGTCCGTACGGGTACCCCTTACAAATACTACTTTTGGAAACGGTTTTTCCTATTGTTCCTCCCGCTGTTCTTCATCGGGATTTTGCCGGAACCGTTCATTACGGATAATCCGTTCGCAAGTCTTGAAGATTACGGGGAGTTTGCCTTCTTTTTTTGCTTCTATTTATTTGTTTTTTCCGGAATTTCTGCTTTTTTGATCTCAATCCGTTGGAGAATGAAACAGGCCCGACGTTAATGGATCCGTTTTTTGATCTTCGTATCGGTGAAACTTGTACTGGAAACCATCCCTCATTGGCAACGGCCCTCTTTTTCACGAGAAAAGGAGGGTCTTTCTTTCTAACGAAAAGGAGGAACTACGATGACGAAACACCGGTTGTACACGACAGCGTTCTCAAGCGTCTATCCGCTTTACGTCAAAAAAGCGGAACGGAAAGGTCGGACAAAACAGGAAGTCGATACGATCATCCGTTGGTTGACCGGGTACTCGGAACAACAGCTCTCGACGTTATCGCAAGATACGACGACTTTCGAAACTTTTTTTGCGGAAGCACCAGACATGCAGGAACGGCGTTCACTCATTAAAGGTGTCGTCTGTGGTGTCCGGGTCGAATACGTCGAGGAGCCGTTAATGCGCGAAATCCGCTATCTCGACAAACTGATTGACGAGTTGGCAAAAGGAAAAACGCTCGAAAAAATCTTGCGGTAAGAATCAGGGAGAAAGCATCATGCTGGCGACTCTCGCTTCCATCTTCGGGATAACATCAATTCCTGCGAACCGTTTTTCTGAACTGTTAAAAATGCTCATCCAACCAGTTCAAGATGTCGGCAATCATGTCATCTGAGACGGTATGGTTGATGTTTGGATATTTGAGGAACGTGACATCATTGTTAGTTGAATCCACATAATGCTGCTGTGTCGCAATCGGAATGACCTCATCGTCCTCTCCATGTAACAATAATGTCGGTGTCACCTGTTCTTGCGACAAGGGATCATACTTTCTCAAGCGTTGTTCTTCTGAAGTGGACAACGTCGTTCTTTTGTCACGGCTTCGTAAAAGCTGTTCCGCAAAGAGGAAGGAGCCGGACCCGTTGATGTTAATCAATCCTGCGCTTCCCTGTTGTTTAGCCGCTGCACCGCTCGCGATGAATCCTCCCATCGAGACGCCGAGCCAAATGATGTCCTCTTTCGGAATATTCAGCTGCTTGATGAGCGTGTCCGATTCTTCGATGCTTTGAAACACGATTTCCCAAAAGTGCTGTTCGACGATTCCTTGGTCAAAATACGCACCTAGCGCATTGCGGCTGTCATGCAAAATCAGCTCCGGCACAATGACGGTAAATCCTTTACCGGAAAGCATTCGGGCGAATTCATCATATTTGGTCACACTCGATCCCCAGCCATGATACAAACAGATCGTGTTACGGTGTTTTTGATGTTTGGCTGGATATGTCCGAATCGACAGAACGGAATCATTTACTGTGTACATCGGTCTGTCCCCTTTCCATTTGAATTTGTTAATGAAATTGTTGTTTTTAAATATCTAGTTTCGTAAACCAGATTTATTGTGATATAGGAATAGTGAGGTAGGTGACTAGAACAAGGAATATAAACAATCTCAAGCCATCTACAAAAAGTTCATTCGCACGTTTTTTTATGCCTGCCATTAAAATCGAGTCATTATTTAGCTCTTTGATTTGTTTGAAACCACTCTTTTCATAACTTGAAATTGCTCGTGTATTCGTTTTTTTTACGTCCAATACCACCATTGCAGCACCTTTGTCATCCAAAAGATAATCCACCATCTTTCGAATCATTATCGAACCGATTCCTTTGCCCCATAATTGCGGTTCTCCAATAAATTGATCTATCCCATAAATATCTTGATAATTTGGAAGTTCATATTTTTTCAAATCAGTTTCCTGAATCTTGTAGTACTGTATATAACCGATTGGTTGATTTTTGTACTCTACAATACAAGGCGTGACATAGTGTTCCCTTTTAATCCTAGGACCATATTTGTTGATCACTCGCTCTAAGTTTGAAGGTGGTTCCTCATAGAACTCTAATACCTTCTGATTATTTAACCATTAAATAAAAATCGTTAGTGGTCATTGTCCGAATATGTACATCATCGTCCAGCACCATGATAAATTTTCTCAGTCCTTTTTAAAATTAGAGTACTTAAATTCTACTTAACAACAAAAAATTAATATCTGTTATCATCTAATGACGCTCACTCGCAGAATCTGGTCAGAAATCCGGTTCATAACAACACTCCATCCCCGACCGTAAACGCCTTAAAGGCGACCGGCGATGACAGACGAATCCAGGTCGACGGTTTTCCGTATTCCATCGAAGCATCGATGAACGCTTCCAGTGTTTCGACCGACGGCGTGTACAGTTTGACCATGAAATTAAACGTCCCGGCAAGCCGGTGGCACTCGACGACATCCGGATGGTCTTTACAAAACGTGATGAACGCCGCGCAGCGTGTCTGCTCGAACATCAAAATCGCCATGATCGTTTTTTCGATCGCGACGGGATTGATGACCGCGCGGTATCCTTCGATGACTCCACGGTCCTCAAGTTTTTTTACTCGCTCGTTGACGGCAGGGGTTGAAAGACCAACCGTTTTGCCGAGTTCCGTCCAGGACATCCGTCCGTCCGCTTGTAACGCATGGATGATGGCGTAATCAATTTCGTCCATTTTTCACCCTCCTAATATTATGAAGACATATCTTTAAATTACCATTGATTCTTAGGCGAAGCTACTTGAATACGAGGAAAACCATCTGTCCGGTCACAGTTTCGTTTCGTACAATTAAGACAGATCAAACGAGACGTGAGGTGAACGACATGCAGGCAACAAATTGCACCCGCTGTGCGGAGACATTTGAAGAAGGTCAGGAAACGTATCATTGTTCGCACAACTGTACATATTGTGCAGATTGTACGAAGACCCTCAATTCGATTTGTCAAAATTGCGGTGAAAAATTAATTCAAGTACAACAGTAAATCGATTTTTTCTTTACAGACAAAAGCCCTCCTGCTTAGAGAAGGGCTTTTGTCTGTTTCATTGTTGTTCCGCATATTCTTTGAAGCGGTCAAGAATCGATTGCCAGCCCGCTTGCTGCATCTCGGGCGGATTCGCCGACTCCGCTTCAAATGTTTCGACGACGTTCGTTTCGTCCCCATTCGCTTTAAACAAAACCGTCACGTGGCGACCGTCGTCCAGTGTATAGGCTAATTTTTCGTTCACGACGACATCGTCATAAACACCGGAAAAATCAAACCCCATACTGCCATCCTTTGCTGCCATGTGACTGGAGAACCGACCGCCTGCCTGGACATCATTCGTCGCTTCCGTCGTGTGCCAATCGTCCGATGCCGCATTCCATGCTTTGATATGCTCTGGTTCCGTCCAGTACGTCCAGACTTCTGCAACGGGTCGTTGGATGACCGTCTCGATTTGTAACACTTGCGTCTGTCCCATATCGATCGCTCCTTTTCCAAATTCGTTCGCTTACCCCATCCATTTCTCTATATGCCGCACAATCCCTGCTCGCTTTACTTATTAAATCCTCCTTTTACTGCCCGCTCAAAGGTTGCCTGTGTCCGGTACTCGTGATCCAACCAAATCCAGCGTTTTGCTGTTCCTTTTTTTAATTGATAAGTATTATCTTCAAACCGATTTCCTGAACTCGTTTTGAAGAAATTTGCGACAAACAGGTTGTCCGGTCCTGTCGTAAACGTATTATGGTCGATCCGATTAGCACGGACATCATGCTGGACGAGGAGCTGTCCGCCTTCGAGTCCTTTCGTATCATTGCCGGTGACTTGATTGTCTGTAATCCGGACCCGTTTCGTACCACCGCGCTTTTTATCGTATCCGCCGATTGAAATGCCGGTAAACCGGTTTTGTTTAACCAGATTGCCGCGGACCGTAATGTCTTCTGCATACTTTTTCGCATGTTCACTCGTCACTTCAATCCCGATATCATTTCGTTCGACCGTATTGTGTTCAATCGTCAGCTGTTTTCCCCCGTCAACGTAAATGCCGGCCGCATTGTAATCCTTGCCGTAGACCGGATTGCCGTAACTCGAACTGTCCGTGACCTGATTCCCGGAAATGACTCCATTCCGGACGTAATCCTCCGAGTTGTTCGTCGCGACTCCCTCATAGCCGATCAAGTCGATGCCGATATTATCGTTACGGCGGACGATGTTATCCGTGACGGAAAACCCGTCGATGTTGCCGTTTAAGACAAGCGCTTCGCTCGCCCCAAGCCGGTTGTCTTCGACCCGGTTGCCGCGAACGGTAATCTGCTGCAAGCGGCCGGTTCCGTAAATCGCAATCCCATGGGCATTGCCGTCTTTCGCATTCGTTTGGATGCGGTGGATCTGATTATCGATCAGTTGAATGTTCCGTCCTGCCCCGGTGACAAAAATCCCGATTGGTGTCTCGTTGGTTCGTGTCGTTTTGATGTCTGCGACAACCAGTCCTTGAATCGTCACGTACTGCCGGTTTTCGATTCGGATGAGCGTCGTCTCCCCGTCCTGTTTCTTCAACGCCCTCCCACTTAAGACAACTTTTTCTGTTTGGTAATTCCGAAAGACGACCGGCGCCTGTTTCGTTCCGCTGTACCGGACTGTCAACGCTTCCGTGTACGTTCCTTGACGCAGATAGACCGTCGTCCCGGCTCTCGCAAGCTGACTCGCCCGTTTCAGTGTTTTAAGCGGTCGTTTCAACGAACCGGAATTCGTATCCTTACCGTTAGGCGCGACGTACATAACTTTTATTGAAGCGGTCGCCTCTGCCTGTTCCTGGTTCCATGTCGCTAAACAACCGAACAGTCCGAGTGACAGCAAAAGAATAAATCGTTTTTTCACGCAAAGCCCCCCTTTCCGTGAACACTTTTCTGATTGTAAATAACATCCAATCCTTTTATACTTACTTTATTTACATACGAAGGACGTGAAGTGGATGTTGAAACAAATGCTCGTCTGTTCATTATCGGCACTTTTACTTGCCGGTTGCAGCTCGGAAGAAGCTGTGCCGAAAAAAGTCGTCAAACCGATTGAATTGCCGTTGACGTTAAATATGGATGAGTCTAAAGAACATACGAATCCTAATAAAACTGAATTCACCTATACCATTTCTGGTCAGTCCAATCAGCCCCTTTATCTGACCGGAACCGAATATTTCCATTCTGGTGAACAAAAAATCTGGTTTACGAAAGTAATTCAACCTGGTCAATATGAGGGAAAGAAACTGAAATTAGGAGAACAGTTCGATACCGCGAAAGGTTACCGATCGTTCATGTATGATTTGGATGGTACGATGCAAAAGTGGTCTGAGCAATCCGAAGAGCTGAAAGACTTTCTGTACAGTGGTGTCTCGTTCCGTGAAAAAACACTCCTTCGCTCTGACTATCAAGTGTTGATGTTAGAACAATCAAGCATTCATCAATCAATGCGCGGAAATCAAATGGATCAACTCGATGCACCCCAGGACGTGAAACTTAGTAAAGGAGAACGGATTTTCATCATCTCATTATCAACGAAACCAGTCCGCGATATCTTATAAAAACAGACCTGCCCCTTAAGTCAAAGAGGCAGGTCTGTTTTATTCACTTCCGTTGATGCGGCAAGGGAATCGTCAACGGCTTGAAGTCCGGTCCGAGCAACACTTTCATCAAAAAAATCAGCTGTCCGGTGTGATAGGCATAATGTGCGAGTTGTCGTTCGATTGCGTCGACGACTAGATGCGGTTCACCGCGGATTAAAACGGTCCGCTTCAAATCGTCCGGTGTCAACGACGCGAGCGCCGATTCGACAAGCTGCCAGCCGTCATGCCACAGTTTCAGTAACGTCTCTTTATCATGCCCCTGGTCAACGAACTCGGCGTCCCGATTGCGGTCCGGCTTTTCGCCGTCCGTCGTCAAAAAATTGGTCCAGCGTGACGTCATATTGTTCGTCATGTGCTGAATCAGTAACGCGACACTGTTCGTGTCCGGTGCGAGTGTCTGATGAAACTGTTCCTCGTTCAGCCAACCAAGTGCCTGCTCCGCCGGTTCGCGGACGGCCCGGAACCTCGCTTGAATTGCTGTCAAGTACACCTCTTCAAAAGCCATTTCCCTCACTCCTTCTGCTGTTAATCCATCACAAAATCCACACCTTTTTCTCCATCAATCGGTATCGTCCATAACGTTTTTAACCGGTCGTCCGTGACGATCAACCGGTCTTTACCGGAAGAGGACGTGTCCGTTTCCGTGAAGTAGGACGTCTTCTTATACGGATTCCGGTACAGGTAACGGTAATGATTCCCCTGCTTCCAAAACTTCGGTTGAACCTGTTCAACCCGGAATGCTTGTCCGAACGTCCACTTGACGAGCCGTTGATCCGTATCGTTTTCACCGGTATTGATGATTTGATAACCGGTCTGGTTGTTGATCATCCGCATCGGTTCCGTCGCCCAGTAGCTGACATCATCCAATACTGAAAATGACTTTTGTTGCATCGTGCCGTCCGTCTTCAGCTTGATCATCATGCCGTCGGTCGTCGCAAAATACGCGGTGTCTTTCGCGCCGTATAACGCCGTATAGGCATATGGTTCAACCGCTTTTCGAATGACGCGTGATTTTCCGGTTTTCTGGTCGAGCAGGACCATTCCGGCCGCCCCTTCTTGATCATCCTCGGTACCGTTGTTGGCGTAAGCAATCGTCCGATCCAGTTCAAGGATCGGTGAATCAACGACTGGCATCAACTGGTCTTCAATCGGATACCGTTTGTCCGTCCGGACGTTGATCAATTGAATGTTTTCCGACGGCTTTGCGGCGTTTGATGTGACCCAGACATCTTTCCCGTAATGGGCAACAGATGTGATCGCTGTATTCGGCACCTGATGTTTTTTAAACGTCCCCCGTTTTAAGTCATACGTAAAAAAAGTGGTCAGCTTCGATACCGTCCAGGTGGTGGATATACATATGCCGCGGATCCGTTCCCTTTTGTGAAAATGCCATCCGATACAAATCCGGATCAGCAATCGTTTCCGTCTTTAATTCTGTTCCCGTTTTTGATAATGTCGTCATCAATGCCGGCTCTTGCGGATCATCCTGTGTTTCTTTATAACGATTGATGTCGCTTCCGGACAGCAGGATGACCTGACCGTCGTTCGGATTAAACGTCATCGTCGTGACATCTTTTGATAGGACCGGGTAAGAACTGGCTTTTGGTTCTTCGGGATGAGAGCCGATATAGAATGCACTCGCACATCCAACTACTGCTAGTCCAGCCGTTCCGTAAATCAATCGTTTTTTCCATGATTGAAGCAAAATCATCCACTCATTTCATTTGTCATTTTCACCTTCCATTATAGCGCTTTTTTGTAAAAAAATTCTTTTAATCACAACCTCTATTACTTATTGACCAAATCTTTCATTAAGAAAAGACACTGTCGAATGGACAGTGCCTTAATGTATCTTCGGTTATCTTGCCGTGACGCCCCCGTCGACCGGAAGACCGACGCCTGAGATATGGCTCGCTTCATCCGTCGCGAGGAACAGGACAGCATGCGCGACCTCTTCCGCATTCCCGACATGACCGAGCGGAATCACCTGTTCGAAATAATCTTTATAGGTCGCCATCGACGGCGCACTCATCTTCGTTTCGATGTAGCCCGGATAAACGGCATTGACACGAATGTTATGTTTTCCGTAATCGACGGCGGCTGCCCGTGTCACGGCATCGACCGCTCCTTTTGACGCCGTATAGCCGCCCGCTCCCGCCATTCCGCTGATGGCGGAGATGGACGCGATGTTGACGATCGAACCACCTGTGTTCTCCATCATCGGAACCGCTTGTTGCATCCCGAGCAACACACTGTTGACGTTGATGTTGAAGATTCGTGCCCAGTCCGTTTCATCTTGCTCTAAAAATGGCGTACTCAGGGCGATCCCCGCATTGTTGACTAAGACGTCCAGGCGACTGAACTCCCGGTCGACCATTTCAAAAACAGCTTTCCAGCTTGCGCCTGACGACACATCATGGTCCAAAGCATACGCCTGTCCTCCCGCCAGGTGGATTTGTTTGACGACGCTTCGGACTGCTTCCTCATTGATGTCAGTTGCGATGACGATGGCGCCTTCACGCGCAAACGCGAGGGCTGTCGCCTCTCCCATCCCACTTCCGGCTCCAGTAATCAACGTGATTTTTTCTTCTAATCGTTTCATGTCTTTCGTCTCCCTTCCGTTGCTTAGTCTTGCATCGCCATGAAATCCGGACTCGTCGGATTACCGATGTAATGCCCACCTTCAATTTGTAACGTCTGCCCCGTCATGAACTTCGATTCGTCTGATGCTAAAAAGACGACGGCATGCCCGATATCATCGGCTTCTCCGTGATAGGGCAAGGCATTGTATTTTTCAAACGTCGCGAGGAGCGAGGGACTCATGTTCGCTTTTGCAGCTGGTGTCAAAATCAGCCCCGGTGCAATCGCATTACAACGGATCTGATCTTTTCCGTATTGTGTCGCGATATATTTCGTCAGCTGGACGACCCCCGCCTTTGATGTTCCGTAGGCGGAGCGGATGCTGTCACCGGCGAATGCGGACATCGACGCCGTGTTGATGATCGACCCTCCCCCTGCTTCCTGCATGTGCGGAATCGCGTAGCGTGCTCCGAGGAGAACACTTTTTAGGTTGACGTTCATCAAGCGGTCCCATTCCGCTAAATCCATCGATACAATGTCTAAGTCTTTTCGTAAGTTCGTCAGCCCGACATTATTGAACAGAATATCGATTTTCCCATAACGGGCGACCGTAAAAGCGACGGCTTCTTGAATCGATTGTTCATTTGATGCATCTAAAAAAATCGCAGCAGCATCGCCTCCACGTCGCCGAATCTGTGCAGCTGCCGTATCAGCACCCGCGTGATTAAAATCGGCGAGTACGACGCTTGCCCCTTCTGCAGCGAGTAATGTCGCAGCCGACAACCCGATTCCGGATGCGGCACCCGTCAACAGGGCGACTTTGTTTGAAACACGGTTCATGTTCTCAGTCCTTCTTTCGTTTCGAGCGGATGTTGTGTAGCAATTTTTCATTGATTGATAAATAGAGTTCGATTTCAGTTTCGTCGAGACAATCGAACAGCTCGACATACTGTTGTTTGCCAATCGCTTGAGCTTCCGTGAGGACAGCCGTACCTGCCGGCGTGATCTGTAACAATACTTGCCGCCGGTCCTGCTCGTTATAAATCCGTTCGACGAGACCGAGGCTGATCAGTTTCTTTGCGATGTTCGTCATCGCGCCACCTGTGAAGCCAAGCGTCTCTGCCAGCTTCATTTGATTTTGCAGACCTTTTCGACTCAACTCACCGAGTGTCAAAATCGGTGAAATCCCGAGTCGATGCGGAAATCGTGTATTCCAATCGATGATCGCTTCGTTCGTCACGGCTTCCACCGTATGAATCATTTTAAATAATTGATCTTGCTCCATCGTTCCCCACTCCTCTACTTCAGCTTTCGGACTCATCCTCCAGAGCATTATTTATACCGTTGAATAATTTAACACTAAACTATTTAGTTGTAAACATTATTGATGATTAAACTTTCTGCTTATCTTTTAATCGTTAAAGGAAGAGGCATCACACTTTCCCCTTCTGTTAAAAAGAAGAATAGACAAAATATTCAAATAAAGCTATGTTTATATTACCTTATTTTGTAAAAGGAGCGCTCAAATGGATATTTTCGTTAACCACCTCTCCCATTCTTTTCAATCGGCCGGGAGTCCATCACTCGTCTTAAACGACCTCACGTGCCAGTTCTCAGCAACCGAAGTGACGGCAATCGTCGGTGCTTCGGGTTCCGGCAAGTCGACCCTTCTCAGTATGATCGGTTCACTCGACCGTCCGACGTCCGGACAAATCGAATACGACGGCCAAGACATCAGCCGTTGGAAAAATCGTCGCCTCTCCGCCTTCCGGGCACAGGAAATCGGCTTCGTCTTTCAACAGTTTCACCTTCTGCCTGCGTTGACGGTCAAAGAAAACGTGCTCGTCCCGCTCTTAAAACAAAAGACCGACTTCAACAAAGAAGAACGGATTGCCCAGATCCTCGAGAAAGTCGGCTTACTTGAAAAACAACACGCGTTACCGGCCCAACTGTCCGGGGGTCAACAACAACGGGTCGCGATTGCACGGGCCCTGATCAGTCGTCCGCGCTGGATCCTTGCCGATGAACCGACCGGAAATCTTGATTCCGTCACCGGCGAGACGATTTTCCAATTGTTGCTTGACTTGCACCGGGAAGAGCAGTGCGGCATTTTGTTCGTCACCCATGACGTGGCACTTGCTGAACGGGCGGACCGGATTCTGTTCATGCAGGACGGACAAATCATTGAAGATCGTCGTAAGAATACTATCCAAAGCGGGTGAAATAAGACATCACAGCTCCTCATGTCGGAAACTTTATCAAATGCTCCACGGCTCATCTCACTACTCATTAAAAAAATCAAGGAGGATCCATATGCTACGTTTTGTCTTGAACCACTGGCGCCGGCAACGGTTTAAATTCATCTTGACACTCGTCGGTGCCCTGATTATCAGTGCCGGACTCAGTTTAATGTTCAACCTGACCGATTCAAGTCAAGGAACGGTCGAACAGACATTACAGAAAAAATGGTCGTCCGCTTACGACATCGTCGTCCGACCGAAAGGCAGCCAGATGGCGACCGAAGCGAGTGACCTGCTCGAGCCGAACTATTTGAACGGCATCAACGGCGGGATTTCCTTTCAACAGTATGAGGACATCAAACAAATGAAGGAAATTGATATTGCCGCACCGATTGCTGTGATGGGGTACGCGAATTCTTATGCTACTTTCGAGAACGCTTTGAAATTTCCAACTTCACCAGGAATATATCGTCTGACAGAGACGAACTACACTCAAAATGGTTTCACTAATGAACGACAATCGAAAACCGTCATCCACATCGCTCAAGGTACGAAAGTATCCGTTCCAGAAAATGCTTCCTTTTTTAACGAACCAATCGATTCTTTTAAAAATGCGATTGCGAGAAACCCTGTGTTAATTGTCGGAATAGACCCAGTTCAAGAAGCACGTCTCGTCGGTCTAGATCAAAGTGTCCGATCGAGCAATAATTCACGTTATTTCGAGAACACGGATCATCACGAATCCGGTAACTATCCTGATGAACACATTATTCCTGTTTTAATTAATCCGAACTCCTTTAATCAGGGCAATTATGAATACACGATTGAGCGATTGAATGCTCCCTTTGCAACGGAACAAGATCAACAAAAGCTAATTGATGAATTGATAAGAAAACAACCAAAACGTTCAGTACTAGACTCGGTTTTAGCTACTTATCCCGCAAAAACGTTACAACATCTTGAAATTCCAACATCTAAAGTAGAAGAGACCTATTTAAAAACACTTATTGAAAAAACAAACTCTATATACCTTGATATGAGTAGTGCTGAGGGAGCCCAGCTACTTTACAAATCTGGTCCGCTTCAATTTAAATCAACGACTAGCCCTTATCCAAGTCGATGGGACACTGCATATGAAGTATCTGCATCGCCAACTAAAATTAAAGGTTGGGAGTATAGTAAAAAGTTATTCCCTAACAAAGGATTCCGTACCCTCGAATCAATTGGACGGAAAGTAAAAAAACCAAAGCCGGGTGAAGTAGATACTGCGTTCCCATACTTGTCATTTAAAGTCATCGGTCTATATGACCCGAATAAAATCAACGTCTCAAAAGATCCACTCAATGAATTACCGATGGAAACATATCGTCCATCGTCTGCTGATCTTGTCCTTGATGCTGAAGGAAAGCCGGTCAATCCGGCGCAACCAATCGACACGTCAGGAAACCCGGTCGGTCTATTGACCAGTTCACCGAATATCCTGACGACGCTTGACAGCGCCTTAGCAGTTAACGGGAAACAAGCGATTTCATCGATTCGACTCAAAGTCAAAGGAGCAGCGACCGTCAGCGAACAGTCGGAACAACTGCTGCAGGACGTGAAGAAACAAATTGAACAAGAGACCGGTCTCGTCGCGACAATCACGAAAGGCTCCTCCCCGCAACCGGTCGTGACGAAAGTCGTTGATGACGGGAAGACACTCGGCTGGATTGAACAGCCGTGGATCCACATCGGTGCCGCGATGACGATTTTCCGTGAGACGAGCGTCGGGTTCTCCGGTGTCATCTTCGCGATGCTTGCCGTTGCCATCGTTTATGTCCTCGCGACGAGTTACGTCTCGATGCTTGCCCGCCGGAAAGAGTTCGCTGTTTTGCTCGCACTCGGCTGGCGGACGAAAGACCTTTACAAAATCGTCGTGATCGAGGCTGCGATTCTCGCAGGCTTCGTCTCAATCGTCGCCCTGCTCGTTGAAAGTATTTTCTCGTATGTCCGCAATGAAACGATGAACGTACTGAGTCTCGTCTTGATCGCCGGGTTCAGTACACTCATTTACCTGACCGGTGCTGCCTGGTCCGCCTGGACGATTCGTCAGATTTCGCCGTACGAAGCGATCAAGACCGGTGAATACGCCGCATCCTCACACATCAAACTGGGTCTACGTTCAACCTTTACACTGGCGTTAAAAGAAATCTTCGGCAAATGGAAACGCAATGCCCTGTCGATTCTGTCGATTGCGTTACCGACAGCGCTGTTGACGTTCTTCCTGTTCGTGACGTTTCACTTGCAAGGCGTCCTCTATACGTCCTGGCTTGGTCAGTTCGTTGCGCTTCAAGTCGGCCCAATGCATTACGTGACGATGGGCGTCGCAATCACGATCGCGATTTTGACGACCGGTGAAATCATGTGGCAAAACGTCACCGACCGCCGCGCTTCCCTCGCCATCCTGAAAGCTGTCGGTTGGACGAATCGGTCAATCCGCCAATTGATTCTGCTTGAAGGGATGATGATCGGATTCGTCGCAGGGCTGGTCGGTCTCAGCATTTCCTATCTGACGATTTACGTCCTCTATGATTTAGTTCCGTGGGACGAACCGCTCCTGATCGGTGTCTCGCTTGCTTTACCTATCCTGTTCGGGACAATCGCTTCACTCCTGCCGGCGCAAATCGCGGCACGGGTCAATCCGTATCAAGAGTTGAAAGACGCAGGTTAATCGCACCTAAATACAAAACAGGCATGATGGCTCGCGGCCATCATGCCTGTTTCGTGATTCATTGCTTTGGAATCGGCAATGTCTCTGTCAGTCCGAGTTCAATCACTTTATTTTTCTTTAAGCGGTACAACATGTATTGATCCTGCTTGTATGCCTTCAGCTTGACGGCGATTCGGTGGCGCCGCTCCTTACTTTCATCCGTATCAGAATATGCCGGACGGACCTCGACGATTTGTGCTTTTCCATACTGTTTTTGGACATATTGCGTCACTTTTGCTTGTACCATTTTTTCATAGGCGACGTCCGGTCCCCGGTTGAGGACGACATAGCCGACGCAACCAATCAGTGTCAGTAAAAAGAATGCTAAGATAGACTTTTTCACAATGTTCCTCCTCGGCCAAGCGATTCGTTTTTTTGTGAAACGCGTTTCGTACGGCAAACATTTTACAACTTGTTTGACTTGAGCGATACAGCGTGCGTGGTGATTATTTACGGAGTTTCAAGACGGGTGAATTTGCCTTTAACCGGAAGTCATAATCCGCGGCATTGACATATAACGGATCTGTATACAGTGACGTCGCATCACTGACTTGTTTATTAAATGCAGTAAACGACAAGGTGTCCTCTTTCCAAATCCAGTCACTCGTCTTGCCGGACTCTTTTTCATAGACGTTGCGTGCGAACTGATTCGGCGAACCGCTCGACACGTAATTGGCGATCATGATGCGTGACGGACCCGCCGTCACAGTATTTTCCTCGAAGCGTGTCGTTTCTACATAGTGCTGGACCAACAGTTGTCCGCCGTCTTCGCCCTTCGTATCGTTCCGGTAAAGGACATTTTGTTGAATCACCGTCTTTCGTGTCCCGCCCCGCTTGCTGTCGTAGCCGCCAATCGCGATGCCCGTATAGTTGTTTTCATACACTGTATTCCCGACGACGTTAATCTGTTCAGCATATTTTCCGCGATGCTCGGATGTCACTTCGATTCCGATATCACTTCGATAGACAGTATTGTTGATGATGTCGATATTTTTCCCGCCGTCGACGTATATCCCGCCGGCAGCGTATGCGTCCCCGTAAGCCGGGTTCCCGTAAGACGAGATGTCGTGGACGATATTGCCGGTGACGATTCCGTCCCGGACGTAATCCGTTCCGCTCGTCGCGACGCCCTCATGCCCGATCAAATCGATCCCGATATTATCATTTCGGCTGACCCGGTTCTCTTTGACGGTGAAGTGCTGGATGTCCCCGTTCAAGACAATTGATTCACTCGAACCGAGCCGGCAATCTTCGACACGATTTTTCGTAAGCGTGATGTCATGCATCGGTTCCGTCCCGTAGACGGCAATCCCGTGCCCGTTTCCGTCTTTCGATGACGTTTCGATCCGGCGGACGGTGTTTTGCTCAAGCGTCACGTCGTGGCTCGGTCCCGTCAGGTAAATGCCGATGACCGTTTCATCGGCACGCTTCGTTTTGATGTCCTCGATGATCAAGCCGCGAATCGTCACGTAGGCCTTCCCGTCAATCGTGACGAGCGCTGTTGTTCCATCTTGCGACTTGAGTTTTTTCCCGCTTAAGATGACTTCATCATTCCGGTACGGTCGAAAGACGACCGGTTTCGCCTTCGTTCCGCTGTTTTTGACGACGAGCGGTTCCGTGTATACACCGGCATGGATATAAACGGTCGTCCCAGGTTTTGCTAACGTCGCTGCCTGTTTTAGCGTCCGGACCGGTTTTTTCCAGGATCCGTCTTGTACATCGTCACCGTCCAGTGCGACATGAATTTCATTCGCCCTGAGACTCGGATTGATCCAAACGATGTAGAGAAAAACTCCTGCTAGAAGGAGAAACAAAAGGAGGATGTAATGATTTTTCACAAGTTTCACGTCCTTTAAAAAACGACCTGACGTGCAATCGTTTCGTCCCTTCTTTTCATTATACTTGATTTTCAGAACGGTCTCCTATTAAAAAGTCAGAAGCCGCTTCCTCGCTCCTGACGAATCGTTTAGATAATGGTCGTGAATTTTTTCGAAGTTTGATTCAAGGTCTCGGCCGCATGACTGACTGTATCAAACCGGCTTAACGTCTCTTCCATGACGCGGACGCTTGACGAAGCATCTTCGTTCGCCCGGGTAATCCCGCTTTCAATCCGGCTTAATTCCTTGTTCATGTCATCGGTCGTCGTCCGGACGTTAACGACGGCGAGTTCGACGAGTTTCGAAAGGTTTCTGACTTCCATCGCAACGACGTTAAATCCACTCCCGTGTTCACCCGCGCGCGCTGCTTCAATCGAGGCATTCAAAGACAACAAGTTCGTTTGGGCAGCGATTTCTTTAATCGTCCCCGCGATTTTTGTGATTTCCGACGATTGTGCTTGTAAGTTCGCTAACGTCTGCAAATTGTTTTTGGCATCCGTCGCCATTTTTTCAATCGTCCGCTTCAATTCTTCACTTTCTTGCTTTCCTTGAAACGAACGCTCATCGAGATGTGTCGCGATTTCTTCGAAGGATGTTGCATATTCTTCAATCGTTTCCTGACGCGACGTAATGTCTGACGCAATCTTGACGACGCCTACGACCTGATCATTTTCGTAAATCGGCATATACGTCGCTTCGAGCCAAATCGCATTGCCTTGCGAATCAATCCGCTTGATTTTGTCAGCGGCACTAAAACCGCTCAATAATTTATTCCAAAGTTCCTGGTAAGCAGGACTGTTGACGAATTCCGTTGGACAAAACAGGTGATGGTGCATACCAATCATTTCGTTACGGCGGTATTTCATCGTTTTCGCGAACAAATCATTGACGTCGACGACACGGCGTTGTACGTCAAACCGGATCATGGCGACATTTGTTTTTAAGGCTTCTAGGACATGTGTAGATGAGAGTGTTTTTTCGTTTGAAAGGGGTGTAGTCAAGTGGGTGATCTCCTTCAGGTGTACCTTAACCGATTGCGCTAGATGTTCATAAAATATGGATCTGAGGGTATCGAAAGGTGCAGTTTGGTTTATTTTTCGAATCATTGTGACCTTAAAAATCAAGTTCATTAGCAAAATAGGTATAACTTACTAGTTCGTTATCTCTATATAACCCTTTAAAGAGCCCTTAAAACATATATTCCGAAGAAAAGTTCAGATTGAGTATTATTAGAATAGCAAGTCTTATGATGTGATTATATTTTTATGCTCATGCCTTTTAAAACATTGACTCGAAATCAAAAAAACGCCCCCATCGACGTTTACGAAAAGGGCGTTGAAGCATTGTTCGATTGTCGTCATGTAAAACAAACGCTGGGAATTTACTCAAAAATGAGATGACCGTTTGCCTTGAGCAGTTCAATCGTTCGCGCGAGCGTGACATCTTTGACGAGAATATAGTCCGTATCATATGTGGATAAAGCAAAGATACTAATTTCATGTGCTGCAAGTGGACGAATCAGCTTGGATAAAATACCCGTCAAGGCAAAATCAAGTGGACCTTCGACCTTGATTGCCCGAAATCCGGACTCGATTTTTAAGTATGTCTCGTCTGTCGGAATACT
Source organism: Exiguobacterium oxidotolerans JCM 12280 (assembly GCF_000702625.1). NCBI lineage: Bacteria > Bacillati > Bacillota > Bacilli > Caryophanales > Exiguobacterium > Exiguobacterium oxidotolerans. Next base: position 28,875 of record NZ_JNIS01000001.1, on the reverse strand, counting down.
GGATGTCTCGCAGACGACCGATAGCTCATCACGTGTTTTCATGATGTTCCAAAATGATCCACTCTGAAAGACCCATTCTGGTAGTGTGGCTTCAACCGCATAGCGAACGACCGATAATTTTTCTGGTAAGACTGTTAAGTTCAATTGTTTATCCCCCTCTTATCTGAGATGCCATAAGAATACCTCCGAAATCTGACTTTGCACAAGTCTAGATTTCGAAGGTATCTTTTATGCTTTCGTCCAATTTGCGACAAGGGTGACGTCCGCTGCGACGAGTGTCGTCGAAATCGGACAACGGGCATCGACGATTTTTTGCAATTCCTGGACCCGTTCTTCCGTTTCCGATGTCGTGACCTTCGCATTAACCGTGACCCGTTTGAATTGTGTCCGGACGGACGGGTCCCCCATCATGCCGCGCGGGTCGATTGACCCTTCGACTTCAAAATCGATTCCTTGTAAATCAAACTCAATCTCTTTCGCGACGAAGTTCGCGACCGCATTTTCACAACCGACAAGCGCGACGAGTAATGTCGCGAGCGGGTTCGCACCTTGATCCCCACCGCCCATGCTTTCCGGTTCATCAATCCGGATCGTATGACTCCCTGCCTGACCTTCCGTGTACATGCCTTTTGATACTGCCGTCACTTTTTCAATCACAATCAACCGCTCCTTTTATTCGTTTAGATTTTTATTTTCCTTTTGAATAAAGATTATTCAACGACGTTGCCTTCAGCCGGGATTGGGTGGGCTTGCAACAGCTTCGCGAAATGCATCAAGTTGTAGGCCATGACTTTCGCATGCCCTTGCGTGAATGCATTGTTTTTCCCGTCCGCCTCGATGAAGGACGGACCGGGTCCCGCTTCACCGACCCAGTACGTATCGACGTTCGGCGGAATCGTAAAGCCGATATGCGACAATCCGTAAAGGATGGACGCCGATGCATGCTTTGCCCCGTCCTCGTTCCCCGTGACGATGACTCCCCCGACTTTGTTGTAATAGATGTATTGTCCTTGATCGTTCGTTAAGCCGCTCCCGCCATACAGTCGTTCGACGACCTGGGTTGCAATACTGCTTTTCTCGCCGAGCCAGAGTGGTGTCCCGATGACGACGATGTCAGCAGCCTTTACCTTTTCAAAGATTACCGGCCACTCGTCCCCGTCTCCCTCGTCAGTCGTCACGCCATAGGCGACGTTATAATCGACGACGCGAACGATTTCCGACTCGATGTCAAAGTCTTGATAATAAGCAATCACTTCGTTGATTAAGGCTTCCGTATTCGATAATTCGTCTGACGATTTTAATGAACAATTCAAAAATAATGCGTTGATCATCGGTCTCAACTCCCTTATCGTCTAGCATCTCGTTCTCCACTATATTTCCTTAGTTTTTGATTCATCAAACCTGATCAATCATGCTTTCCGAAGCTGCTGAACTGGACTTTCTTAAAAATTATTATGAACTTTTATTTTAAAACTTCGAAAAAATAATTTTCAGACCGATAGTATATATATCACCAACTAGAAATCCACCAGGAGGTCCATCTATGACTGAAGCAAGAACCCATTCCATTCGCACACGTTTGTTACTGATCGTCAGCTCCATCCTCATCTTCTTTTTCCTCTTTAGTAGTGCCGCCCTCTATTACAACACGAACCAAACAGCGGTTTCGACGCTCAAGAAAACAGCGGAACAAGACGCACTCCGGATCGCTAAAACATTCGATACGGCGGCCTACGCTGAATTTTTAAACAATCCAACCGCTTCCGAGAATTATGAAACGCTTCGTGAATCACTTGATACGTTACGGCAGCAAAACGGTTTACTTTACGCCTACACGGCAACGGTCGACCAAAACAAAGTCAACCTGTTGATTGACGGTCTGCCGAAAGCAGAAGCGGCAGCCATCAACGATCCGGCGACCGGTGCCGTCGCAAAGGACATGAAAAACGTCCTGAATGGTGAGACCCATACGACGGATGTGATTGATGATCCGGAATACGGACAATACGTCAGCGTCTATGTACCGCTAAAAGATGCCTCGAACACGATCATCGGCATATTAGGTGTCGACATCGCAGCAAAAGACGTCGATGCGTTGACGACCGCGTTACTAAAACAAAACTTACCGCTCTTCATCGGTCTGTTACTCGTTTTACTCGCAATGATCTTAGCTGCCTTGTACTACATTCTCGGACGGAAGCTGAAACCGCTCGAGACGCTCCAAGCTGTCTCGGAAAACATCGCGGCTGGGCAACTCCAGCAGGCGGATACACAACTGACGCAGCTCGAAATCACATCGCGGGATGAGATTTATTCGCTCGCCCACTCGATTAAACAGATGAACGACATGTTACGGACGATGATCACTGACATCTCGCAAACGTCACTTCTCGTCCACAAGACGAGTCAATCAATTGACGACAGTACAACGGAAGTCCTCGACGGTTCAACACAAATCGCACAGACGATGACGGAAATCGCGACCGGGACCGAAAGTCAGACCCACGTCACGTTATCATTGACAGATGAAATGGACGCGTTCTCGAAATTAATCGGGGCGACTTCGACGGAAGGTGAACAGGTCCAGATGACGATGGCGGAGATGCGTGACGTCACGCACGCAGGACGTTCCCAAATGAAACGGTCGGTCGGACGGATGGAGACGATCCATCAGCAAGTTCACGCTTCAACGAATCAAATCCAGCAACTGAAACAACAATCGACGGAAGTCCAAGCGCTCGTCACCATCATCCGTGACATTGCGGCGCAGACGAATCTGCTTGCACTGAACGCCGCGATTGAGGCAGCACGTGCCGGAGAACAAGGAAAAGGTTTTGCTGTCGTCGCGTCCGAAGTCAAAAAACTGTCGAATCATGTCGCAAGCAGTGTTAACGAAATCGCGGCGATCGTCCAAAGCGTTCAGGAAAACACGCAGCAGATGGAAAGCAGTTTTGCTTTGACGCTGCAAGAAACAGTGTCCGGACAAACGGATATTAAAGAGACGGATGCTTCGTTCCGCCACCTCGCTGAACATGTCACAAGCGTCGCCTCGTCGATGGCACAAATGACCAATCAGATGACACAAGTCACCCGGTCGGAACAAACCATCCGCAGTGCCTTGCACGAAATCGCGACGGTCGCGGAGGGTCATACGGCAAACAATGAGGAAGTCGCAGCCGCTTCCGAACAAATGATTGCGACGATTACTGGCCTGCATACGCTTGTCGCGACCCTCAACACAACTTCCCGTCACCTGGAAGATCAAACGAACAAATTCTCGTTATAATGAAAACCTCGCAGTGCCCAAATGGGATACACTTGAAAAAGTGAACCGTTTGGGTTTTTCTATTGTGAGACGCCACTCGCCGGTACCGTGTAATCATGATCGGACTACCGTAACATCAAATCGACACCTAGAAAGTGAGGCATCTTATGGTCATCAAACTATCACCGCTAAAACCCGTCTATTATGAAGGGGGTGAACGCGCCGTTCTCCTCTTACACTCGTTTACGAGTAATCCGAACGACATGAAACCGCTCGGACGTTATTTGCAGCAAAATCAGTATTCGTGTTACGCCCCGGTACTTAGTGGTCATAGCCTGCCGGCAGAAGACCTTCTGACCTATGGACCAGCCGACTGGTGGCAGAATGTGCGCGACGCTTATCAACTGTTGCAGGACAAGGGATTTGAAAAAATCGCCGTCGTCGGACTTTCGCTTGGCGGTGTCCTTGCGTTAAAACTGGGACAGGAATTGCAGGTCAACGGGATCGTGACGCTGTCTGTGCCGATGTACAAGAAAGCCGGTTCCCTGCAAAAACGGCTGTTATATTATGCCAATCGTTATAAACAGATTGAAGGGAAAGAAGACAAGCAAATCGAATCAGAAATGGAAGCGCTCCGTCATCTCCCTGTTGATGCATTGACTGAATTCGAACAGTTCGTTAACCAAACACGGGACAACTTGGCGCAAATCGATTCGCCGATTCGCATCCTGTACGGAGAATTAGACGCGCCCCTGTACAAAGAAAGTGCCGAGGAGATTTTTAACCGCGTGGCGTCAGACCAGAAATCAGTCAAAGGATTTGCCCAATCAAAACATTTGATGACGTTAGGTAAGGACAGAAACGACATCAATGAAGAGATTCTTACCTTCTTAAACGAGCTGACGTGGTAGAAGACGTGCCTTGAAAAAAGTTCAAATTGTTTTAAGGCATCCTGTTCGCTACGGGGTGCCTCTTTTCATATCGTCAGCCTGTAGAGAATCAAACTAATTGACGAAGTAAATAATAGATGATATATTTATCTCGAATTAAAGATATTTGAATTAAAGACAATAGAGGTGAACGACATGGAACAGCCGAATCCGAACTTAAAAGCGTTGACCGTCATGGTTCGGGCCGTCGATGCCCTTCATGAAGTCATCAAACAGGATGTCGCGAAGTCCGGACTAAATCCGACTGATTTTTCCGTCCTCGAGTTGCTGTACCATAAAGGAAGGCAACCGATTCAACTGATTGGTAAAAAAGTCTTGATTACGAGCAGCAGTATCACCTATGTCATCAATAAGCTTGAAAAAAAGAACTACGTCGTCCGACAGGCGTGTCCGACTGATGGACGCGTGACATTTGCCGAACTGACAGCTGAAGGTCGAAAATTAATGGACACGATTTTTCCGGAACACGAACAGGTAATCAATCAAGTCTTCCAAGGAATTGATCCGTCTGACATCGAAGCGTTGATTAAGACCGCTAAAAAAATTGGACTTCAAGCAAAAAATCAGTAAATTTTTTTAACTAGATATCTCGAATTCGAGATAATTATGATTAGAGGAGCGATTTTCATGAACGAACTAAAAGGAATCCACCACGTGACAGCGATTACGAGCAGTGCCGAGAAAAACTATGCGTTCTTCACAAATGTCTTAGGGATGCGTCTCGTCAAGAAGACCGTCAACCAGGATGACATTCAGACGTATCACCTCTTTTTTGCTGACGATAAAGGGTCTGCCGGGACGGATATGACATTCTTTGATTTCCCGGGCATCCCAAAAGGAACACACGGTACAAATGAAATCTTTAAAACCGCTTTCCGCGTGCCGACGGACGAAGCACTTCAGTACTGGATCAAACGGTTTGATAAATACGACGTCAAACATCGCGGCATCAAGGAACAGTTCGGGAAGCAGACCCTCTCGTTCGTCGATTTCGACGACCAGCAGTATATGCTGATTTCAGACGAGTTGAACGAAGGCATCGCCTCCGGAACGCCATGGCAAAACGGTCCCGTTCCATTAGAATTCGCGATTACGGGCTTAGGTCCGATTCACATCCGGATTGCGGAATTCGATCGGTTAAAAGACGTCTTGGAAAAAGCGATGCTGATGCGGGAAATCGATCAGGCCGGTTCCCTGCACCTCTTTGAAATGGGTCAAGGCGGAAACGGCGCCCAGGTCATCGTCGAACATAACCTGTTACTGCCGAGTGGACGCCAAGGGTTTGGCACCGTCCACCACGTCGCGTTCCGCGTCGAAGACACGGCTGCCTTAAATGAATGGATCGAGCGGATGCACCAGTTACAATTCAACACATCCGGCTACGTCGACCGGTTTTTCTTTGAATCCCTCTATGCCCGTGTCGCCCGCGGTGTGTTGTTCGAATGGGCGACAGACGGTCCTGGTTTCCTAGGCGATGAGCCGTATGAAACGGTCGGAGAAAAGTTATCCTTACCCCCATTCCTCGAATCACAACGGCAACAAATCGAACAAATGGTCCGTCCGATCGATACCGTCCGAAGCACACGGACGATTGAAAAAGAATACCTTTAAGAAGGAAACACTACTTTAAGAGGAGGAAACGAACATGGCACACTTAAACATCGGCATCATCTTAGGCTCAACACGGGAAGGACGTTTAAGTCCGCAGGTAGGCAACTGGGTCAAACAACTGTCCGACCGACGCGGCGACGCCAACTATACGATCATTGACATCGCGGAGTACAAATTGCCGCTACTTGGTGAAAAGGACGGCGACGCAACAGGAGCAGCCGCTTGGTCCGAGGCAATTGCGGCGCAGGATGGGTTTATCTTCATCACCCAGGAGTACAACCACTCAATCTCTGCCTCGTTAAAAAATGCCCTTGATTACCTCCGGATCGAGTGGCACAACAAAGCGGCAGGCATCGTCTCCTACGGTTCAGTCGGCGGTGCGCGGGCGGCAGAACATTTACGCGGCATCTTAGGTGAATTGATGATTGCCGATGTCCGCGTCCACCCCGCTTTGTCGTTGTTCACGGATTTTGAAAATGGAGCTGTGTTAAAGGCAGCCTCCGTCCAGGAAACTTCCGTGAACCAGATGCTTGACCAGGTCATCCCGTGGGCGACGGCCTTAAAAACGATTCGCTGAGCACCGCGTCGTGGTGAAACACTTACGCAAGCGCACTAAAAAAGTGACTCCGGAACGATACCGAAGTCACCTGATTGCTACTCTTTTATAAACGTAAGGCGCAGTTCCGCAACGGGAGCTACGCCTTTTTAGTTAGCAGCACGTCATAACGTCGTCGCGACGTCCTGGAGGTCATCTGCTGTCTCGGCAATCGATTCTGCGACGGTCCGCATTCCTTCGATTGTCCCGGCGACATCTTGGGTGTCGTTCGACAAATCGACGAGTTGTTTTGAGACATGAATCGTCTGATTCGAAATCATCGTGAAGGCCGAGACGACACGCGCCATTTCATTCGTCGTCTGCGTGACTGATTGTTCCGTCCCCTCCATCTGACCCGAAACCGTCATCATCTTCGACGTGATTTCTTGCGCGATATCGGACGCTTCCGCTGCCGATCGTTTACTTTCTTCTGCTAATTTGCGGATTTCTTGGGCGACGACGGTAAAGCCGCGTCCCATCTCGCCGGCGCGTGCCGCTTCGATTGAAGCATTCAGACTTAATAAATTCGTCTGATCGGAAATTGCCGTTACCATCGCGGCGATCCGCTCGATTTCTTGCGACAGGAACGCAAGCTGGGCGACCTGTTCCGTTGTCGCTTTCATGTCGCTGACGACGTCTTCGAACCGTTTCGTTTCCGCTTCGACCAATTTGACGCCGTCTTCCGCTTCTTTGACGGCCTCTGCCAACTGGCTTGAGATTTGTTCCGTCGTCATCGAGACGTTGTTCGCGTGCCGCTCCATCTCTTGGAAACTTGCTGACGACTCTTCACTCATCGCCGCCAGTTCTTCGGTTGATTTTTGGACGGCGGCACCGACACGTTGTTTCGTCTCCAGCACACCTTGACGTTCCTCGTCGACAGTCGCTTCATACATCGTCAAAACGATTTGTTGCTCCAGATTGAATAACTTTCCGACAGAATGTAAGATTTTCATCTTTTCAAGTTCCGGCCATGCACATTGCTTAACCTGGTCGTTGAATACATTCAGGACGTTTTGGAAAGCCGCGATGTACCATTTGTTTTGTAAGCCGATCTGAACATGACGGTGCGCAATCCGTTGCCGGACTTCGATATAGGCATCTGTAATTTTCCCCTCGAACATTTGCAGGATGTGGGTCGCGAGCGTCCCTTTTAACCGCTCGAGTGTTGAATGCTGTTCAATCAGTTGTTTCAGTTCCGGCACACGGACGAGTTCTGCATAAAAGGCATCGACCATCTGTGGCATCCAGTCTTTGACGTCATCACGGATGACCCGGACGTTTTGTAAATCCTCGACCGTTAAATCAATCAGTCGGAGTTGTTTCGCTAAATCGACTCCGAGCTCAAGCTGAACGTGGTTTGCTTCTTGTTCTCGCTCTGCTTCGAAGTGATTTGCTGTTGGTTTCTTAGACAACCATTTCATAATGTTTCCTCCCTGGTTTCATCTCAAGTAGAATATCGGTCAGCCGATGACCGATTTGAAGCCGGAATCTTGTTTTTATTTACAAATTATCCTCTTATGATCCAAATTTAAATTTCAATTCGATTTGCGATGATGAACGAACCTTACGATTTTGTTAGTTCACGGACTTCTATGGAACTGATAAACTAAAACCATGTTTTTTTACATTATAAGGGAGACTCCGATATGCGAAAGACCACCCATTCACTTCAACCTGTATTGACGGAAGATGAAAAAATCATCCGACTGATTCAAGGACTCCACCACATACACCCGACACCTATGAAAGCCGCCCACTATCAAAAACTGGCGGCACATCTTCCATATCCTTCGCTTGAGGAACTCGAGCAACGTTTTGGTTCCTGGACCAACCTGTTACAACAAGCAGGGATCATCACGGAAACAGAACTTAACGCGTTCGAGCGCCATACGTTGAATCGTCCTCGGACCGGGACGGCTTCAAAAATACGCTGGACGATCGAACAAAGTATCGCCCATTACGTCGAGACGCACGGTACCCGCGTAACGATTAAACGTTACTCTGAATTACGGATGATAGAACGCCGCATGGTCAGTGCCAATACGATCATCCGCCATTACGGGACGTGGAAAAATGCATTAGCCCAGTTCAAATTGACGTCGAACGGCTGCTTTTCGGACGCGGATTGCCTCGACGGCTTACGACGCGCCCACGACGCGCTCGGTGACCGGATGACGAGTCAGACCTATGCCGTCTGGGCACGTGAACAACACGCACCCTCACTGACGTTGTTGATTGAACGCTTTTCAAGTTGGCGCGAAGCTGTCCGCTACTATGAAATGCAGCGTTAAGCCTGATTTTTCATAAGTCGGACACCACAAAAAGTACACTCCCCCGAACTGTTTACGGGGAGTGTCTTTTTCATTTCACATGTGCCACTGCAACATCGGTACTGTCATCGCTGTCATCTCCTCTATATCTTCTTAACAGAATATACATTTTTGAGCGAATTGATTGTTGTCACGAGCGGTTCTGCTGTATCGTCAATCACAGTGAACGACGAAGAAAGCGTGGGATTGTCATGAAAACAGAATGGTTAGAAGCGTTTCAGATGACGGCTGAGACAAAAAGTTTGACGAAGGCGAGTGAACTGTTACATTTGACACAACCGGCACTCAGTAAACAGATTAAAAGTCTAGAACACTATCTCGGCACTACTGTCTTCCACCGCTCGGCGACGGGTGTTGCTTTGACCCCGGCCGGTGAAATCGTCTATGCGCAAGCCTTACAGATTTTGTCGCAACTGAGCGACATGCAGCGGCAAATCGACCAATTGCAGGGGCAGGTTACGTTCACACTCGGGTCATGGCCGAGTGTCGCGATGTCCTACTTGCCACAACACTTAGCGCTCCATCCGTCGGCAAATGGTCCGGAACTTAAAATCAAGACGGCCCATACGTACGTCGAGTTGATGGCAGGACTCGAGCAACACCATTACGACGGCGTCCTGCTCGACGACCGACAAATCGATCATCCGTATCCGTCGACGCATCTCTATACGGAACAATTTTTACTCTATTTCCACCGTGAAGATGAACGGTTTACGGGATGCGACGACGTCCGGTTCGACCAAATCGAGGCCGCTTCGTTTCTGTCGTTACCGACCGACTGCGACTCGACGAACATCTTAAAGGCGGCGTTCCAGGAGCGCGGTGCCACTTATACGGCTGCTTCCGAAATGGAGTTCGGGTCAAGCGTGCTCGGCTTCATCCGCGCTAAGCTCGGGATTGCCATCTTACCGGAGATTTTCCAGGACGGACTTCCCCCGGAAATCCGGACATTGCCGATTACAGGGTTCGATGTCAAACGCGAATTGTCGCTCGTGACGCGTGACGCGACACATCACAAGACCTTACTCGGTTTGATTGGTCATAACTAAAACGGATAATCCGCTATCCAAAAACAAAGCTCGAGTTCCCTTGTGTTTCGGAATCTCGAGCTTTGTTTCATGTAACTCCTTTATCATGACGCAGGCGTGACATCCAGCAGCGGTCGGACTTCCATCCGCCAGCCGTACTGTTCCGCTTCCGCAATCTGAGTCGTCGGGTGGAGCAGCGCCAATTCGACGGCTTGTTCCAAATCATCCGCTTCAAAAATGATCAGGCTGCCAATCTGTTCCGAATTATGCCGATCCGGTCCATCCTGCCGCTCAATCTGACCACCTGATAAACTGGCCCGTTTCGTGTCCGCCCCCGGATGCCACTCCTGCACGACACGCGTCTGTTTAAAAAACTGTTCCAACGGTCGATTACAGCGTTCCATGACGGCATCGAGTTCTTCTTGCGAAGACTGATCCATCTTTTCTGCATCGTAGTAGCCGATGAATAGAAAGTACATCCAATCCCTCCTCATGAAAAAGTCTTCCGTGGTCTATCGCTTGTTAAAAAAATACCCTGATTTCAGTTAACTTACTCGCTTAAATTCCATTTTTTACACAAAAACACCTTGTCTTCTCATTGAAGACAAGGTGCAATTTAGTAATCGGTATTCTTGCGTAACGGATTCAAGGCGAAAATGATTGATGGAAATGCCAAGAAAACCATTCAAATCTGAACCAATCTTTCTTTCGTTAATCGAGCGACTTCGCGACGACCTGCCGCGTTTTTTCAAAACCGATTCGTTCGTAGAACACCTCGACCCCATCGTTACTCATCCAGTAATCGAGTTCAACCTTATGTATTCCTTGCTCGCGTGCCCGCCGTTCAATGTCTTCGAGCAACAGCCGACCGTAGCCATTCTGCTGTTTCGTATCCATGATACAGAGGTGATGGACACGGACTTTCGCGTCTGCATACTTAAATGCACTCTCAGCACGTCTGACGTACTCAATCCACGCGTAACCGATTGCTTCATCCTCCACTTCGAGGACAAGGAACTGATACAGCGCTTCCGCGGCGATGTTCGTAAAAAAAGCACGGACGGCATCGACGTCGTACGGCTTAAAATGATGCGGTTGCTGACGCACATGCGGCTCATGGACGTACCGGTTGAGTCGGGCGAGGATGTCGACATCCGTTGTTTCGATGATTCGCATCGCTTTCCCTCCGTTAATGTGTAATTTGCCCGTTAAAGATATACGGCACCGTTTGTTGTTTCGTCAAGATGTGTTCATACTCCGGCTCGAGCCGCATGTAGCGGACGGCGTCCGGAATCGAAACCCATGTGATGTCTTCGATTTCATCCGGGAAGACGGTCCCGATGACACCACCGACGATTTCCGCCGTGAAAAAAAAGAACAGGCAGTGTTCGTCGACTTGCGGGAAAAAGGCTTCACTGACGTGTAACAGGTCCCCGACTTCGACGTCAAAACCGGTCTCTTCCTTCGCTTCGCGAATCGCGGCTTCCGGTAAGGTCTCCCCTGCTTCGACCGTCCCGCCCGGTAACGTGTAGTACGAATACGACGGGCCGATGTTTTTGACCATCAACAGCTGATCCCGCGTCTCATTGAATAAGACGTTATAGACGATATTTTTCCGTACAGTCATTCCATACTCCCCCCATGAACAGATGGTATTTTTTAACTTACTTACTATAACATATTCCATTTTAAAAGCAGTATGTAGTTTTGGAAAAATGAAAAGTGGTAATTTATCCCTAATGATTAATGCTTATGATACACTTATTCCAGATGAAATCAGGATATTACTTTTACATAATATACTCACACATCTTGTCCCCACTAAACCTTACTTAGAAGGAGCAAACTATGATTCCAATCATTCGAAATGAATTTTTCCAGACGATTAAAAGTTTTAAGTCCGTCGCAATCGTCCTATTTTTTACGTTAACCTCCTTTTTGACTGCCACTTATCTTGCCAATCATCCAGAACTGTTAGGAGATGGAGGCAATGACTCTGCCTATACATCAAGTATCAAGTTTTTAATTTTCTTTTTAGGTTTTCTGTTCGTCTTCGCCGTCTCGCATGACATCGTGAATCGAGAACTCGATGATCAAACGATTCGCCTGCTCGTCAGCAAAACGTCCCGTTTCAACATCATCGCTGGTAAGTTTCTAGGATCTTTTTTGTTTTGGGTTTGTTCGATTTCCATCAGTTTTTTTGTTGTAACACTCTATGCCAAGTCCACATTTTTTCTTGATTACCTGATCGTCATCACAGTCCTGTTCTTCATTACTTGCTTAAACGTCTTGTTGTCGACAGTTCTGACTCGGCCGGGCATGACGATGTTCTTCGGAATTCTATTGGGTATTCTCTGTCCCGTCCTCGGGTTTTGGGCTGCTTTTTCGAACAACTGGTACTTACTGCCCTTTAAGTATCTTTTACCGTATTATTATGTCGTTGAATCGGGCGGGTATCTCATTGTTCCATTTTTACTTGGTTTACTGTTTCTCACAGTGGCATACTTTATGTTTTACAGAAAGGATTTGTAACGATGGTAGCAATTGAAGTCCGTGACTTACATAAGCAGTATGCGACAAAGGATGTCTTGAAAGGAATTCAACTCCGCGTCAAGCAAGGGGAAATTTTTGGTTTTTTAGGTCGAAATGGCGCCGGCAAGTCGACGTTCATTCATATCTTGACCGGTATCACCCAACCGACGCGTGGTTCGTTTACGATTTTAGGGGAATCGCATCACAATATGGATGCAATTAAAATGAAAATCGGGGTCATGCCGGATACGTCAAACCTCTATCAACACATGAAGGCACTTGATTTTTTGAAGTACATGGCGGCACTTAAAGGTGATAGTAGAAATGCGACCGAGTTAAAAAAGTTACTTGAACAAGTCGGGTTGCCGAATGTTGCCAGACAAAAAATCAAATCATTTTCATTCGGAATGAAAAAGAAAATCAGTATTGCCCAAGCTCTGCTCGGCAACCCGGAACTCCTTTTCCTCGACGAACCGACGTCTGGTCTTGATCCAGAATCCGCCATCGAAATTCAGCAGCTGATCATCTCGTTAAAGGACCAAGGCAAGACAATTTTTCTGACGTCTCATAATTTAACGGAAATCGAAAAGATGTGTGATACCGTCGCCATCATGACAAATGGTTTGATTGCGAAAATCGGGACAATCGCACAATTAAAACGCGCGGCGAACGAGACAATTCGTGTCCACCTCCGGACCAGTCCGTCACTTGACACCTCGATTTTACAGCAACACAACATACAGGACATCCAATTCGTCACAGAAGAAAAAGGAGTCTCAGTCATCGAGGTGAAAGAGGAAGAAGCCATCCCACTCTTGATTGAGCAATTGACGGCAGCGCAAATTAAAGTCTACGAAGTCAACATGCAAGTCAAGTCGTTAGAAGATGTTTTCATGGCGGTGTAAATGAAAAGTCCATTCTAATTCTTTTAATCATCCTCAGAACATCACACTTTGCTTTTAGTCATTAGAATAATATGTAGGCTGCTTAAAAACGTTCTATAAGGAGGATTGTCATGCTAAACAAATTCATTGCCGTCGTGCTGACATCAGTTCTCGTAACAGGTGTCTTGACCTATTGGTACTATACCCCGATGTCAGAACGAGCAAGCGATACGATGTATGAATCAACAAGCGGAGTATTTATCTTTTATTTGTTTTTTGTGTTTCCGATTATCTTGGTCGCTGGATTATTGACTGATTTCGTCGTCGGAAACCGATTCAAAGTCATTTCTTCCACTTGGCGTTCACTGATTGTACAAGCTGTTTTGTATGTACTATCAGGCGTCGCATTCGGGATGATTCTGATTTTTGTGTTTTCGAAAGGTGATATTGCCATTTCGGGTTCTCTGACGATTACCGGGTCTGTAGCCTTGCTCTACTTCATCATATCTCGACTAACCGAACGAACTAGGCGTCTTGCATAAGACAAGGAGGTTTTCGTATCTTCAACAAACTGATCGCCGCCGGACTGACGTCAATCGTAACATCGGGTCTGTTGACTCTGATTTTGTCCATCTACGCATTTTTCCAAGATCTCGGCGAAGATGTCTATTTTTCAGCCGTTGATCTTTTTTAATCTACACCGTTTATTCGTTTCCAATAATTTTAATTTCAGGACTTATGGTTGGCTTACTTATAAAACGAATCCTTTCGTTCTTCCCGACTAGTCGGAACACTTTTTTCATATCAGCTGTTCTCTATGGTTTGTCCGGCAGTTTCATTGCTCTCGTCCTCCTGCTGTCCAACCATGAGGGCAACTATACATTAAGCGACCTCTATTTTTTGTTGCTCGCCATTTTGCTTGCCGGGTCATCGGCTTTCTGTTATTTTTGGATATCTTATCAGTTGCAACGAAAGCGACCGCTTACTCCCCCTAAAAAATGACTCCGCTCAATGGGGAAATTCGCTAAAAACACCTTACCGTCTCCAGCTGTAATGCATCAACTGTATCCGTTGACCGTTGAACGCCACTTCTTCTTTCTTGTCTACGCGCTTAAATCCGTTGTGCGTCAAGATTTTTTGCGAAGCGATGTTTGCATCCGTCGTTTTGGCCTCGACTTCATCAATGTCGTATTCCCGGCATTGTCCAAGTAGCAAGCGGACGGCTTCTTTTGCGATTCCTTTTCCCGCATGGACTTGTCCAATCCGGTAGCCGAGTTGAGCAGTTTTTTCGATTTGATTCCGGTCGACCAGATTGATCCGCCCGAGAATCGTTCCGGCTTCGTCCTTGATCAGGTAAAAGAACGAACTGCCGTCTTGCTGTTCCTGCAGGAGCGCCGCGTGCCGTTCCTTAAACGTCTCCGGCAAATAATAGGCGTCGCCCCGTGAAGGGATTGATTGTTCAAAAAAGAGACGGTTATCGATTTCAAAGGCATATAGTGCTTCTGTGTCTTTCACGGTACAGCTCGATAATTGGACGTTCATCTTTTCCCCTCCTCATCTCAAGAATTGTTGCAACAAAAACACGAGCAGCCACAGTAACAGGAGCCCCGTTGTATTGACGGCGATGGTTTTAGACAACGGATCTTTCGACGTGTTCCGGAAACTGAACACGTACAGGACGAACATCGTCACGTACAGGACAGAAAACCACTGCGTGATTATAAAAAGGAGCATTCCGGTAATCGTTACGTTTGTCGCCAGGCGGTTTTGTTGTCGGTTTTCGATTCTTGTAAACATCTAGTATCCTCCGTTCAGCATCATCTCGCTTTTTCCTTAAGTACATTATCCCTCGTTAAAAAATCCAATTATTCCTTCCTATTCCGATATTTTCTAATTATAATCATATAGAATGCCGTTCCTCATCCTCGCTTAAATCAGGAACATTCATGTTCACTAAACGAAAAGCGACTGATTTAGTCCGTGGCTGTTGTGACATCCCGTTTGCTAACAAAAAAGACACAGCACTAGATATTACTGTGTCTTCGATGACTTTTGCTTTTTTCCGACAAATACTATCGCACACACTAGGAAAAGAGTCCCTAAACCAGCACCGACGAGCATCGCGGCGTCAAACAGGTTACTCAGTCCAAGTCCCCCCATGATAGCGGCAGCATACAGCAGGAGAAACATGACTGTATAATTTTTCTTCAATTTGCATCAACCTCCTATATCGCTAGTATACTCGGACATTCATTCATTTGAATACACATAGCCTCAAGAAATGGACGTGATTCCAGTTTTTTACCGCAAAATCATTGCCGGATCGCTTACAGGCTCACTATATGCAATCGTACTTGGACTGTTCGTTCCGGATCCGAGTGCTGATATCGGTTATTCAATCCTGCGCTATTTCTCTACCGTGATCATCAGTATTCCTGCTTATTTGATGTACAGCTTTCCGGTCATCTTCCTTTATGGTGTGACGACATCGATTTTGAGTGAGACACTCAGCCGATTCATCTACCGTAATCAAACAAAGAATGCAAAAGAAGTCGTTCTTTCCGGCATACTCCATGTGTCGTTTGGTCTCGTTTTTCTTAGCATCAACCCACTTATCGCTTTCCTCAGCGTGATCGCTGCCGTCCTGTTCTTTACGGTTGATTGTTATTTACGAAGAAGACAAGCGACGTACCGATGGACGCAGGCATTGATGAGTCTTGAAATACCGCTTGCCGTCTGGATCCTGTTCTTGGGAACCGACTATCTTATAGGTCTGTTCCAATCCTTGATCACCCTCTTGCAGCATACTATCAACTGAAAAGGAGTCGTTACATATGTCAGTAACTACCTGCCATCGCGCATTTGGCGTCTATGGCCTGCTCGTAAAAGACCATCAATTATTAGTCATCAACAAAAATGGCGGTCCGTACATTAATCGCTATGATCTCCCGGGAGGCAGCCTCGAAGCGGGCGAAGTGTTAGCCGATGCGATGCGTCGCGAGTTCCGCGAGGAGACGGGGCTCGAAATCGAAATCCTCCAAAACATCGGCGTGATTGACTTTAAACTGCCGTGGCTTTGGCGAAGTTTCACCGACGTCCACCACATCGCCGTCTACTACACCGTCAAGGCAATCGGCGGTGCCATTACTGTTCCGGAGCAATTCGACGGACAGGATTCGCTCGGGGCTGTCTGGGTCTCGGAACAGGACGTGACGCCTGACAATGCATCACCGCTCGTCCTCAAAGCCTTTGACTGGATCCGGTCGGCGCAGTTAGGGATTGAGGCAGAAACGTATGATGCCTGGACTGTTTTGAAGTAATGTTTTAAAACACTGCTTGCAATTCTTCCCCACCTTCAAATACCTCACCATCTTCATCCACATATTCGACTTGAATTTTGCCATGCGAGAGGTAGTTGTTTGACTGCAGTGTTGTACTCAAGTTGTTTAAGCGCTTTTTGTCAGTCGTTTGTTGCTTTCGGTGAAGGGTGATCCTGATTGTCGGTTGAAGTTTCGTATCACGATAATCCACCTCGGCACCCGGCTGAAGATTTAACGCCATCACGCTTTCTTCATCAAAATGGACAAGATAATCAGCATCGTTCCCGAACACCGCTCCAACTGACGGCTGGATGACCGCGACCACGTCGGCTGTCCACTGTTCTACGTAATAGGTATCCACAACTTTGTTTGTCGACTGATCGAGATAGACTAAAAACTCAATGCCTGTTTTGCGATCGATGACTTGCGCCGCGTAATCAAATGCTACATGATTCCCCATGTTATCAAAGTAGACGTCTACAACTTCGGCCTCTTCATAATGTTGTTCTAGATAAGCTTCTGCTTGGCGTTTGACGATTTTTTCTTGCTCCGCGTCTGGTTGCATCGACCGGATGAAGAAAACTCCGAGTATTATAGTAGTTCCGAGAATTAATCCAAAACCGAATAACATCCCTTTTACGAATCGACTCATCTGTCTCCTCCTGTAGTGAGCGTCCTATCCATACGGAGCAAAATTTATCGTGATGCCAATTAATATATGAAGAAAGTGTAGGTGGAATCCATGAGATACAAAATCCGGTTCTTATTGGTCAGTTGCCTGACGTCATTCGTTTTATGCGCCTGTTCGGCAGACGACGCCTATGTCATCGTCGACATACAAGGAGACCAGATCTCTTTAGGACCGGACGAACAGGACCCGGACGCCTCCTATGCGTTGACGGAAGTCACGGTTGACCGGAAGACACGGATTTATGGCGAGCGGGACAACCAATCTGCCTTAACGAAAGATGACGTCATCCGATTCGAATTCAGGAAGGATCAGGAGCCGGTTGTCGAAACGATTGAGCACGGCAATTAACGATAGAAAGAAGGTCATTTTCATGGATATCAAAGGAAAACGGATTCTCGTCACCGGGATCAGCGGGACACTTGGCCCACGGGTCGCCCGCCGTTTTATAGAAGAAGCAATTGAAGTCCGCGGACTCGTTCGAAGCGAAGGACAAGCCGACCGTTGCAAACAACTCGGGATCACGCCCGCGTTCGGTGACTTGACGGACGCCGCAGCGCTTGAAACAGCGATGCAGGACATCGACATCGTCGTCCACTGTGCTGCTTATCTCGGCGACGACATCAAACTTGCCGTAGCAGCGAACGTCACCGGAGTCGAACACCTCGCGGCTGCCGCGCTTGACGCGTGCGCCTTGTTCCTCCACATCTCGACGACTTCCGTTTACGGCGAACCGGCGGGCGGTCTCATAACGGAAGCGACGCCACTGAGCGACGATCATCACGCACCGTACATTCAAACGAAAGTGCGGTCGGAACGGATTTTACAACGGTATGCGGCTGACGGGCTTGACGTCATCATCCTCCGTCCCGGTGCGATCTGCGCCGAAGAAAACTCTTACTGGGGCGACCGGCAAGTCAAACGGATGCAGGAAACAGAAGTCGTCACGTGGGTCCATCCGGATGATGTCGTCAACTGGGTCCACGCCGATAATCTGGCAGAGATGGTTCACCTTGCCGTCCGGCGCGCAACACCGGGAGACGTCTATCATGCGGTCGACGCCAACATCCCGGAGACCGAATTTCGGATGCAACTGATAAAGGCGTCCGGTAAACCTTATCAGATGCCGGACCGACCGGTCGAACGTCCCCTCTATACAACGGATAAAATCAAGACGCTCGGCTACACACCTGTCCGCTCGTTTTCGGACACGATGCAACGATTGATTGAGTCGTTTTGAACGTATATATGACAGAAATACCGAAAGACACCTTGACGCGAATTAATCAGGCGTGACGGCACTTGAGTTCCGCTCTTTGCTTGTATCTACACACAGTAACGCCTGCTCGAACTCGACGCGCATGTTGTTGAAGAACAAGAATACGCGCCGACCTGCGACCGTTTTCTTGAAATGACACAACTCCTGAAAAAACGGAGACTCAATCAAATGAAGAAAATCAGAAATCATCTGCTCAGAAGCGTCACGGAGATTGATTTCCATATCGTGATGCTTCAATTTGTACCCTTTTCGAAACCACCGTTTTGTCGGACGCGGAATGAGTGTATAGGACACGCCGTAACTTTGGATAAACCGTTCATACTGACGCTGATTTGCTTTACTGCACGAGATGACGAATTCCTGCATCTTTAGTTCCTTCACCAATTGCGGTAAGGCGGACGGGACACCATCGACGGCATATGGCAAATCAATCGTCACCCAGTTTGCTTCCGGATCGATTCCGTATGTTTCTTCCACTTGCAAATCAATTGAATCGGGACTCAGGAATTCAGCGCCTTGACTGAAATAAAAGTCCTCGACCACTGTTTGTCTATTCCCCATCGTTCCTTCAAGCCGTTCGCCCGCCGGCTCCGACGTCCAATACGACCGCATGTAAGGATTGTAGAGAAATTGCAGTCCGTCTTCCGTGTAACAGCCGAGTGGCAACATCGACTGGTGCAACGTATGTAAGTCAGGCAACGCATCCGGCGTAATTTCCTGTTCAAACGTCGTGTAGTCGGTCACGAACACGGGACCGCTGAAACGGGTAAACAGTTGCGTCCGCAGGATCTGCTCCAGTTGCCGGGCAGTCAGATTTTCAAATGTGACGCGTTTGAACGGCAATTCTTGCATCCGAATGTGACTGAATTTATGTTGCGGGATAAAAAAAAGCATCTTCTTTTTGAGACATCGTTTCGCTCCTGTTCTGTGACGGTTATTTTAGAATCGGCCAATAAAAAATCCGACTTGCTGCTGGATCGTCCAAAAAATCCACCAACATCCACTCGCCAGTAACACACTGATGAATATGGACACCCCTTGATTGAGTAATATGTATAAAATCAGCACCAGAAAAAATGTTGCCGGCAAACCATAGAGTACACTTTTAACGAACATCGTCACTTCCGTTTTAGATTGCCCTTGTTGAACTAGCCAAATCATACTGAGTAGGCTGACGATCGGAAGTGCCGCAATCACACCACCGTATGTCACCGAACGGCGTGCCACTTCTGTCACGATTCCGATGACGACTGCGCTTGAAAACACCTTAATCAGAAAAGCAGTCATCTGCCGCCTCCCGAAGTAACCGAAATGCCTGCTGAATCGACTGTTGATCGTCAGCCGATAACTGATGGAGTACGTGCGCGACACGATCGACGTCAAGTTCTGTATGTGTCCGAACTGCGTGTAACCCTTCATTCGTTAAACTCACATGAACCACCCGTTGATCGTCAGAAGAACGATTTTTTTCGATGTAACCGAGTTGTTCCAGCTTTTTAATATGTTCCGACGCCGTATTCGGTGAAAGGGCAAATTTTTCAGCGACCTGTTTAACCGTAATCGGTGCCGTCATCTGGATCATCTGCAAAATACGAACGCTTTGATGTGACAAATTTTCTTTCCATTGCGGATGAAGATGGTAATAGAGTCTAGCAAAATCTTTATGAATCGTCATCGTTATCCCCCTTACATATATCGTACAAACCGATTATATCGTAAGTAACGATATATATAAAGTGTTCGATCAATCACCCACCCTGAAGAAACGAGGTATCACTTTATGAAACGTATCCTTTCACTTGCCCTCGCTGCCAGTCTCCTCCCGTTAAGCGGCTGTTCCGACGATACGACACGTGTTTCGACGACTGATACAATCGCAGCAGAAGCCCGTCAAAACAAAGATGCCGACTTAATCCGAATCAAGGATCGTGTTTACCGGCTATCCGGTGCACCCGTGACGCTTACACAGGCAGACGTCAAATCGTTTGCGACCGTCACGAAACAAGCGACCGCAGACGAGCCCTTAGCAGAAGGGATGGCGACAGACTGGTCGGCAGGAACGAAACTGTACCGGGGCGACACGACTGGTATTCTCTACATTTTTGAAAAAAATCAAGCGTACTTGTATGAAGCGATTCCGGAAGGCTGATTCATTATTCAAGCTCTGCTGCTGTCGCTTCGAGTAACGGATGATCTTCTCCTTCGGCACAATCCGTCAACAGATAGACGTGCGTTTCGTCTGTTTGGTCTTTTTTCAACGTCTGACAGCTTTCCCCGTCCCGGTCGTCCGCCTCGTTCCCGAACTCATCCTGCGACGAGTCGAGTGAATAACTGAACTGTTTTCCGTCATACGTGACGTCCTGAAAAATCGGGTCACCTTCTGTCGTATAGGAAGTGATCCGGATGCTGTCCTCGCCTTTTTGATCGACTTGATTCAAAAATGTCTGGAACCGCTCCACATTCTCACGACTTGGCGTCGTTACAATATCACCATTTTCGATTGCTTGTTCAATCGGATAACTTTTTCCACATCCGACAAGAACGACTACCAAAACAAGACCTACCCATCGTTGCTTCACCATTTGTCTGCCTCCTACCATAATAAGCTGTCACCACGCACAGTACCGTGCGTTAATTTCCTGGATGACGCCGCAACTGTTGCCGTAGTATATCGACGTCTGCCTGTTTAAATAATGTCTCATCCTGTTCCCCGTACCGTACGAGATGATAGAGCACCGGATCAACTGTCAGCCCGATCCGCTCTAACCATTCCTTCATCGTCTCTTCCGGTCGACGCCTAGATGTAGCGGGAAGCTGCTGGTCAAACATCTGAATCAATCGACGGATTTCAGAGGCATTGTTTGATTGGTAAGAATGTGTATCATTACTCGGCGACGTTGACAGTTTTGGTAGGATGTTCAGTTCCTCTTCAAAAGAGGTCTCACCACTTTGTTTTTCCGTTCGTTTGTTCCGTTTCCTCTTCAACACAGACGCCAGTAAAATCAACAGCCCGATCGTCACGATGGCGCCGACTGAAGCGAGTGCTTTCGGAAATGTCACATCAACGAAATGAGGCATCGGACCAGCGGGAAAAGGTTTCCCCCTCAAATCTGGTGAGCCGAGTGGCTTACGTGGTTTGATGTCGTACTTAAACGCATAGTCAGCCGGTTCATGAATATATGTCGTGTAGAGATACTGACCGAAGACTTGAAAAGAGGCTGCTAAAAAACAAACGACCAAAATAGCTATCCCTACTTTCCGTTTCATCTCACCCCTCCTTTTTTCCCAAATAATAACATTAAAATTAAGTGCTTACAGCATTTTTCTTTCTTTTCAGTCAATTTAGACGTACAGTAAAGACAGACTTTTTTAAGATAGGATGTGGCTAGATGTACTTACCGACATTTCGACTTGATCAAACAACTGCCCTCGTGACCGGAGCCGGACGCGGCATCGGACGGGCACTTGCCATCGGGATGGCAGAAGCTGGTGCTGACGTCATCCTCGTCGCCCGGACGGAAGCTGATTTACAAGAGACGGCAAGCCGGATTGAAGCACTCGGTCGACAGGCGTTTGTCCTGACGTGTGACGTGACGGACCGCACGCAAGTCATCGCGACGGTCGAAAAAGCCTATACGTTCGTCGACCGGATTGATACGCTTGTCAACAACGCCGGGATGAACATCCGCTCGAAAGCGCTCGACGTCACGGAAGACGAATGGGAGACGATTCAACAGACGAACTTGAAGTCGGCCTTCCTGTTTTCACAGGAAGTCGGACGCCGGATGCAGGACACGGGTGGCAACATCATTAACATCGCCTCGGTCGCAGGTCACGTCGCTTTACGGACCGGTGTCGTCTATGCGACGACGAAGGCGGCCTTGATTCAGATGACGAAAGTCCTCGCCCTCGAATGGGGTCCGAAAAATATCCGCGTCAATGCGATTGGTCCGTGGTATTTCAAGACGCCGCTGACGGAACCGTTACTGGCGGATCCCGCCTACTTAAAGGACATCGTCGACGTGACACCGCTCGGACGGGTCGGTGAACTGACGGAACTCGTCGGTCCGACCGTCTTTCTTGCGTCGGACGCCGGATCATACATCACCGGTCAGACATTGTTTGTCGACGGTGGGATGACGATTAAAGGGTTTTAAGGACAACGAAGCAACAGGGACTTCCGAGCGTCATGGAGAGTCCCTGTTTGATGTATTACATATTCGATTGGAGGACTTCATGACAGCATGGATTGGAAAAATCGCAGTCGTCACCGGTGCGTCACGCGGCGCCGGACGCGGGATTGCTTACGAACTCGGACAAGCCGGGGCAACGGTTTATGTGACCGGGCGCAGTACACAGAACGGGACGACCGACAATCGTCCGGAAACGATTGAAGAGACGGCCGCCGGTGTCACGGCTCGTGGTGGTATTGGCATTTCGGTCCGCTGCGACCATACGGATCCGGATGATGTCGCCCGATTGTTTCAACAGATTCACGATCAGCACGGTCGGATTGATTTGCTCGTCAACAGTGTGTTCGGCGGTTCGGAAGCCTCGCTTCCTTCCGGACAGGGCAAGCGGTTTTGGGAACGACCGCCGGAGCACTGGGACGCGATGATGGTCGCCGGACCGAAAGCCTATCTGCTGACGACACGGGCGGCTGTTCCGTTGCTTGAACAAAGTCCGGCTGCATTGATCGTCAATTTGACGTCGTTCAGTCCGAATCAAGCGGCGGGCAACTTGTATTATGATTTGGCGATGCAGTCGATCAACCGGACGACGTTTGTCATGGGGCAGGAACTTCGGGAGAGTCACATCGCTGTTATTGCGCTGTGTCCCGGTTTCATGCGGACGGAACGGGTCGTGGACGCAGGATTCAGCAGTGATGCAACCGAAACCACCGCTTACGTCGGACGGGCAGTCGTCGCACTTGCCCAGGACCCGGATATCCTGCAACGGACCAGCCAAGCCTTATTCGTCTCGGACCTCGCACGCGACTACGGCTTTACAGATCAAGATGGAACGCAACCGGCATCGTTTCATCTTTCCGATGAACATTCCACATCTGCACCAATTGTCCGCAGAAAGGACTAAGCATGTATGTATCCAAAAAGCGATTACCCCTTGATCGAACAGGCAGTCAAAAGTTTCGGTCTCATGTTTCACTCATTGAAAGTCGCCCCTAACTCATTAACGACACATGGCAAACATGGCGATAAACACTACAAAATCTCGATTGATGGACTTTTCTATTCGATTCGCCTGTTACCGGAAAAGCGTTATGCCGAATCCGCCTTGTCCCGATCCACACCGGATCTACTTACGGAACAGTTACGATATAGCGACTATCTGCGGGCAAATGGCATCCCGTTCATGAAACGCGTACAACCGATACATGAGGGGCTTTTCACGACAGTCCAGGATCCGACCGGACAGAAGTGGACATGTTGTCTGTTTCACTGGATGGCCGGACACCATGTGACAGCTAATACGATGCATTCCGCTGCTCAAATTGGAACACTAGCCCGTCAATTGCATGATTTGTCACGCAACTATCAGGCGTTTCACTTTCCATTCGTCGACCATACGGTGGCCTATCAGCGTTGGTTCCATGATTTGCAAGAGCTTTCGTTTTCATCGATGCCGGAATCAGTCCGGGATTCGTTTCAGGAGTATCTGAGTCTTGCGCACCAACATATTGACGTTGCGAAACATAGAAACCATTTTTCTACTCAACCGGTCATCTCGACCGACTTGAATTCGCTCAACTTCTTATGGAATCCGAATCAAAAAATCGTCGGAATTGTCGACCATGAACATATCGGCGCAACGGACCGCGTGCAAGATTTAGCCTGGCTGATCAAATGGTATGCCCGGACGGAGAGTATTGAATCGCATGATGTGTCCGGTCATCTCGCTAAATCATTACTGGCCCACTACAACTCCCCAACCGTGCTCGTGCCGAAAGATAATGCGCGACTGGCTTCGTTGCTGTGGCTCTCGGGCTGCTTCAATTTACATTTCGTCGAACAGACGACACATTTAATGCAGGAAGCAGGACAAGATTCAGAACTGTACAATTCGCTGCAACTTCACTTTGAGACATACCGTCTTCGGGGTGAGCGACTGACCGGTCTGCTAAGCTAAAAAAAGAAACAAGTCACAGGACTTGTTTCTTCAGTGTGTAGACAAACTTTGAACATGCGATATCGAGAGGCAATTCGTTTGCGCTTCCCTGTCTCGCCTCGTCTTCAAAGCGGCAATCCTGGATTTCCCTCATCGTATTCACTAAAAAAGCGTCACGTTTCGTTGACTCCTACGGGGTAAAGTGCGTTTATAACGCACTTTCAGAGGCAGGCAAGACCCTGCTCGTTGTCCGTCAGGATCAAGGAGCAACGGCTTGCGCCTCGCCCGAGGAAAGCAACGAAAACAGACGCTTGATTTCCCGATAGCGCGTTCTTCACAACACACGGAACGGTCTGACACTATCGGATTTTTTCAAGCGGTATTCCGCAATCGGCTTAAAGTGACGGTTCAATGTCTTCACCCGGAATTCGGCTGTTTTCGTGATTTCTTCGAGGACATGATACGTTTTTGTCTTGGCATCATACGCATAGTCGACCAAATCATGTTTACCATCATATAAGACACGGACTTGTTTCGTCTTATGATTGATTTCATACATTCGGTCCTGATTGAAGATTAATTCAGTATCCTTTGAAAGGATTTGCGTTTTCTCGACCCCGCCCTTGACGTACTGGTTCGTCGTCATCGTTTTCGTCACGTGCTGTTTCTTGACGTCATAAGACAGAATCGTCAATTTTTCATCGTTTTCGGGAGAGATGCCGTAAATTTTCAGCTGTGAGCCGTCCTGACGGATTTGATCAGCCTGTAGTAACTGCTTGAACGTCTTCTGATGAAGAGACTTGAAAGATGTGGTATCAAACGTATGTAGTGTGATGGCATAATCGTTTCCCTTCATATGGTCCGCTAAGACGTACAATTTCCCACCCGTCACGATTAACTCTTTCCCGAATCCGGTATACCGCTTGGTTGTTCCGATTTTCTTGAAATCCAGCGAATATTTTGTCAGTGAAAATTGATTGAAGCCCGAGATACTCATCGCGTAAAACGCATTTTTGTATTTTTTAATCCGCATCGGGGCCGGTGCGACCGGTTTGACTGTCCCTTTACTATTTTTTAAATCGACGACCTGATCCGTCTCAGCACTGTACATTAAGTCATCGTTCAAATGATCGACACTGCCGATTGCATAACGCACTGTCTCGACTCGTTTGCTTCCGACATACGTCTCAACTGTCGTGAGCGGCTGTTGATAACTCGTAGAAACGATTTGATATGTATCGTTTTGTGCTGATACTTGATGACTCCATCCAATCGAAGAACTGACAATCGTTGCTGCGAGCAACAGCTTGTATCCTGTTTG
This sequence comes from Exiguobacterium oxidotolerans JCM 12280, assembly GCF_000702625.1. Lineage (NCBI taxonomy): Bacteria > Bacillati > Bacillota > Bacilli > Caryophanales > Exiguobacterium > Exiguobacterium oxidotolerans. Next base: position 2,946 of record NZ_JNIS01000001.1, on the reverse strand, counting down.
CATTGTTCTGCACCCTTTCCAGACGAACCAGTTTGAAGTTCCGGCACCAGTCGCCAATGGACGACTCGCCTGTCCTTCCATCTAAATCATACCCATTTAATGGGACATGAAAAGTCGCAACCTCATTAAACGGGTCAATCGATTATTTAAAACCTTACTTCCCTCCACTCATTCCATTCCGTTATGCCCCCCCTCCAAAGCGGAAGTACACAAATGCACTTTCCGGGTGTTTAATTAGGGACGTAATGAAAACACACGGAGGTGCAACACATGATTGAAAAAAATGTAGTGAACGGACAATGGTACGAAACAGAACAAACGATTCCGGTCTTTAACCCGGCAACAAAAGAATTACTCGGGCATGTCCCAAGCAGTTCGGCAGATGACGCGTTGCGGGCAGTCGACGCGGCGAGCGATGCCTTCGTCACCTGGTCAAGCTTAACGGCGGATGCGCGTGCCGATAAAATCGATGCCTGGTACCGCTTGATCAATGAACACCGGGACGAAGTCGCTGACATCATGACACGCGAACAAGGGAAACCGTTTGTCGAAGCACTCGGTGAAGTCGATTACGGCAATCAATATGTCCGCTGGTATGCAGAAGAAGCACGCCGGATATACGGGGAAACAATTCCGGCATCAGTTCCGGGTAAACGCCTGTTCGTCGAAAAAGAACCGGTCGGCGTCGTCGCTGCGATCACGCCGTGGAACTTCCCCGCTGCGATGATTACACGAAAACTTGCCCCAGCTCTTGCAGCCGGTTGTACGGTCGTCTTAAAACCGTCGGAAGAAACTCCTTTTACAGCCCTTCGCCTCGTCGAACTTGCTGAAGAAGCAGGCATTCCGGCTGGTGTCATCAACGTCTTGACAGGTGACGCCGCAACAATCAGCGGTGTTTGGCAAGCCGAACGCCGTGTTCGCAAAATCACGTTCACCGGCTCTACTGCCGTCGGTAAATTGATCATGCGCCAAGCAGCCGATACGATGAAAAAACTATCACTCGAACTCGGGGGGCATGCACCGTTCATCGTCACGGAAAACGCCGACATCGATAAAGCCGTGACACAAGCAATCCGCTCGAAATTCCGCAACGGTGGCCAGGCCTGTGTCGCAACGAACCGCTTTTACGTCCAAGCCTCTGTGCTCGATGCCTTCACGGAGAAGTTCGTCGCGGAAGTGAACAAACTAAAAGTCGGGAACGGTCTTGACGCCGATTCAACGATCGGACCCTTGATTAACGCAAAAGCCGTCGAGAAAGTCAAAGCACACATCGACGACGCGGTTGCGAAAGGTGCAACGATCTTAACAGGCGGTACAATCGACGACTCGGTCGGTTACTTCGTCACACCGACAGTTCTCGCGAACGTCACGGAAGACATGATTTGTATGCAGGAAGAAACATTTGGTCCGCTCGCACCAATCTCGGTCTTCGAGACACTTGACGAAGTCATCGAACGGGCAAACAATACACCATACGGACTTGCCGCATATGCGTTTTCTGAACGAATCGATGAAGCGCTCCTGCTCGGTAAAAAACTCGAGTACGGCATCGTCGGCTTGAATGACGGCGCACCGTCTGCTGCCCAAGCACCATTCGGCGGCTACAAAGAAAGTGGACTCGGCCGTGAAGGCGGCGTCTACGGCATCGAGGATTACCTCGAAGTCAAATATTTGTCACTCGGATAAACCCAAAAATCCCGCTTCTGAAACAACAGAGGCGGGATTTTCATCATGTAGACAAACGTTTAAGCAGCGTAAACCTGTTATGTCGAGATACAATCCGTTTGCGCTTCCCTGTCTCGCCTCGTCTTCAAAGCGGCAACCTTCCACGCCCGCTGCAGCTGTGCTACAGGGTCGCGACCGATTGCTCTTCGCTTTGGAAGCGATTCAAGACGGAGCGCGCTTTAAAACGGCTGAAAGAGCATTACACCACTCTCTTGGCGCAAAAAAAGTCCCGCTTCTGAATCATCAGAGGCGGGACTTTTTTAGTTAATCGACATATTCATAGAGAACGACGCTTTCGATGTAGTGGATGAAGCGGCGTAACTCTTTTTCTTTTTCCGAAGAAAGGTCCCCTTCCTTCGACATTTCGGCAATTTCTTGCCGCTGGACTTCGATCGCCCGTAAGCACAGTTCTTCTTTTTGCTGTTCGACGTCGCCCTTACTGCCGACCGGTGACGCCCACTGCGTATGTTTACCGCGGAGGCGGAAGTAATGTCCTTTGACGCTTTGAACGACTTCCGTCGGATACTTGTCACGGCACGTCTCGAGCCGGTCGATGATGTCGCCGATGACATGTTCATAAAGGGCATGTTCCATCTCCGTCAGACGAATCAATTCATCCGGTGACAACGTGAACCGTTTACGTTTTCGCATCAACTTCCGTAACGGCTGATAAAGCCGGACCGTCGATTCGGAATGAATCGCCCGGCGCCGGTGTTCAATCGAGGCAACCGTTTCTTTTTTCAGTAAATCCGGCACGTCATGGTTCTTAAAGAACGCTTTGACGAATTCCGTTTCCCACGCGACGGCTTCAAGGCGCAGTTCCTTTAACTGTTCGTTGTAGACGTTGAGCTCCTGTTCGCTCTTCTCTTCGGCACGTAACAACCGCAACATGACATGGTATTCGTTCAGCAAATCAAACGCGACCGGTGAATTATCGGAATTCGTCGCTTGTTTGACTTCCTGAATCGCCCGTAACATCATTCGTTGTTTTTGGGCATTCAAGTCAAGATCCGTTTGGCTGACCGCACCTTTTGGACTCAATAGCGGTAAGGCAATTGTCGCGAGCACTAACGTAAAGATGATGACGCCCGCTGCGAGGAAGATGATCAACGACCGTTCCGGGAACGCAATCCCGGCGTCCGTCAAAAACGGCAGCGATAACACACCGACCATCGTGATTGTCCCGCGCACGCCGACGAGCGTCGTGATTAAGTCGCGTTT